>NZ_JBHSDY010000003.1:0-411658 GCF_042651965.1 Castellaniella hirudinis
CGGTGCAATACCGAACTCAGGCCTTGACCGCCTAATCTGTGACCGTCCAACTTCTGGGGGTCAGTTCACTTGGGGGGGCAGCAAGCAGCCGTCAGGCTGCGCAGCGTGGGGGGCTACCGCCCCGCTAGCGCCTCGTACACCAGGACCGCGCCCGTCAGGTCTTCCAGCGCGGACCCGACCGCCTTGAATACGGTGACGGCCTCATCGTCACGGCGGCCGGGATGCTGACCCCGGCAGAGCTGTTCCAGATTGGCGCGGATGTCTTCTTTGCGGAAGCGGCCGCTGGCGAAGGCGTCGAGCAGGTCGCCGGATTTGAGCGCCGCTTCGTCCGTGTCCACGAACACTTCTTTGCCCGCGAAGCAGTCCGCATCGGTCTCTTTCATCCTGGGGGCAAAGCTGCCGATCAGGTCCAGGTGCGTGCCGGGCTGCAGCCACCGGCCCTGGATCAGCGTGGCTTCGGACAGCGTCGCGCAACTGATGATGTCGGCCTGCCGGGCGGCGGGTTCCAGGTCGTCGACGCGGCGCGCGGTGAAGCCGTCCGCGTTCAGTTGGGCCACCAGCGCATCGGCCCGAGCCTGATTGGGATTCCAGACATCCACGTGGGTGATGTCGCGCACCGTGCGCATGCCGTAGGGCACCAGCTTGCCGATGCGGCCCGCGCCCACCAGCAGCAGGCGGCCGGCGTTCTTGCGGGCCAGGAAACTGGCGCCCAGGGCCGCAGCGCCCGCCGTGCGGTGGGCCGTGACTTCGTCGCCATCGACGAGGGCCAGCGGCACGCCGGTCGTCCCGTCGTACAGCACGTAGGTGGCGTGCAGGCCGGGCAGGCCGCGCCGGCTGTTGGCGGGGAAGATGTTGATGGTCTTGATCCCGAAATAGCCGGCCTGGTTCCAGGCCGGCATGATCAGGCAGGTGCCGTGCACGCCCTGGCTTTCGATCTGGTGCGTGTGGCGCAGCGGCACGCTGGCGCCTTCGGCGAAGGCCTGGCGCAACGCGGGGACCAGCGAGGTGAAATTCAACTGGGCGCGGGTTTGCTCGGTATCGAAGAATTGCATGGCGTGGTGTCGGTGAAGGGCGTGACGCCGGTCGTCATTTCAGCCGGCCGGTAGGCCGATGATGGGCCGATCGTCGGCCTGCGATGGGCATGACTGGAATTGAACCACAAGTCCCGGTGACGGGGCCGCGGTCGCTTCAGCGCCGCAGGCTCGCCAGTGCCGCGAGCAGCAGCGCGGCGCAGAGATTGTGCGCCAGGATCAGCGCCGGCGGCGGGGCCGGCATCGTCAGCGCCAGCCCCAGCGCCGCCAGCAGGCTGGGCAGGATCGTCAGCGCGGCGGCCAGGGCGCGTTCGCCCTGGCGCCAGAGCCGCCAGGATATCGTCAGCAGCAGCGCCGCCAGGGCCAGTCCTGTAGCACGGTGCGCCGCGTGCAGCCAGGCGGCGTCCACACGCATCAGGCTGCCCAGGGCGATCTGGGCCAGGACCAGCAGGATCGCGGGCCGGACCCAGCGCCGCGCGGGCGCGTCGGTGGCGGCGCCGGCCGTCATCCCGACCGGGGCTGTCGCGGTCCGCGCCAGCCGTGTGCAGAGCGCGAACAGGGCGAAGCCCCCGAGCAGATTGCCCAGCGTCACGGCCGGGTGCAGCGACGATCTCCCCCAGAGTCCCAGCACCGCGAGGCACAGCGTCAGACCCAGCAGGCCGAGGACCAGGCGGCGTTCGGCGCATCGCGCGGGCTGCGCGCTCAGGGTGAGCGCGAGCATGGCCAGCACCAGCAGCAGGGTCGCCGAGGCGGCCGCCCGGTGCGCCGTGCGCACGGCCGGTGCGGGTTCCCCTGAACCGACGGCGGCATCCGCGCGTGACGCCTGGGACGACAGGCTGAGGCACTGGGACCGGGGCTCGCAGGCCGCTCCGGCCCGGGTCAGGCGGATGTGGGCGCTCAGGCCGATGATGACCAGCACCAGGGCGGCGCAGGTCCACGCCATGGCGCGCAACATGCGCAGCCGGCGTGTTGCGCGGAGCGAGGACCGGTCGGGGAAGGGGGCGGATGCGCTCATGCCTGCGGTTTCTCGGATAAGGGTGGAGTTGCCGACGTCACGGGTGCCGGATCCCGGACGAGCCCGTGCGGCATTTTCACATCCTTTGGCGTCGGTCCGGCGGACTATTTGCAGGAAACCGCGCACTCATTTTTCAGACTTGATGCAGATCATGGTGTCGGCTGCTCCGGGTCAGGAGAATTGAAACACTCTGAAATCGATGCGCCCGGGCTTCCATTCCATCCCCCAATAAAAAGCCCGGGAGATTTCAAAAGAGGAGACACGCATGGATCACCATGATGACGAGGACGAAAAAGTGCCGCTCATCCAGCAACTGCTGGACAGCCCCTTTCTACTGCTGTTCCTGGGTGTGATGATCCCCATGGTCATCTACAACCTATGGGGCTTCATCGACATTCTGACCATTCCTGCAGCCAAATAAGGAAGCCCCATGAGCGCAATCCTGCCCCCCTCGGAACGGCTGTGGTGGAAGCACCCGCTCGACCGCCTCGAAGCCACCTGGATCGTCATCGCCTTCATCTGGTGCATGGTCATGTTCTTCATGATGGTGTTCTGGCACGTCTACGGCAAACAGAACCTGGCGACCGAGACCTACAAGACCAATCCCGTGAAGTTCATGGCCCAGACGCAGGCTGCCGTGGACAAATGGACGGTCCGCACCGAAACCGAACAGAAGATCCCCGTAGTGGCGCCGCCCGAAGGCGCCGACGTCTACCTGATCGCCCGGCTGTGGAGCTGGTGGCCGATCCTGGAACTGGAAAAAGGCAAGACCTACAAGCTGCACCTGACGGCCATGGACTACAACCACGGCTTTTCGCTGCAGCCGGTCAACATGAACATCCAGGTGGTGCCCGGCTACGAGCACGTGATCAAGGTCACGCCGACCGAATCCGGCACCTTTTCCATCGTGTGCAATGAGTATTGCGGCATCGGCCACCACGAGATGGTGAGCCGCCTGTACGTCAAGTAAAACAGGGATCGACATGGCCACCCAAACCACTTATCGCACGTGCCCGCGCTCGGGCCTGCAGTTCGAGGATCAGGCGGAAAAACTCATCAAGATCAATGCGGTCACGGCCATCGTGGCGCTGCTCGTCGGGGGGCTGCTGGCCATCGGCGTGGTGCTCACCCGCTGGCCTGCCGTGCACTGGCTGCCCGCCGACACCTTCTACATGGTGCTGACGGCGCACGGCCTCGACATGCTGATCTACTGGATGATCTTCTTCGAGGTCGCGGTCCTGTACTTTGCCGCCTCGACGCTGTTGCGCTGCCGTATCGCCGCCCCCAGGATCGCCTGGCTCGCCTACGCGCTCATGCTCATCGGCGCCGTGGTCAACAATATCGCCGTGTTCCGGGGCGATTCCAGCGTGATGATGACTTCCTATGTGCCGATGATGGCGCACTGGTCGTTCTATCTCGGCCTGATCGTGTTCGCCGTCGGCGCGCTGATCGCCTGCGGCGTGTTCTTCGGCACCATGGTCGTCGCCAAACGGGAAAAGACCTACGAAGGCTCGGTCCCCCTGGTGACGTTCGGGGCGATGACGGCGGCGATCATCGCGGTCTTCACGCTGCTGTCCGGCGCCATCATCCTGATCCCGACCTTCTTCATGTCGATCGGCTTGCTGCAAAACGTCGACCCGCTGGTGTATCGGGTGATCTGGTGGGCGCTGGGCCACTCGTCCCAGCAGATCAATGTGGCGGCCCACATCTCGATCTGGTACGCCGTGGCGGCCATCGCCTTCGGCGCCAAGCCCATGTCCGAGCGCGTCAGCCGCGGCGCCTTCCTGCTGTACATCCTGTTCCTGCAGCTTGCCAGCGCCCACCATATCCTGGCCGACCCGGGCGTCAGCACCGAATGGAAGATCGTCAACACCAGCTACTTCATGTATTTCGCCGTGCTGGCTTCGATGATCCACGCCCTGTCGATTCCCGGCGCCATGGAAGTCGCGCAGCGCGCCCGGGGCTTCAACAAGGGCCTGTTCGAATGGCTGCGCAAGGCGCCCTGGGGCAATCCGGTGTTTTCCAGCGTGTTCATTTCGCTGATCGGTTTCGGCTTCCTGGGCGGCATCTCGGGGGTGATGATGGGGACCGAGCAGCTCAACCTGCTGATCCACAACACCATCTACGTGCCCGGCCACTTCCACGCCACCGTCGTCATCGGCTCCACGCTGACTTTCATGGGCCTGACCTATTTCCTGATTCCGGTGCTGTTCCGGCGTGAAATCATCTTGCCCGACCTGGCGCGGATCCAGCCCTACCTGTTCGGCTTCGCGATGTACTTCTTCTGCCTCGTGATGATGGGCGCCGGCACGCTGGGGGTCTCCCGCCGCCACTGGGACATGGCCTTCAACGGCCACGCCCTGGCCTACGAATGGCCGGGCGCGGCCTACCTGATGATGGGCCTGGTGGGCATCGGCGGGGTCGTGGCCATCATCGGCGGCGCGCTCTTCGTCTATCTGGTGCTTGGTTCTCTGCTGTTCGGCAAGCGGCTCGATGCCGGTGCGATCAGTCCCCATTTCACGCCGGTCCAGCGCGCGGCGCCCACGGCTGCAGCCCAGACCTACGGCTCGGCGGGTTTCGTGGCGCCCGGCACCTTCGTGCTGGCCTCGGTGTTCCTGCTGGCCTTCGTGCTGTACTACTTCGTCAACTGGAAATATCTGAGCCAGTTGTGGGGCCTGAGCTAAGGCGCGGCGCATCGGGGATGATCGTGGGCGCCGGTGGGTCGATGTCCTCCCGCTCGATGTTTCACCGCGCATGGCGCGGCATCGCGGCATGCGGTCTGGGGCTGGTCTTGTGGATGTGGCAGACCCCGGGCCGCGCCGACACGGCCGGTCCGGGCCTGGACGCAGGGCAGGCCCTGCGTCTTAGCCAGGCGGCGGTCGGACGGCAGATCGGTGAACATATCCTGCGGGATCGACAGGGCCGTCCGGTGGCCCTGTCCGCGTTTCGGGGCAGGCCCCTGCTGGTCAGCTTCATCTATACCGGCTGCTTCCAGATCTGTCCCGCCACCACCCGCGCCTTGCAAGAAGCCGTCGAGGCCCTGCAAAAGAGCGTCGGCTCCAGCCAGTTCAACGTCGTCAGCATCGGTTTCAATCAGCCCGCGGATTCGCCGCAGGCGCTCAAGGCGTTTGCCGCCCAGTACGGGATCGCGGCGCCCAACTGGGATTTTCTCAGCCCGCCCGGGGCCATCGTCCCCGCACTGGCGGCGGACTTCGGTTTTGCCTATGCCGCCACGCCGGCGGGGTTCGACCATGTGCTGCAGGTCTCCGTCCTCGACGCCGAGGGGCGCATCGTGCGCCAGATCTACGGCCAGGACGTGGCGGCGGGCGACCTGGGCGAACCCCTGAAAATGCTGCTCGCCGGGCTGCCCCTGAACCCGTCGAATACCCTGCTCGACAACCTGCTGGACCGCATCCGCATCCTGTGTACGGTGCTGGACCCCGAAACAGGCGGCTATCGGGTCGATTACACCCTGCCGGTCCAGATCGCCGGCGGCGCGACCTTCTTCCTCCTGATGATGATCTTCTTCTTCAACGAATGGCGTGCGGGCCGCAAAACCCGAGGAGAGCCCTGATGCCGCGTGTATTCGACTGGGCGGGACAGGCCTTGCTGTATGGCTGCTTCGCTGTGGCGCTCGGCGTCTTTTCGCGCTGGCCCGCCTACCACCCCCTGCCGTCCGGCATGGCGCAGATCAAGGTCAGCTTCATGCATCACGGCGCGCGGCTGGCCGATTGCCGTCCCTATACCGCCGAAGAACTGGCCAAACTCGCGCCCAATATGCGCAAGGACATGAAATGCGAGCGGGAACGCTCGCCCGTCAGCATCGAAGTCGACCTCGACGGACAGCGGGTGATCAGCCACGTCTCCGCGCCTTCGGGGCTGTCGCGCGACGGCGTCTCTACGCTGTACCGGCGCCTGGACGTCCCGGCGGGCGAACACCGGATCAGCGTGCGCTTCAAGGATGATCAATCGGCCCGGGGCGTCGTCCAGCAGCGCGAGGCCGTGGTTTCCCTGGCGCCGGCCCAGGTGCTGGTGATCGACTACAACGCCGCCAGGGGAGGCATCGTCCTGCAATGAGCGCCAATCCCTTCCACGTGCCGGGCCTGCGGGGCCGCCCGGCCTTGCCTTCGCCGCCGCCGCCGGCGCGCCTGGGCGCGGACTACCAGTTGGACGTTTCCGGGGACGCCCGCCTGGCGCTGGGGCGCGGCTGGCTCGGCCTGGGCCTGGCGGCGCTGATCGGTTCGGGCGTGTTCTCCGTGCTGCTGGTGGCCTCGCGCACCCCCTTCGTCAATCGGTGGCTGCCGGCCGCCGATTTCTTTCAGATTTCCCTGGTGCTGCACGTGGACCTGTCGGTGCTGGTCTGGTTCGTCGCCATGGCCGGCATGCTCTGGAGCCTGTACGGCACCGCCCGGGCGCAATGGCTGGCCCGGCCGGGGCTGTGGGTGACCGCCGCCGGCACGCTCGCCATGGCGCTGGCGCCTTTCCTGGATCCGGGCCGGCCCGTCATGGCCAACTACATCCCGGTGCTCGAATCGCCTTTGTTCCTGGCGGGGCTGGTGCTGTTCGGCCTGGGTGCGACGCTGCTGGTGCTGCGCAGCCTGCTGGCGGCGCCCCGGCTGGGCCTGCATTACGACGGGCGGGGCGCGCTGGGTTTCGGCCTGGGCGCGGCGGCCGTCGCCGCGGCGGTCGGCGTGCTGGGCTTCGTCTGGTCCTGGGCCGTACTGCCGACCTCGCTGCACGGCAAGGCCTACTACGAGATCCTGTTCTGGGGCGGCGGCCATGCCCTGCAGTTCACCTGGACCCTGCTGATGCTGGTGGCCTGGCTGTGGCTGGCCAGCGCCTGCGGCGCGCGCTCCGTGCTGACCCCGCGCGTGACGGTGGCGATGTTTTCCCTGGCGCTGGCGGGGGTCTTCGTGACGCCGTACGCTTATCTGGCCTACGACGTGGCTTCCGTCGAGCACCGCGCCCTGCTGACCTGGGCCATGCGCCTGGGCGGCGGGCCGGCCATCCTGCCAGTCGGCTTGTCGGTGGTTTACGGCGTGCTGGCGGCCCGCTTGGCCGCCCCCGAGCAGCGGCCCTTGCGCGCGGCGCTGCTGGCCTCCGTGCTGGTGTTTGCGGCGGGCGGCGTGATCGGCATCTTCATCGCCGGCAGCAATGTGCGCATCCCGGCCCATTATCACGGCTGCATCGTCGGCGTGACGCTGGCGCTCATGGGCGTGGTCTACCGTGTCCTGCCCGCGCTGGGCTGCCAGGCGCCGCGCGGCCGCATGGCCGCCTGGCAGCCCTGGCTCTATGGCATCGGGCAATTGATTCACATCATCGGGCTGGTCTGGTCCGGCGGCTATGGGGTGCAGCGCAAGGTCGCGGGCGCCGAGCAAGTGCTGCGCAGCACCGGCGAGGTGGTCGGCATGGGCATGATGGGGCTGGGCGGCCTCATCGCCATCATCGGCGGGCTGTTGTTCGTGGTGGTGGCGATCCGCGCCATCCGTTCGCCCGCGCCGCGCGCCTGAAGGGGATCCAATGATCAAAAGCATCCAAGGCCTGCTGCAGTGGCTCTTTCTGCGCCTCGAAGGGCTGTTCAACGCTGCGTTCGGCGATCGCATCAACCCCTTCTATCATCTGGGCGCCATCTCCTTCTTCCTGTTCTGGGTGGTGGGGGGCAGCGGCCTGTATCTGTACGTGTTCTTCGAGACCGGCATCGTCGAGGCCTACGACTCGGTGGTCGCCCTGAGCACGGCGCAATGGTGGCTGGGCGGCATTTTGCGCAGCGTGCACCGCTATGCCTCGGATGCCATGGTGCTGACGATGGCGCTGCACATGCTGCGCTATTTCGCCTTTGACCGGTTTCGCGGGTTCCGCTGGTTTTCGTGGCTGACCGGGATCATGCTGATCTGGATGGTCTACGCCACGGGCATCAACGGCTACATGCTGCCCTGGGACCGGCTGGCGCAGTACGTCACGGTGGCGTCTTTCGAATGGCTGGATTGGCTGCCGATCTTCGACGGCGCGCTGATGCGCAATTTTCTCTACGACGAGCACGTCGGCAACCGTTTCTTCACCCTGCTGTCCTTCATGCACGTGGGCCTGCCGCTGGTGGTGCTGATGGTCATGACGATCCATGCGCAGCGGGTGCCCAAGGCGCGCACGACGCCGCCGCGTCCCGTCGTCGCGGGCCTGCTCGTGACGATGGCGGTGCTGGCGCTGGTGGCGCCGGTGTACAGCCAGGGCGGACCCAGCCACCTGGCCCAGGGCATCACCCGGATCGAACCCGACTGGTTCTACATGGCGGTCTTTCCGCTGATGACGCAATGGCCGATGGCCTGGGTGTGGGCTGTGGTGATCGGCGCTTCCGTGCTGCTCGCGCTGCTGCCCTGGTGGCCGCCGCGGTTCCGGCGCAGCGAGCGGCGGATGGCGGAGCTGGCGATCCACGGCGCCCAGGGGGCCGGCGCGCAGCTCCAGGCGCGCGAGGGGGAAACCGTGCTCGACGCCGGCCTGCGCGAGGGCCTGGCGCTGTCCTTTGAATGCCGCAACGGCGCCTGCGGCCTGTGCCTCTGTACCGTCCAGCAGGGCGCTTACGATCATCGGCCCTATAGCCCCGGGGCGCTCAGCGACGGGCAGAAGTCTCGCGGCATGGCGCTGATGTGCTGCGTCGTGCCGCGCGGCGATATGGTCATCGAGGTGGACGACTTCGTCACTGGCGCGGCCGGCGTCGTGCGCGAATACACCGCCCAGGTCGTCCGTCTGGAGCCGTTGTCCGCCGACGTGATGCTGCTGGCCTTGCGGCCGTCCGATGGCGTGCTGCCGGACTTCAAGGCGGGCCAGTACATCAACATCATGCTCGACGACGGTCAGCGGCGTGCCTTTTCGTTCGCCAACCGGCCCAATGACGGGGGCGGGTTGATCGAACTGCACGTCCGCCTCGTCCCGGGAGGGCGGTTCACGACCCACGTGTTCCAGGGCATGAAACCGGGCGACGTGGTGCGTTTCGAGGGCCCGTTGGGCCGGTTCACGCTGCGCGACAGCCGCCAGCCCATTCTGTTCGTGGCCGGCGCCACGGGCTTTGCGCCCGTCAAAAGCATCCTGGAGGACGCTTTCGCGCGCGGCATTCAACGGCCCATGCGCCTGTACTGGGGCGTGCGCCGCCGCGAGGACCTGTACATGCTGGATCGCTGCGAGCAGTGGCAGCGCCGGCACGGCAATTTCACGGTAGTGCCGGTGCTGTCCGAGTCCGCCGAAGGGGATGGCTGGGCGGGGCGCACCGGCCTGGTGCATGAGGCCATCCTGGCGGATTTCGCGGACCTGAGCGGCTACGAGGTCTATCTGTGCGGTTCGGTCCGGATGGTCGAGACGGCAGCGCCGGCCTTCATTGCCCAGGGACTCGACGAAGGCGTCTGTTTTTCCGACGCCTTTTTGCCGGCGGCACGGGCCCCTGACCCCGCAGTCCCCTCGGCGCCTTGATATAATGCCCCTCTTTTCCTGAGGGGCGCTGCACCGGTCCCGCCACCCGTTCCGGGTGAGCACGCGGACCGCCAGGCTCAGGAACCTTCTTCATGAACGGCGCCCATCGTTGCCCTGCGCGGGCGGGGATGGGCATCGTTGTCCGTTCCTTCGCGCAGGCTCTACAGGACCATCATGAGCACTGCACACGACTACGTCATCGCCGATATCGCCCTGGCCGATTGGGGCCGCCGCGAACTGGCCATCGCTGAAACCGAAATGCCCGGCCTGATGGCCACGCGCGAAGAATTCGCCGCCTCGCAGCCCCTGAAGGGCGCGCGCATCGCCGGCAGCCTGCACATGACCATCCAGACGGCGGTGCTGATCGAGACGCTGAAGGCCCTGGGCGCGGAAGTCCGTTGGGCTTCGTGCAATATCTTTTCCACCCAGGACCACGCCGCCGCCGCCATCGCCGCCGGCGGCACGCCGGTGTTCGCCGTCAAGGGCGAATCCCTGGAAGACTATTGGCAGTACACGCACCGCATCTTCGACTGGCCGGGCGAGCAGGCCAATATGATCCTGGACGACGGCGGCGACGCCACGCTGCTGCTGCACCTGGGCGCGAACGCCGAAAACGACGCCTCCGTCATCGCCAACCCCACCAATGAAGAAGAGCGCGTGCTGTTTGCCGCCATCAAGGCGCAACTGGCCCGTGACCCGAAGTGGTATTCCACGCGACTGGCGCAGATCCAGGGGGTGACCGAGGAAACCACCACCGGCGTGCACCGCCTGTACCAGATGTCCCAGCGCGGCGAATTGAAGATCCCCGCCATCAATGTCAACGACTCGGTCACCAAGTCCAAGTTCGACAATCTGTACGGTTGCCGCGAATCCCTGGTGGACGGCATCAAGCGTGCCACCGACGTGATGGTTGCGGGCAAGATCGCCATCGTCTGCGGCTTCGGCGACGTGGGCAAGGGCTGCGCCCAGGCCCTGGCCGCGCTGCGCGCCCAGGTCTGGGTCACGGAAGTCGATCCGATCTGCGCCCTGCAGGCCTCGATGGAAGGCTATCGGGTGGTGGACCTGAGCGACAAGGATGTGGTCGAGCAGGCGGACATCTTCGTCACCGCCACCGGCAACTACCACGTCATCGACCGCGATCACCTGTACCGCATGAAGGACCAGGCCATCGTCTGCAACATCGGCCACTTCGACAGCGAGATCAATGTCGCTTCGGTGGAAGACCTGCAATGGGAAGAAATCAAGCCCCAGGTCGATCACATCATCTTCCCGGACGGCAAGCGCGTCATCCTGCTGGCCAAGGGCCGCCTGGTGAACCTGGGTTGCGCCACCGGCCACCCGTCCTTCGTGATGTCGGCGTCGTTCACCAACCAGACCATCGCCCAGATCGAGCTGTTCACGCGCGGCGACCACTACAAGACCGGTCAGGTCTACGTGCTGCCCAAGCATCTGGACGAAAAGGTCGCCCGCCTGCATCTGAAGAAGCTGGGCGTGCACCTGACGACGCTGTCGCAAAAGCAGGCCGACTACATCGGCGTGCCGGCGGCGGGTCCGTTCAAGCCCGAACACTACCGCTATTGATCCCGGCCCCGCCCCCGGTTTTCCGGGGGCGGACGCCCGTCCGATTTTGATTTCTTTCCCGGGAGTTCCATCATGCTGCTGCTCGTCTGGATCCTGAATGCCGTGGCCCTGCTGATCGTGGCCTACATCCTGCCCGGCATCACCGTGGCCTCGTTCGGCTCGGCGCTGATCGCCGCGCTGGTGCTGGGCCTGCTCAACGCCGTGGTCAAGCCTTTGCTGATTCTGCTGACCCTGCCGCTGACCATCGTCACGCTGGGCCTGTTCCTGCTGGTGCTCAACGCCCTGGTGTTCTGGCTCGCCGGCTCCATCCTGAAAGGCTTCCAGGTGGACGGCTTCTGGTGGGCCGTGATCGGCGCGATCGTCTACAGCATCGTCTCCACGGCTTTGGCGGGGTTGCTGGCTTCATGAGCGCGTCTTCTTCCTCCACGATCAGCCTGGAATTCTTTCCGCCGCGCGACATCGCGGCCCAGGAACGCCTGGTGCGCTCCGCCAAGCGGCTGGCGGCCCTGCGGCCGGCCTACGTCAGCGTGACCTTCGGCGCGGGCGGCTCGACCCGGACGGGCACGGTGGACACCGTGCAGATGCTGCAGAACCTGGGCACCGACGTGGCGCCGCACCTGTCCTGCATTGGTGCGACCCGCGCTGAACTGCGCGCCATCCTGGACGACTATCAGGCGCGCGGCATCCGCCGTCTGGTGGCCCTGCGCGGCGACCTGCCTTCGGGCATGGGCGGCGACACGGGCGAACTGCACCATGCCGTCGATCTGGTGCGCTTCGTGCGCGAGCACTACGGCGACCATTTCCACATTGAGGTCGCTGCCTACCCCGAAATGCATCCCCAGGCCGAGAACGCCGCATCCGACCTGCGGCATTTCGCGGACAAGGTCCGCGCCGGGGCCGACGGCGCCATCACCCAGTATTTCTTCAATCCCGACGCCTATTTCGATTTTGTCGACCGGGTGCGCGCGCAAGGGCTGGACATCCCCATTACGCCGGGCATCATGCCCTTGACCAACTACACCCAATTGGCGCGTTTCTCGTCCATGTGCGGGGCGGAAATCCCGCGCTGGGTGCGCTTGCGGCTGCAGGACTTCGGCGACGACAAGGCGTCCATCCGCGCCTTTGGGATCGAGGTGGTCACGCGGCTGACCGAGCGCCTGCTGGCGCAGGGCGCGCCGGGCGCGCATTTCTACACCCTGAACAATGCCGATGCGGTGGCGCAGATCTGCGCCAACCTGGGCTTGGACGCCTGAGCGATCCCGGGCGCCATCCGCCGGCCTGCCGCGTCTATAGCTCCGGCGCCGGCACGGCCCAGCCCTTGTCGGTCAGGATCGCGTCCAGCCGGACGTCGTGCGTGGCGGGCGTATAGGTTTCTGCGCTGAGGTCGCCGCTCGCCCAGGCGATGCCGACCGTCGTGAACGCATGGCCGGCGGCCTTCAGCGCGGCCAGGGTGCGGTCGTAGTAGCCGCCGCCGTAGCCCAGGCGGTCGCCCTGGCGCGTGTAGCCCAGCGTGGGCACCAGCACGATGTCGGGGGCGGGGGCCTCGGGGCTGTCGGGTTCCAGGATGCCGTAGGCGCCCGGTTTCATGGGCGTGTCGGGGGTCCAGGTGCGGAATTGCAGCGGCTGGGCGGGCGCGGTGACGACCGGCAGCGAGACCGTCAGGGTGTCGTCTTCGGCCCATTGACCCAGCAAGGCCCGCAAGGCGGGTTCGTCGGCCATGGACCAGAACGCGGCGATGTGGCGGATGTCGGGGCGGCCCGACTCGCGCAGGCGGGTGCGGTTGGTCGCCAGCCAGGTGTACAGGCGGCCGCGGATCAGCAGCGCGCCCCGGTCGCGATCCTGAGGCGGGAGGTCGGCGCGGCGCTGTTTGAGTCGCGCCCGCAGGTCGGCTACGTTATCCTGTGCGTTCTGATTCATGGTGTGACTGGTTTGCGGGGTTTTGGGCGATGGGGCATCACGTTATAGGATATCCGGGATTGGCTGGCGGCGCAGGGTCGGTCCCGTCCCGGCTGTGCCATGGGGCCCTGGCCTGGGGGCTGACGGCCCTGCTGGGGCTGGCCGGCTGCGCCGGCGCCCAGGCGCCCACGGCGGCTGAACAGCAGGCGGGCGAGGCCCCGCGCGTGACGCTGGCCGCGCCGACCGACGAGGCGACCGCGCCTGAATCCGCGGCCCCGGAAACCCCGCCCCCCGTGACCCCCGCGCCGACGCCTGTGGCGGTGCCGCCTGCGGCCCGCCAGGCCGTCCAGGATGCCTACGACGCCGTCCAGAAGCGGCGCTGGGCCGATGTCGATCGGCTGGCGCCGCTGGCCGCCGCCGACCCGGTGCTGGGCCTGTACCCGCGCTACTGGGCTTTGCGCAACCGGCTGCAGAATCGCGCCCTGCCTGTGCCCGACGCCGAAGTGCGCCAGTTCCTGGCCGATGCAGCCGGCACTTATCTGGACGAACGCATCCGCGCGGACTGGATTCTGGCGGCGACGCGGTCCGGCAACTATACCCAGGCTTTGCAGGTGCCGGCGGTGGCCGATTCGTCCGCCTCGGTGCGTTGCGCCCTGCTGCTGGCGCGCCACCAAAGCGGCAAGCGCGCCCGCTCGACCGAGGTCCTGGACGTGTTCCAGCCCGTCGCCGACTGTTGGGACCTGCTGGACCAGGTGACGGCAGACCACATCCTCAGCCGCAAGGAACTGAACGGCCTGCTGCGCGACATTCTGGAAACCGGCAAGCAGGGCAATGCCGACCGCATGGCGGGCGTGGTGTTCGACGATGCGGCCATGGTGCAGTACGCCGCTTTGATGAAGAATCCGCGCAAGTGGCTCGAATCCCGCAGCCAGCCGCGCTCGGGCGTCGATTTCGAGCTGGCGGCCATCGCGCTGTCACGCCTGGCGCGCGGCAATGACCGGCCCGAGGCCGCCCGCTTCATCCAGGAACGCTGGGCCGGCTGGATGCCCAAGGCCGATCTGCAATGGGTCTGGGGGCAGTTCGGCCTGGTGGCCGCCCTGAACGTCGATCCCGAGGCCGCGCGCTGGTACCGGCAATCCGGTTTCGTGCCGATGACCGACTACAACCATGCCTGGGAAGTCCGCGCCGAATTGCGGGCCGCGCCCCTGGATTGGAAGCGGGTGGGCGAGGCCATCCGCAAAATGAGCGCGCGGCAGGCCGACGAGCCCGTCTGGCGCTACTGGTACGGTCGTGCGCTGGCGGCCCAGGGCAATGCCGAGGCCGCACGCCAGTACTACGTGTCCATCGTCGATGATCAGGGCTTTTACGGCCTGCTGGCGGCCGAAGAACTGGGCCGCACGCCGGCCCTGCCCCCCCAGCCCGATCCGCTGGATCCGGCCTGGACCGCCCAGGCGCGGGCCAATCCCGGTTTGCAGCGCGCCGTGGCGCTGTTCGACCTGGGCTGGCGCCGGGAAGCCGTGCCCGAATGGAATTTCGCCTTGCGCGGCATGAGCGACGCCCAGTTGCGCGGCGCGGCGGAATTCGCCCGTGAGCAGCATATCTACGATCGGGTGGTGAACACGTCTCTGCAGACGCGCAATGTGACCGATTTCAGCCAGCGCTTCATTGCGCCCTTCGAGGGGCAGGTGGCCGCCAAGGCGCGCCTGATCGACCTGGATCCCGCCTGGGTCTACGGCCTGATCCGCCAGGAATCGCGCTTCATCACCGACGCGCGTTCCCGCGTGGGCGCATCCGGCCTGATGCAATTGATGCCGGCCACCGCGCGCCATGTGGCGCGCAAGATCGGCATGAAGGACTTCAAGCCGGGGCAGGTCAATGATTTCGACACCAACACGATTCTGGGGACCAACTACCTGAACATGGTGTTGCAGGACCTGAGCGGGTCCGAACTGCTGGCGACGGCGGGCTACAACGCCGGGCCGGGCCGGCCGAAACGCTGGCGCGCACAGTTGCTGACGCCGGTCGAAGGCGCGATCTTTGCCGAGACCATTCCTTTTACCGAGACCCGCTTGTACGTGAAGAACGTGCTGTCCAACGCGGTCTACTATTCGATGCTGTTTTCCGGCCAGCCCGATTCGCTGAAGGCGCGCCTGGGCACCGTCAGCCCCATGGCCGGGACGCAGACGGCCTTGCCGTGACCGCACACGATCCGGCGGTCGAGGGCCTGGAGGTCTACATCGTCGGCGGGGCGGTGCGCGACGCGCTGCTGAACCTGCCGGCGGGCGACCGCGACTGGGTGGTGGTCGGCGCCGGCCCCGAGATCATGGCGGCGCGCGGCTTCACGCCGGTAGGCGGGGATTTCCCCGTGTTCCTGCATCCGCGCACGCACGAGGAATATGCGCTGGCGCGCACCGAGCGCAAGTCCGGCCGGGGCTACCGGGGCTTTGTGTTTCACGCGGGGCCGGACGTCAGCCTGGCGGACGATTTGCGCCGCCGCGACCTGACGGTCAATGCCATTGCGCGGGCGCCCGACGGGACGCTGATCGATCCCCTGGGCGGCGTGGCCGACGTGCAGGCCCGCGTGCTGCGTCACGTGGGACCGGCCTTTGTCGAAGACCCGGTGCGCCTGTTGCGCCTGGCGCGCTTCGCCGCGCGCTTCCACGATTTTTCCATTGCCCCCGAGACCCTGGACCTGTGCCGCGCGCTGGTGCGCGACGGCGAGGTCGACGCTCTGGTGCCGGAACGCGTCTGGCAGGAATTCGCCAAGGGGTTGATGACGGCGCATCCCGGCCGCATGCTGGATGTGCTGGCCGAATGCGGCGCGCTGGATCGGGTCGCGCCCGGCCTGGCGTGGCATGCCGCCGTGGCCGATGGTCTGGCGCAAGGCGCCGCCCGAGGGCTGGATCTGGCCCAGCGCTATGCCTTGCTGTGCCGGGCTTCGGCGCCCGAACTGCAGGAACGGTTGCGGGCGCCGTCCGCCTGCCGCGACCTGGCGCGGTTGCTGCCGGGAGTGCTGGAACATCTGGCGGGGATGGCGGGGGTCGCCGCTGCGTCGGGCGTACCGGGCGCATCGCCGCCCGGCGCGGCGCCGGGCGATCCTGCCGCCTGGCTGGCGTTGCTGGAATCCTGCGATGCACTGCGCCGTCCCGAGCGTTTCGAGGCGCTGCTGGCGGCGGCGGATTGCGTACGCGGAGATGTCGGCCCGGCGGCCTGGATGCGGCGGCTGGATGCGGTGCGCGCGGTGGATGCGGGCGCCATCGCCCGCGCTGCCGGGGGCGATGCGGCGCGCATCCGCGATGACCTGCGCGCGGCGCGGCTGCGGGTGCTGACGGCATGAACTAATCGTGCGAGAATGCGACAATTTGTGTCATCCACTGGCCTTTTGTCCCTTTTCGACCTGATCATGCCGCCCCCCTTGCGATTTGCCCGCCGTGCCACGGCTGTTTCCATTGGCTCCATTGCTTTCCAGGCTTCAGCGCGTGGGCGTGCAATGCGGATGCGACGGCGCCTGTCCGCCTTGTTGGCCGGACTGGGGGTGTCCGCGGCTGCGCTGGCTGCGCCCGGGGATTTTCTGTTCGATCCCGCCTCTTTCATGGATATGGAGTTCCGGCGCAGCGGCGCGCTTGAACGCATCAATGCCCAGTATGCCTACGCGCGCGGCTATACCGGCAAGGGCGTGCTGGTGGCCGTCCTGGATTCGGGCCTGTACGCGCAGCACCCGGAATTCCGGGGGCGCGTGGTCGGCGGCTGGAATTTCCGCCCTGACCAGCGGCCCTGGGATTTTGCGGATACCGACCTGGACGATGACACCGGTCGGATCGAAGGGCATGGCACCCACGTGGCCGGGATCATCGCCGCTGCGCGCGACGGCGCGGGGATGCACGGCGTGGCCTACGAGGCCGGCCTGCTGGGCCTGCGGACGGATTTCGACCACGACTGGACCGCCTTCGATCACGCCATCCGCGCGGGCGCCCAGGTCCTGAACGGCAGCTACGGCCCCGACGGCACGCCGCCGGTGATGAGGCCCGATCCCGCGAACCCGGACGGCCCCCAGATCCCCAATCCGGGCTATTGGGACAATGTGAGCGCGCATCCCGAACTGCTGAAATACCAGAACGTGCCGCTCAGCGCGCTGCAGACCCAGGCGGCCATGTTGCGGCGTGCGGCGGCGGCCGATATTTTGATGGTCTTCGCGGCCGGCAACGACTATCGGGAATACCAGAGCCAGGCTTCGCACGTGTCGGGCTACGGCATGTACCACCTGATCACGCCGCGTTTTTTCATTGATCAGCCGGGCGGCATCGACCCCATGTTCCGCTTCCTGGACGACAAGGATCCCTCGACGGATCTCTATGATCCGGCGACGTACGTCATCGTCGATTTCAACGATTCCCGCGTGAGCAGCCTGGATTTCTCCGACCTGGGCGGCAGCATGCTGTCCGTGGTTTCGGTGGGGCCTGCGGGCGTGATCGCCAGCTATAGCAACCGCTGCGGCCAGGCGGCGATGTGGTGCCTGGCGGCGCCGGGCGGGGACGGCGGCGCCGCAGGCGAGCCGATCTGGTCGACCAATCCCGATCCGGCCAACGGCTATTACGTCACCATGGGCGGCACCTCGATGGCCGCTCCGGTGGTGACGGGCGCCGCGGCCGTGCTGCGCCAGGCCTTTCCCTACATGAGCGCGCGCCAGATCATCGAGGTCATCCTGACGACGACGAACGATGCGGGCATCTACGCCGACCACGCGATCTACGGGCGCGGCCTGCTGGACCTGGGCAAGGCGATCCGGGGGCCGGGCGAGTTCGGCGCGGACGGTTTCGCCCCGATGTTCCGGGCCGATACGCGAGGCTTTGACTCCTGGTTCGGCAACGATATCGAGGGCGATGGCGGGCTGGTCAAAGCGGGCGCCGGCACTTTGTACCTGGACGGCGCCAACAGCTATACGGGCGATACGGTCGTGGAGGGCGGACGCCTGTCGGTCAATGGCGATACGCGCACGTCGAAATTCACGGTGCTGTCCGGCGGCACACTGGGTGGAACCGGCACGGTCGGTCCGACCGAGGCCTTTGGGCGGGTGGCGCCGGGCAATTCGATCGGCACGCTGACGGTGGCGGGCAATTACGTCCAGGCAGCCGGCTCGGTGCTGGAAATCGAGATCGACGGTGCGGGCAAGTCGGATCTGCTGGAAGTCCAGGGCGATGCGGATCTGCAGGGGGGCGAGCTCCAGGTGCTGGGGCTGAAGGGCGGGTCGCTGGGGCGCACCATGACCTTCATGACGGTCGCGGGGGCCGTCACGGGGCCGGGCCTGGCGCTGCGCAACGACTACGTTTTTGCCGACCTGAGCCTCGTCGGGGCGGCGCCGTCGTTCAATCTGGCCGTGGCCCGCAATGCCACGAGTTTTGCGTCGCTGGGGCGGACCGGCAATCAGCGCAGCGCCGCAGGCGCGATCGAGTCCATGGGGGCCGGCGCCGTGCCTTACGAGGCTCTGATCGATCTGCGCGATGCCGGCCGGGCGCCGGGCCTGTACGACCAGCTTTCGGGGGAACTGCATGCGACCGCCCGCACGATGATGTTCGAGGATGCGCGTCTGGCGCGCAGCGAAGTCATGGGGCGTCTGGCGATGGACGGCCCGTCCTCCCCGGTCGTGCAAGGCGGCAATGGCCTGTGGGGCCGGACGATGGCCGCCTGGAGCCGGCATGACGGCGGCGACGTGTCCCAGGACGCGGACCGCCGGGCGACCGGCCTGATGATCGGTCGCGACGCGACGTGGGCGTCCGGCGCGCGGGCGGGCGTGGCGCTGGGCTACACCCGTTCGCGTGTGCGCGCCGAGGCGCACAACGAGGCGATGCTCGACGGTTACCACGCCCTGGCGTACGGCGACATGGCCTTGGGCGCATGGCGTTTGCGCGGCGGGGTCGGGCAGTCCTGGCATGTGGCGGACACGCGCCGCGAGGTGGACGTGGCCGGTTTGGAGCGGCAGACGGCGCGCTATAGCGGCTGGACGACGCAGGTGTTCACCCAGCTCGGGTACGCGCTGGCGCTGGGCGCGGCAGAGGTCGAGCCCTATGCCGAGGCAGCGCAGTCCTGGCAGCATGTGCGCGGCTTTGACGAGGACGGCGATGCGGCGCTGTCAGGCCGTCCGGGCTCATCGTCCAGCACCGAAACGACGCTGGGTGTGCGGGCGGGATGGCTCATGCCGACCCGGGCCGGCGACCTGAGGCTGACGGCGGGCGCGGGCTGGATCCATGCCTGGGGCAGCCTGTCGCCGCAGGCGCGGCTGGCCTACGCGGGCGGCCCGGAATTCGAGCTCTCGGGCGTCCCGGCCGCCCGCAATGCCCTGCGGCTCGAAGCACGCGCCAGTCTGGCCCGCACGCGCGCGACGCGCGTCGACGTCGGCTACGCCGGCCGCCTGGGCGGCGGCGTCCAGGACCATGGCCTGCATATCCAGGTGAACCACGCTTTTTGATCACGATGGTCCCCCCCGTGAGTCTGGCCGCAGGAAAAAGGAGGACAATCCTTTTTCCTGCGGATGACACACACCATGAGTTCTGAAGATCAACCCGTCCTCGTCTTCGATTCCGGCATCGGCGGTCTGACCGTGCTGCGCGAGGCGCGTTTGCTGATGCCCGAACGGCGCTTTGTCTATGTCGCCGACGATGCCGGTTTCCCTTACGGCGGTTGGGCCGAGGACGCTTTGCGGGACCGGATCGTGCGCCTGTTTGCCGATCTGCTGCGCGACCATGATCCGGTGCTGTGCATCATCGCCTGCAACACTGCGTTCACGCTGGCGGGTACGGCGCTGCGCGCGGCCTATCCGGACATGCCCTTCGTCGGCACCGTGCCGGCCATCAAGCCGGCGGCTGAACGCACGCGCTCCGGGCAGGTCTCGGTGCTGGCGACGCCGGGCACGGTGCAGCGCGACTACACCCGCGACCTGATCCAGTCCTTTGCCTCGCAATGCCATGTGAATCTGGTCGGTTCGCCCCGGCTGGCCCGCATGGCGGAGGCCTATGTCCGCGGCTTGCCGGTCAGTGACGAGGCCGTGGCTGCCGAAATCGCCCCTTGCTTTGTCGATGTCGGCGGCGCCCGCACCGACATCGTGGTGCTGGGCTGCACGCATTATCCCTTCATCGCCAATGTGTTCCGGCGGCTGGCGCCCTGGCCCGTGGATTGGCTGGACCCGGCCGAGGCCATTGCCCGGCGCGCGCGCAGCCTGCTGCCGCGCCTTGCCGATGCGCTGCATCCGGCCGAGGATGACACGGCGCGGCTCACCAGCGGCCAGCCGGATTTCGCCACGCGGCGTTTGATGAACAGCTTTGGCTTGAAGGTGGCCTGAGACTCGGCGGCGAGCGCCGGAGCGCGGTTCGGCGACCGATGAGCCGGGCGGGCATGGCGGCGCCCGCAGCGCCTGCAAGACCACGTTTCCAGCAGCTGTTCAGCCGCCGATCCATCCGTTATATTCGCGCACAAAATACATAAATATTTTCATGTGCGGAGGCTCGCTTGGTACGCGGTCATTGGTTTCACCCACGCCTCGTGGCGGCGTTGTGGCTTGGGTTGTGGGGCGGCGCTGCGCTGGCGGCCTGGGTGCCGGTCGGGCCGGCGCCAGCCGTATCCAAGGACAGTTGGACCAACGTCGTCGGGATCCCTGGCGACAACCCGGTTTCGGGTGCCATGAGCAGGGTGCTGCCGCATCCTGACGATGCCAATATTCTGCTGGCGGGGGGCGTCAATGCGGGGGTCTGGCTCTCGAAGGATGGCGGTCAGTCCTGGGCTGCATTGGGGGACAGCTTGCCCTCTCTGTCAATCGGCGCCATGGCCTTTGACTCAGGAAACTCCAATCGCTTGTGGGTCGGCTTTGGCAAGCAGAGTTCTTTTGCCGGCATCTCCGGGGCGCTGTCCGGTCTGGGGTATTACGAGTTCGATTTCGGTGCCGGGACCGAAACGTGGACGCCGGTGGGCAGTACGCAACTCGTGGGTCAGGATATTTCCAGCATTCTGGTCGATGGTTCGAGGGTGGTGGTCGGCAGCAAGACCTCGGCAAACGCTTCCGGCGTTTGGGTCAGTCAGGACGGCGGCGCGAGCTTCATCCAGACCAGCCTGGAGGCCGGCAACGTCACCAGCCTGGTGGCGGATCCCACGCAGGCCGGCCGCTACTATGCCGCCGTGGTCAATCCCGGCGATCCCAAAGGCGTGTATCGGACGGACGATGGCGGTCAGACCTGGACGCAGTTGGACTTGTCCGTCAGTCGACCGGGATCGGCGGATGGGCGCGTGACCTACGATCTGATGCTGTCGGTTGCGAACGACGGCGTGCTCGTGGCCAGCCTGATCGAGCCCCTGAAAACCGATCAGGGCCTGATCCGCGAAAATCCGCAGGTGACGGTGTATCGATCGACCGATCAGGGGGCGACCTGGACCAGCATGGGCGCGCCCTCCACGCGGGAAACCCTGCCCGATGGGCGGGTGGTGGATTGGGGCGTGTATACGGGCGGCCAGTTCAATTTGCATGGGGCCTTGCTGGTGGACCCGAATGACTCGCGCGTGGTGTACATCAGCGGCGATACCCAGGGGCCGTTCGAGCTGATTGGCGATGGGACGGGCAATTCCGTGGGGGCCCATGTCTACAACGGCCGCCTGCTGCGCGGCACGATGGACGATGACGGCAATACCGTCTGGGAGGCCATCACTAATGCGTATACCGCCAACGGCTCGGCGCCGCATGCGGATTCGCGCTTCATGGTGATCGACGCCCATGGCAATTTGCTGGAGACCGACGATGGGGGGATCTATCTGCGGACCGACCCCAAAACCTCGCAAGGGATCTGGCTGTCGCTGAACGGCAATCTGCAGACCGGCGAGGTGCACGCGGGGGCCTGGAATGCGTTGAGCCATACGGTCGTGACGGCCATGCAGGACAATGGCGCGACCGTGCAGGAGCATCCCGGCACCCTGACGCACCAGACCTTGTCCGGCGGCGATGGCGGCGTGGCGGCCGTCAATGCCGGTGCCTGGGGCGGCGATCGTCCCGGGGCCGCGATCTATACCAGCTCGCAGTATCTCGGCGGCCTGAACCGTCTGCGCCTGGGGGCGGATGACGAGGCCGACAGCCGAACCCCGCTGCAGATCGGGGTCTACGACGACCAGGGCGTGTTCAAGGTGATGGGCGAGGGTTCGGGCGCCGTCAAGCCGCCCCGGCCGCGCAAGCCTGTCACCAAGGCGGAGGCGTTGGCGGCGCTGACGCAGCCGGGCGTCGAACCGGTCTCGTTCTATCCCGGCTTCAAGCTGAACGCCATGGATCCCACGCGCATCGCAATCGGGGGATTCGACCTGTACGTGACCCAGGATACGCTGGCGGAGATGGGGCCTGATGGAGCGCCCGTCCGCCTGGTTGCGCGCAAGGTGTTCGAGGCGCCGACGACGGGGACTGAGTTCGTCGCCCTGGCTTTTGGCGCCCGGAACAATCCCAATGCGCTGCTGGGCGGCACGGGCTTTCAGAGCGGGGTCGATGCGCCGGGTGCGCTCTACTATCTGGAGGACGTGACGGCCGACACCCCCGCTTATACGACCATTTATTCAGGCACCGGCGTCCAGTCCGTCCTGTTTGATCGCAACCGGGGCACCGAGCGCCTTTATTTTGCGGATGGCCTGCATATCCAGCGCGGCACGGAGCAGCCGGCCGATCCCGCCGCGCCCTATGTCATTGAAAACCTGGATGGCGATCTGCCGGGCGCTTTCTTTCAACGGCGCGGGCTGGACCATATCGCCAAGTACGGCGTGTCCGCCCTGGTGGCGGCCGGCACCCATAACGAGGCCGGCGGCAACAAGCTCTACACCCTGCGCGGCCCTGATGAGGTGGCCGCCGCCGGCGCCGCCTGGGACACCCGCCTGGGCGCCATCCCGAACGCGCCCGTCTTCGGCCTGGACTATTCCGTGGCCGACGACGTGCTGCTGGCCTACACCATGGGGCGCGGCGCGTTTGCGCTGTACGACGTCACCACGTATTTTCCTGAGGCCGAGAAACTGGTCTTCGGGCAGGCGGACAACGACAGTCAGGCGACGAATCCGCAACTGAAGAATGGCGAGACGCTGGCGGGCGTCGCGTTCGATCGGACCTTGTACAAGGTGGGGCGCGGCACCTTGGATCTGCGCCTGACTACGGCGGAATATAAAGGGGGCACGGAGATCCAGGGGGGCACTGTCCTGGTCGACGGTGACGGCAATCTCGGCGCTGCGGGCACCGGCTTGCGCCTCGACGGCGGGGCCCTGGGCTTCGGCGCCGCGTTCAGCCTGGACCGGCAGATCGAATTGGGCGCAGGAGGCGGCATGTTGCGGGTGGGCGGCATGCCGGGGGTGAATCCGCTGGCGGTGGCGCAGGGCAACGACGTCATCCAGGGCGTCGGCGCCTTGGCGGTGGCCGGGGCCGGCACGGATGTCAGCCGCTACACCTTCACCCGGAACAATACCTTCGAGGGCGGTCTGAGGGTCTTTGCGGCCACGGTATCGGCTGCGGGCGATGCGCAACTCGGCCAGGCCGGCGGCGCGATTGCCTTCGATGCGGGACGGCTCGATTTCCAGAGCGGCTTCCAATTCGATGCCTCTGGCCTGTTCACCCGGCCTCTGGCCGTCGGAGCGGGCGGCGGCTGGCTGGATACGCACGATAACAGCGTCCGTTACGCGGGCGTCATCACCGGCGGCGGCCTGCTGAGCTTCGATGGCACGCCGATGGAAATGGGCGGGGACCTGCGTCTGGATGCGATCTGGAATAGCGCCCTGAGGGTGCCGTCCGGCACGACGCTGCGCGGCACCGGCCAGGTGCGTGGGCGGCTGGACGTAGAGGGCACGCTGTATCCGGGGAACTCGCCCGGCACGATGAGCGCTCTGGGGCCGGTGCTTCAAGGGCCGGGCAGCGTCTATGCGCTGGACATCGACGGTCCGGGGACGGGCAACGGCGCGGGCAATTATTCGCGCTTGCTGGTGCTGGGACTGGGGGCGGGCAGCACGTATACGGCGGATGGCCTGATCCAGCCCGTGCTGCGGGGGATCGGCGGCAGCGCCACGAACAGCTATACGCCGGCGGTCGGCCAGGGTTTCGACGTGGTCGTGGCCGAAGGCGGGCTGCTGGGCAGCTATCTGGGTTTGACACAGCCTGCGGACGGCCTGGCGCCGGGCACGCGCTTTGACGCCGTGTATGGCCGGCAGGTGCTGCAACTGTACGTCACCCCGGCGCAGTATGGCGATCTGGCGCCCCTGGGCATCCGGACGAATGCCGGGCAATCCGGTGTGGGTCTGGCCCTGGATCGTTTCCGCGCACCGGCCGGTGTGCGGCCTGCAGAGCCCTACAAGGCGCTGTATGACGCGTTGGCGCCGGTGTCCGCAGCGGGGATGACGGCAGCCTACGATCAGCTCGGCGGCGCGGTCTATCCGGTCATGCTCCAGGCCGACATGGACAGCCACCGCTACCTGAACGACAGCCTGATGTCGCAGCTCTGGTCCGAGCGCGATCGTCTGATGCGGCCCGGCGGCCGGGGCGCCTGGGCCTATTATCTGCATCGGGACAGCCGGCTCGACGACGATGCCGGCGGCCGTGGGTTCCGCGACCGGCAGAACGGCGCCATGGCCGGCATGGACCGGCCTTGGGGACGGGATGGGGTGCTGGGCGCGGCGTTTGCCTATCTCGACAGCCAGACCACGGCGCATGCCGGCCTGGGCCAGGGCGGGCGCCAGAACTGGCAGATGTCGGCCTATGCCAGCCTCGCGCGCGGGGATTGGCTGTTGTCCGGCGCCGTGGGCCTGGGCCTGAGCCAGTCCTCGGTGACGCGCGGTCTGCCCGCCGGAGAGCTGGGCAGGATGCGCGCCACCCTCGACGGCAGGACGCTGGCCCTGTCGCTGCGCGCCGGCCATCCGCTGTGGCAGTCGGTGGACCGGGGTGTGGACGCCTGGGTGGGCTCGCAGTATCTGCACGTCTGGCAGAACGCCCCTTCGGAGTCCGGCGCCGCCGTGGTGCGGGTCGATCCGGCCGCTTCGTCGATGCAGTCGCTGCGCCCGGCCGTGGGTGTGACGGGACGATGGGATTTCACGTCCCGGGGCGTCGATTGGCGGGCCACGCTGGATGCCTCGCTGAGCACCGAACTGCTCGACGAACGCGCCGCGCTGGACACCCGGTTCCTCGGGCAGGATCTGCGGATGCGCAGCGCATCCACGGGACGTGTGGCCTGGGATCTGGGCGCAGGCATCGAGGCGCGTTTCAACGAGCGCCTCTCAGGCCGTCTCTCGGCGCAGTACGAGGGTGCCCAAGGCTACCGGGCCACGTCGGCGCGATTCAATTTTCTGTATCGGTGGTAGGGGAGCGCACGTGATCTGAGGGGGCTGCGGGTGGTGGCGTCGGCGTCGCCTATAAGCGGTCCCGCCGGTCCCCGCGCGTGAAACCCAACAGGGGCGCATCCAGGCCGCGGCCGACGGCCAGGACCTTGAACAGTTCGCCCATCTCGGCTTCGGACAGCAGTATGTTCAGGGCGGTCAACTGGCGCGCGCGTTGCGCCGGGTCGTCGCCGGGGGCGTGGATCAGATCGGTCAGGCCGGCGTTCATCAGGAAGCGCGCCTGGGACGTGTAGCCCATGACGTCCAGCCCGCCGTCCAGCGCGGCATCGGCCATGGCGGTGAAATCCACGTGGGCGGTGATGTCCTGCAGGCCGGCCAGGATCAGCGCCTGGTCGTGGGCGTGGTGGCGGAAATGGCACATCAGCGTGCCGCGCAGGCGCTGGGGGTGGTAGTACTCGGCCTGCGGAAAACCGTAGTCGATCAGCAGGGCGGCGCCGCGTTGCAGCCAGCGGCCCAGGTCGCGCACCCAGGCCTCGGCCTGTGGATTCATTTCCGACTGATAGCCGGGCAGGGCGGGCATGCGGGCGGCCAGGGCCGCCGCCGTGGGCGGGGGCGCTTCGCGTGTCGCCCAGCGGAAGGGGGCGACGGCCTCGGGGCGGGCGTCCAGGGCGACGCCCAGCAGTTCCGGCGTGCCGGCGGCGTTCCAGCGGAACAGGACGGCGGGCATGGCGTCCAGGACCTCGTTGGCCACCACGCAGCCGCTGAAGGCCGTCGGCAGCGCATCCAGCCAGCGCACGCGGCCGGCATGGTCCGACAGGCGCTCGCGCTGGCGGGCGCGCAGGTCGGCGGACAGTTCCAGGATCTCGTATTCGACTTCGAAGCCCAGGTCTTGCAGGGCGGGAATCAGCGCGGCGGCCAGCGCGCCCGATCCGGCGCCGAATTCCAGGACGCGGGCGGACCCGCAGGCCTCCAGCACCTGGGCGACCTGACGCGCCAGCGCGCGGCCGAACAAGGGACTGGTTTCCGGCGCGGTGGTGAAATCGCCGTCGCGGTGGAATTTGGTGCTGCCGGCGCTGTAATAGCCCAGGCCGGGCGCGTACAGGGCGGCTTCCATCCAGCGCTCGAACGGCAGCCAGCCGCCGGCATCACGGATGCGCTCCGCGAGCATGGCCTGGACGAGGGCGCCATGAGCGCGCGCGTCGTCGTCGGCTTGCGGCAGGCCGGAGGGGATATGGACGGTGGGCAGTTCGATCATGGGACGAGGCGGGACATAGGACAGTCCCCTACGGACTGTCCTATGCCGGACGAGTCGGAGCCGCTTGCAAGCGGCGACGCGGGGGGAGTGCTTACGACTATAAAACAAAAGCCCCGGCATGTTAGTGCCGGGGCAGTGAGGCGATCAGATCACCAGATCAAGCAAACCGAGGGCGCGACGCACGGGGCTGGTCCTGGCGGTCCTGCCGCTTGAAGGACGGCTTGGAACCGGCCTTGTGGGCGGGGCGGGCGGCGCGCGGCGCGTCGCCGTCACGGCTTTGGCGCGGGCCGGCGCCGTGAGGCGCGCGGTCGGCCTTGGGGTGGAAAGGGCGGCCTTCGCCGCGTTCCGGACGGGCAAAAGCCGGCTTGTCCTGTTCCCAGGGTTTGCGGGCGCGGGCCGGGCGCGTATCACCGTCGGCCTCTTGCTGCCAGGGTTTGCGGGCGTAGGCCGGGCGGCCCTCGCCGCGTTCCTGGCGGGCGAACGGCTTGTCCTGTTCCCAGGGCTTGCGGGCGTGGGCCGGGCGGGCATTGCCGTCGGCGCGGGCCTCTTGTTCCCAGGGCTTGCGCGGCGCACGCGCCGGGCGGGTGTCGTCGCCGGCCAGGGCGTCTTGCTGCCAGGGCTTGCGACCGCGCGGGGCGCCGCCGGAGGGGCCGTCCTTGTGCCAGGGCTTGCCGCCTTGCGGGCGGGCGCCCCGGGCGGGTCGGTCCTTGTAGGTGGGCCGCACGGAACGCTGCGGCTCCAGGCCGGGGATGGTTTCCATGGGGATCGCCTGACCGATGAAGTGCTCGATGCGGCGGACCTTGTGGCGCTCGGCATGCACGGCCAGGGTGATGGCCTGACCGTCGCGGCCGGCGCGGCCGGTGCGGCCGATGCGGTGCACGTAGTCTTCGGCCTGCAGGGGCAGGTCGTAGTTCACGGCGTGGCTGATGGTCTGCACGTCGATGCCTCGCGCGGCGACGTCGGTGGCGACCAGCACGCGCACCTGGCCCTTTTGCATCAGGCCCAGGGTGCGGGTGCGCTGGCGCTGGTTCATGTCGCCGTGCAGGGCGGCGGCGGCGAAGCCTTCGTCGGACAGATGATCGGCCAGATCGTCGGCGCCGCGCTTGGTGGCGGTAAAGACGATGGCCTGATCCAGGCTGGCGTCGCGCAGCAGGTGGTCCAGCAGGCGCAGCTTGTGGGCCTTGTCGTCGGCGTACAGCAGGTGCTGCGTGATGTTGGTGTGCTTCTGGCGGTGGGTGGTGATCTCGATGCGCTGCGGTTCGCGCATCAGATTGGCCGCCAGGTGGGCGACCGTGCCGTCCAGCGTGGCCGAGAACAGCAGCGTCTGGCGCTCGTCCGGCGTGCTGCGGACGATGGTCTCGATGTCTTCGATGAAGCCCATGTCCAGCATGCGGTCGGCCTCGTCCAGCACCAGGGTCTGAACGGTGGACAGGTTCACGCGGCGCGCTTCCAGGTGGTCGATCAGGCGGCCCGGGGTGGCGACCAGCACGTCCACGCGGCGCGACAGGGACTTGATCTGGGCGCCGTAGGGCATGCCGCCGACCACGGTGGCGATGCGCAGGCCGTCGATCTGCTTGCCGTAGGAACGGGCCGCGTCAGCGACTTGCATGGCGAGTTCGCGCGTGGGCGTCAGGACCAGGACCTGAACGCCGCGGCCGCCCGCACCGGCGCGGTGGCTCAGGTGTTGCAGGGCGGGCAGCATGAAGGCGGCGGTCTTGCCGCTGCCGGTCTGCGAGGACACCATCAGGTCATGGCCGGCCAGCGCTTGCGGGATGGCGGCGGATTGAACGGAGGTGGGGGTGTCGATGCCGAGGTCGCGCAGAGCGGCCACGAGCTGGGGGCCGAGCCCCAGGGAGTCGAAGGACATAGGTTTCCTTGCGCCCGTGAAGACGGGCGATATGCCGCGGGGAACGAATCGGATGTCCCCGCCGGGTTGCTGTCGCGGATGTCTGCCGGACAGAATCAGTCGCATGCGCCGACCGAATCAACCCAAACGGCACGTCAAGCGTGAAACCGAGGTCAGAAGGTCAGAAAACAAGCAATCCGGCAGTTTGGCATAGGGATTTCCCTAAGTCAATACCGCCAGGGCAGATTATTGCATTTTGCGGGATTGTGTTGGATTGATGCTGAAATCGGCGAGAATTTTTTCGATTCGGCTTGTTTCAGTCTGTTAGTCTAGCCGCTGCATAGGCTTATTTGTTTTAGGCATCAAGAATTGAGTCCGCATCATGACGCTTGCTGATTTCTTCGTCACCGGCACCGAGTCCGGCGAGCTGATCCAGGGCACCTGGCAGCCCGGCCTGGTCCTGCTGTCCGTCGCGGTGCCGATCTTTCTGTCGATGATGGCGCTGCAGACCTCGCACATCGCCCGCAGCACCCGCAGCCATTTCTATCGACACGTCGCCATCGGCACCGGCGCCGTCGCCCTGGGGGGCGGGATCTGGACCATGCATTTCATCGGCATGATGGCGTTCCATCTGCCGGTGCCCATGGTGTATCGCACGGACATCACCCTGGTGTCCCTGTTGCCGGGCCTGGTGGCCTCGTGGACGGCCTTGTGGATGCTGACGCAGCGCGAGCCGACCGGCTGGCCCCTGGTCCTCGGGGGCGGGGTGGTGGGCGCGGGCATCGGCACCATGCACTACACCGGCATGGCGGCCATGGACACGCCTCTGGAGATGCGCTACGACCCGCTGCTGTTCGGCCTGTCCATCGTCGTGGCGGTGGTGCTGGCGATGCTGGCGCTGTGGATCCGCTTCGGCTTGCGCCGCACGCCCTTGTCGCGGCGGGCGCGGTTCATGCTCAGCGGCGTGATCATGGGCGTGGCGATTGCCGGGATGCATTACACCGGCATGGCGGCCGCGCGGTTCTACGGTGTGCTGAGCGCGACGCACACCGAGCACGGCGTCTGGCTGGGCACGTCCTGGGCGTCTCTGGGGCTGGCGTCCATCAGCCTGACCGTGGCGGTGCTGGTCACGTCCTTGAACGGTCTGATCCGCACCCGTGAACTGTACCGCGAGGTCGGCGAAAGCCAGTCGCGCCTGCAGGGCATCCTGGACACGGCCGTAGACGCCATCATCACCATCGACGGCTTCGGCATCGTGCAGGAGTTCAGCCATTCGGCCGAGCGCCTGTTCGGCTATCAGGCCGGGGAAGTGATCGGGCACAACATCAAGATGCTGATGCCCGACCCTTATCATTCCGAGCACGACGGCTATCTGAAGCGCTACCGCGAGACCGGGGTGCCGCACATCATCGGCCAGGGCCGCGAGGTCATCGGGCGGCGCAAGGACGGCAGCCTGGTGCCGGTGCGCCTGGCCGTCGGCCGCGTGCCCATGCCCAATCAGGAACAATTGTTCGTCGGCATGCTGACCGACATCAGTGACAAGCAGGCGATGGAGGCCTCGCTGCGCGAAACGGCCGAGCGCGCCGAGCAGGCCGCCGCGGCCAAGGGCCACTTCCTGGCCAATATGAGTCACGAGATCCGCACGCCGATGAATTCCATCATCGGCTTCACCGACCTGCTGCTGCAGACCGATCTGGCGCCTGCCCAGCGCGGCCACTTGAATACCATCCGCCAGTCCTCGCGCAATCTGCTGCGGCTGCTCAACGACATTCTGGACACGTCCAAAATGGATAGCGGGCGGCTGGAGCTGGAAAACCGCGATTTTTCGCTCAAGGCCCTGGCGATGCAGATCGAGTCCTCGCTGCGTCTGGGCGCCCATGCCCGGGGGCTGCGCCTGACGACCCAGTACGCGGACGACATGCCGGAATACTTCAAAGGCGACACCTTGCGCCTGTTGCAGGTGCTGACCAATCTGGTGGGCAACGCGATCAAGTTCACCGAGACCGGCGGGGTGGACGTGCTGTTCTCCCGGGAGGGCGGCGTGGTGCATGTGCAGGTGCGCGACACGGGCATCGGCATGAGCCCCGCGCAGGCCCGGGCCATCTTCGACCCCTTCACTCAGGCCGACGCTTCGATCAGCCGGCGCTTCGGCGGCACGGGGCTGGGCACGACGATCGCCCGCCAGTTGGTGGAGGCCATGAAGGGACGCGTCGAAGTCGAAAGCGAGCCCGGCCGGGGCAGCACCTTCCATGTGTGGCTGCCGCTCGAACTGGGCGAGGCGCTCGATGAGCCGCAGTCCTCGGGCGAGGCCCCGCAACTGCCGCCCCTGCGCGTACTGATCGCCGACGACGTGGAGCAGAACCTGGAACTGCTGACGCTGGTGCTGCAGTCCGGCGGGCATGCGGTGGAAGCCGCCCGCGACGGCGAACAGGCCGTGGAACTGTTTTTGGCCGGCAGCTTCGATGTGGTCCTGATGGACGTGCACATGCCGCGCGTCGACGGCCTGCAGGCGACCCGCCTGATCCGTCAGCATGAGCGTACCCAGGGGCTGGGGTCCACGCCGGTCATCGCCCTGACGGCCAGTGTGATGGCCAACGATCGGCGTGAGGCGCGGCAGGCCGGCATGAGCGGCTTCGCCGTCAAGCCCCTGGATATTCCCCGGCTGTACGAGGAGATCGCCCGGGTGCTGGAAGGCCGGCCCGAGGCCGCCGGCGGCCCGATGGCGGCCGGCCGTGCGGCAGTCGCGGCGATCGACTGGGACCGCGGCGTGGCGCTCTGGGGCGACCGGACGCGGCTGGCCGACCGGATTCTGGCCTTCCTGGACGAGGCGCCGGACAAATACCCCTTGCCCGATCTGGGCGAGGATGCCGATCTCGAGGCGCTGCTGTTCAGTCTGCACGGCTTGCGCGGCGCGTCGGGCAATCTGGCCTTGATGGCCCTGTCGCAGCAGGCGGGCGAACTGGAAGACCTGGGGCGGTCGTCGGGACCGCTTGCCAGTGTGCTGGGGCGCCTGCCGCATCTGCGCGCTTTGATGGGCGCCGCGCGCCAGGAAGCCAAAATGGCGCTCAGGAACGCCGCCGCCGCGCCTGGAGCGGTGTCCGCCGCTGAGCCGGCAGGCGCCGCGGGAGGGCAGGCGCCGCAGTCGGTTTCGGATGCCGGCCTGGAAGCGGCCGTGGCGACGCTGCGGGCCGTGCTGGCCGGCAACGAACTGGATGATGCCGCGCTGGACGTCGTCTGCGCCGGGCTGGCCGAGCGGGGCGGTCGCGCCCAGGCCCAGGCCTTGCGCACCGCCATCGACGCGTTTGAGTTCGAACGGGCCGGCGAACTGCTGGAGTCCATTCCGGCGGAAACCGTTCTGCGCGCCGGGCAGCCGCACTGAACCCTGATCCGATCACAAGGGACTCCTCGATGGATGACAAGAAGGACGTGCGCCGCACAGTGCTGTTGGTGGACGATGAATCGACCAATCTGCAGGTGCTGCGGCATACCCTGCAGGGGCAATACCGCCTGCTGTTCGCCAAGGACGGCCCCACGGCGCTGTCGCTGGTGCGCAAAGAGCGGCCCGACCTGATTCTGCTGGACATCATGATGCCGGGCATGTCGGGCTACGAGGTCTGCGAGACCTTGAAGCGCGACGAGGGCACGCGCGCCATTCCGGTGATCTTCGTGACGGCGCTCAGTCAGGGCGCCGATGAGCACAAGGGGCTGGAGCTGGGCGCGGTGGACTACATCACCAAGCCCTTCAACCCGCCGGTGGTGCAGGCCCGGGTGCGGACCCATCTGTCCCTGGTGCAGGCCGGGGAAGTCCTGGAAACCCGTTTGCAGATCATCCGTTGCCTGGGTGCGGCGGCGGAATACCGCGACAACGAGACCGGCCTGCACATCGTGCGCATGAGCCATTACGCCTGGCGCCTGGCGCGCGAGGTCGGCTACAGCGAAGAAGCGGCCGACGAACTGCTGCACGCCGCGCCCATGCATGACGTGGGCAAGATCGGCATTCCCGATGCCGTGCTGCTCAAGCCCGGCAAGCTGGATGCGGCGGAATGGGCGATCATGCGCCAGCACACCGTGATCGGCGCCAAGATCATCGGCGAACACCGGTCCGGCCTGCTGCGGCTGGCCGCCACGATCGCCCTGCGCCATCACGAGAAATGGGACGGCAGCGGTTATCCGGACGGTCTGGCGGGCGAGGACATTCCCCATGCCGCGCGCATCATCGCGCTGGTCGATGTGTTCGACGCCCTGACCAGCGTGCGGCCCTACAAGCCGGCCTGGCCCATCGACGATGCCGTGGCGCTCATCCGCAAAGAAAGCGGCCGCCATTTCGATCCCGAACTGGTCGAGGCGTTCTTGCGCTGCCTGCCGGACATCCTGGAATTCCGCGATCGCTGGGCGGATGAGCCGGAGACGCCCGAGGTGGAACAGATCCGCTGAGGCGGATCCGCCCGCGGGCGGATGACGCCGTGGGTTCGCCCGCAGGCGTACCCGTCCTTCAGGGGGACAGCGGGATCCGGGTATCGAACTTGCTGCGCCGCGTCGCAAAGAAACTGCGCACGTTGCGCACGCGCGGATCGCCCGTCAGGCGACGCAGCGCCAGGGCCTGATAGGCCGCCATGTCCGCCACCAGGGCGACCAGCACGAAATCCGGTCCGCTGCTGACCCGGTAGCATTGCTGGATGGCCGGTTCGGCCAGCAGCCGGGCTTCGAAGTCGTCGGCCTGTGCGGCCGCCTGGGCGTCCAGCGTGACTTCGATCAGGACCGTCAGGGCCGCGCCCATCAGGGCGGGGTCCAGGATCGCCACCCGCCGCTGGATGATGCCGGCTTTCGTCAGGCGGCGCACCCGCCGCAGGCAGGTCGGCGGCGAGGCGTGCACGCGCGCGGCCAGATCCTGGTTGCTGAGCGCACCGTCCTGTTGCAGCAGGTCTAGGATGCGGCGGTCCAGGTCGTCGAGTTCGGGCATCGGCATGAGGATGTTTCCGGGATGCAAGCACTGTGAGGAAGGGCGAGCAAAATCACGGCTGATCTGCTCGATTCAAACCATAAAAATATCTTGAATGAAATTAAATTTCATGATCAATACGTAATGAAATTATATTTCATATTAAAAAGAAAATAGAAATCAAATTTCCACCATGCCAGTCCACAATAGCGCAAAACCGGGCGGTCTTCGCCGCCGGACTCGCCGCCAGGCCGGGCACCCGTCCGGCGGCGCTTCTTACCGAACCAGGAGTATTTCCCATGTGTGGCATTGTCGGCGCCGTGGCGCAGCACAACATCGTCCCCGTCCTGCTCGAAGGCCTGCGCCGTCTGGAGTACCGGGGCTATGATTCCTGCGGCGTGGCCGTGCATACGGGCACCGGGCTGCAACGGGTGCGCAGCACCCAGCGCGTCGCCGAACTGGCGGCGCAGGCCGCGCAGGACGGCGTCCAGGGGCTGACCGGCATCGCCCACACGCGCTGGGCCACGCACGGCGCGCCGCTGACGCACAACGCCCACCCCCATTTCTCCGGCCCGGATCAGGGCGCGCCGCGCATCGCGCTGGTGCATAACGGCATCATCGAGAACCACGACGTGCTGCGCGCGGAACTGCAGGCCGCCGGCTATGCGTTCCAGAGCCAGACCGACACTGAAGTCATCGCCCACCTGGTGGACCATTTGTATGACGGCGATCTGTACGCCGCCGTGCAGCAGGCCGTGCGCCGTCTGGAAGGCGCCTATGCCATCGCCGTGTTCTGCGCCGAGGAACCGCATCGCGTGGTCGGCGCGCGCCAGGGCTCGCCGCTGGTCGTCGGCCGTGGGGCCGACGGCAATTACCTCGCGTCCGATGCGCTGGCGCTGGCCGGCACCACCGACCAGATCATGTACCTGGAAGACGGCGACGTGGTGGACCTGCAACTGGCGCGGGTCTGGGTGACGGACGCCCAGGGCCGGGCCGTGGAGCGCGCCGTGCACACGGTCCAGGTCCATACCGGCGAGGCCGAACTCGGCCCCTACCGCCATTTCATGCAGAAGGAAATCTTCGAGCAGCCGCGCGCCGTGGGCGACACCCTGCAGGACATCGACGCCATCATGCCGGAACTGTTCGGCGACGGCGCGCACGCCGTGTTCCAGTCCATCGACCGCGTGCTGATCCTGGCGTGCGGCACCAGCTACTACGCCGGCCTGACGGCGCGCTACTGGATCGAATCCCTGGCCGGCATTCCCGTCAATGTGGAAATCGCCAGTGAATACCGCTACCGCACCAGCGTGCCTGATCCGCGCACCCTGGTGGTCACCATCTCGCAGTCGGGCGAAACCGCCGACACCCTGGCGGCGCTGAAGCACGCGCGCAGCCTGGGCATGGAGCAGACCCTGACCATCTGCAACGTGGCGACCAGCGCCATGGTGCGCGAATGCAAGCTGGCCTTCATCACCCGTGCGGGGGTGGAAATCGGCGTGGCCTCGACCAAGGCCTTCACCACCCAGTTGACCGCCCTGTATCTGTTGACCCTGACGCTGGCGCAGACGCGCGGCCGCCTGGACGCCGCCACCGAAGAGCAGGCCGTGAAGTCCCTGCGCCACTTGCCGGCGGCCGTGTCCGCCGTGCTGGCGCTGGAGCCGCAGATCATCGCCTGGGCCGAACGCTTTGCCAGCAAGGAAAACGCCCTGTTCCTGGGGCGCGGCATGCACTACCCGATCGCCCTGGAAGGCGCGCTCAAGCTCAAGGAAATCAGCTACATCCACGCCGAGGCCTATCCTGCCGGGGAACTCAAGCACGGCCCGCTGGCCCTGGTGACCGATGCCATGCCCGTCATCACCATTGCGCCGCACGACGAACTGCTGGAAAAACTGAAGTCCAATATGCAGGAAGTCCGCGCGCGCGGCGGCGAACTGTATGTGTTCGCCGATGCGGACTCCCAGATTGCCAGCGCCGAGGGCATGCACGTCATCCGCATGCCCGAGCACTACGGCAAGCTGTCCCCCATTCTGCACACCGTGCCGCTGCAGTTGCTGGCCTATCACACGGCCTGCGCGCGAGGCACTGACGTGGACAAGCCGCGCAATCTGGCCAAGAGCGTGACGGTGGAATAGGGGGCAGGCCGGTCGGGAACGCCCGCAGGCGTATGCTGTCAACTGGATGGATTTGCTGAATAGATGATCCCAGCATGACTCGTGCCGCCGCGGCGCCCGTGCGCCGCAAGACTGTTTTTGCCATCATCGCCATGGCCTTGCTCATGATGTCGATCGATTCGACCATCGTGGCGACGGCGCTGCACGCGATCCAGAAAGGACTGGACACCTCGATCAATCTGGCGAGCCTGACCATCACGGCCTATTCCTTCGGCTTCGTACTGATGCTGCCCATCAGCGGCAAGCTGGCCGAGCGTTTCGGTCGCCGCAAGGTCTTCATGGCCTCGACGCTGGCCTTCACGCTGGCCTCGTTCGGCTGCGGGATGGCGGACAACATCTATCTGCTGATCGTGCTGCGGGCGATCCAGGCCGCCGGCGGCGCGGGGTTCACGCCCACGGCCACCGGCATCATCGTGGACCACTTCGGTGCCGCGCGTGACCGCTACGTCAGCCTGTTCGGCAGCATCTTCCCGGTGGGGGCGATGATCGGGCCGATCTTCGGGGGGTATTTCGTCGCGTATTCGTCCTGGCGCGATGTGTTCTATGTGAACGTGCCCATCGGGCTGGTCATTCTTTTCCTGGCCTGGCGCTTCATCCCCCACGATGCGCTGCCCGAGAGCCGGTCCAGCCGCAAGATGGATGTGCCGGGGCTCGCGCTGCTGGGCCTGAGCCTGCTGTCGGGCATGCTGGCGGCCACCGTGCTGGGCGAGCGCCGGAGCGGCGACAGCCTGTTCGGGTTCCTGGGGCTCCTGCTGACGGCGCTGCTCTCGCTGCTGTGTTTCTTTCGCCATATCCGCCGCACGGCCTCCCCCTTCATCGCGCCCCGGCTGATCTACGGCCGCCACTTCGGCGTTGTGAACCTGGTGAACATGATTTTCACCGGCTTCGTGATCGGCGCCATGGCGCTGGTGCCCTTGTACGCCACCAGCCGGTACGGGATCGATGTCGTGGGATCCGGCACGCTGCTGACGGCCCAGGGGGCGGCGGCCATGCTCTGTTCGCTGACGGCGGTGCTGCTGCTGCGCCGCACCGGCTATCGCCTGCCGCTCTATGTGGGGAGCGCGATCAGCATCGCGGGGTTGGTGGGCTTGGCGCTGCCGCCGCTGGCGGGCACGCCCTATGTCTGGCTGGCTTTCTCGGCCTTCCTGGTCGGAGCGGGCAACGGCGCCATCAATCCGGCCATGCGCAATGCCGGCCTGCAACTGGCGCCTGAATCATCGTCGATGCTGGCGGCGCTGCGCACCTTGTCGCTGCAGACCGGCTCCATCGCTACGATCTCGATGGTGGCGGCGTTCCTGGCGTACCAGAGCAATCCGGGCGGGATCCTGGCGTGGGTTTATGCAATCCTGGCGCTGATCCGTCTCCTGGCGCTGGCCTTGGTGAAGTACGTGCCGGAGCAGCGGGGCGCGTGGTAGCGCGTGCGCCCCGGCGCATGTCCTCAATCCCGCCCCGTCCGCCGCTGCCGGATCGACGTCAGCCAGGCATCGATCGGCATGGGGCGCGCCAGCAGATAGCCTTGCATGGCGTCGCAGCCGTGACGGGCCAGGAATTCGGCCTGGGGCTCGTCCTCGACGCCTTCGGCGACGACCCAGAGGTCCAGTTGTTCGGCCATGGCCAGGATCAGGCGGGCGATGGCGATGCTGTCGGGGTCGTCGGGCAGGTTCCGGATCAGGCTCTTGTCGATCTTCAGCTCGAAGATCGGCAGACGCATCAGATTGGACAGATTGGAATAGCCGGTGCCGAAATCATCCACGGAAAAGCGGATGCCCAGGCGGTTCAGTTCGCGCATGCGCTGGACCGTGGCGTCGACGTCCTGGATCCACACCCCTTCGGTGATCTCGAAGATCAGCCGGTTGCCGGGCGCGCCGGTGCGCTTGAGCTGGCCGCGCACGGATTCGCCGAATCCCGGGTCCATCAGGACCCGGGGGCTGATGTTGATGGAAATGGGGTAGGTCTCGTCCAGGCTCTGCAGATCCAGCAGCGCCTGGCAGGCCACGCCCAGCGACCAGTAGGTCAGGTGGTTGATGAGGCTGGTTTCCTCGGCCAGGGGCACGAACAGGGCGGGCGAGACCGGGCCGTGGTCGGGATGCGTCCAGCGCGCGAGCAGTTCTGCGCCGGTAACCCGGCCGTCGCGCGCGTACTGGGGCTGGATGTGCATGGCCAACTGGCTGGTGTTCAGGGCCTGGGTCAGGTCCTTTTCCATCCACAGGCGCTGTTCGAAGTCGGCCTGCAGCGTGTGGTCGTAGATGACGGTCTGGTTGCCGCCCAGCATCTTGGCGCGCTGCATGGCCAGGTCGGCCTCGCGGATGGCGTCGCCTGCGGTCGTGCCGCCGGGGTGCAGCAGGGTCAGGCCCAGGCTGGCGGTGAAGACGCAGGCCTGATCGCCGGGCTCCAGCGGCGCCGAGGCCAGGACGAGCCGTAGCCTTTCGGCAATCTTCAGCGCCCGGCGGGTGCTGGTTTCGAGGTCCGGGCCCAGTTGGGTGAGCAGCACCATGAACTCGTCGCCGCTGACGCGCGAGACCATATCCCGTTCGAGTGTGTGTTCCTTCAGGCGGCGCGCCACTTCGCGCAGCACCTGGTCGCCGATGGCGTGGCTGCGGCTGTCGTTGAGTTTCTTGAAGTCGTCCAGGTCCAGGATCAGCACGGCGCTGCATCCCGCCCCGCGCCGCGCGCCGGGCAGCGTCTGCTCCAGCCGGTCCAGCAGCAGGATGCGGTTGGGCAGGCCGGTCAGGGGGTCGTGGAATGCGTTGTGGCGGGCCAGCTCTTCGGCCTGGCGGCGGGCGGTGATGTCGGTCAGGATGGTGCAGAACATGCCGGTCGTGCCGTCCGGATTCTGCAGCGGCAGCTTGACCGACTGGAACGTGTGGGTGCAGCCCGTCCGGGGGGACGGCCGTTGCTCCTGGGTGACGATGGATTCGCCTTGTGCCAGGGCCTGGAGTTCGGCGTCCGAGATGCCGTCGACGTGCATGAGGGCGCGGCTCGTGTCCGGGTTGAACGTCGTGGACGAGGGGGTGGCGGGCAGGTCGAAGAATTCGCGGAACGGCCGGTTGGCGTATCGGCAGCGCCGGTCCTGGTCCTCGATGCAGATCAGGTCGTCGATATGGTCGAGCACGGTGGACAGGCGGTGCTCGGCTGCCTGCAGATGCTGCGTCTGGCGGCGTGCCCGGCGCCGGGTGTATCCGGCGCAGGCCAGTGCGAGCAAGGCGACCAGGCCGACCGCCGCCAGGGCTAGCAGCCCGTATCCAGGCGCCGCGCGGGTGTCGGGCGGCCGCGCCCGGGAACTGTCCCAGCGGGTCAGGATGCGGTAGTACACGGAGTCCGAGTCGGCCTTCCAGGTGCTCAGGTGGCGGTCGATCGCCCTCAGGACGTCGGCATTGCGGCCTTTGGGCGCGGCGTAATACAGTCCGGCGGGCAGGAAGATGATGGGGGTGGACACCAGGCCGTACTGATGGGCCATGGTGTTGCCGAAAAAGAAGTCGGCGGCGATGGCGTCGATCTGGCCTGCCTGCACCTGTTGAAAGCCCTGGATCAGGGTTTCCGACGGGGTCAGGTGGGTCTTGAGACCCAGGCTGGGCAGCAGGGTTTCCAGGTAACTGTATTGGGTCGGGGAGGCCAGGGTGGACAGCCGCAGGCCGTCCAGGTCCTGGATGGTGTGCAGTTGCTTGTCGGGGCGCGTGTAGACCTGGGTCCAGGTCTGCAGAGCGGGGGTCTGGTGATAGTCCAGGACGGTGGTGCGGTCGGGTGTCAGGGACACGGCGGGCAGCAGGTCGAGCTCTCCCGCGCGCAGCTTGCGCATGCAGTCCCGCCATTCGCACAAATCGGTCTTCAGGGTCCAGTTTTCCTGGCGGGCGATCTCGGACAGGATGGCGCCCAGGATGCCGTCGGGCTGTCCGTTGGGCGCGGCCGACAGCAGCGTACCCATGTTGCTGACGCCGACCGTCAAGGTGGTGGCCCGGGCAGCGTGCGGCAGAAGACAAGCCGATCCCAGAACGAAGAATAGGCAGACGTACGCGCAGACGGAACGTAAGTGATTTTTCATCGGCGTACCCAGGGACCTCCATGCCGGCCGATCAGGGTTTGATTATAGGAGGGGCCTCGTGTCCGGATCGGCCGATATCCCGGGAGAATCTGCGCTTATCCGGGATTTCCCCAGTCTCGTTCGCCGACGTGCTCGTGCAGATGGCGCACGAAGGCTTGCGTGGCCGGCGGCGGGCTGGCGTGCAGGCGGCTGTAGATGAAGAATTGGCGGCGGATCACCGGGTCCTGCAGCGGGCGCATGCGCAGGCCGTACAGATCCACCAGGGTCTGCGCGTAGGGCAGGCCCGCCGTCACGCCCAGGCCCGCGCTGACCATGCTCAGGGCGGTGCTCATGAAGGCCACTTCGTGGCTGGGATGGATGGCGGGGATGTCGGCCATCCGGTACAGATCCAGGGCCAGCCGGTCCGTGAACTGGCCTTGCAGGGCGATCAGGGGATAGCGCACCAGATCGGTCCAGCGGATGCGCTTGAGCGATTCCAGCGGATGGCCGGGCGGGAACACGGCCATGAAGGGCAGGTCGAACAGCGGGTCGGCCGACAGGTCGGCCAGTCCTTCGCGGTGGGGGCCGATGCTGATGTCCACTTCGCCGCGCACGGCCTGGGTGATGGCGTTCTCGACGGCGCAGTCCAGCAGGTGGACCTGGATGTCGGGATGTTCGCGGCGGAAGCTGGCGATGACCTCCGGGATCAGGGTGCTGGCCATCAACTGGGGGGCGGCGATGCGCACGATGCCGCGCCGCAGGCGCTTGAGGTTGTCGATGTTTTCCAGCGCGCCGTCCAGATCGCGCAGGATGCGGGTGGCGACGGAATGGAATTCGCGCCCGACCTCCGATAACTGGATGCGCCGGGTATTGCGGTCCACCAGGCGCACGCCCAATTGAGATTCCAGTTCTTTGATCAGGCCGCTCAGGGCCGACTGGGTGATGTGCAGGGATTCAGCCGCCCGGGTGAAGCCGCCGGTGCGGGCCAGCGCCGTGAAGGCGCGCAATTGGCGCAGTGTCACTTCCATCGGATCATCCTATGAATCGATGAATAAAAACTGTTTGAATGATAGCTGGAAACTGCGTTTAATGGTGCATCACGATAGAGACGCGCCGGTGCCGCCGGCCCGCGTCCGCATCCCGACCGGAGACAACACCATGCTCATTTCCTGGGGCGCCTTGCAGGCCAGGCCACGCCCGTGCGGTGAAGGCCGATGATACAGCGCGCTTCTCACCTGATTGTCCGGGGCTTCGAGATCCTGATCGTCGTATGTCTGGCGATCATGGGCATTCTGGTCTTTGGCAACGTCGTGCTGCGCTATGCCTTCAATTCGGGCATCGCCATCTCCGAGGAACTGTCGCGCCTGCTGTTCGTCTGGCTGATCTTCATGGGCGCGGTCCTGGCCTCGGCGCGACGCATCCATATCGGTTTCGATACCTTGCAGCAGGCCGTCGGGCCGCGCGTGCGTCGGGCGCTGGTGGTCTTCACCGGCGCGCTGATTCTGGCCGGTTGCGGGATCTTCATCGTCGGCGGCTGGCGCCAGACCGTGATCAACCTGGGCAACACCTATCCGGTCCTGGAAATTTCCTACGCATGGCTGTATGGCGTCGCGCTGGTGTTCGGGGTGGCGCTGATCTTCCCGGTCTGCAACAACATTTACCGCGCGCTGATCGGCATCGATGACGGTTTGACCGAGGACCTGGCTGACCGCATCGAGGGACTGGCGGAACGGATTGAAGAAGAGGCGGCGGACGCCGCCTCGAAAAAGAAGGGAGGCAACTGATGAGCGCCATCGTCTTCCTCAGCTCTCTGCTGGGCCTGATCGCCCTGGGCCTGCCGATCGCCTTCGCCCTGATGTTCGCGGGTGTGGCGCTGATGCTGCTGACCGGGCAGTTCGATGCCCAGATCGTGGTGCAGAACGCCGTCGCCGGGGCCGACAATTTCGTGCTGATGGCCGTGCCTTTCTTCATCCTGGCGGGCGAGTTCATGAATGCGGGCGGCCTGTCCAAGCGCATCGTGGAGATGGCCGGCGCTTTCGTCGGTCATCTGCGCGGCGGCCTGGGCTATGTGGCCATCTGCGCCGGCATTCTGCTGGCCAGCCTGTCCGGCTCCGCCGTCGCGGACACGGCGGCGCTGGCGGCGATCCTGGTGCCCATGATGCGCCAGGCCGGCTACGATCCTGCGCGCGCCTGCGGCCTGATGGCGGCCAGCGGCATCATTGCGCCGGTCATCCCGCCTTCGATCGGCTTCCTGATCTTCGGTGTGGTGGCCAACGTCTCGATCACCCGCCTGTTCCTGGCCGGGATCGTGCCCGGCATCCTGATGGGACTGTTCCTGACCGTGGCCTGGTGGTTCGTCGCCCGCAGGCAGCAGGCGGCGCTGACGCCCCGGGTGCCCTGGGGGCAGCGTCTGCGCCTGCTGGGGCAGGGCGGCTGGGCCCTGATGCTGCCGGTCATCATCATCGGCGGCCTGCGCTTCGGGATCTTCACGCCGACCGAGTCCGCCGTGGTGGCGGCCGCCTACGCGCTGTTCGTCGGCCTGGTGGTGTACCGCGAACTCAGTTGGCGCAAGGTCTACGAATGCCTGCTGTCCACGGCTCAGACGACCTCGGTCGTGCTGCTGCTGGCGGCGCTGGCGATGGTCGCGTCCTACATGATCACCATCGCCGATATTTCCGGCCAGGTGGGCGGCTGGCTGTCCGCGCTGTCGGATCACCCGATGATCCTGATGGCGGCCATGATGGTGGTGGTGTTCTTCGCCGGGATGGTGCTGGATTTCATCCCCATCGTGCTGATCTTCACGCCGGTGTTCATGCCCATCATCCAGGCGGCCGACATCGACCCCGTCTATTTCGGCGTGATTTTCATCATGAACTGCTCGATCGGCATGATCACCCCGCCCGTGGGCGTGGTGCTGAACGTCGTCAGTTCCGTGGGCAAGGTGTCCATGGCCCAGGCCACACGCGGCATCGCGCCGTTCCTGCTGGCGCTGGTCACCTTGCTGATTGCCCTGATCCTGTTCCCCGAACTGGTGACCGTGCCCGCCCAGTGGTGGCGTTAGCGTCCGGCGCCCCGTCCGATTCCACCCAAGGAGACATTCCATGAAAATCCGCACCACCCTGCTCGTCGGCCTGCTGGCCGCGACGCTGTCCGGTTCCGCCTGGGCGGCCGTCACTGCAAAATTCGCCGTCACCCTGCCGGAAAAATCCCACCAGGGCCAGGGCGTGGCCAAGTTCGTCGAACTGGTCAAGGCCAAGAGCCAGGGCGAGATCGACATCAAGCCCTACTACAGCGGCGCGCTGGGCAACGACGTGCAGGTGACCTCGGCCCTGCAGGGCGGCACGATCGAATTCACCGTGCCCCAGACCACCACCCTGACGGGCATGGTCAAGGCCTACGAAATCCTGGACTTCCCCTTCCTGTTCAAGAACAGCGAACAGGCGGAAAAAGTCCTGGACGGCCCGGTGGGCCAGAAGCTGCTGGAAACCCTCCCCGCGCACGGCCTGGTGGGCCTGGCGTATTGGGAAAACGGCTTTTTCAACGCCACCAACAGCAAGCACCCGATCGCCAGGGTCGAGGATTTCGAGGGGCTGAAGTTCCGCTCGATCCAGGCCAAGATCACCCAGGAAACCATCAAGGCCCTGGGCGCCAATCCCGTGCCGCTGGCGGTGCCGGAACTCTACACCGCGCTGGAAACCCGCACCATCGACGGCCAGGGCACGCCCAATGCCGTGATCGCGGCGCTCAAGCTCTACGAAGTGCAGAAATACCTGTCCATCACGCGTCACAGCTATGGCGCCTTCATCCCGCTGGTCTCCAAGGCCTTCTGGGACAAGCTGACGCCGGATCAGCAAAAGATCCTGATGGATTCCGCCGTCGAGGCCCGCACCTACCAGCGTGAAGTGGCGCGCGCCCAGGCGCAGTCGGCCAAGGACGCCATGGCCAAGCACGGCATGGAAATCAACGAAGTCAGCGATGCCGAGCATGACCGCATGCGCGAGCGCGTCCAGCCGGTGTGGCAGATGTTCATCCCCAGCGTCGGCCAGGATCTGTTCGATCAGGTCCAGGCTGAACTGAAGTAAGTCAGTCTTTGCGCGCGGGGCGGCCGTCCCGCGCCTCCGGGCCGCTCGGGCGGCCCGGGCAACCGGAGTCCCCCATGAAGCTTGCCACCTTGAAAAATGCGTCGCGCGACGGCCGCCTGGTCGTCGTGTCCCGGGATCTGACGCAGTGTGTCGCCGTGCCCGAGATCGCGCCCACCTTGCAGGCGGCGCTGGACGACTGGGATGCCTGCCTGCCGGCCTTGCGCGCGGCGTATGACCGGGTCAATTCAGGCCAGGACGGCGCCGCGCGTCCCTTTGATCCGGCGGCTTGCCATTCGCCGCTGCCGCGCGCCTATCAATGGGCGGACGGCTCGGCCTATCTGAACCACGTGGAACTGGTGCGCCGCGCCCGCAACAGCCAGGTGCCGGAATCCTTCTTTACCGATCCGCTGATGTACCAGGGCGGGTCCGACAGTTTCATCGGTCCGCGCGATCCCATCGTCGCCGACACGGAGGACTGGGGCATCGACATGGAAGCCGAAGTCGCCGTCGTCACGGGCGACGTGCCCATGGGCGCGAGCCCGGCGGATGCCGCCGGCGCGATCCGCCTGCTGATGCTGGTCAACGACGTGTCCCTGCGCGGACTGATCCCCGGAGAACTGGCCAAGGGCTTTGGCTTCTTCCAGTCCAAGCCGGCCAGCGCGTTCTCTCCGGTCGCCGTCACCCCCGACGAACTGGGGCCGGCCTGGCACGACGGCAAGGTCCACCTGCCGCTGCAGGTCGATCTGAACGGCGAACCCTTTGGCTGCCCGAACGCCGGCCAGGACATGACCTTCAATTTTCCGCAGTTGGTCGCGCATGCCGCCCGCACGCGCCGGTTGGCGGCCGGAACCATCATCGGTTCGGGCACGGTGTCCAACAAGCAGGGCGGGCTGCATGGTTCCAGCATCCGCAATGGCGGCGTGGGCTACTGCTGCATCGCCGAGGTCCGCATGTACGAGACCATCGAGGGCGGCGCTCCGGCGACGGCCTTCATGCGCTTCGGCGACCGGGTGCGCATCCACATGAGCGACGCCCGGGGCGAGGACATTTTCGGCGTCATCGAGCAGACGGTCGAGCGCCGCGCAGGCGCCTGAGGGGAACCTGACCCATGCTGGAACTCTATTCGTATTTCCGCAGCTCGGCGGCCTATCGCGTCCGCATCGCACTGGGCCTGAAGGGGCTGGACTACCGCGTCATTCCCGTGCATCTGCTGCGCCACGGCGGCGAGCAACTGGGGGACGCGTACCTGAGCCGCAATCCGGAAGGCCTGGTGCCGGCGCTGGACGAGGGCGGCCGGATTCTGACCCAATCCCTGGCCATCATCGAATACCTGGACGAGACGCACGGCCCGGCCACCTTGCTGCCGGCTGACGCCCTGGGCCGCGCCCGGGTGCGCGCCTTGTCGCTGCACGTGGCCTGCGACATCCACCCCCTGAACAATCTGCGCGTGCTGCGCTGGCTGTCGCGCGAACTCAAGGTCGAACAGTCCGCGCGCGACGACTGGTACCGCCATTGGGTGCAACTGGGCTTCCAGGCGCTGGAGGCCCAGTTGCAATCGCCCGGGACGGGTTTATGCTGCCATGGCGACGCGCCGGGCATGGCGGACTGCTGCCTGGTGCCGCAGGTCTACAACGCGCGCCGCTATGACGTGGACCTGTCGGCCTTTCCGACGATTGCGCGGATCGCGGCGCATTGCGAATCACTGCCGGCCTTCCAGGCGGCTCATCCGGGTGCGCAGCCGGACGCAGAGTAGCGGGCTGCCACCCGCGGACGCGGGACGCAGCCCCGCCGGCCCGGCACGTGTCATGCGGTCGCCGGTCGAGTTTTGCAGGAGATCATCATGAACACCACCCCCTCTTTGGCCTACCAGAGCGGATTCGGCAACGAGTTCGCCACCGAGGCCTTGCCCGGCGCGCTGCCGCAGGGGCGCAATTCCCCCCGGCAGGCGCCTTACGGCCTGTATGCCGAACAATTATCGGGCACGGCCTTCACGGCGCCGCGCCATGCCAACCGGCGTTCCTGGCTGTATCGCATCCGGCCGGCGGCCACGCATGGACCGTTCGAGCCGTCTGCGGCGGGCGCGCGCTGGCTGAGCCGGTACGACGAGGTTCCCACGCCGCCGGACCCGCTGCGCTGGGACCCCTTGCCGCTGCCCGACGCGGATCAGTCCGTGGATTTCGTCGATGGCATGGCGACCATGGGCGGCAACGCCGGCTGCGGCATCCACCTGTATGCCGCCAACCGTTCGATGGAGCGGTATTTCTACAATGCAGACGGCGAATTGCTGATCGTGCCGCAACAGGGCCGACTGGAACTGGCGACCGAACTGGGCGTGCTGCGGATCGAGCCCCAGGAAATCGCCGTCATCCCGCGCGGCGTGCGCTTCCAGGTCCGCCTGCCCGACGGCGCAGCGCGCGGTTATGTGTGCGAAAACCCCGGCGCGCATTTCCGCCTGCCGGATCTGGGCGTGATCGGCTCCAACGGCCTGGCCAACCCGCGCGATTTCCTGGCGCCCGTGGCCGCCTACGAAGACATCGAGGGCGACTTCGAACTGCTGGCGAAATTCCAGGGCCGCTTCTGGAGCGCCCGCATGGACCATTCGCCGCTGGACGTGGTGGCCTGGCACGGCAACGACACCCCCTATAAATACGACCTGCGCCGCTTCAACGCCATCGGCTCGATCACCTACGATCACCCCGATCCGTCGATCTTTCTGGTGCTGCACGCGCCCAGCGCCGTGCCGGGCGTGGACAGCATCGATTTCGTCGCCTTCGCCCCGCGCGTCCTGGCGATGCAGGACACCTTCCGGCCGCCCTGGTTCCACCGCAACCTGGCCGGCGAGTTCATGGGCCTGATCCACGGCCGCTACGACGCCAAGGCCGAAGGCTTCCAGCCCGGCGGCGCCTCGCTGCACAACACCATGACCGGCCACGGCCCGGACGCCGAGACCTTCGCCAAGGCCAGCGCGGCCGACACGTCCAAACCGGACTACATCGTCGACACCATGGCTTTCATGTTTGAAACGCCAGTCGCGATCCAGGCCACCCGCCAGGCATTGGAGTCCCCGCAGCGGCAGCGGGAATACTACAGGTGCTGGCAGGGCTTGAAGAAGCATTTCGACCCGACGAAGCGGTAAAGCCGGTCCCCATCCACGACAGTAAAAAACGATCGAGGGGAGTCGAGTGGAGGGGCGTGGCGCAACCGTATGAGGCGCCGGCGGCTTCCGAAGGGAGAGCGGGAAACAAGGTGCGCACTGTTTGAGGAGCGCGTAGCGCGACGAGTTTGCGCACCGCCCGCTCGTACGAGGAAGAGTCGGGCAGTCCGACCGCAGGGAGGACCGCCGAGTCGGGCGGCGCCATGCCTCCCACTCGGCTTCCCGTCTTAAGAACTCAAACCACGCCGATTGCAAGATACCTGCCCGGCAATCTGCTCAGAAACTCACTCCTTCCACGAATCCAGATACCCCGGCACCTTCACCCCTTCGGGCAAAGTATCCAGTTCCAGCGGATAGCGGGAATCGATCATCACCGCGACCTCGTCGGTGTACTTGCGTTCGCCCTTGTTGTTGGCCGCAGCGGCCGCGAAAGCCTTGGGGTGCGGGCCGTGGTGGAAGCCCGAAGGGTGCAGCGTGAACATCCCCGGCTTGATGTTGTCGCGGCTGAAGAAATTGCCCTGGTGGTAGAACAGCGCCTCGTCGAACTCGTCGTTGTTGTGATAGAACGGCACCTTCAGCGCGCCCGGGTCGCTCTCGATGGGGCGCGGGGCGAATGTGCAGACGATGATGGTGTTCGACAGGAACGTCGCGTGCACCGTCGGCGGCAGGTGATAGCGGTCCGACAGCAGCTCGCGGATGTCTCGCCAGTTCAGCTTCACCGGCACGCAATCGCCGTGCCAGCCGGCCGTGTCCAGGAAATTGTAGGGGAAGGTCACCGTCGTCACCTGCTGGCGGCGCTTGGCGCGCACGCGGGTTTCATGTTCGCCGTACTGGGCCTTGTAGGCCTCGTCGATCTTCGGCGTGTCCAGCACGGCCAGGTCGAATTGCGCGTGGCGGCCGGTGATGCCGCGCTCCGGCAACTGGAACAGGTCCTCGGTGGCCTCGATCGTCAGGACCTCGTTGCGCACCGAGGTTTCCAGGCGCCAGGTCGTGCCGCGCGGAATGTTGATGTAGTCGCCCTCGCGGTAGCTCATGTGACCGTAGTCGCAGAAGAACTCGCCCTCGCCCCGATGGAAGAACAGGATCATGTCGCCGTCGCCGTTGCGCGCCAGATCCGGCATGGACACGTCGAACTTCCAGAAACAGACCTGGGTCTGGGCGTTGTGCATGAAGCGCCGCGCCTTCCAGGGGCAGGGGGCGCTGTCGTCCAGGCGGTTCAGGTCCAGCAGGGTGAGTTCCAGCGGACCTTCCCATTTCGTCCAGCCGGTCGGTTTGTGCGTGTGCAGGATGTGGCTGGCCGGGCCGAAGAAGCCGTTGCGGCCGTGTTCGCGTTCGTACAGGCCGTCGGGGATGTCGCAGTGGGCCTGGCGGGTGTAGATGCCTTCGGCCTTGGGGAAAGTGATGGGGTTTTTCATTGAGGTCTCCGTAGGGTTGTTATGAAATAATTAACAGTGTTATTATTTAAGCAACATCGATAATCTAAGGCCAGGCGAACGATGCGTCCAACAGTTTTTCCCCATGAATCGATCAGTCCCGCTTCTACCGACGCGGCCGACGCGGGCGGCCGGTCCGGCGACATCGCGGGCATTCAATCGGTCGAGGTGGGGCTGGACTTGTTCCATCGGCTGGTGGACGGGGGCGCCCCGTGCGGCCTGTCGGACCTGGCCCGGCGCGCGGGCATGCACCGGGCCAAGGCCTATCGCTACCTGGTCAGCCTGGGGCGTACCGGCTGGGTCAGCCAGGATGCACGCACCGGCCAGTACGACATCGGTCCCGCCGTGCGCGATCTGGCGCTGGCCTGGCTGTCGCGCCAGGACCCCCTGCAGCGCGCCGGGGAAGAAGCCCGCGCGCTGGCGCAGATGCTGGGGGAAACCTGCTTCGTCGCAGTGCGCGGGCAGGGCGGGGTGACCGCCGTCCGGGTCTGTCAGCCCGGCCAGGGCGTATCCATCGGCGTGGCCGAAGGCGCGCTGTTCGACCTGGAATCCTCCGCCACGGGGCGTGTCTTCGCCGCCTGGCAGGATCCGCCGATGCGGCGCTTTCCCGCCGGCGTGCGGCGCGGCATCCAGGCGCGCGGCCTGGCGATGGTCGAAGGCGAACACGTCCCGGGCATCAACGCGCTCAGCGTGCCGGTGTTCGACGCGCAAGGCCAGTTGCTGCTGGCCCTGACGCTGGTGGGGCCCGCGGCGTCCCTGCAGGCCGACCCCGACAGCCCCGCCGCCGAGGCCCTGCGCGCGGCGGGGCGGCGGGTGTCGGCGGCCTAGGCGGTCGATGAAACGGCCGTAAAAAAACCCGGCCGCATCCGCGGCCGGGCAGCTTATCGCTTGGTTCCAGTGCGCTTAGTCGGCCAGCGTCCAGTCGCCCTTGCGGATTTCGAGCATGCGGAAGGCGCTCAGGTCCAGACCCATGTGGTCGGTCGCGGACATGTTCACCACACCGCCCGTGCCGACGTAGCCCTGGGTCTGCTCGATGGCGTCGCGCACCTTGGCCTTGTCGGTGCCGCCGGCCCGCTTGACCGCGTCGGCGTAGATCATCAGGCCGTCGTAGGCGTGGCCGCCGAAGGTCGAGACTTCGGCCTTCCAGCGTTCCTGGAACGCCTTGGCGTAGGCCGTGACGACCGGCTTCTGGGCGTCGCTGTCAGGCAGCTTGTCGGCCACGACCAAGGCCGCGCAGGGCAGGCGCACGCCTTCGGCCGCGTCGCGGGCCAGCTTGATGAACTCGTTCGAGCACACGCCGTGCGCGTGATAGAGCGGCAGTTTCACGTCCAGCTGCTTGTAGTTGCGGGTAACCAGCGCAGGACCCTGGCCCAGACCGAAGACCAGCACGGCCTGGACGTCAGGTGTGTTCTTGATCTTGGTGAGCTGCGGGCTCATGTCGGTGTCCTTGGGGCCATAGGTTTCGTTGGCCACGATCTGGATGCCGTAGTTGGGCGCAACCAGCTCGGTTTCTTTCTTGCCGGACTGGCCGAAACCGCTGGTCTCGCTGAGCAGGGCGATCTTGGTGTAGCCGCGCTTCTTCATGTCCTCGAAGACTTTCTCGGCGGCCATGCGGTCGGTGTGCGGCGTCTTGAACAGCCATTTTTTCACCGGGTCGATGATGACGACCGCGCCCGCCAGGGAAATGAAGGGGATCTCGGCCTTTTCAGCCAGAGGATCCATGGACATGGTGGAGCCCGTCGTGGTGCCGCCGATGATGACGTCGACCTTGTCGTCATAGATCAGGCGCTTGGCGAAGCTGTTGGCCTTGTTCGCGTCGCCGCCGTCGTCGTAGTGCACGAGCTGCAGTTGACGGCCCAGGATGCCGCCCGCCTTGTTGATGGATTCGACGTACATTTCCAGGGTCTTGACTTCGGGGTCGCCCAGGAAGGCTGCCGGGCCGGTGGCCGACAGGACGGAGCCGATCTTGATGGGATCAGCGGCTTGCGCAGAGCTCAGCCCGAAGGTGGCCAGCGCGACGCCGGTCATCCAGCGCCAGGTCGTTGCTTTCATGGTGTGTCTCCTTGGTTGTGGATATTTTCTAGGATCAGGGCAATACCCTGGCCCACGCCGATACACATGGCGCACAGGGCATAACGGCCACCGGTCCGGTTCAGTTCGGCAACGGCGGTGGTAATCAGCCGGGCGCCACTCATGCCCAGCGGATGGCCGATGGCGATCGCGCCGCCATTCGGATTCACGTGCGGAGCGTCATCGGGCAGCCCCAGTTCGCGCAGCACCGCCAGCGACTGGGCGGCGAAGGCTTCGTTGAGCTCGATGACGTCCATTTGTTCCAGTGCCAGGCCGGTCAGGGCCAGGACCTTGCGCATGGCCGGGACCGGACCGATGCCCATGATGCGCGGCGCCACGCCGGCCGTCGCCATGCCCAGGATGCGGGCGCGGGGCGTCAGGCCGTGTTGGCGCGCGGCTTCGCCGGAGGCCAGCAGGACGGCGCAGGCGCCGTCGTTGACGCCCGAGGCGTTGCCCGCCGTGACGGTGAGGTCCGGGCCGTTGATGCCGCGCAGGCGCGTCAGGGCTTCGGCGGTCGTGTCCGGCCGGGGATGCTCGTCCGTGTCGATGACCAGATCGTCGGCCTTGCGCCGCGGAATCCGCACCGGCACGATTTCGTCCGCAAAGCGGCCGGCCGCCTGCGCGCGCGCCCAGCGTTGCTGGCTGCGCAGGGCGAAGGCGTCCTGGTCGGCGCGCGAGATGCCGAATTCCTGGGCGACGTTGTCCGCCGTTTCCGGCATGGAATGCGTGCCGTGCGCCCGGGCCATGAGCGGGTTGACGAAGCGCCAGCCGATGGTGGTGTCGTACATCGCCGCCTGGCGCGACCAGGCCTGTTCGGCCTTGGGCACGACGAAGGGCGCGCGCGACATGGATTCGACGCCGCCGGCGATCATCAGGTGGGCTTCGCCCGCGCGGATGGCGCGGGCGGCCGTGCCGATGGCGTCCATGCCCGAGCCGCACAGGCGGTTGATCGTGGCGCCGGGCGCGGACAGGGGCAGGCCGGCCAGCAGCGCGGCCATGCGGGCCACGTTGCGGTTGTCCTCGCCAGCCTGGTTGGCGCAGCCCAGCAGGACGTCATCGAGCGCCGACCAGTCGAGGCCGGGGTGTCGTTCCATCAGGGCCCGCAGCGGCAGCGCAGCCAGGTCGTCGGCGCGTACACCGGCCAGGGCGCCGCCGTAGCGGCCGATGGGGGTGCGTACGGCGTCGCAGAGAAAAGCGTCCATGGGGGTTTCCTTATGCCTGCTTGGGACGTTCGTCGAACACGCGGCGGGCCTTGCCGGTCTGCGTGCGCGGCAGTTCGCCGTAGCGGTGGACCGTGATCCGGGTCGAGATGCCGATATTGGTCTTGATGTGATGCTGCAGGCGGCGGACCGCCTGATCGATGGCCTCGGCGCCGGCGCCGTTGGCCTCGTGCTGCAGTTCGCAGCGGATTTCGACCTGGTCCAGGTGGTTGGTGCGCGACACGACGATCTGGTAGATGCCGTTGAAGATCGGGTCGCGCAGGATCTGCTCCTCGACCTGGGTGGGGAATACGTTCACCCCCCGGATGATCAGCATGTCGTCGCTGCGGCCGGTGATGCGGCCCATGCGGCGGAAGCTGCGGGCGGTCGGCGGCAGCAGCCGGGTCAGGTCGCGGGTGCGATAGCGGATGATGGGCAGGGCTTCTTTGGTGAGCGAGGTGAAGACCAGTTCGCCTTCCTCGCCGTCGGCCACCGGTTCGCCCGTGTCCGGATTGAGGATTTCCGGATAGAAGTGGTCTTCCCAGATCACCGGGCCGTCCTTGGTCTCGATGCACTCGGAGGCGACGCCCGGGCCCATGACTTCGGACAGGCCGTAGATGTCCACGGCGTCCAGGCCCAGCTTGCGTTCGATGTCGGCGCGCATGCCTTCGCCCCAGGGCTCCGCGCCGAAGATGCCGACTTTCAGCGAGATGTCCTCGGGGGCGATGCCCTGGCGGTCGAATTCTTCGGCGATGACCAGGGAGTAGGACGGCGTCACCATGATGATGTCGGGCTGCAGGTCCATGATGAGCTGCACTTGCTTTTCGGTCTGGCCGCCGGACATGGGGATGACCGTGCAGCCGGCGCGTTCCGCCCCGTAGTGGGCGCCCAGCCCGCCGGTGAACAGGCCGTAGCCGTAGGCGACGTGGACGGTGTCGCCTGCACGGCCGCCCGCGGCGCGGATCGACCGGGCGACCAGGTCCGCCCAGGTGCTGATGTCCTTCAGGGTGTAGCCGACGACCGTGGGTTTGCCGGTCGTGCCCGACGAGGCGTGCAGGCGGGCCAGGCGTTCGCGGGGGACGGCGAACATGCCGAAGGGGTAGTTGCGCCGCAGGTCCTCTTTGGTGGTACAGGGGAATTTGCGGATGTCTTCCAGGCGCTGCAGGTCGTCGGGGTGGACGCCGCGCGCATCGAAGGCCTTGCGGTAATGCGGGACGTTGTCGTAGGCGTGGCGCAGGGTCTGGCGCAGGCGTTCGAGCTGCAGCGCGGCGATTTCGTCGCGGCTGGCGGTCTCGATGGGATCCAGATCCCCGGCTTGGGCGGTCTTGACGGGCATGGTGTTGTCTCCTGGTCTTGTAATCGATGCGCGGGCGGTTTCAGCCCGGGGGCAGGGTGTCGGTCACCAAGCCCTGGATGCGGTGGGATTTTCCCCGGAACAGCGCGACGTCGCGGCCCGCCGTCAGGTTGTGCACCGTGATGTCGTAGACCCCGGTGCGTCCGCCCTGGGTGCGGGCCTCGGCGCGGGCCTGCAGGCGGTCGCCTTCGCGGGCGGGCGCCAGAAAGTCGATGTGGCAGGCCGAGGCGACCGTGTTGTAGTTGTCGCTGTTGCAGGCGTAGGCGAAGGCGGTGTCGGCCAGCGTGAAGATCATGCCGCCGTGGCAGATGCCGTGGCCGTTGAGCATGTCGCCGCGCACGGTCATCGACAGCCGCGCGCTGCCGGGCGCGATGGAATCCAGGCGCATGTCCAGCGCCTGGGCGGCATGGTCGCGGGACCACATGGCGGCGGCGACGGTTTCTGCCAGAGTCTGGGGGGTCAGAGAGGTCATGCGCTTATTCCCCCGTGAAGCGGGCAGGGCGTTTTTCCAGGAAGGCGGCGACGCCTTCTGCGTAGTCGCGGCGCCAGCCCAGTTCGCGCATGATGCCGGCCTCCATCGACAACTGTTGTTCCAGCGTGTGCGAGGGGGCGGCCTGCATGGCCTGACGGGTCCGCACCAGCGCCCGGGTCGGCGCCTGGGCCAGTTGCGTGGCCAGCCGCTCGATCTCGGCCTCGAAGGCGTCATCGGCGATGCAGGACCAGATCAGGCCCCAGTCGGCGGCCTGGCGCGCGGGCAGCCGTTCGGCCAGCAGGGCCAAGCCCATGGCGCGCGCCATGCCGATGCGTTGGGGCAGCAGCCAGGTGCCGCCGGTGTCGGGGATCAGGCCGACCTTGCTGAACGCTTGCAGGAAATAGGCGGATTCGGCGGCAACGACCAGGTCGCAGGCCAGGGCGATGGACGCCCCGGCGCCGGCGGCGATCCCCCGGACGGCCGCCAGGGTCGGCACCCGCAGGTTCTGCAGCGCCAGGATCAGCGGCTTGTAGAAGCCTTCGACGGTGGCGCCCAGGTCGGGCGTCTGCCCTGCGTTGATCTGCATGGCGCGGTCGCCCAGGTCCTGGCCCGCGCAGAAACCGCGTCCGGCGCCGGCCAGCACCAGCACGCGTGCGCCGGCGTCCCGCTGGACCCGGTCCAGCGCGTCGCGCACTTCGAGGTGCATGGCCTCGGTGAAACTGTTGAGCTTGTCAGGGCGCGCCAGCGTCAGGCGGGCGATGCCCTGGTCGATGGAAAAATCGATGTTCTGGTAGGTCATGCCGGATCTCCGTGGATCGGGGGACGGGTGTCAGGCGTGGGCGCGGCGCTGCACGACCCGGAAGCGGTTGGCCACGAAGGCCGAATCCGCGTACGAGGCATTGGCCGCCGGGTTGCCGCCCGTCCCGTGGAAGTCGGAGAAGGCCGCGGACTGGTTCACGAAGACGCCGCCCGTCAGGTTGAGGGACAGGGCGACCTTGGCGCGCCAGGACATCCGGACGGCTGCGTCCAGCACGCTGTCGCGGGTGCTGTAGACCGCGAGCGTCAGCGCGCCGTGCGTGCGCGTCAGATCTTCGGCCAGCGCCAGGGCGGCGTCCGTGTCGTCGGCGCGCACCAGGAAGCTGATGGGGCCGAATTGTTCCTGGGCGTAGTGTGCTGTATCCCGTGCGTCGCAGCTCAGCAGGGCCGGCGTGCGGGTGCGCGCCTGCGGGAATTCCTCGTAGTGCAGCGCCTTGGGCGCCAGCACGACCCGGCCCATGCCGCCGCCGGCCGCCTGGTCGATGCGGGCCAGCGTGGCCTCGGACTGGATCGCCCCCAGGACGGCCTGGGCGACTTCCGGTTTTTCCAGGAAGCGTTCGATCGCCTGGGCCAGGTCCTGGCCGACCTGATCAAAGGTTTTATGGCCGTCGTTGGTGTCGATGCCCTGCGCCGGGATGACGATGGCCTGGGAGGTGGTGCACATCTGGCCGGAATAGAGCGACAGGGTGAAGGCCAGGTTGCGCAGCATGCCGGCGTAGTCGTCCGTGGAGTCGATCACGATGCTGTTGACCCCGGCGAGTTCCGCATAGACCTGGGCCTGGCGGCAGTGGTCCAGCAGCCATTGGCCGAAGACGTTGCCGCCGGTGTAGTCGATCGAATGGACGTCGGGATGGGTGTACAGCGCGTGGGCCGCCTCGTGGCTGGTCGGCAGGCACAACGTGACCAGGTTCGGGTCCAGGCCGTTTTCAGCCAGCACGGCGCGGATCGTGCGGACTGTGATGGCGGCGGGCAGGACGACGTGGCCGTGCGGCTTCAGGATCACGGGATTGCCGGTCGCCAGGGCGGCGAACAGCCCCGGATAGGTGTTCCAGGTGGGGAAGGTGGCGCAGCCGATGACCACGCCGACGCCCCGGCCGACGATTTCGTAGTGCTTGCGCATCACCAGGGACGGATGCTTGCCCTGCGGTTTTTCCCAGACGGCCTCGGCGGGGATGGCCGACATTTCGCGCCAGGCGTAGGCCACGGCTTCCAGCCCCCGGTCCTGAGCGTGGGGGCCGCCCGCCTGGAAAGCCATCATCCAGCCCTGGCCGCTGGTCATCATGACCGCGTGGGCGATTTCGAAGCTTTGGCGGTTCAGCCGCTGCAGGGATTCCAGGCAAATGCCGACCCGGCCTTCGGCGCCCAGCGCCTGCCAGGCCGGCATGGCCGCCAGGGCTGCCTGCACCAGGGCCTGAGGATCGGACTGGGGATAGCGGATGCCCAGGGGGACGCCGTAAGGCGAGGTCTCGCCGTCATGCCAGCCGCATTGGCCAGGCTGGTCGATTTCGAAGGGCTTGCCCAGATGGGCCTCGAAGGCGGCGCGGCCGGCTTCAGGGGCGCCTTCGCCATAGGCCTTGGGGCTGGGGGACTCGGCAAAAGCCGACCAGTAGCCGCGCGTGGCAATGGTGTCGAGCGCGCGTTCGAGCAAAGGACGATGCTGGTCCAGCAGGGGGTGTGACATGGTGCGTCTCCGGCGCCGGCCTGAGGGCGGCGTTTCTTTTAAAAATACGAAACTTTGGATTTGATGTCGATTAATGTATCACTTTGGAAAGAGGTTTTTTCAAGTCGAAGTGATTTATCTGATTTCATGATGGATTCATTGTGAAATCGAATAACAAGGAAAATCAAGGGTTTCATAGGGTGTTTGATGGGAAACAGGCTGAATCCTGTGATCAGTCCAGGAAAACCCTAGTGCTCAAGCGATACAAATAAATTGACAGTATCGATATTAAAGTAACATGATGGCATCGTGCCCGAATGAATCGGGTCCAAAGGACACAAAATCCGTCCGCCCCCCGTACATCACCCCAAAGGAGTCTTTACATGTCCAGCAAGGAACGCTTTGCCGACAAGATGGAATTTCCGCCGGAAATTGAACAACCCAACGTCTATCCTCTGTCCTGGCACCGCAAGACCGAAAAACTGCAGGAAGTCTGGGAAGCCTCGCTGCGCGAGTACTGGAAGCCCGAAGAATTGCCCTGGGATACGTTCGACGTCGAGAGCTATTCCTGGGAAGAACGCGAATGCATCGCCTACTGGTGGACGCTGCTGTCGGTGTTCGACGCCTCGGCGCCCCCGGTGTTCGCCGAGGCCCTGATCAAGACCTACGAGGTCCACGAAGAAGACCCGGTCCGCAAGTGCTTCTTCTCCGTCACCAGTGACGAGCAGAACCACGAGATCATGTGCGGCCTGTCGATCACCAAGCTGCTCGGCCACCCGGATCCCATCACCTACGAACCCAAGACCGACATCGGCCGCCGCCTGCAGAAAAACGCCAAGTGGCTGTATTTCAACGGCGCGCGTTACTGGACCGGCTACAAGACCGCCGTGCCCAAGTACGATCTGGCGGTGCTGTTCAGCTCCTTCCTGATGGGGGAAATCGCTGCGGCCACCATCTTCAAGCAGATGTACGAAAACTCGCGTGAGCCGGTCTTCAAGGAAGCCTTCAAGAACATCGGCCGCGACGAAGGCCGCCACATGGCGATCTGTATGGCTGTGATGGAACGCGACTACCCGGGCCTGAGCGATGAGCACAAGTCCGTCGTCACCAAGCAGATCCGCGCGGGCTACCTGTTCCTGTCGGCCGTGCTGTACGAGCCGCCCGCCGACTTCTGGGATCTGCCCGAAGACTTCATCGCCACGCAGCGCGAGGCCGAGGCCATCGCGCGTGACGCCGGCTTCGGCATCCCCACCGTCGAAGCCAAGCGTGAAAACTGGCGCCAGGCCATCATCAACCTGAAGGGGGTCCTGGATCACTACAACATCCCGTTCCCGGCCATTCCCGAAGTCGGGATCACCGGCCAGGAAGTCTCCGACGTCGAGATGGACGACATCATCCCGGTGTTCTGACCGGATAGCAGCACCCGGCACGGCCGCGTTTGCGCGGCTGGTGCCGCTACCCCGATAGACAAAAGAAACGGAAATCGACTCATGTCACGCATCATCATCCAACCCTCCGGCAAGACCGTCGAATGCAAGGGCAGCGACACCGTCCTGATGGCCCTGGAAAAGGCCGGCTACGCGCTGCCCAACAACTGCCGGGCCGGGGCCTGCGGCGAATGCAAGGTCAAGGTGCTGGAAGGCCAGTATGACCAGGGGATGGTGCTCGACATGGCGCTCACCGCCGAAGAACGCCGCCAGGGCATCGGCCTGATGTGCATGGCCAAGCCGATTTCCGACGAGATGGTGATCGAATGGGGTACGGCCGATGCGCGTCCCAAACTGTTCCCACCCCGCGAGAACGCGTTGTTCGTCCTGATCGATCGCCGCGAGGTGGCCAATCGCACCCTGGAAATCCGCCTGCGCCCGGTGGGCCAGCCGATCCGCTATTGGCCGGGGCAGTACGTCACCATCGGTGATGATCGCGCCGGCATTCCCCTGCGGGCGTATTCGATCGCCAATGCGCCCCGGCCCGACGGCGAAATCGTCTTGCAGGTCGCGCGCGCCGACGACGGCGTCACCAGCGCCTGGATCCATGACGTGTTGCGGGTCGGCGACAGCGTCAAGATCAATGGCGCCTACGGCACCTTCATCGGCGATCCGTCCGCGGAAACCCCGGTGCTCTGCCTGGCGGCGGGCACGGGCCTGGCGCCGATCATGGATCTGGCCGAGGCGGCCCTGCGGCGTGGCTACCGCAAAAAAGTGGACCTGATCTTCTCGGCGCGCACCGTGGCCGACGTCTATGGCCAGGGCATGATGGCGTGGTGGCGCACCAAGCATCGTAATTTCGACTATAAAATAACCCTCACGCGCGAACAGCAGGAAGGCTATCTGGCAGGCCGCATCGACACGATTCTGCCCGGCCTGTACCCCGACCTGTCCGCGCATAGTATTTTCATCGCAGGCAGTCCTGAATTCGTGGACGCCTGTGTCGCGGCGGTCAAGGCCCTGGGCGCGAAGGACGAACTCATTCACAAGGAAGGGTTCTTCGCCATCCAGAACGCCCGCTCCGAGGGCCGCTAATCCTGACATCCATGTTCTGACCGTCTTGATCCCCGCCATCCAGCATCGCATCGACAGCTTCCGTCAACAGCAGCGGGTTCGCGCGGGTTCGCTGATCATGTCGGTCTTCGGTGACGCGGTGCTGCCGCGCGGCGGGCGGATCTGGCTGGGCAGCCTGATCCAGCTCCTCGAACCGCTGGGCCTGAACGAACGCCTGGTGCGGACCTCGGTGTTTCGCCTGGGCAAGGAAAAATGGCTGCGGGCCGACACGCATGGGCGTCGGGCGGAATACGTGCTGACCGATTCCGGGCGCTTGCGCTTCGAAGAAGCCTCGCGCCACATCTATTCATCCCACGCACCGATCTGGGACCGCCGCTGGCGCCTGATTCTGGTCGTCGGCGATCTGGATGCCCGGCAGCGGGACCGCCTGCGTCAGGCCCTGCTGTGGCAGGGCTTCGGCAGCCTGGGCAGCGATTGCTTCGTCCACCCGTCGACGCACCTGGAGGCCGTGCATGACACGCTGGAGGCCGATGGCCTGGGCGACATGCTGGGCCATCTGCTGCCCCTGCTGGCGGCCGACGCGCGCATCGCCCTGACGGCATCCGACGCCGATCTGGTGGCTCGGGCCTGGAATCTGGAACGCCTGGCCGAGTCCTACACCGCCTTCGTGGCCGATTATCTGCCGATCCTGGCGGAACTGCGGCGCGACCGCCGGGTCCGTCTGGAACCCGAAGAAGCCTTTCTGGCGCGGGTGCTGATGATCCACGATTACCGCCGGCTGTTGCTGCGCGACCCGGAACTGCCGGAAGTCCTGCTGCCGGCGGATTGGCCCGGGCAGTCCGCACGCATGGTGTGCCGCGAACTGTACCGCCGCCTGGCCGAACCGTCCGAATGGCATCTGGACGCCCACATGCGGCTGGCCGACGGCACCATGCCCGCGCGCCTGGAAGACAGCGTCGAGCGCTTCCCCTCCGACGATCCGCTGGTCTCGATCTCGCTCTGATCCGCGCGGATGCGTTCCGCGCGTTCCGGGCTGATCCGGGTCCAGGCGTCTTGTTTCAGGCTTTAATGATACATATTTGAATAAAAAAATCTGATTTACGTGTTGCGCCGGGATCCCTTGATCCAGAGGTTGATCTGATGAATGGATGAGTCAGACCCAGGTTTATCTTGATGGTTTTCCCGAATGAATGTGGGTTACATATCAGACAGGCTTGCTCATCCGGCTCAAGTCCTCTATGTTTTCTCTGATACCAAATCCAATGTTTAAAAAATGGATTTGTAATACATCGGGATCGAATGCCGCCTGCCGTCCGCAGAACGGCACGGAATCCCGGCGAGGAGACATGCCGTGCATGCGGAATTCTTGCAGTTCCTGTTTTCGGGGCTGACCGTCGGGGCGACCTATGCCCTGGCCGCCCTGGGCTTCAACCTGATCTACAACTCCAGTCACGTGATCAACTTCGCCCAGGGCGAGTTCATCATGCTGGGCGGCATGCTGGCGGTGTTCTTCACCCAGGCGGGCCTGCACTGGGCGCCCGCCTTCGCGCTGGCCGTGCTGCTGCCGGCCCTGGTCGGGGTGTTGCTCGAAAAGTGCGCCATCGAACCGGTCAAGGACGCCGACACGGTCACCCTGATCATCATCACCATCGGCGCCTCGCTGGTGCTGCGCGGCCTGATCCAGGTCTGGCTGGGCAAGGGCGCCCACAGCCTGCCGCCGTTTTCCGATCACGCCCCCCTGGCGGTGCTGGGCGCGACCCTGCAGCCCCAGAGCTTCTGGGTGTTCGGGGTGACGGCCGTGGTGGTGGCGCTGCTCTGGTATTTCTTCAGCCGCACGCTGTCGGGCAAGGCCATGCTGGCCACGGCCTACAACCGGGTCGCCGCGCAACTGGTGGGCGTGAGCACCGGCTGGGTCCTGCTCATGAGTTTCGCCCTGGCGGCCGCGCTCGGCGCGCTGGGCGGCATCCTGATCACGCCGATCACGCTGACGTCCTATGACGTGGGCATCATGCTGGGCCTGAAGGGCTTTGTGGCGGCCGTGGTGGGCGGCCTGGGCAGCGGCCTGGGCGCGGTGGTCGGCGGCCTGCTGGTCGGTGTGCTCGAGGCCATGGGCGCGGGCTACATCTCGTCGGCCTACAAGGACGCCATTCCCTTCGTCCTGATCCTGCTGATTCTGTTCTTCATGCCGCGCGGCCTGTTCGGCGGTCTTTCTACCGAGCGGGTGTGATCATGCGTGGACGTTCCCTCATCGGTCTGGGCATTCTGGCCCTGGCCTTGGCCGCAGCGCCCTTCGTGGTGCCCAACAGCTACTACCTGGACATCATCATCCGCATGTGCATCAATGCCGTGATCGTTCTCAGCCTGAACCTGCTGGTCGGCTATGCGGGCCAGATCAGCCTGGGCCATGCCGGCTTCGTGGGCCTGGGGGCCTATGCTTCGGCGGTGCTGCCCAGCCATTTCGGCTGGCACCCGCTGCTGGCCCTGGCGGCCGGGGCGGTGGGCACCGGGCTGCTGGCGCTGCTGGTCGCGCGGCCCATTCTCAAGCTCAAGGGGCACTACCTGGCCATGGCGACGCTGGGCCTGGGCATCATCATCAATATCGTGATCCGCAACGAGTCCGAATGGACCGGCGGCCCGGACGGCATGCCGGTGCCGTCCATGGAACTGTTCGGCTATGAACTGATGCGCGATACCCAATGGTATTGGGTCGTGGCGGTGCTGCTGTTGCTCAGCGTCTGGGGGGCGCTGAACCTGATCGACTCCCCGTTTGGCCGCGCCCTGCGAGGCTTGCACGGCTCCGAGATCGCTTCCCAGGTCGTGGGGGTGGACGTGCCGCGCTACAAGACGGCCGTGTTCGTGCTGTCGGCCGTCGCGGCCAGCATCATGGGCAGCGTCCTGGCGCATTACGTCGGTTTCGTGACCCCCGAGGTCGCCAACTTCTTCCATTCGATCGAGCTGGTCACCATGGTCGTGGTGGGGGGGATGGCGTCGGTCTTCGGCTCGGTGCTGGGGGCCGTGCTGCTGACGGCATTGCCGCAGGCCCTGGCGACGTTCGAGGGTTGGGAAATCGTGGTCTTCGGCGCGATCCTGATGCTGTGCATGATCTTCCTGCCGCGCGGCCTGGTGCCGACGCTGGCGGCTCGCCTGCGCGTGGGGGACTGACATCATGACCCTGCTCGAAGTCGATCGTCTGTGCATCCAGTTCGGCAACGTCCGCGCCGTCCAGGACGTCAGTTTTTCCGTGGACGAAGGGGTGGTGTATTCCGTCATCGGCCCCAACGGGGCCGGCAAGACGACCCTGTTCAACCTGATCACCGGCGTTTATCGGCCGACGTCGGGCGCCGTCCGCCTGGACGGCCAGGAAATCCAGGGCCGCACGCCTTATGAACTGGCCCGCCGGGGGATGGCGCGCACTTTCCAGAATCTGCAGGTCTGGATGAACATGAGCGCCCTGGAAAACGTCATGGTCGGGGCCCATCTGCACCTGGACGGCAGCCTGTTCAAGGCGTTGCTGCGCACCCCGGGCCTGCGGCGCCGCGACCAGGCGCTGCGCGAAGAAGCCGCCGGCCTGATGGCGTTCGTCGGCCTGGAATCCTATGTGCGGTCGCGCGCCGACAGCATGCCCTATGGGGCGCTCAAGCGCCTGGAGATCGCCCGGGCGCTGGCCATGAAACCGCGCCTGCTGTTTCTGGATGAACCGGCCGCCGGACTCAATCCCAAGGAAACTCAAGAGGTCGACGTCCTGGTGCGGCGGATCGCCGAAACCGGCGTGACCGTCGTCCTGGTCGAACACGATATGAAGATGGTCATGAACCTGTCGGACCGGATTCTGGTACTGGACTATGGCAAGCGCCTGGCCGAAGGCTCGGGACCCGAGGTCCGCAGCAATCCGGACGTGATCGCGGCCTACCTGGGCGGCCACGCCTGATCGGGGACATCATGCACGCATTGGACATCATTCAGGAAGAACACCGCAATCTCTGGCGCATTGCCATCACCATGGACTGGGTGGCCGGCGAATTGCAGACGGGCGCACCGGTCGAGGAAGGCTTCTTCCACGCGCTGTTCGACTACATCCAGGAATTCATGGACGGCTGCCACCATGCCAAAGAGGACCAGTACCTGTTCCTGGCCATGCGGCGGCGCGCCCCGGAGGCCTCAGCCTCCATTCTGGACGCCCTGGAGGCGCAGCACCGCCAGGGGCCCGACAGCCTGCAGGAACTGCGCAGCTATCTGGGTCGCGGGGGGCTGCTGGCGGAACAACCGGCGTTCATCGACGGCCTGCGCCAATACGCGGACCAGTTGAAGCAGCACATCCGGATCGAGGAAAAGGATGCCTTCCCGCTGGCGCGTGAAGTCCTCCAGCCCGAGGATTGGGCGGGCATCACGGCGGCGTTCTCCGATCACCGCGACCCCCTGTTCGGCGATCAGGCCCGCGCGGAATACCGCGAACTCTATCACCGCATCGTGTCGCTCGCGCCGGAAACGATCGGCCTGGGGGGCAGTCAGGCGGGGGCCTTCGGCCACCTGGCCGCCGCCGCGCGCGAACCGCTGCTCGAAGTCCGGGATCTCGAGTCCTGTTACGGGCGCATCCAGGCGCTCAAGGGCATCAGCCTGGACGTCTTCAAGGGCGAACTGGTCGCGCTGGTGGGCGCCAACGGGGCGGGCAAGACCACCTTCCTACGCACGCTGTCCGGCATCCAGCCCATGAGCGCCGGGCAGATCCGTTTCGCGGGTCGGGATTTGTCCCGGGTGCGGGCGGACCGGCGCGTGCAGGCCGGCATCTGCCACAGCCCCGAGGGCCGCCAGGTCTTCGGCCCCCTGTCGATCGAGGACAACCTGCGCCTGGGCGCCTACCTGCGGCCCGCCGGCCGGGTGGACGAGGACCTGGAGCGCGTCTATGCGATGTTCCCCGTCCTGCGCGAAAAGCGCCGCCTGCCCGCCGGGACGCTGTCCGGGGGGCAGCAGCAGATGCTGGCCATCAGCCGGGCCCTGATGGGGCGGCCGCGCCTGTTGCTGCTCGATGAACCGTCCATGGGACTGGCGCCCCTGCTGGTCGAAGAAGTCTTCAACGTCATCCGCGCGCTCAAGGCCCAGGGGATTACCATCCTGCTGGTCGAGCAGAATGCCTTCGCCGCACTGGGCATCGCCGACCGCGCCTACGTCCTGGAGACCGGCAATATCGTGCTGTCGGGCACCGGTCAGGACATGATCCGCAATGAACAGGTGCGCGCCGCGTACCTGGGTATGTGAAACACCGAGAGGAATCCGTCATGAGCAAGCAATTCGCATCCGTCGCCGATCTGGAAGAAAAGAAGGCCACTTTCGCCCGCCTGTCCGAGCACTGCTGGTCCTATACCGCCGAAGGCGACCCGAACACCGGCGTCATCATCGGCGACGAGTCCGTCCTGATCTGCGACACGCTCGCCACCCCGGTGATGGCGCGTCGGCTGATCGCGGAAATCCGCAAGATCACCGACAAGCCCATCAAATACGCCGTGCTGTCGCATTACCATGCCGTGCGGGTGCTGGGCGCTTCGGGCTACCGCGACGAGGGCCTGCAGGAAATCATCGCCAGCCAGGGCACCTACGAGATGATCGTGGAACGCGGCGCGCAGGACATGCAGTCCGAATACGAGCGCTTTCCGCGCCTGTTCCAGGCCTTCGAGTCCATTCCGGGCCTGACCTGGCCGACGCTGGTCTTCCAGGACGGCATCAGCCTGTGGATGGGACGCGACCTGGAAGTCCGTATCTTCCATCCCGGCGCGGGCCATACCCGGGGCGATACCGTGGTCTGGGTGCCGTCTGAAAAAGTCCTGTTCTCCGGCGACCTGGTCGAATACGACGCCGCCTGTTATACCGGCGACGCCCAGTTGGCCGACTGGCCGGCCACGCTGGACGCGCTGGCCGCCCTGGGGGCCGAGAAACTGGTGCCGGGGCGCGGTCCTTCGCTGGACACCCCGGAACGGGTCGCCGCCGGCTTGGCCTATACGCGCGACTTCGTGTCCACCCTGTACACGGCCGCCTGCGAGGCGCACGCGCAGGGCCTGGACCTGAAGCAGGCCATGGCCCACATCCGGAGCGCCATGGATCCGAAGTTCGCCCAGGTCTTCATCTACGAGCATTGCCTGCCCTTCGATGTGGTCCGGGCCATGGACGAGGCCGGCGGCATCCGCCATCCGCGCATCTGGACGGCCGAACGCGACCAGGAAATGTGGCACGGCCTGCAATCGGGCAACTGACCCGCGCGGCGGGTATCGCGGCCCAAAGACCGCGACCCGCGCCGGTCCGGAGGAGACAGACATGCTCAGCACTTATCAGTATCAGAAATTCGAATATCGTCCGCCGCGTGAACTGGGATCGAATACGCCCGTCCGCCACCCTGTCGTGGTCGTGGGCGCCGGTCCGGTCGGCCTGGCGACTGCCATCGATCTGGCCCAGCAGAACGTGCCCGTGCTGCTGCTCGACGATGACGACACGGTCTCGGTCGGTTCGCGCGGGGTCTGCTACGCCAAGCGGGCCCTGGAAGTGCTGGACCGTCTGGGGGTGGCCGATCCTTGCGTGAACAAGGGGGTCAGTTGGAACGTAGGACGCACCTTTTTCCGCGCCGAAGAGGTCTACAGCTTCAATCTGCTGCCCCAGCCCGACCATCACCGGCCGGGCATGATCAATCTGCAGCAGTATTACCTGGAAGAATTCCTGGTGAAACGGGCCCAGTCCCTGCGGTCCCTGGATCTGCGGTTTCGCCACAAGGTCGTGTCCATGCGCGCGCGCGACGACGGCGTGGCCTTGCAGGTCGAGACGCAGGACGGCACCTACGCGGTCGAGGCCGACTGGCTCGTCGTGGCCGATGGCGCCCGCAGCTCCATCCGCCGGATGATGGGCCTGGAGGCCGAGGGCAAGGTCTTCATGGACCGCTTCCTGATCGCCGACGTGGTCATGAAGGCCGATTTTCCCGCCGAGCGCTGGTTCTGGTTCGACCCGCCCTTCCATCCCGGTCAATCGGTCCTGCTGCACCATCAGGCCGACAATGTCTGGCGCATCGACTTCCAGCTCGGCTGGGATGCCGATCCCGAAGAAGAAAAACGCCCGGAACGCGTCATTCCGCGCATCAAGGCCATGCTGGGCGAAGAGCACGAATTCGAGCTCGAATGGGTCAGCGTCTATACCTTCCAATGCCGGCGCATGAGCAAGTTCCGCCATGGCCGGGCGCTGTTCGTCGGCGACGCGGCCCACCAGGTGTCGCCCTTCGGTGCGCGCGGCGCCAACTCCGGCATACAGGACGTGGATAATCTGGCCTGGAAATTGCGGCTGGTGATGGAGGGCAAGGCGCCCGACCGCCTGCTGGACAGCTATTCCGACGAGCGGGTCTGCGCCGCCGACGAGAACCTGCTGAACTCCACGCGCTCGACGGATTTCATCACGCCCAAGACGAAGACCTCGCTGGCCTTCCGCAATGCGGTGCTGGGGCTGGCGCGACACTACCCGTTCGCCCGGGCGCTGGTGAATTCGGGCCGCCTGTCGGTGCCGACGATTCTGACGGATTCCGCCCTGAACACGCCTGACGATGCGGTGTTCGCCGGCGACATGATGCCGGGCGCGGCCTGCGACGACAGCCCCATGCGGGCCCAGGTGGATCATTTCTGGCTGCTGGAGCGCCTGGGCAACCGCTTTCAGTTGCTGGTCTATGTGGACAAGCCGGGCGACGTCGCCCGTGCCGATGCCTTGCAGGCGTTGATGTCCGGCCCCCTGCCGGTGGACGTCATCCTGGTGACGCCTTCGGGCGGACGTTCGCCGCACGGCTTTCGCGTCTTCGAGGACTACACCGGCCGCTTCGCCGAACGCTATGACGCCCGGCCGGGGTCGGCCTGGCTGATCCGCCCCGACCAGCACGTCGCGGCCCGTTGGCGCACGCTGGATGCCGGGCGGATCCGCCAGGCGCTGGCCCGCGCCACCTGCAACCAGGAATGAATCCCATGGGACTGAATCTGAACCTGAATTTCGGCGAACCGGGCCGCCGCTATGCGCGCGCCTATACCCCGGGCGATGACTTCTACGAGGCGTTGATCGAGCTGCACCGGGATCTCAGCGACGAGCAGAGCGCCCAGGCCAATGCCCGCTTGATTCTGCTGCTGGCCAACCATATCGGTGATCTGTCCGTGCTGCGCGAGGCCATGGCGATCGCGCGCCAGGACCTCTGAGCGTCAGGCGCGGGTCGGCAGCATGCGGCGCAGGGTGTCGTCACGGCTGATGTAGTGGTGCTTCAGGGCCGCCAGGGCGTGCAGGCCGATCAGGGCGTAGCCGATGTTGGCGATCAGTTTGTGGGCGTCGATGATCGTGCGGCCCAGCGCCTTGTCCTCGCCGGTCAGGACGGGCAGCGCGAAGCCCCAGGCCTTGACCGTGCCGCCGAAGGAATTGATGCCGAACCAGGCCAGCAGGGGCATCGCGATCAGGAACGCATACAGCGCCGCGTGCATCAGGCGGGCGCCGACCTGTTCCCAGGCGGCGGGCGCCGGGGTGATGGCGGGGCTGCGCTGGAACAGGCGCGTCGTCAGGCGGATCACGGTCAGCGCCAGAATGGTCAGTCCGCAGGACGAGTGCACCATCTTCATGACGGCGCGCTCGGGGCTGTCCTTGGGAAACAGCCCCTTGAGTTCCATCATGGCGTAGACCACGACGATCAGAAGCAGGGTGAGCCAGTGCAGGCTGATGGACAGGCGGCTGTAGCGGGCGGATGCGGTCATGCGGGTTCCAGAGACGGTATGCAATAGCGGCATGATCGCCCGCGTCGCATGAACCGAAGATGAACGCGGCGCATGTCCATCCACATAGGCCCGGCGCGCGCCGTGCGCCGGGAGCCGCCTTCAGGCGCGCGCCCAGCCCTGGCGGATCGGCCAGGCGAAGGCCAGGCGGTAGACGGGCTCGATGCATTGTCGCAGAACGGGGATCACCGTGCCGCGCAACGGCAGGCTGATTCCGGCGGCCGCCAGGCCCGTCAGCAGAGCGCCGGCCATGTCCAGCGGGAAATGTACGCCCATGTAGACGCGCGCCCAGGCGATCGGCAGTGCGGCCAGGGCCAGGATCCACGCGGCCGTGCGGCGGACCGGATGCAGGGCCAGCCCGGCGCAGATCGCCCAGGCGAAGCTCAGGTGATTGCTGGGGAACGAGGCGGTCGGCTTATGGGGCATGTACTGGTGGCCGATGCCGACGACGAAGGGGCGCGGGTGGAACCAGACTTTAGATACTGCCCAGGACAGCAGCATGGCGATGGCCGCGCTGACGATCGCCTGCAGCAGGGCTTCGCGCCCGGCGGCGTCCGTCCGCAGCCAGCTCAGCGCCAGGTACAGGGGGAACAGGTAGATCAGGTCGTTGGCCAGGATGCGGCCCAGCAGCAGAGCGGTGGCCGAGGGATCACTGGCGTTGATCCAGAGGAACAGGGTATCGTTCAGCGCTTCCATGCGGACGGTCATCATAGTGTCATGCCGGGCGGGTAGCATAGCACCGGTCCGGTTCGGACAGCGTATCCAGATGATGCGGGACGCATGGCCCGAATCCGCGGCGAACACGGGCCGGCGGCCGCGATTGGCGGCATTGGCGGCGTGTGGCTGCCTAACACCCCTTCCCCACCATTGCACGGAAAATCTCCCGTCATGAACAGCGCGAACATGTGGCTGGATGCCACGATCCTGGGCCTGGTCCAGGGCCTGACCGAATTCCTGCCGATTTCCTCCAGCGCCCACCTGCGTATCCTGGGGCCGCTGCTGCCCTCGGGAGGAGATCCAGGGGCGGCTTTCACGGCGATCACCCAGATCGGCACCGAGACCGCCGTGCTGCTGTATTTCCGCCGCGACATCCTGCGCATTCTGCGCGCATGGCTGGCCGCGCTCGTCACGCCCGCGCGTCGAGCCGATCCGGACGCCCGCATGGGCTGGCTGATCCTCATCGGCACGCTGCCCATCGCGGTGCTCGGCCTGTTGTTCAAGGACGCGATCGAAGGCAATTTGCGCAATCTGTACATCACGGGGGCCGTGCTGGCGCTCTTCGCGCTCATCCTGGGCGTGGCCGACCGGATCGGCGTGAAGCGGCGCGGGCTGGAGGGACTGACCTGGGGGCATGGCCTGTTGTTCGGCCTTGCCCAGGCGTTGGCGCTGATTCCAGGGGTTTCGCGTTCGGGCGGCACGATCACGGCGGGCCTGCTCCTGGGCTATACCCGCGAGGCTGCGGCGCGCTATTCGTTCCTGCTGGCACTGCCGGCGGTGTTCGCCGCCGGTTTCTACCAGCTCTTCCGCAGCTGGGGGCAGGTCGGACCGATCGCGGCCGGCCCGACGGCCTGGGCCACGCTGGTCGCCTTCGGCGTGGGATATGGCGTCATCGTCGTCTTCCTGCGGTTCATTTCCACCCACAGCTACCTGCCGTTCGTGCTCTACCGTGTCGTGCTGGGCGCCCTGGTGCTGGCGTTGCTGGCGGGGGGCGTCCTCAGTCCGCTCTGAGGCGCCGGCCGGGGATCTCAGTGGTCGCCGGACGCGTGTCCCGTCCCCGCGACGAACACGGACTGCTGATCCGAATTGCCGGCCGTCAGGTGGTTGAACAGCAGGTTCAGCGTGATGGCCATGATGGCGGCCGAGCTGATGCCGGAATGGAAGATGGTCGCCACCCAGGCCGGGAAGTGGGCGTAGAACTGGGGCGCGGCGATGGGGATCATGCCGAAACCGATGGAGGTCGCCACGATGATCAGGTTCATGCTGTTTTCGTAGTTGACCCGGGCCAGGGTGCGGATGCCGCTGGCGGCCACGGTGCCGAACAGCACCAGGCCGGCGCCGCCCAGCACGGCCGTGGGCACGGCGGCGATGAAGCGGCCGATGACCGGCAGCAGGCCCAGGGCCAGCAGGATCAGGCCGCTGGTGGCGACCACATAGCGGCTTTTCACGCCGGTGACGGCGACCAGACCGACGTTCTGGGCGAAGGCGCTTTGCGTGAACGAACCGAAGACCGGCGCCACGACACTGGAAACCATGTCGGCGCGCAGCCCGTCGCCCAGGCGGTGCGAGTCGATCTTGGTGTCGATGATGTCGCCCACCGCCAGGATGTCGGCCGAGGTTTCCACCAGCACCACCAGGATGACGATGAACATGGACACGATCGCGGCGGGATGGAATTCGGGCCAGCCGAAGTGGAACAGGGTCGGCAGGGCGAAGGCCGGGCCGTTGGCCGCCTGGGAAAAGTCGGTCATGCCGGTGGCCCAGGCGATGATCGTGCCCAGCACCATGGCCAGCAGAATCGACAGGCGCGAGATCGTTGCGTTGCCGATCTTGCTGAGCAGCAGCACGATGAGCAGGGTGACGGCGGCCAGGCCGATATTGGCCATGCTGCCGAAGTTCTCTGCCTTGGGGTTGCCGCCCATGGACCAGTTGGCCGCCACCGGCATCAGCGACAGGCCGATGGTGGTGATGACCGACCCGGTCACCAGCGGTGGAAAGAAGCGGATGATGCGGGAAAAGATCGGCGTGATCAGCAGGCCGATCAGGGCGGCCGCCATCACGGCGCCGAACACCGAGGCCAGGCTGCCGCCTGAACTCAGGATGGCCACGATGGTGGCCACGCTGGCAAAGGATACGCCCTGGACCAGCGGCAACTGGCAGCCGAAGAATGGAATGCCCAGCGTCTGCAGCAGGGTCGCCAGGCCGCCCATGAACAGGCAGGAGGCGATCAGCACGCCGATTTCCGCGCCGCTCAGGCCGGCCGCCTGGCCGACGATCAGCGGCACGGCGATGATGCCGCCGTACATGGTCAGGACGTGCTGGAATCCGTACATCAGGTTGGCCGTCATCCCCAGGGCTTCGTCTTCAGGGCGCGGCAGTGCGGTGCGGGCGGGTGTATTCAAAGCTGTCTCCATCCTCGTCGTTCGTCGTGATCCGGACGCGGTGCGGGCCGAGGGGGCGGGCAAATCCGGTGGCGCGGGCCTCCGGCGGGGCCGGGGCGGGTGTTCAGGCATGAGGGTTGATGGCCTTATTGTGAACCTCGCGTCCGGGTTCGGGGTGGCGGCCCCATCATATTGATCATCTTCATGTATTTATGCGAAATCCTGTCCATTGGTGTTTACGCTAGTGCGGTCTGGCCGCCTGATACTGCCCCGTTGCCTGGGCCTGCTCGCCTTGGGGGAAAGGCCGGTCGGTCGGGGGATTTCATTTAGAATGCCCGTTTCCGAAGTGCGAGTGAGGCCAGGATGGACGCAGGGCAAGCAGTGCCGGCTGGATGGCAGCCTCCGGATACGGGGAGCGGCCTGCCGGACTTCTTCGAAGCCACGCCGATGCCCTTGTGGCTGGAGGACTATAGCGGTCTGCATGCGCAGTTCGCCCGCTGGCGCGCCGATGGCGTCGTGGATCTGCGGAGCTGGCTGCTGCAGGATCGCGAACGGCTGCGGCATTGCGCCGGCTTGATCCGCATCCTGCGCGTCAATCGCCAGACCCTGACGCTGTTCGGCGCCCGTTCCCAGACGGAATTGATGGATCGGCTGCCCGAGGTGCTGCGCGACGATACCTACGAAGGGTGGGCGAACGAACTGGAACAGCTCTGGCTCGGCCAGGGGGGCTTTCAGAGCCAGACGGTGAACTATGCGCTGACCGGCAGGCGCCTGGACCTGTCCCTGAAGGCCGTGATCCTGGCCGATGATCGCCAGCCCTGGGATCGGGTGCTGGTCGCCATGGAGGACGTCACCCCGCTGCGGGATGCGCATCGCCAGGCCCAGGCCAGCGCGCGCGACGCCCGCGAGTTCTTCCAGCAGGCGCCCGTGTCGCTGTGGGTCGAGGACTTCAGCGCCATCAAGCTGCTGTTCGACGAACTGCGCGAAAAAGACATCAGCGACTTCCGCACTTTTCTGGACGTGCATCCCGACTTCGTCGAACGCTGCCAGCAGGAAATCCGCGTCCTCGACGTCAACGACTACACCCTGACCTTGTTCAAGGCGGAATCCCGGGACCAGTTGCTGGAACGGCTGGGCGACGTATTTGGCCAGGACTCCCGCGCCTTCTTCGCCGAGCAACTGATCGATTTGTGGCACGGGCGGCTCTTTCACCAGAGAGAGGTCCGCAACCACACGCTGGCGGGCGACGTGCTGCACATCCATCTGCAGTTGTCGGTCTTCCAGGGCCACGAAGAAGACTGGGGCCTGGTGCTGGTCTCCCTGACCGACATCACCGCCCGCAAGAAGGCCGAGGCCTATCTGGAATACCTGGGCAAGCACGATGTGCTGACCCAGTTGAAGAACCGGTCCTATTTCGTCGATGAGCTGGGCCGCTTGCAGCGCAAGCGCGCGCCGCTGGTGTCCTTCATCGCCCTGGACCTGAACAATCTCAAGCAGGCCAACGACGAGAGCGGCCACGCGGCGGGCGACGACCTGTTGCGCCGCTTCGGCGAGGTGCTGAACAAGGCGGTCGACCGTCCCTGCCAGGCGGCCCGCATCGGCGGCGACGAGTTCGTGGTGCTGCTGCCCGGCTACGACGAGGCGGCCACCCGCACGGTGCTGGACAACATCCGCGCCTTGATCGAACTGAACAACCAGTATTACGGCGGCGTCCCGTTGAGCGTGGCGGCCGGAGAGGCCACCTGCCGGGACGCCAACGCGCTGGAGCAGGCCTTGAAGGACGCCGACCGGGACCTGTACGCGGACAAGCGGCGGTACTACGCCGCCCACGAACGCCGTCGGTAATCCGGGCTCGCATTCGGCCGGATTACGTCGTTGGTTCGCCTCGCCGTGCAAGAGCACTGTCTTCGGCTTCCCGTCTCGTACTCCGACCGAATGCAAACCCGGTTGTTTACACAGCGCGCGGCAGCGGGCTGACCGTCACCAGGCCGGGCTGATCGACGGCTTCCAGGATGCGGCGCACGCGGTCCTGCCACAGGTGCGCGAAATCCTGCTGTTCGGCGTCGCTGGCGCCGCCGGACAGGATTTTTTGCAGCAGCGGCATGGCGGAGGGGGAACCCGGCACGCCCTGGGCGCTGAAGGACACCGCCACCCGGTCGCCCGTGTCGCGGCGGGTGAAGACGATCTCGCCCGGGACGTCGCCCTGGAAATGCAGCAGATTGCGCCGGTCGTGCCGGCCGCCCAGGCCCTTGAAGCCGGTGTCCGTGGTGGCGCCCGTGACCAGGCCGACCACATTGGCGATGACGCCGGTGACGCCCTGGGTCGCGCTGTCGGCGAACGTGACGTCGATGTCGCCGCGCTGCGGCACCGTGTCGGGGTACAGCGCGCGCAGCGCGCGCACCGTCATCAGCCAGGCGCCGGCCACGGTGGGGCAGGAGTGGCCGGCCAGTCGCACGGCGTCTTCGTAGCCGTATTCGATCAGGCCGTCGTCGGATGCGCCCAGCAGGCCGGCCAGCGGGTCGTGCAGCGCGACCCGGGGGGCCTGGGCGAAGAATGCGGGAAATGCCATGACAGGGCTCCAGAGAAACAGGGATCGGTCCAGTGTAGGCCGATGCCTCGGGAAAACCGGGCTTAACCCTGGGCGGCGTCCGGTCGTTGAGCGCCGGCTGTGTCCCGTGGGGGCCGTCCGTGGATGCCGCAATCCCCTGTCGCGCCTGGGGCCGGATGCGGGCCGCGTATGCGTAAGGGGTGTAAGATGGGCCGGATCAGCGGCTCCGTGGCTTAGGGAACCTCTGAACAAGTCCTCGCGCCGCGTGCATCTGCGGACTCGGGCGGTCTGCTGCGTTGCTCATCCTCGCCATAGCGATGGCTATGGCTGCGGTTCGCGCCTTGCATCCCATCCCGATCCACAGCGCCCGCTTTCCGCTCGACTTATTCAGAGGCTCCCTGGAGGCCCCGGCAGCCCGGGCTCGAACCGACAGGAGGACACTTCATGGCTCACCCCAACAGTTTCGGCGCGCGTGCGACCCTGGATGTGGGAGGCAAGTCCTACCGCATCTGGCGGCTGGACGCCTTGAAGGATCACGGACTCGATCCGGGCCGTTTGCCCTACGGCCTGAAGATCCTGCTGGAAAACCTGCTGCGCACCGAGGACGGCGTCGCCGTCCGGGCCGACGAGATTCGCGCCCTGGCCGGCTGGGACCCTGATGCGGAACCCAACCGCGAAATCGCCTTCACGCCGGCGCGGGTCGTGCTGCAGGACTTTACCGGCGTGCCCGCCCTGGTGGACCTGGCCGCCATGCGCGACGCCATGCGGGCCCTGGGAGGGGATCCCGAGCGCATCAATCCCCTGGCGCCGGTGGAACTGGTCATCGATCACTCGGTGATCGTCGATGACTTCGGCCACAACCAGTCGTTCCGGCGCAACCAGGAAATCGAATACCGACGCAACGTCGAACGCTACAAATTCCTGCGCTGGGGCCAGACGGCCTTCGACAATTTCCGCGTCGTGCCGCCGGACACTGGCATCGTCCACCAGGTCAACCTGGAACACCTGGCGCGCGGTGTGTTCACCCGCCAGGCCGACGGTGTGACCGAAGCCTATCCCGATACCTGTGTGGGCACGGACTCGCACACTCCGATGGTCAACGGCCTGGGCGTGGTCGCCTGGGGCGTCGGCGGGATCGAGGCCGAGGCCGCCATGCTGGGCCAGCCCATTTCGATGCTGATTCCGCGCGTGGTCGGCTTCAAGCTGTCCGGCGCGCTGCCCGAAGGCACCACCGCCACTGACCTGGTGCTGACCATCACCGACATGCTGCGCAAGCACGGCGTGGTGGGCAAATTCGTCGAATTCTACGGTCCCGGCGTGGCCGCCGTGCCGCTGGCCAACCGCGCCACCATCGGCAACATGAGCCCGGAATACGGCTCCACCATTTCCATCTTCCCGATGGACGAAGAAACCCTGGCCTATCTGCGCTTCACCGGACGCTCCGACGAACAGGTCGCGCTGGTCGAGGCCTACGCCAAGGCCCAGGGTCTGTGGCACGATCCGGCGCACGAGCCGCAGTATTCCGAACGCCTGGAACTGGACCTGGGCACCGTGGTGCCCTCGATCGCGGGGCCCAAGCGGCCGCAGGACCGGATTCCGCTCACCGATGCCAAGCCCGCCCTGGCCAAGTCCCTGGCCGCGCTGCCCGGCGCGCCCACATCCAATCCGGCGACCCTGAGCCTGCCGGACGCGACCGTCGCCGCGATCGACCACGGCGCCGTGGTCATCGCGGCCATCACTTCGTGTACCAATACGTCCAACCCGGCCGTCATGATGGCGGCCGGCCTGCTGGCGAAAAAGGCCGTCGAGCGCGGGCTGCGCCGCAAGCCCTGGGTCAAGACCAGTCTGGCGCCGGGATCCCGCGTGGTCACTGACTACTACGAAAAGGCCGGCCTGACGACCTACCTGGATCAGTTGGGCTTCAATCTGGTCGGTTACGGCTGCACCACCTGCATCGGCAATTCGGGGCCGCTGATCCCCGAGGTTTCCGAAGCCGTGCACGCGAATGATCTGGCGGTCGTGTCGGTGTTGTCGGGCAACCGCAACTTCGAAGGCCGCATCCACGCCGAGGTCAAGCTCAACTACCTGATGTCTCCGCCGCTGGTGGTCGCTTACGCGCTGGCCGGCACCATGAACATCGACCTGCTCAACGATTCCTTGGGCCAGGACGCCGAGGGGCGGGACGTCCGCCTGCGCGACATCTGGCCGACGGGCGAAGAAGTCCAGGACGCGATCCGGACCTGCATTTCCTCTGACATGTACACGCGCGGTTATGCCGGTGTGTTCGACGGCGGCGACATCTGGCGCGACCTGGATACGCCCGAAGGCAGCCTGTTCGACTGGCAGGACGACTCCACCTACGTGCGCAATCCGCCTTACTTCCAGGGCATGCCCCGCCAGCCGCAAGCCGTGAGCGACATCCGCGGCGCGCGGGTGCTGGCGCTGCTGGGCGATTCGGTCACCACCGACCACATCAGCCCGGCCGGCTCCATCGGCAAAGACACCCCCGCCGGGCAGTACCTGCGCGCGCACGGGGTCGAGCCCCAGGATTTCAACTCGCTGGGGTCGCGGCGCGGCAACCACGAAGTCATGATCCGGGGCACCTTCGCCAATGTGCGCCTGCGCAACCAGATCGCCCCGGATACCGAAGGCGGCTGGACGCGCGACTTCACCCGCGACGGCGCGCCGGTCGCCACGATCTTCGAGGCCTCGCAGCATTATCTGCAGGCGGGCACGCCGCTGGTGATCCTGGCAGGCAAGGAATACGGCTCCGGCTCCTCGCGCGACTGGGCGGCCAAGGGCACGGTGCTGCTGGGGGTGCGCGCGGTGATCGCCGAATCCTACGAGCGCATCCACCGCTCCAACCTGATCGGCATGGGGGTGCTGCCCTTGCAGTTCCCGGCCGGTCAGAATGCGGCGACGCTGGGGATCCGGGGCAAGGAAACCTTCGAGATCACCGGGGTCGAGGCCTTCAACGGCGGCAGCACGCCCAAGACCGTGCGCGTGCGGGCGGGTGACATCGAATTCGACGCCCTGGTGCGCATCGACACCCCGACCGAGGCCGCCTACTACCGCCACGGCGGCATCCTGCAGTACGCCTTGCGGCAACTGCTGGAATAACGGGTTCAGAGGTTCCCTTCTACAATGCGGGCTTCGGCCCGCATTTTTTGCCGTCGGGCCGCCCCAAGGCCCGCCCCCATTGGATGGGGGCAGCAAGCCGAAGGCGCGGCGTGGGGGCATTTTTTGCCATGGGTCCGCCTGATCTGGTTCAATGCATGACTTCATCTGCTTCCGCCTCCTGGGGCGACCTGCTGCGGGGCCGCAACGGCCTGCGCTCCCTCGCCCTGGCGGGCGGTGTGGCCGTGCATGCGATCAATATGTTCATCGCCACCACCATCCTGCCCTCGGTCGTCGAGGACATCGGCGGTCTGCCCTGGTACGCCTGGAACACCACGCTGTTCGTGGCCGCCTCGATCATGGGCTCGTCGTGCTCGCCGCTGGGTATCCGGGGTTACGGCTTGCGGCGCACCTTTCTGTTTGCCCTGCTGGTGTTCATGCTGGGGACCGTGGTCTGCGCCCTGGCGCCCAGCATGCCCTGGCTCTTGTTCGGTCGGGTGGGGCAGGGCCTGGGGGGCGGGATGCTGCTCAGCCTGAGCTATGCCACCGTGCCCCTGGTGTTCGATCAGGCCCTGTGGTCGCGGGCCATGGCGCTGATCTCCGGCATGTGGGGCGTGGCGACGCTGTCGGGGCCGGCCATCGGCGGCGTGTTTGCCGAATCCGGACACTGGCGCTGGGCCTTCTGGGCCGTGCTGCCGGTGTGCGTGCTGCTGGGCGTCTTGCTGGTGACGCAGCTCGACGCAGAGGGGCGGGACCGTGATGCGCCGCGAGAGGCGCCCTTGCTGCGCATGGGCTTGCTGGTGGCGTCCGTGCTGGTGGTGTCGGCAGCCAGCCTGTATGCCTCCTGGGTGGTCCAGGCCGCCGGCGTGGCGGCGGGTCTGCTGCTGGCCTTCTGCCTGTCACGCCTGGACGGCCGGGCGCGGCAGCGTTTTCTGCCCGAGGGCGCCTGGTCATTGAGCCATCCGCTGGGCCGCCGCTATGCCATGATCGGCCTGCTGAGCATCGGCGTGACGACGGAAGTCTTCGTCCCGTATTTCTTGCAGGTGCTGCACGGGCAGTCGCCGCTGTACGCGGGCTATCTGTCGGCGCTGATGTCGGCCGGCTGGTCACTGGGGACATTGCTCAGTTCCGGGCGCGGGTCTTCCGGCGCCGCCCGTCTGCTGGCGCTGGGGCCGATCCTGTCGGCGTCGTCCCTGGCGGGTCTCTACATTTTCATGCCCGATCCGGCCGCCCCGGCGGCGCTGCTGGCCGTGCTCTTATTGGGCGTGGGCATGGGGGTGGGGGTGTGCTGGCCGCACTTGCTGACCGGCGTGTTCCGCGCGGCGCCGCCGGCGCAGCAGAACATCGCTTCGGCGGCGATCACGACCATGCAGTTGTACGCGATCGCCCTGGGCGCCAGCGTGGCGGGCATGGTCGCCAATGCCGCCGGGTTCACGGATCCGGGGGGCTGGCAAGGCGCGCGCCAGGCCGCCTGGGCGGTCTACGGCGTGTTCGCGGTCGCGCCGGCGCTGGCGATCCGCCTGGGATGGCGGGCGCGGCGCGACGGCGTCTGACGGCGCTGGACCCGTGTGCCGGCCGGCAGGACCGGCAAGCGCCTATTTCTTCATCAGGTAGAAGGTATCGGGATCGGGGCCGATGCGGCCGTCGGCGCGGTCCAGAACCGCGATCCGGGCCAGCGCGGCATCGTCCAGATGCAGGTTCCACAGATTGATGTTTTCCTGGAGCCGCGCCGGGTGCGAGGATTTCGGGATGACCATGTGCCCCATCTGGATGTGCCAGCGCAGGATGACCTGGGCGGGCGTAGCCTGCAGTTGGTGGGCCAGTTCCAGGATCACGGGGTCCTGCAAGGCCTGGGTCCGGCCGAGCGGGCTCCAGGCTTCGGTGCGGATGTCGTGGTCCTGATGATAGGCGCGCAGTTCGGCCTGCTGGAAATGGGGGTGGAGTTCGATCTGGTTGACCACCGGCAGCACGCCGGTGCTGTCCAGCAGCTTTTGCAGGTGGCCGACCTGGAAATTGCAGACGCCGATCGACCGGGCGCGGCCCTCGTCGCGCAACTGGATCAGAGCCTCCCAGGTTTCCAGGTAGCGCTTGTTCTGGGGCACCGGCCAATGGATCAGGTACAGATCGACGTAGTCGAGCCCGAGCCGGTCCAGGCTTTCCTGGAGCGCGGTCTTGGTACTATCGTGGCCATGCCGGTCGTTCCAGACCTTGGTGGCCACGAACAAGTCTTCGCGCGGGATGCCGCACCGGGCAATGCCGCGGCCGACCTCGACCTCGTTGCCGTAGATGGCGGCGGTGTCGATGGACCGGTAGCCGGCCTCGACGGCGGCCTGGATCGATGGGACGACGGCGTCGCCGGTCAGTTGCCAGGTGCCCATGCCGAGTTGGGGCGCGCGGCGGCCATCATGGAATGTGATATACGGTTGATTGGTGGTCATGCAGGTCTCCGGTGGAGGCAGCATCTGGCTGCGGTCGGCCTGGCGGGCCAGTATCTGGCCGGCGGGCGATGAACGAATTCTTTGGAGTCAATCAAATGAGTGTACATAGTCAGGCGCAACGCGTCACGGTGCCCCAGCTTGTCTCGTTCAAGGGGGAACGCAAGATCGCCGCCTTGACCGCCTATATCGCACCGATCGCCCGCTTGCTGGACGAGGCCGTGGACATGCTGCTGGTGGGGGATTCCACGGCCATGGTCGGCTATGCGATGCCCGACACGCTGTCGATCACGGTCGAGATGATGTCCGCGCACGCAGCCGCCGTGGTCAGGGCCACCGAGCACGCGTGCGTGATCGTGGACATGCCCTTTGGCAGCTACCAGCAGTCTCCGGCCCAGGCCTTCGCCAATGCGGCGTCCATCCTGGCGGGCAGCGGCGCCTCCGGCGTCAAGCTGGAGGGCGGCCTGCCCTTGGCCGAGACCACCCGTTTCCTGGTGGATCGCGGCATTCCGGTGCTGGCCCACGTCGGACTCATGCCCCAGTATCGCAATACCATGGGCGGCTTCAAGGCCCAGGGCATGACCGACGCCGCCGCCCGCCGCATCCTGGAAGATGCCCAGGCCCACGCGCAGGCCGGCGCCTTCGGCGTGGTGCTGGAAGGCATCAGCGAACCGCTGGGGCGTGAAATCACGGCGGCGCTGTCGATCCCGACCATCGGCATCGGCGCCTCGCCCGCCTGCGACGGCCAGATCCTGGTGACCGAGGACATCCTGGGCCTGAGCGGCGACCGGATTCCGAAGTTCGCCCAGCGCTTCGGCGACGCGGCGCAGGTGATCCGCCAGGCGGCCCAGGACTACGCCCAATCCGTGCGAGAGGAGACCTTTCCTACGCTTGCTCATTGCTTTGGTGTCCGGGCCAAGCAGTAAGATTCATATAAGTTTTATATCTATATGTTTCGCCTGGATCTCCATCGGCAGATCCGGGCGATTTCTGTCGCCGGGCCGTCCCAAGCACGCCCCTCCCAGTATCCGGTGCCATGGAAATACGCCAACTCGAGGCTCTGAACGCCATCGTGGCCAGCGGCAGCGTCACGGCCGCCGGCCGTATGCTGGGCCGTTCGCAGCCCGTGGTCAGCCGCCAGATCAGCGACCTGGAATCCGAACTGGGTTTCATGCTGTTTGCCCGCACCCGGCCTGCCATCACCCTGACCGAGCAGGGTTCGGAGTTCTACCAGGAAGTGCGCGGCATCCTGGCCGATCTGCAGCAACTGGAATCGCGCGTCCAGGGCATGCGCAGCGGCCAGGTGCGTCCCTTGCGCGTCCTGGCGTCCGTCGATCTGGCCCGCAGTCTGCTGCCCGAGGCTTTGGCCCGGATGGACCGGTTCAGCCCCATCTTCCGCCAGAAGCTCATCATCGAGGAAGTCGTCCACGAACTGCCCGCCAATGCGCTTGCGGAAGGCCGGGCGGATTTCGCGCTCGTCAACCTGCCCATTGATACCGAGGCCGTGCGCGTGCACTGGTGCGGTCAGGCGCCCTGCCTGCTGGCGCTGCCTGCCGCGCATCCGCTGGTGTCCCGGGACGCGGTGCAACTCGAGGACATCCGCAACACCGACGTCATCACGCTGCTCAGCCGCTACCGCATGCGTTATCACCTGACCAGCAGCCTGGCGCAGGCGACGGCAGGCGAGGCCCGGCGCCATATCGAGGTCGGCAGCCAGCAGACGGCGCTGTCCCTGGTGCGGCTGGGTCTGGGCGTGGCCTTGATCGATCCGTTCTCGATCCGGGGCGCCCAGCTCGAGGGCATTGTGCTGCGGCCCATCCAGACCGACATCGCCTACATGATCGGGGTCGTTTCCCAGGCCACGCATGAACTGCCGGAAGGCGCCCTGCGTCTGATCCAGGGCTTGCATCTGCACATCCAGAACTGCATTCCCCACTATGTCGACACCGATCCCAGCGGCTTGCGCCCGGGAGTGTCCAGCAAGGCCGAGATTCTGCGTCTGGCCTGATCCCGGTATGCGATGATGTGGGGTCTTCTTCATACGGCATAAATCAGTATCGTGATCCCGTTTTCCCCGGAAATCCTGGCGGCGCTGGCCCTGGCGCTGCTGGTCGGCGTTGTGGCCGGCGCCTGGCCCGCGCGGCGGCGCCTGCTGGCCCAGGCGGCGCAGGCCGCCCGCCAGGCCGAACGCGCCGATCAATTGCAGGACCGGATCGCGCAGCTCGACCGGGACGCGGTCACCCAGGCGCAGGCGCTGGAAGACTGGCGCGCCCGGGCGCAGGACGGCCGGCTGGAATTGGCCCGGCTGCAGGCCGCCCACCAGGAAAAGCTGGCTGCTTTCGACGAATTGCGCCAGGCCTTTGAACAGTCGCGTGCCGCCATGCGGACGGAATTCCAGCAGTTGGCCGGCCAGGTGCTGGAAGAAAAAAGCCAGGGCTTTTCCCGGTCCAGCCAGGCCTCGCTCGACGGTCTGCTGCGGCCGTTCCGCGAACAGATCGAGGGCTTCCAGCGGCGCGTCAATGAAATCCACGATGCCTCGGTGCGCGGCCAGGCCCGGCTGGACACGGAAATCCGCCGCGTCCTGGACGTCGGCCTGAAAATGAGCGACGAGGCCCAGTCCCTGACCACGGCCCTGAAGGGCGACAAGAAGACCACCGGCAACTGGGGCGAGGTGCTGCTGGAACGCAGCCTGCAACTGGCGGGGCTGATCGCAGGCGACCACTACCAGGCCCAGGCGCCCTTCCGGGACGAGGCCGGCAACCGGCGGCAGCCGGATTTCGTCGTCCGCTTGCCGGACGGCAAGCATCTGGTCCTCGACAGCAAAGTCTCACTGGTGGACTACGATCGGGCCGTGTCGGCGGCCACACCCGAGGCGCGCGAGGCCGCGTTGGCTGCGCACGCGCGCGCCGTGCGCCATCACATCGACGACCTGGCCCGCAAGGACTACAGCGCCCTGATCGGCATGAAAAGCCCGGGCTTCGTGCTGATGTACCTGCCGATCGAGCCGGCTTACATCGAAGCCATGCAGCATGACCGCACCCTGTTCGACCACGGCTACCGCCACAACGTCATCCTGGTGTCCCACACGACGCTGATGCCGATCCTGCGCACGGTGGCGACCTTGTGGATGCTGGCGCGCGGCAACGAACAGGCGCGGGCGCTGAGCGATCAGGCCGGCGGCCTGTACCGGCAGGTCGAAGTGGTGGCCGATCGTCTGCAGAAACTGGGTCACGCCCTGGGGGCGGCGGCCACGCACTACAACAGCACGGTCACCGCCGTGACGGGACAGCGGGGGCTGTACGGCAAGGCCGGCCGCTTTGCCGAGCTGTCGGCCAAGGCCGGCCGGCCGCTGCCGCCGCTGGAACCCCTGCATGCGGATTTCGAAGTCCAGCGTCTGGATGGTGTTGCATCCGATCCCTCCCTTTCTCCCCCGGAGTCGAATCCATGATGAGTCATTCCCTCTCGCGTGCCGCCGTCCTGGCCGCCGCCGTCCTGCTGTGGGCCGGTGCGTGGGCAGGCCTGCCGGCCCAGGCCGCGCCCGGCCCCGTGACTGCCGGCATGGCATCCGCCCCGGCCGCCGCGCAGGCGGCGGGGCGCGTGGACGATACGCCGCGCCTGGCCATCCTGTCCGCCTTCGCGCCGGAACTGGAACTGCTGCGCGCGCGCCTGGGTGATGCCCGCGTCCACGTCGTCCAGGGCGTGACGTTCACCACCGGGCGACTGGAAGGCCGGCCCGTCGTCCTGGCGCTCAGCGGCATCAGCATGGTCAACGCCGCCATGAACACCCAGTTGCTGTTCGACCGTTTCCATGTCACGCACCTGATCTTCAGCGGCATTGCAGGCGGCGTGAACCCCGACCTGAACATTGGCGACGTCAGCGTCCCGGAACGCTGGGGGCAGTACCTGGAAGTGGTCATGATGCGGGAAACCGCGCCGGGGCAGTACCATGCGCCGGATTCCAAGGGCGCTTTCGAATTCGCTCCCTATGGCATGATGCAGCCGCGCGCCATGCGCGTGCAGCCGGCCGACGGCACGGCGATCCAGGAAAAATTCTGGTTCGAGGCCGATCCGCGCATGCTGGCCGTGGCGCGCGGCATCCAGTCCGTGCCTCTGCGCGGCTGTGACCGCGAGGACCGCTGCCTGGACAAGCGCCCCCGTCTGGTGGTCGGCGGCAGCGGCGTGTCCGGTCAGGCTTTCGTGGACAATGCCGATTTCCGCCGCTATGCCTTCCGTACCTTCCAGGCCAATGTGCTGGATATGGAAAGCGCGGCCTGCGCGCAGGTCGCCTGGCGCGCGGGCGTGCCCTTCATCGCCTTCCGCTCGCTCAGCGATCTGGCCGGCGGCGGGCCGGGCGAAAACGAAATGAATGCCTTCCTGCACATCGCTGCGGACAATGCGGCGCAGGTGCTATTGGCGTTCCTGCGCGCCTGGTCGGACTGAATTCGGCGCCTGGACTCGCCATGCTGCGTTGCTGATCCACCTCACCGCTGGCAAGCGGTTCGGATTCGTCAGGCACGGAGCAGTCCGCAGGGACTGCCCCGTGTCCGGACTCATCCTCGCGATAGAACCACTATCGCTGCGGTTTGCGCCTTGCCTGGCAAGCCCATGCATCCGAATTTGAGTATCAGAAATGAGGGAAAGCATGATGGTTACACCGACATCCGCGGATGATACCGGGCTGGGCGACGCCTTCCGGCGGTCTGCCGTGGCTTCCACCCTGTATATCGCCGGCCAGCCGGACCGCGAGGTCGATCTGGCCGATCTGGGACCGGCCGCCTTGGATGCGGGCCTGCTCTGGGTCGGCCTGAAAGAACCGGACGAGGCCCTGGTGCGCGACCTGGGCCGGCGGCTGGGTCTGCCCGATCGCGCCGTCGAGGAAATCATTGCCCCGCACCGCCGCCCGAAGATCATCGAATACGACCAGTTGACGCTGGTGGTCGTGGTGACGGTCGAGATCGACCAGGACCGGCCCAGTTTCGGCGACACCCAGTTGCTGATCGGACCGGGCTATCTGCTGACGATCCGCCGCCACGCGCAAGGATCGCACCGGGAGCTGCGTGAGCTGCTGAGCAGTTCGCCGGAATTTCTGAGTCGGGGCAGCGATTACGTCGCCTCCATGCTGCTGGATCTGCTGGCGGACCGCTACGTCGAGGCGCTGGATCACATGGAGAGCCGGGTCGAGAGCGTGGAGCACCAGTTTCTGCTGCGCGGGTTCCGCGAAATGGAAATTCGCCGGTTGTACCGCATGCGGCGCGACCTGCTGCGCATGCAGACGGCGATCGCGCCGCTGGTGGAAATCTGCCGTCGCCTGGCGCGCGTGGACATACGCAACATCGGCGCCGACAGCCGGGGTTATTTCAATGAGGACGCGGACCGGATCCAGCGCATCATCGAGTCCCTGGCCGGATTGCGCGAAGCGCTGGTCTTCGCCTTCGAGGCCAGCATGATGATCAGCCAGATGCAGCAGACCGACATCACCCGCAAGCTGGCCGCCTGGGCCGCCATCCTGGCGGTGCCTACGGCGGTGGCGGGCATCTATGGCATGAACTTCCATGACATGCCGGAACTGGGCTGGACCTACGGTTATCCGGCGATGCTGGCCGGGACAGGCCTGGTCTGCGGGCTGCTGTACTGGAAGTTCCGCCGGATCAAGTGGCTGTAGGGGGCCCGGCCCCGGAACTCCGCACGCCGATGGGCGAAGCCCCAGGGTCGAGGGCCTTCGGGGCTGGACCCCCCGTGCACGGCCTAGTGGAACAGCGCGCTCGCCTTGAGCAGGGTTTCCCAGATGCCCAGCGCCAGCGGGATGCCGACGTAGAGCCAGAACAGGACGATCAGGGCGGGCGAGGGGGTACGCGTTGTCGTGGACATGGCAGTCTCCTATTTTTGATGGGCCAGGCCGGCACCCAGGGGCACGCTGTCGGTTTCGGCGGCCATGTGGTGGTGCGACGCGACCGGGCGGACCAGCAGATTGCAGATGAAGCCGACGACCAGCAGGCCCGCCATCAGGTACATCGTGACGGTATAGGACTGGCCCGGCGGGACGCCGTGGTCGACCTGGTACTGGCGGATATAGTTCACCAGCACGGGTCCCAGCACGCCGGCGGCCGCCCAGGCGGTCAGGATGCGGCCGTGGATGCCGCCCACGTAGCGGGTGCCGAACAGGTCGGCCAGATAGGCCGGGATGGTGGAAAAGCCGCCGCCGTACATCGAGATGATGATCGCGTAGAACAGCACGAACAGGGCGACGTTGCCCGAGGCCCCCATGCCCGGCACCAGGAAGTACAGCACCGCGCCCAGGACGAAGAAGATGCCGTAGGTGGTCTTGCGTCCCAGATAGTCCGAGGTGCTGGACCAGAAGAAACGCCCCAGCATATTGGCCAGCGACAGCAGGCCGACGAAACCGGCCGCCGCAGCCGGCGTGATGGCGCCGCGGAAGCTTTCCTGGATCATCACCGAGGCCTGTCCCAGCACGCCGATGCCGGCCGTCACGTTCAGGGTCAGCGCCCACCACAGCAGCCAGAACTGCGGGGTCTTCAGGGCCTGGTCGATGTGGACGTGGTTGCGCGAGATCATGGCTTTCTGCGTCACAGGCGGGGTCCAGCCCTCGGGCTTCCAGTCGGGCGCCGGAATGCGGATGGTGCAGGCGCCGATCAGCATGGAGACGAAGTACAGCCCGCCCATCACCAGAAAGGTCGGGGCCACGCCCATGGAGTCCGGTGTCCGGAAGTGCTCCATCAGCGCCACTGACATCGGCGAGGCGATGAAGGCGCCGCCGCCGAAGCCCATGATGGCCATGCCGGTCGCCATGCCGCGCTTGTCCGGAAACCACTTGATCAGGGTCGAGACGGGCGAGACATAGCCGATGCCCAGGCCGATGCCGCCCAGAACGCCGTAGCCCAGGTACAGCAGCCACAGTTGGTGGGTCGAAATCCCGATCGAGGACACGATGAAGCCGCCGCCGAAGCAGCAGGCCGCCACGAACATGGCTTTGCGCGGCCCGACGTCTTCCAGCCATTTGCCGGCAAAGGCGGCCGACAGGCCGAGGAACAGGATGGCGAGGCTGAAGATCCAGCCCAGGGCGGGCAGCCCCCAGTCATCCGGCGCGGGCTGCTGGATGCCGATGAGCTTCGTCATGGGGCCGTTGAACACCGAGAAGGCGTAGGCCTGGCCGATGCACAAGTGGACGGCCAGGGCGGCCGGCGGGATCATCCAGCGGTTGAAGCCGGGTGGGGCGGTAATGCGTTCTTTACTGAAAAAACCGTGTTGGCTTGCTTCCGTACTCATCGTCTCTCCTCCTGGGTCGGGTGCCCATGTCTGTGTGTATTGCTGAGGTCGGAAAAATGCAGGGAGCCCTGCGGAATGTCAGGCGGGGCTGACCCCTTGCCTGGGATAAAGGCGTTCGCGGTGCCGGGCGATGGCTTCCAGGCAGATGGGCGACAGGACGGTGTCGCCCCATTGCCCGTCCGGATGCGCGCCGAGATAGTCCAGCAGGGCGCGCCGCATGCGCGGGTCCCAGAACCGCCGGATGTGGTCGGCAATGCTGTCGATGCCGGCGGTCCGGTCGGGCATGGCCTCGAAGAACAGGCCGATGCGGTTGGCCAGGCGGATCAGGTGTTCGATGTTGGTCACGTGCGGCTCCCGTCCAGATAATCGGGTCGGCTGTAGAGCGTGCAGCGGCCATCGCGCGCGAAGCCGGCCAGCATCATGGGGGCTTCCTGGGCCAGCCGCACGGCCAGGGTGGTGGGGGCCGAGACGGCGACCAGCGCCCGGATGCCGGCGGCTTGGGCCTTTTGCACCATCTCGAAGCTGGCGCGGCTGGAGATCACGACGAATCCCCGGCCACGGTCCACCGGCTCGCGCAGCAGACGGCCGATGAGCTTGTCCAGCGCGTTGTGACGGCCGACGTCTTCGTAGGTCCAGGCCAGGCGTCCGTCGGGCTCGGCCCAGGCCGCCGCGTGGGTGGCGCCGGTCAGGTTGTGCAGCGGCTGGCGCTGGCGCAATTGGTCCAGTGCGGCTGCGATCGCGCGGATCGTCCAGGGCTGATCCGGCGGCGTCAGGGGCGGCAGGTCGCGGCGGATCTGCGCCAGGCTTTGCACGCCGCACAGGCCGCAACTGGTGCTGCCTGCCAGACTGCGCCGGCGCAGCTTCAGGGCGTGCAGCCGGGCGTTGACGATCCGCAGCCGCACCACCAGGCCGTCGGCGGTGGCCTCCACGTCCAGGTCCAGCACGTCGGCCGGGGACTGGATGATGCCTTCAGTGTAGGAAAAGCCCAGGGCCAGTTCGGGGATGTGCAGCGGCGAGGCCAGCAGGGCGACGTGCGCGATGCCGTTGTATTCCAGGGCGACTGCCTGCTCGCAGGCGATGGCGTCTTGCGTGGCCGTGGCCCGATGTTCGCCGATGCGCACGATGTCGCCCATTGCAAGGCCGGCGGACGGGTCAGGCAAGTCGATCATGGGGTCGAAGTCTGCGGGGTGCATGCGGGTCTCCTCAGGCACCGGCGGGCGAGGCCTGGGGCAGGCGGGCGTTCAGGAGTTCGTCCTGGCGCTGCCCGACGGTCGTCCAGTCCCGCTGCCATGCCGAAGGTTCGGTGACCTTGCGTACCTGGACGGCCGTCACCTTGTATTCGGGGCAGTCCGTGGCCCAGTCGGTGTTGTCGGTGGTCAGCACGTTCGAGCCGCACTCCGGGAAGTGGAAGGTGGTGTACACCACCCCCGGCTGGATCCGGTCGGTGACGGTGACGCGCAGCGCGGTCTCACCGACGCGGCTTTCGATGACGACCTGATCGCCCTCGACGATGCCCCGGTCCTCGGCGTCGTGGGGATGGATCTCCAGGACGTCCTCGCTGTGCCAGGCGTTGTTGGCCGTGCGCCGGGTCTGCGCGCCCACGTTGTACTGCGCCAGGATCCGGCCTGTGGTCATCAGCAGCGGGAAGCGGCGCGTGGAGCGTTCATCGGTCGGCACATACTGGGTGATCATGAAGCGGCCCTTGCCGCGCACGAATTCGTCCACGTGCATGATGGGCGTGCCTTCGGGGGCCGCGTCGTTGCAGGGCCACTGGACGCTGCCGCCCAGCGCCGTGATGCGGCCGAAGGACACGCCGGTAAAGGTGGGTGTCAGCCGGGCGATTTCGTCCAGGACCTCGCCCGGATGGGCGTAGTCCATGGGATAGCCCAGGGCCTTGGACAGCGCGCAGGTGACTTCCCAGTCGGCCAGCCCCCCCTTGGGCGCCATGACCTGCCGGACCCGCGAGATGCGGCGTTCGGCATTGGTGAAGGTGCCGTCCTTTTCCAGGAAAGACGAGCCCGGCAGGAAGACGTGCGCGTACTTGGCGGTCTCGTTCAGGAACATGTCCTGGACGATCACGCATTCCATGGCTTCCAGGGCCGCCACCACATGGCGGGTATTGGGGTCGGACTGGGCGATGTCCTCGCCCTGGCAGTACAGGCCCTTGAACGAGCCGCCGTGGGCCGCGTCGAACATATTGGGCAGCCGCAGGCCGGGTTCGGCCTGCAGCGGGACGCCCCAGGCGCGTTCGAATTCGGCCCGCACGGCGTCGTCGGACACGTGGCGGTAGCCGGGGAATTCGTGCGGGAACGAACCCATGTCGCAGGAACCCTGGACATTGTTCTGGCCGCGCAGCGGATTGATGCCCACGCCTTCGCGGCCGATGTTGCCGGTGACCATGGCCAGATTGGCGATGCACATGATGGCCGTGGAGCCCTGGCTGTGCTCGGTGACGCCCAGGCCGTAGTAGATGGCGGCATTGCCGCCGGTGGCGTACAGGCGGGCGGCGCCGCGCAGGTCGGACGCCGGCACGCCGGTGATGGATTCGGTGGCCTCGGGGGCGTGTTCCGGACGGCGGATGAACTGCATCCACTCGTCGAAAGCACGATCCTCGCAGCGCGCGCGGACGAAGTCGTGGTTCACCAGGTCTTCGGTGACGATGACGTGGGCCATGGCGTTGAGCACGGCGACGTTGGTGCCCGGGCGCACCGGCAGGTGATAGTCGGCCTTCACGTGCGGGCCGTCGACCAGTTCGATGCGGCGCGGATCGATCACGATCAGGCGCGCACCCTGGCGCAGGCGCCGCTTCAGGCGCGAGGCAAAGACCGGGTGCGCGGCGCTGGGGTTGGCCCCCAGCACGATCGCCACGTCGGTGTGCATGACCGAGTCGAAGGTCTGCGTGCCGGCCGATTCGCCGATGGTGGTTTTCAGGCCGTAGCCGGTGGGCGAGTGGCAGACCCGGGCGCAGGTATCGACGTTGTTGTTGCCCATGGCGGCGCGCACCATTTTCTGCACGAGGTAGGTTTCCTCGTTGGTGCAGCGCGACGAGGTGATGCCGCCGACCGAATCCACGCCGTATCGAACCTGGATCCGCTTCAGTTCGGACGCGGCATGGCCCAGGGCCTCTTCCCAGGAAACCTCGCGCCAGGGATCGGTGATCCTGGCGCGGATCATGGGCTTGGTCAGGCGGTCGCTGTGGGTGGCGTAGCCCCAGGCGAAGCGGCCCTTGACGCAGGAATGGCCGCGATTGGCCTTGCCGTCCTTCCAGGGCGTCATGCGGATGACCTGGTCGCCCTTCATCTCGGCCTTGAAGCCGCAGCCCACGCCGCAGTAGGCGCAGGTGGTGATGACCGCGTGGTCGGCCTGGCCCTGGTCGATGACGGTGTTCTCGATCAGCGCCGAGGTCGGGCAGGCCTGGACGCAGGCGCCGCAGGAGACGCAGTCGCTTTCCAGGAAGCCGTCGTTCTGGCCCGCGATGATGCGCGAATCGAAACCGCGCGCCTCCACGGTCAGGGCGTACGTGCCCTGGACGTCGTCGCAGGCCCGCACGCAGCGGCTGCAGACGATGCATTTGGACGGATCGTAGGTGAAATAGGGGTTGGACGTGTCGCTGGCGTCGGCCAGGTGGTTGGCGCCGTCGAAACCGTAGCGCACGTTGCGCAGCCCCACCACGCCGGCCATGTCCTGCAGTTCGCAGTCGCCGTTGGCCGGACAGGTCAGGCAGTCCAGCGGGTGGTCCGAGATGTAGAGCTCCATCGCGTTGCGCCGCAGTGCGTGCAGCTTGCCGGTCTCGGTGCGGACCACCATGCCGTCTTCGACGGGCGTGGTACAGGACGCCGGGTGGCCCCGGCGGCCTTCGATTTCCACCAGGCACAGGCGGCAGGAGCCGAAGGCTTCCAGGTTGTCCGAGGCGCAGAGCTTGGGGATCTGGATGCCGGTTTCGGCGGCGGCGCGCATGATCGAGGTGCCGGCCGGGACGGTGACGGTCTGGCCGTCGATGGTCAGGGTGACGGTTTCGGTGGACAGGGACTCGGGCGTGCCCAGGTCGCGGTCGCGCTTGAGGACGGTTTCCAGCATGGCGGGCTCCTTAGGCGGTGTGCAGGGCCGGTTCGGCGGCGAGGCCGAAGTCTTCGGGGAAGTGGCGCAGGGCGGACAGCACCGGATAGGGGGTCATGCCGCCCAGCGCGCACAGGGATCCGGCCATCATGGTGTCGCACAGGTCGTGCAGGAGTTCGGCGCGGGCTTCGCGGTCCTGGCCGTCGCGGATCGCGCGGATGACCTCGGTGCCGCGCACCGAGCCGATGCGACAGGGCGTGCATTTGCCGCAGGATTCAATGGCGCAGAATTCCATGGCGTATTCAGCCAGGGCGGCCATGTCGGCCGTGTCGTCGAAGGCCACCACGCCGCCGTGACCCAGCATGGCGGAAATGGCGATGAAGGCCTCGTAGTCCAGCGGCGTGTCCCATTGGGATTCGGGCAGGTAGGCGCCCAGCGGGCCGCCCACCTGGATCGCACGCAGCGGCCGGCCGGAGGCGCTGCCGCCGCCGAAGTCGAACAGCAGCTCGCGCAGCGTCAGGCCGAAGGCTTTTTCGACCAGGCCGCCGTGGCGGATATTGCCCGCCAGTTGGAAGGGCAGGGTGCCCCGGGACCGGCCCATGCCGAAGTCGCGGTAGGCATTCGCCCCCTGGGCGAGGATGAAGGGCGCCGTGGCCAGGGAGATGACGTTGTTGATCACGGTGGGACAGCCGAACAGGCCGCGCACGGCGGGCAGCGGCGGCTTGGCGCGCACCAGGCCCCGGCGGCCTTCCAGGCTTTCGAGCAGCGAGGTTTCTTCGCCGCAGATGTAGGCGCCCGCGCCGCGCCGCAGTTCGATGTCGAAGGCGCGGCCCGAGCCCTGGATGTCGTCGCCCAGCCAGCCGGCCTCGCGCGCGGCCTGCAGGGCACCCGTCAGGATGCGTTCGGCCTGGGGATATTCGGAGCGGACGTAGAGATAGCCGCGTGTGGCGCCCACGGCCAGGCCGGCGATCGTCATGCCCTCGATCAGGGCATAGGGGTCGCCTTCCATCAGCATGCGGTCGGAGAACGTGCCCGAATCGCCTTCGTCGGCGTTGCAGACGATGTATTTCTGCTCGGCCGGCGTTTGCAGCACGGTGCGCCATTTGATGCCGGTGGGAAAGGCGGCGCCGCCGCGGCCGCGCAAGCCGGATTCGGTCACGATGTCGACGATGGCCCCGGGCGTCATGCCCAGCGCCTTGCCCAGCCCGGCGAAGCCGCCATGGGCCTGGTAGTCGGGGATGCTGAGCGGGTCGATCAGGCCGACCCGGGCGAAGGTCAGGCGTTCTTGTTTCTTCAGAAAGGGGATGTCTTCGGTCGGGCCGTGGCACAGGGGATGGTGCGTGCCGTCCGGCGTGTTCGGGGCGCCGTCCGGCCAGGCCGCGTCCAGGATGGCCGGGACGTCTTCCGGCGTCACGGGGCCGTAGGCGATCCGTCCGGCGGGCGTGGCGATCTCGACCAGGGGTTCGAGCCAGTGCAGGCCGCGCGAGCCGTTGCGCACGAGGCGCAGGCCCAGGCCGCGTCGGGCGGCTTCGGCGCGGAAGGCATCGGCCACGGCGTCGGCCCCCATGGCCAGCGCGGCGGTGTCCAGCGGGACGTAGAGGATTCGTTCCATGTTCAGGCCTCCCGCGCTGCGGCCAGCAGGGCGTCCAGTTTTTCGGGGGTGACGCGCGCGTGGGGGCGGCCGTCGAGCATGACGGCCGGTGACTGGGCGCACAAGCCGAGGCAGTACACCGGCGCCAGCGAGACCTCGCCGGCCGCTTCGGCGGCGACGCGCGCCTGGGCGTGTTCGTACAGCGCGTTGCCGCCACAGGCCTGACAGGATTCGGCGCGGCAGACTTCGAGCTGCGTACGCGCGGGCGGCGTGGTGCGGAAATGGCCGTAGAAGCTGATCACGCCATGGACCTCGGCGCGGGATCGCTGCAGGGCGGCGGCGATTTGCGGCACAGCCGGTTCGGGGATCCAGCCCAGGGCGTCCTGCACGTCGTGCAGGATCGGCAGCAGGGCGCCGGGACGGCCGGCGTGCCGGGCCAGGATGTCCCGCACCAGGAGCGAATCGGCGTCGTGCGGGGCTGCGTCGGCATCGGACCGGATGGTGTCCATGGCTTTGTCTCCGGGCGCATGATCGGCGGGCATGCGCGGCAATAATAGGTTTATTTATGCATATATGATTCAGTGCCGTGCATTCACTCTACTCTTGAAAATAATTTGATTTCAATAAGATAATAAAAACATATTTAGGGCAGGGTCATATTTTTATATGTAATTGAATTCATATTAATAAGCCTTTCAGGAGACAGAATGGCGGTTTACCGATTCAAACCCCGGCTGCATTCCGAATGGGTCCTGGAAAAGCAATCCGGGGAAATACTGCCCATGGGCGACGTGCTGCGGCTGTTGGCCGCCGTCGATGAGCATGGTCATATTTCGGGGGCCTGTCAGGCGCGCGGGATCTCCTATCGCCATGCCTGGGGCATCCTGCGCAAGGCCGAAGCCGAATTTCAGGCGCCGCTGATCGAGACGTCCCGACGGCGCGGTTCGCGCCTGACCAGCTTCGCGCAGCATCTGTTGTGGGCCAACCGGCGCATCGACGCGCGCCTGGCGCCGACCTTCGAAAGCCTGGCCTCCGAGCTGCAGGAAGAATTGCAGCGCCTGTATTCCGAGGAAATGTCCGTGCTGCGCCTGCATGCCAGCCACGGCTTCGCCGTCGAGGGCCTGATGCGCCTGGCCAACGGCCAGGACATGCTGCCGCTGGAACTGCGCTATCGCACCGGGATCGAGGCGCTGGCCTCGCTGGATCGCGGGGAATGCGATCTGGCGGGCTTCCAGGTGCCGGTGGCGGAATACGAAAAGCCGATCCTGCAGCACTATCTGCGCTGGCTCGATCCGGACCGCATGCTGCTCTTGCATCTGGCCGAGCGCAACACGGGGCTGTTCGTGCAGCCCGGCAATCCGAAGCACATCCTGTCGGCCAGCGATCTGGCGCGCCCGGACGTGCGTTTCGTGAACCGGCAGATCGGCTCCAGCACGCGCTATCTGGTGCATCTGATGCTGGAGAGCCTGGGCATCGACCCGCAAGACGTCACCGGCTTCGACAGCGGGGAATTCACGCACATGGCCATCGCCGCCCACATCGCCAGCGGCATGGCTGACGTCGGCATCGGCGTCGAGACCGCCGCCTGGCGCTGCGGGCTGGAATTCGTGCCGCTGGCGCGGGAACGCTATTTCTTCGGCATCAACAAGGATCTGGTCGGCACCCAGTCGCTGCAGCGCTTGCTGGACCTGATGAACGGGGACGCGTACCAGGCTTACGTCCGGGATCTGGTGGGCTACGACTGCAGCCTGATGGGCCAGGTCCAGACCCTGGAACAGGCTTTCGGGCCGGAATTCGCCGGCAGGCGCTGAGCGCCGCGGCCGCCGGGGCGTGGTCCGGCGGGCGGCGTTTCGGGATGCGGGGCCGTGTTCAGTGCAGCGAGAAGTCCACGCGTGTGGCCGGGCCGTCGTCTTCGATGCCGTCTGCGTCGGGCTTGGGCGCGACGAGGAAGACCCGGTCGGTCAGATCGGGGGCGTCGGCCATGATCTGCTCGTACACCGCTTGCGCGCGGGCCTCGGCCAATGCGGCCAGAGGCTGTTTGCCCAGCGGGGCGGCCGCCAGCAGCAAGGCGTTCATCTGCTCGGGCGGCAGCGATTTGGCGATGCCGATGGCGTTGCGCGGCTTGTCCTTGATCTTGGTGTCGCCATAGACCTTTTCCAGGTACTTGGCGCGGTCTGCGTCGGTCAGTGTGATGCCGGCGGCATCGGCTTGCTTGCCGCGTCCGCCGGTGTCGCGGGCCTTGGCGGCGCGGATCTTGTCGTCCACCCAGACCTGGCGCAGCCCGGCCTCGTCGGCCTGGGGATCGGCGCGGCCGATGATGTCCATCTTCAGCGCGGGGCGGTCGCTCAGCGCCTTGACCAGCGTGGCGATATTCGATTTTGCCGTGTCGTCGAGCGTGGCGATGCCCGGTGCGAAATCGATGCGCGACAGATCCTCGCCGCCGCCGAAGGCGGAGGCCAGCAGCCTGAAGGGCGCAGTCACCGCCTTGGTGATCGTGTTCACGATCACCTGCACGATGATGCCGCCGATCGAAAACTGCGGATCGTCCAGCGAACCGGCGATCGGCAGATTGATGTCGATATTGCCATTGGCGTCCTTCAGCAGGGCGACGGCCAGCAGCACCGGCAGCTTGAGCGCGTCGGGACTGTCGGACGGTTTGCCGAAGGTCAGTTGGTTGAGCAGCACCTTGTTGCCGGCCTGCAGGGCGCGATCCTTGATCTGGTAGTGCAGGTCCACCGACAGTTTGCCGCGTTCGATGGCGTAGCCGACGTACTTGGACGAATAGGTGGTGAAGCGGGGCAGGTCCACGCCCTTGGCGGAGGCATTCAGGTCCAGCGCCAGGTAGCGTGCGAACGGCTGCACCGTGCCCGAGACGGACAGCGGCGCGGTGCCGTAGACGCGGCCCGTGACGCGGACCTTGGCCGGCGCAGGCCGGGTCGAGGACACCGCCGTAAGCGTGCCTTCGATGGCCGAGAGTTCGGCGCGGTAGTTGGGCCGCACGAAATGGTCGTTGAAGATCATGCGGCCGCGCTTGAGCGTGACGCTGTTGATCGAGATGTCGGGCGCGCTGGTCGGCGGGGCCTTTGGGGTCTTGGCCTGCGCCGCGCCGGCCGCGTGGGTGCGGCGGGTCTGCGTGTCCTGGGTGATGGAGCCGGCGGCCGTGCCCTTGTCCACCAGAATGTCCATCACGTTCAGGCGTGCATTGCTGTTGAGCAGGATGTCGCCGTAGAAGTCGTCCAGCAGAATGTCGCCCAGATTCAGCCCGATCTTCGGTCCCGCCACCGACACGTGCATTTTGTTCAGGCCCAGATGCTTCCAGTTCAGGAACGCGGCCTTGTTGACGCGGTCCTGCAGGTCCAGGCCATCGACTTGAACGGCGCCGCGCCAGTCCGCCCGCATCGGCTTGCCGTCCTGCGCCGGGGCGAATTCGGCCTGGCCGCGCGCGCCCAGGTTCACGCTGCGCACAGTGGCATTCAGGCTGGACGCGACATAGGGCGCCAGAGAGGCCGCGTCGAATCTGGACAGGTCGACCGAGGTCTTGAGCGTCAGCGGCTGCGCCGTCAGGGTGCCGTCGAGCGCCAGCGTGCCGTGTTTCTGGAGACCCTCGGCCCGCAGGGTAAAGTGCGTCGGTTCGGCGTCCAGGGCCAGCCGGTCGGCCGTCAAGGCCAGCGAGCCCATGGACAGATCCACGCCGGGCTTGACGGAGGTATCGCGCGCGGCAAGCTGCTGCAGGCCGAGTTTCACCTCGTGGGCCTCGATCCGGGCATCGCTTACGGCGATGCGACCTGCCAGGCTCAGCCGGCCGTCCTGCAGTTCGATGGGGGTGTAATGGCGCACGGCCGCCGCGAACGGCGCCAGCGCAAGATGCGCCAGGTCGACCTGTGCCTGGACCGACAGGGGCTGCAGCACGATCGGCGCCTGGACCCGCAAGGCGCCGCCGTCCTGGCTGTGGTCCATGCTCAAGCGGGCTTGCATGGGCTGATCCGCGGCCTGCGGCCAGGTGATGTGCTCGACCTCGGCGCTCAGGCCGTCCAGCGGATAGTCCAGACCGCTGGGATCGTCGCGCAGATGCACGGCGCCGGCCTCGAGCTTGAAGGCGCCGAGGGCGATCTTCCAGGCGGGGGCGGCGGGTTGGGCCGGGGCTTTGGCGGTTTGCGGTGGCGTGCCGGGTGCGGCGGCTGGTGTGTCGTTGGGTGTGTCGCTGGCCGGTGCCGGGGCGGGCGAGACGGGATCGGCGGATTCGGGCTCGGTCGATGTGTCGGCAGCAGCAGGTTCGGGTGCTGTGGATTCAGCCGCAGCCGGTTGGGCCTCGGCAGTCGTGCCGGATACCGGATCGGCCGGCGCGGATTCTTCCAGTTTGGCGAAGCCCTCGGCCACGCGTTGCCAGTTCAGTTGCTGGGCGTCGTGGTGCGCTTCCACCTGCGGTTTCGTCAGCGTCACCGTGTCCATGGACACCGTGCGAGCATCCAGATCGAGCGCCAGCCCCTCGGCCTGCAGATTGTCCCAGGCCAGCAGCGGCGCCCCGGAGGTTTCGGTCACGTCCAGTTGGCGCAGGCCCAGGCCGCCCTGCACACGGATGCGCGGCATCGCGCCGGGCGGCTGTTCGAACAGCACCTCCAGCTTGGAATCCAGCAGGGCGCTCTTGACCTTGACCGGCAGGGGCAGCGGCCAGAAGTCCGCCCATTTGTCGAGCGCCACACCGTCCAGCGTCACGTCCAGCGTGGACGTGGGCACCTTCTCGAATGGCCGCGCCGTGCCGCTCAGGTCAAAGGGGCTGCCGTTGATGCGCAGATGCAGCGCGGGCTGCACGTCGATGTCGGTGGCGTAACTGAGCGAAGACAGAAAGGGAATGCCCAGCTTGATCTCGTCGACCGTCTGTTGGCGGCCGGTGACCTGGTCATCCAGGCGGATCACGCCGTCTGTCAGTGACAGATTGTTCAGGGAAAAGCGTGGCGGTCCGGCGTCGGCCGATTCGGGTTCGGCAGGTTGTTCAGCGGCGCGCGCGGCCAGCCGGTCCACGATGTCGGAAAAGTTGAAGCGTGCAACGTCCTGGCGCACCAGCGCGATCCGGGGCCGGTCGATGTGGATCCGGTCGACCACCGGTGCGAACACCGCGAGGGACCGCCAGGCCACGCGCAGGTCGAGCTCGCCGATTTCAAGCAGCGGTTCGGACTGGGGCTGTTCGATGACGAGATCCTGCGCGCGCAGCGCCAGCGTGAAGGGATTGAAGCGGATCTCGCCCACCTGCACCGGGCGGCCCAGCAATTCGGAGACGTCCTGGGTCAGCGCGCTGCGCACGGCTTTGGGCACCAGCCAGGCCGCCAGCGCGGCCAGCACCAGCAGCGTCAGCACGGTGCCTGCCAGGATCTTGAGCATTTTCCGGCTGGGCTTCAACGCGGGCATCCGCAACGGCATGGCATGCGCTCCTGGCAGGGTTTGTTTTTGTGTGTGGTGTCGGACCGCGCGCATGGGTGTCGCGCTTTGTCGTTGGCTTGTCCTCATTATCCCCGCCGGGTTCCGGTGCGTCTATCGGGGCGGGCGGAGCTTTGCGTTTTTTTACGATGTGGGGTGGGCGGACCCGTCAGCTTGCCGGACTGCCGGCATCCGCGAGGATCAGGTCGGACGCTTTTTCGCCCACCATGATGGCGGCTGCATTGGTGTTGCCCGAGACCAGCGAGGGGAAGATAGAGGCGTCCGCAATCCGCAGGCTGTCGATGCCGTGCACCCGCAGCCGGTGATCGACCACGCTGGTCCCCGGCTCGGGGCCCATGCGGCAGGACGAGCAGGCGTGAAAAACACTCCAGGCGCTGGCGCGGATGTTCTGGATGAGCTGTTCGTCGTTGACGCAGTCCGCGCCGGGGTGGATCTCCCGGGCGATGATGTCTCTGAGCGCGGGCGCCCCGGCCAGCCGGCGGATGAATCTGACGCCTCGCAGCAGGGCTTGCAGATCGCGGTCGTCAGCCAGATAGTTGGGCTGTATCCTGGGTGCTGCGTGTGGATCGCCGGACCGGATGTGGACGGTGCCCCTGGAATAAGGGCGGCAGTTCGAGACGCCCAGCAGGAAGGCGGGGAACGGGTCCGGGTTCATCAGGGGCCGTGTGCCGGCGGGCGCCCGGGTGTAGCTGACCGGAGAAAAATAGAGCTGCATGTCGGGCTGGGCCAGTTCGGGATCCGTCTTGAAGAATCCGCCGCCCTGGTTGATGCTCAGGCCCAGGGGGCCTCGGCGGAACAACAGGTAGGCCAGCCCCGCCCGCAGCTTTCCCCACCAGGGATTCAGGTCGTTGTTCAGGGTTCTCAGCCGGCTTTCAAACAGGTAATCGACGCCGAGATGGTCCTGCAGATTGGCGCCGACGGCAGGGTTGTCAGAGAGGACCGCGATTCCCTGGGGGGCCAGCACGCCGCGCGGACCGATGCCGGAAAGTTGCAGAAGCTGCGGCGTGTTGACGGCGCCGCAGCTCAGGATGACTTCCCGATGGGCCCGGGCCTGGTGGATGCGGCCGTGCCGTTCGTATTCCAGGCCGATGGCTCGCCGGCCGTCGAACAGCACGCGCGTGGCGTGGGCATGTGTCCGGATGGTCAGGTTGCGGCGACCCGCTGCCGGACGCAGGTACGCCTTGGCTGCGGACATGCGAAAGCCGTTCTTGACCGTAAGCTGGTAAGGACCGACGCCATCCTGATGCGCGCCGTTGAAGTCCGGGTTGTAGCGCATGCCGACCTGCATGCCGGCCTGCAGATAGTGCTGGCAGAGCGGGTGGAGCGCCCCGGAGACGTCTGAAACGTACAGGGGGCCGTCCGTGCCGCGATAACCGGGCTCGCCGGTCTGGCAGGTTTCCATCTTCTTGAAGTACGGGAGGACGTCCGCATAGCTCCACCCCGGGTTGCCGGCGGCGGCCCAGGCGTCGTAATCCAGCGCATTGCCGCGAATGAAGACCATGGCGTTGATCGAGCTGGAGCCGCCCAGCACGCGTCCCCTGGGCCAGTAGCTGGGTGTGCCGTTCAGGCCCGGCACGGGTTCGGTCAGGTATCGCCAGTTGACGGCTTCCTGGTAGTAGGTCTTGCCATAGCCGATGGGGACCTGCACCCAGAATCGCCGGTCGCTGCCGCCGGCCTCGAGCAGCAGGACCCGGTGGCGTCCGTCCGCGCTCAGGCGGTTGGCCAGTACGCATCCGGCCGAACCTGCGCCGACGATGATGTAGTCGTATTGGTCCATGCGCGTGTCCGGGTCCGTGGCCTTCAGATCCGGATCGTGACGTTCTTGACCCGGCAGTAATTGCGCAAGGCCTCCAGGCCTTTTTCCCGGCCGAAGCCGGAACGCTTGTTGCCTCCGAAGGGCGTGTAGATGCCGCCGGCGAAATACTGGTTGACCGTGATCTGGCCCGCGTCGATGTCGCGCGCCAGGCCGAGAGCCTTCTGGAGGTCCTTCGTGTAGATGCAGGCCGCCAGGCCATAGTCGGTGCCGTTGGCCGCGTGCAGCGCGTCTTCGATCGTGTCGACGATCTGGACGCAGAGCACCGGCCCGAAGATTTCCTCCTGAACGACGGGATCGCCGGCCGGCACGTCGTCCAGGACGGTCGGCTGGAAGAACCAGCCCGTCCCGCTGTCGGGGTCCGTGGCGCGCCCACCGCCCGTGACGGCCCGGATGCCCCGGGCGCGGGCGCCGTCCACGGCAGCGGCGATTTTGTCGAGTTGACGGTGCGAGTTGATGGCGCCGATGGCGGGATTCTTCAGGCCGTGCCCCATCGTCAGCGCCTGGGCGCGCGCGCTGAATTTCTCGATGAATTCGGCATGCGCGCCGCGTTCGATGACCAGGCGTGATCCTGCGGAGCAGACCTGGCCTGCATTGAGGTAGATTGCCTCCAGCATGTCTTCTACGGCGTGATCCAGATCGCAGTCCGCCAGCACGATGGCGGGCGACTTGCCGCCCAGTTCCAGGGTGACGCTGGCAATGTGCTGCGCGGCGTTCCGCATGACGCGCCGGCCGGTGTCCACCGAGCCCGTGAAGGTGACGTGCCGGACCGAGGGGTGGCGGCTGAGCGGTTCGCCGACGGCCGCCCCCGTGCCGGTCACGACGTTGCAAACGCCTGGGGGCAGGCCCGCTTCGGAGAGGATGTCCGCAAGCAGCAGCGCGGTGATCGAAGTGGTCTCGGCCGGCTTGACGACCGTGGTGCAGCCGGCTGCGAGCGCAGGGGCGACTCCCCGTATCATGGAGAACATCGGGAAGTTCCACGGCACGATGTGCGCCGTGACGCCGACCGGTTCCAATTGGTTGTAAGACACGAAATTCCCGCCCAGCGGGATCGTATCTCCCTGCAGCTTGTCGGCGGCGCCGCCGTAGTAATCCAGAAGCCTGGCGACGGTTTCGACGTCCTCCAGGGATTCGGAGAGCGGCTTGCCGCAGTCCAGGGTTTCGACGACGGCCAGGCGCGCCGCGCGGGCGCGCACGAGGAGGGCGGCTTTGCGCAGGATCGTGGCCCGTTGCGAGGGGGGCGCATGCCGCCAGACGTCCCGGTAGGCGCGTTCGGATGATGTGACGGCGATGTCGACGTCTTCGATGGCGCCGGCTGCGATTGCGGCAAAGGGCCTTTCCGTGCCGGGGTCGACGGCTTCCATCCGGTCGCCGGAGGCGGCCGGCCGCCATTGCCCGTCGATGTAGAGCTGGTCCGGCAGTCCCGGTAATGTCCCGGTGCGCAGGGCCTGGGTGACGTGGTCTTGTAGCGTGGCGTTCATACGATTCCTAGTCCGTCTCGCTGATGCGGTAGTCCGCGCGTGCGAGCCATTGCGGGTCGATCGACACGCCCCAACCCGGCCCTTCCGGGATCTGCACCTTGCCGTCCCGTGCCACCGGGTAGTCGGAATAGATGCCATATTGCCAGGGATAGTAATCGGCTTCTTCGATGGAGAATTCGACGTAGGGACCCGCGTTTTCGATGGCGCCCATCAGGTGCAGGGTGAAAATCGTGACCAGTGACAGATTGGCGGAATGGGGCGTGCACGGCAACCCTGCCGATTGGGCCATCCGGGCGACCCGCAAGGTGCGTTCGATGCCGCCCAGATAGCAGATGTCAGGCTGTACGACGTCCACGGTGCGGGAGTCGATCATGTGCTTCCACAAGGCGAGGCTGTTGTCCTGCTCGCCGCCGGCCACGTCCAGGTGGAGTGCTTCGGTCACTTGGCGGGTCCAATCCAGCCGCCAGTACGGGCAGGGCTCTTCGAAGTGACGGATGCCGTGGGCTTCCAGCAGCCGTCCGACCTCGATGGCCTTTTCAGGCCGGTAGCAGCTATTGCCGTCGACCAGCAGGTCCGCCTCGTCGCCCAGTGCGGCGCGGATCGCCGGCACGATTTCTTCCGTGCGACCGGGCCATTCGTCCTGATCATGCCCGCATTCCGCGCCCACCCGGAACTTGAAGGCGTCATAGCCGTGGGCATCGCGCAGGCGCAGGAAGCGCTCGGCTTCGGCCCGGGGCGTGATGTCGCGCTTCATGCTCGAGGCGTAGACGCGGATGGGCCGGGGCGCGCCGCCCAGCAGTTCACAGACGCTTTTGCCCTGCGCCTTGCCGTGCAGGTCCCAGAGCGCCGTGTCCAGGCCGCCCAGCGCCCGGCACATGTACGAGCCCGGGAATTTGTATTCTTTTTCGTAGATCCGGTCGATCAGGCCGCCCAGCCCCGCGAGATCCGAGACGTCCTCGCCCAATGCATGGATGGCGACCTGCCGGTGCAGCACCAGGGCGGAGATGTCCGAATGATAGGTCGAGACCTGTCCCCATCCTTCGGCGCCATCGTCGGTGCGCACGCGGACCAGGCCGACATCCCGGGTGCTGAATGTTTCGATGCTTTTTATTTTCATGATGGGATGCTTGCGCGAAGGGTGAGCGCCCGGCAGGGCACTCGGTAGCGATGATGGTAAGGAGAAAATGGTTGTGCGTTAATATCCATTCTGGATAAAATTGCATACCAATCTGGCTGAATGCGGAGGGAGCATCGATGGTGAAGGTAGCCGGCGGCGCCTTGCTGGCGTCGATCACGATAGACCGCGATTCCTCCAAGACCATCAGCACCCAGATCTGTGCGGCGATCCGCAAGATGATCTTTTCGGGCGCGCTCAGCGCGGGCGAGCGGCTGCCGTCCAGCCGCACCCTGGCGATGGAACTGAACGTTTCGCGCACCACGATCAACTATGTCTTCGAGCGTCTGGCCGAAGAAGGCTTGATCGATTCGCGCACGGGCTCGGGTTCCTTTGTGTGCGAAACCCTCAGCACACACCTGTCCAGGCTGCCCGCGCCCTCGACCGAAATGCTGGCGCAGCGGCGCAAGCACCTGCGCCTTTCGCGCTGCATCGCACATTCGATCGATCAGTTCGGCGTGCGCATTCCTCATGAAAAAAGGGCATTCACGACCGGAACGCCGGCATTTGACGCGTTTCCTCTGGCGCAATGGTCGCGTCTGGTGGCCCGGCATTACCGGGAAAAGCGCGACAGGGTCATGGGCTACGGCGATCCGGAGGGATTCGCCCCTTTGCGGCGGGCGATCGCCAATCATTTGCGCGGTAATCGCGGCCTGTCCTGCGAGCCCGAGCAGGTCTTCATCGTCAGCGGCGCTCAGCAGGCGTTCAATCTGGCGTGCAGCGTCCTGCTCGATCCGGGCGACAAGGTCTGGTTCGAGAACCCGGGCGCCATCGGTGCGCGCAACAGTTTCAAGGCGCACGGCATGGACCTCGTGCCGGTGCCTATCGATGAGGACGGCTTGATCGTCGAGGCGGGCTTGAGGCAGGCGCCCTATTTCCGCCTGGCGTTCGTCACGCCCTCGCACCAGCAGCCGATCGGCGTGACCATGAGCCTGGCGCGCCGCATCGAACTGCTGCAGGCCGCCGAGCGCAGTGATGCCTGGATACTCGAAGACGATTACGACGGCGAGTTCCGCTACCGCAGCAGCCCTCTGCCGACTCTGCAGAGTCTCGACACGGCAGAGCGCGTGATCTATGTAGGCACTTTCAGCAAGTCTCTGTTTCCGGCCCTGCGCCTGGGCTATTTCGTGGTCCCGCCCATCCTGGTCGATACGTTCCGCAAGGTGTCGGGCGCTTTTCTTCAGGGCGCGCCCTCGAATCTGCAGGCGGTGCTGGCGGATTTCATGGACGAGGGGCATTTCGCCACGCACATCCGCCGCATGTGCAAGATCTACGCCGAGCGCCACGACACCCTGATCGAGGCCTCGGGCGCGCGGCTGGGAGGGCTGCTGGATGTGATGCCGACCGAGACCGGCTTTCATACCGTGGGCCGCCTGGCGCCCGGGTTTGCCGAGCTGGCGGTCAGCCGGGCCGCGGGCGAGCAGGGTATTTCAGTGTCCCCGGTCGGCCGGTATTGCATCGAGCCCATCGCCCTGCAAGGGCTGGTCCTCGGGTTCAGCACGATTCGTTCGCCGGAGATCCGCGCGGGCGTCGAGGCGCTGGCCCGGGTGCTGGAGGGACTGCGGGCCTAGTGTCCTGTCCGGCGGTGCGAGCGGGGCTAGCGGGGCCGGGGTTTGCCGAAGGTCTGGGCGGCCACCAGCAGGCCGGTCGAGATCAGGATCATCAGGGTCGAGATCGATGTGATCGTCGGGTCGATCTGGTCGCGCAGCGCATTGAACATGTTGCGCGTCAGCGTGGCGTTGTCACCACCGGAGATGAACAGCGAGATGACGACCTCGTCGAAGGAGGTCAGGAAAGCCAGCAGCGCCCCCGTGATGACCGAGAAGCGGATCTGCGGCAAGGTGACTCGCATGAAGGCGACGAAGCGCGACGCCCCCAGGTTGCGCGCCGCCATCTCCTGGCTGGGGTCGAAGTGCTTGAGGGCGGCCCCGACGACGATCAGCACCAGCGGCGTGGCCAGGAGCGAGTGCGCCAGCACCAGGCCGGGGATCGTGTTGAGCAGGTTGAGCTTTGCGTAGACGTAGAACGCGCCGATCGCCAGCAGGATGACGGGAATGATCATGGGGGTGATGATCAGCAGGTAGATCAGCCGGGTTGCGCGGATTTTCGACAGAGACAGTCCGTACGCCGCCATGGTCCCGAGCGGAGTCGCCAGGAGCATGGTCAGGACGGCGGCCTTCACCGATGTCAGCGTCGCCTGCATCCATTCCGGTGATTCCAGGTAGTGCGCGTACCAGCGCAGCGACCAGCTGGTCGGCGGAAATTCCAGGTATTGCGAGTTCGAGAACGACATCGGTATGACGATGAGCGTCGGCGCGATGAGAAACACCATGGCCAGGGCGGACAGGACGTACAGCCAGAGCCGCTGTCCGTGCGTGATCTGGGTTTCGGAGGCGGGGCGGTCCAGCCAGCGGGCCGCCGGGCCGTCTGCGCGCTTGGGACGGTCCGATGTGCTCATGGGTCATTCCCCGGGGCGCCGGCGAGGCTCGAGCGGGACAGCCGGTTCGCCAGGTACAGGATCAGCATGGTCAGGGCGAAGAGCACGACGCCAAGCGCGCTGGCGGCGCCCCAGTTCACGAACAGTTCGATGTTCGAGGCGATGCGCATGGACACCAGGATGATCTTCCCGCCGCCCAGGATGGCGGGCGTCACGTAGAAACCCAGGCACAGGATGAACACCATCAGCATGCCGGCGAACAGGCCGGGCAGGGACAGCGGCAGGAACACTTTCCAGAACGCCCGGGTGGGGCTGGCGCCGAGATTGGCGGCGGCTTTGAGATAGTCGCGGTCGATGGCGCGCATGGCGCCGTAGACGGGCAGCACCAGGAACGGCAGCATGATGTGCACCATGCCGATCAGCGTGCCGGTCATGTTGTGCACCAGGTTGACGGGGTCGTTCCACAAGCCCAGCTCCATCCCCCAGTGGTTGATCAGGCCCTGGCGCTGGAGCAGCACGAGCCAGGCGTAGGTGCGCACCAGCAGTGAGGTCCAGAACGGCACCAGCACGGTGATCATGAACAGGTTCGCCACGCGCGTGGGGAGCTGGGACAGGAAATAGGCCAGCGGATATCCGATCAGGACGCAGATGAGCGTGGTCAGGATGCTGACCTCGAAGGTCAGCCGGAAGACCTGGAGATAGGATGAACTGGCCAGCATGCGCTGGTAGTTCTCCAGCGAGACATGGCCGTTCTCGCCCACGAACGACAGCCAGAACAGCCAGGCCATGGGGATCACCATGATCACCAGCACGAGCAGCAGCGCGGGCGAACACAGACCCGCGAGCGCCAGCCGCTCTCTGAGGGCCTGGCGCCGCAGGGCGGCGGCGTTGGGCTCAGTCATCGCAGACCAGGATGGTGTCATCGCGGCGCAGGCCCAGCGTGACCGGGCCGCCGATCCTGAATGTCGCCGATTCGGGATGGCCGACGCTGCGCATGCTGATCACCTGCTCGTCGGATAGGGTGATTTGCGTCAGTACGCTGTCGCCCTGGTAGACGATGCGTTTGATCGTGCCGCTGAAGGTGTTCATGCCGGCTGCGGGGCCGTCGGTCAGGAGGCGGAGCTTCTCTGGCCGCAGCATCAGGAAGCTGTCGGCCCTGAGGGGCGTGTCCGCGGGCAGTTCGAGCGGTCGGCCGTGGCAGACGGCCTGGCTGCCCGATATCTCGACGGGCAGGAACGTGGAATCGCCGATGAAATCCGCCACGAACTTGTTCGCGGGCCGCTCGTACAGCGCTTCGGGGTCGCCCAATTGCATCACGCGGCCCTGGTTGATGACGGCGATCCGGTCCGACATCGTCAGCGCTTCGCGCTGGTCGTGCGTGACGTAAACCGTGGTCATGCCGAGCTTGTCGTGCAGATGCCGCAGTTCGATCTGCATGTGCTCGCGCAGTTTCTTGTCGAGCGCCGACAGCGGTTCGTCCATCAGCAGGATCCGCGGCTCGAACACGATCGCGCGCGCCAACGCCACGCGCTGCCGTTGGCCGCCGGAAAGCTGGGCGATGCCGCGCTGCCCGTAGCCGCCGAGCTGGACCGTTTCCAGTGCCTGGTCCACGCGCCGCGCGATCTCGTCCTTGGGCAGCCGCCTCAGGGTCAGGGGGAATGCGATGTTGGCCGCGACGTCCATGTGGGGAAACAGCGCATAGCTCTGAAAAACCATGCCCACTTCCCGCTTGTGCGGCGGCGTGCAGATGACCTCGGTCCCGCCGAACTTCAGGCTGCCGCTGTCCGGCCGGGTGAAGCCGGCGATGGTCATGAGCAGGGTGGTTTTTCCCGAGCCGGAGGGGCCGAGCAAGGTCAGGAATTCCCCGCTGCGGATTTCCAGGTCGACGTGGTCGAGTGCGCGGGCGCCGCCGTAGGTCTTGGTCAGGCCCGAGATCGTGATGGGCAGGGAGGCTGTTGTGGTGATCGGCTCAGTCACGCCAAGGTCTCCTGTCGTTTTTATCGTTTGTCAGGGGCGGCGGGCGCCTCGCCGGCCGCCGCCCCTGCGGGGATGCTACTCCAACATCATGTCCTGATACAGCGCGGCGGCCTGCTTCTCGAATTTCTCGTACCACTCGATATCCAGGGGGATCTGCAGGGCGGCGTTGGCCGGGGACGAGGGCAGGGTCTTGGCCACGGCGTCGCTGATCAGGCCGCCGGAATAGGCGTCCTTGTTGGTCGGGCCGTAGGTGATGTATTGGGTCAGGCCCGCCTGGTACTTGGCCTTGCTGATCTCGGCCAGGAACTTCATCGCCGCATCCTTGTGGGGCGCGCCCTTGGGGATGGCGAAGCAGTCGTAATCGAGCAGCCCCTGGTCGAAGGAATAGGTCACCTTGGCGCCATGCTTGGCGATGTCGTCGAAGCGGCCGTTCCATCCGGTGGCCATGTCGACTTCGCCGTCCTTCATCAGTTGCGCATGCTGGGCGCCGGAAGACCACCAGACTGCGATGTTGGGCTTGAGCTGACGGATTTTATTGATGGCGCGCTCGATCCCGCCTTTCGAAGAGAGCACCGCATAGACCTGGTCGGGCGGCACGCCGTCGGCCATCAACGCCGGTTCCAGCGAGCCGGCCACGCCGCCCCGATAGGCGCGTTTGCCCGGGAATTTCTTGACGTCCCAGAAATCGGCCCAGGTCCTGGGGCCGGGCTGGCCGTCCTTGCCGTATTTTTCTGTGTTCCAGGCGAAGACGTTGGAGAAGACGTCGCCGCCCACGCAGAATTTGGACTTCATCGTCGGGTAGAAGTGCGAGACGTCGATCACCTGGTAGTCCAGAGGCTCCAGGAGGCCCTCGGCGCCCGCGCGGGCGGCGCTGCCGGATCCGCTGGCCACGATGTCCAGGGTGACGGCGCCCGTCTGCACTTGCAGGCGCACATCGGACATGCCGTTGTAGGTGGCCTGCTTGACGTCCATGCCCAGCGCCTTGGCGGCCGGGACGAACAGCGCCTCGCTTTGCGCTTTCTGGTAGGCGCCGCCCCAGGACGCGATGGTGAGGTCGGCGGCGCTGGCGCCGACACTGAAAAGAGAAAAGGCGCTGATGGCCGCCGCAGTGCGCAGGGCCTTCTGTGTCTTCGTCATGTCCGACATGGTTTGCCTCCTGGCTTGTGCTTCTGTGATTTTTGTCCAGCCTGGGACCCATTAAACCGTTCTACTGGATTACACAAAAGGGCCATTATGGAAGTATCGAAGATACCAATCCTGGGAGTGGTATGTGGAAATTTCCAGAATGGACATTACCTTCTGCGCATGCGCCCCCCTATGATGGACGCGGAGAGCGCGCGCCCGGTCGCCGGCGTGCTGCGGCGCGGTGTTTCGAACCTGTCATCGGGTGGGGCATACGAAAGCGATGGATGATTATCGAGGGGTGAGTTTCTGGTTCGACATGTTGGGCCAGGACGTGCGGGCGCGGCCTTCCCTGCCGGGGCCGATCGAGGTGGATGTCGCCATCCTGGGCGCGGGCTATACCGGTCTTTGGACGGCGTACTACTTGAAGACCCTGGCGCCGTCTCTGTCGGTCGCGGTTCTGGAGGCCGAGACGGCGGGGTTCGGCGCATCGGGCCGCAACGGCGGCTGGCTCAAGGGCAGCATGGCCGGCGAGGACATGTATCTTTCGAGCCAGCCGGCTGAACGACGCGAGACCGGCTACCGCTTGCTGCATGGCATCGTGGACCAGGTCCGGGCGGTTCTGGAACGGGAACACATCGAGTGCGGCTTCAAACAGGGCGGGGTGTTGTTCGCGGCTGCGCGCTATCCCGAACAATTGCCTCTGGTGCGCGCGCATCTGGACCGCCTGCGCCGGGCCGGGCATGCCGAGGACGATTACCGCTGGCTCGACGCGGGGGAACTCAATCAGCAGGTGCGCATGCACAGGCCCTACGGCGCGATCTTTTCGCCGCATTGCGCGGTCGTGAGTCCCGGAGAACTGGTCAGGGGGCTGGCGCAGGCCGTCGAACGGCGTGGAGTGTCGATTTACGAGCGGACGCGCGTAGACGCCATACAGGGGAAAACCGTGCTGACCGCCCGAGGCGCCGTGCGTGCGCAATGGATCGTCCCGGCGCTGGAGGGCTATGGGGGTTCGATCCATGGCCTGGCCGGAACGGTGCTGCCCGTGCAGAGCCAGATCATCGCGACCGAGCCGTTGAGCGAGGCGCAATGGGACGAGGTGGGGTTGGCGAGCCGTCCCGCTTTCAGCGACGGGGGGCGGCTCATCACCTATGGCCAGCGGTCCGCGGATGGACGCCTGATTTTCGGCGCGCGCGGCGGCTATCGGTTCGGCGCCCGGCCGCGCGACGATTTCTCGCTGGAGGGGCCTGAGTCCGCACTGCGGAAGCGACTGATGGTGGAGTTGTTTCCGGCCTTGAGCGGCGTGCGCGTCACGCACGGGTGGGGCGGCACCATGGGTATGGCGAGACGCTTTGCGCCGCATGCGGTGTGCGATCGGCGTTCTGGGATCGCCACGGCTGGGGGTTATGGCGGCGGCGGAGTCGGTGCGTCCAACCTTTTCGGCAGGACGCTGGCCGACCTGATTCTGGAGCGAGAGACAGAGTTGACGCGGATGCCTTGGGTCTTTTCGGACGTCTCTCCGAGGCGGGCCTTGCGCCGATGGGAGCCGGAGCCCTTTCCGTGGCTGGCCTACCGGGCTGTCCAGGCGGCCTACGTCTGGGAAGAATCCTTGTGCCGCTCGGTCGATGCCTCGCCCTGGCTCAAGGTCGTGGCGGGCCGGATCAGCGCCGCGTTGTCGAGGCTGTTGACGTAGGCCGTTTTCGAGCGCTGTTGCGACACCGTATCCGCCCATTGATTTCCTCTAGATATCTGACTAAAGTCAGATATCTGGGAACGCGAGTCGATCATGGACGAAAACCAACTCCGGCAAGTGCGCTGTTTCAACCGGTCGTTCACCCGCCGGATCGGCGTGCTGAGCGATGATTACCTGGGCACCGGCCGTCCGCTGGGCGAGGCGCGGCTGTTGTACGAGATCGGCCCGGACGGCGCCGTGGTGCGCGATCTGCGCGCGCGCCTGGGACTGGACTCGGGCTATCTCAGCCGGATGCTGCGCGCGCTGGAAACGTCGAAACTGATCGTGCTGAAGCCGGATGCGCAGGACGCGCGCGTGCGCAGGGCTGCCCTGACCGCCAAGGGACGGCGGGCATGGGGGTCGCTCGATGAGCGGTCCAGGCGCATGGCGGCCTCGTTGCTGGCGCCGCTCGGGGCGGCGCAGCGCGAGCGGCTGCTGGCCGCCATGGCCGAAGTGGAACGGTTCCTGCGCGCCTCGGCCGTGACCATCGAAATCGCCGATCCTTATGGCGACGAGGCGCGTGCCTGCATCGATACCTATTTCCAGGAACTGCAGGCGCGCTTCGACGAGGGCTTCGATCCCGCGCTGACCGTGTCCGCCAGTCCCGAAGAGCTGGTGCCTCCCTTGGGGTGGTTCCTGATCGCGCGGCTGGAGGGCGCTCCGGTGGGTTGCGGGGCGCTCAAGATCCAGGACGGCGGTTGCGGCGAAATCAAGCGCATGTGGGTCGCTCCGTCCGCCCGGGGCCTGGGCGTCGCCCAGCGCCTGCTGGAAGCGTTGGAAGCACGTGCCGTCGACGCCGGCGTGGACGTGCTGCGCATGGACACGCACCGCAGTCTCGCCGAAGCCCGCGCGCTGTACGCGCGCAATGGCTATGCAGAGATCGCGGCGTACAACACCAACCCCTATGCGCATCACTGGTTCGAGAAGCGGGGGCTGGAGCGGTCAGCGTGATCCCCGGGCGATCGCCAACAGCACCCCGAAACCGACCAGGAGTCCGCCGAATGCGCGGTCGATCCAATGGCGCACGGCCAGCAGCCGATCGCGCACGGCGTTCGCCGAGAAGCACGTGGCTACCAGGCTGAACCAGGCGATATGCGCCACGGAAATGAACGCGCCATAGCCGATCTGCGTCGCCAGCGGCGTGTCGGGCCGCACCACTTGCATGAACAGACTGACGATGAACACCGTGGCCTTCGGATTCAGCGCATTGGTGAGGAAGCCGGTGCGCAGCGCCGCTCCATCCGATAGCGGCGTGACATGATGATCGGCGGATGCGCCGCGGGGCTGCGCGCGCAGCATCTTCACGCCCAGGTAAATCAGGTAGGCCGCGCCCGCCAACTTGATGGCATTGAACAGCCACAGAGACTGTTGGATCAGCAGACCCACGCCGACCAGGGTATAGGTGACGTGCACCAGCACGCCCAGGCCGATGCCAAGGGCGGTCAGCACGCCTGCGCGGCGTGACAGCAGCAGGCTGTTGCGCGTGACCATCGCAAAGTCCGGTCCGGGGCTGATGACGGCCAGCAAGGTGATGGTGATGACGGCTATCAGTTCGGTCATGGCGTATCCTGAGGGAATCGATGAAACGATGATGGAATGAGGCTATGGTATTCACGAAAGCGTGTGGTGAATAACGATGTTTTCTGACTGTGATGGTGAATTGAATTCACCATTCTCACATGAGCGCCTGCCATCCCTGCTGGCGCTGCGCTGCTTCGAGGCGGCGGCCCGTCTGGAACACTTCAGCCGGGCCGCCGCTGAGCTGCACCTGACCCATGGCGCGGTCAGCCGCGCCGTGCGCCTGCTCGAAGACGAACTGGGCGTGCCGCTGTTCGAGCGGCGCAGCCGGCGCGTGTATCTCACGGATGCCGGTCGCACCCTGGCTCGTGCGGTGGGCGGCGGCTTCGATCTGATGCGGCAGGCCGTGGGTGAATTGCGCGCCAGCGTCCGCCAGTCGCAACGGTGGGTCCTGTCCTGCGAACCCACGCTGCTGATGCGCTGGCTGATTCCACGCTGGTCGGATTTCCAGGCCCGGCATCCGGGGATCGACGTGCACCTGGTGGCCGGCGGCGGCCCGGTTTCTTTTGATGGCGGGATCGACCTGGCCATCCGCCGCGATGATTTTCCCCGGCCTGACGCGATGCATGCCGAGTCTCTGTTCGCAGAGCGGGTCGGTCCGGTGTGCCGGCCGGACAAGGCGGCGGGCTGGCTGTCGTCGAAAAAGGGTGCCGTCACGCTGCGGGCGGCCGCGCCGCGTCTGCACACCCGCACCCGGCCGGGCGCGTGGCGTGAATGGGCTGCGGCCAGCGGCCGGACGGTTCCGGATGTGCCGGGGCAGACCTTCGACCACTTCTATTTCAGCTTGCAGGCGGCCGTGGCCGGCTTGGGCGTGGCGATCGGTCCCTGGCATCTGGTGCGCGACGATCTGGACAGCGGCGTGCTGGCCGCGCCACTCGGTTTCGTCGAGGACGGCTCGCAGTATTGCCTGCTATCGCCCCAGCCCGTGCAGGCCGGCAGTCCTCCGGCGGACCTGCTGGCGTGGCTGCGGGCGGTGGCCTGACCCGGTTCCGGCCGTTCAGGCCGCAAGCGAGGCGCAATCAATGACGAAGCGGTACTTCACGTCGCCCTTGAGCATCCGGTCGTAGGCCGTATTGATCTGGTCGGCGCGGATCATCTCGATGTCCGCGACGATATCGTGTTCGGCGCAGAAATCCAGCATTTCCTGCGTCTCCGGGATGCCGCCGATCATCGAGCCGGCCAGGCTGCGGCGCTTCATGATCAGGTTGAACACCGCAGGCGCAGGGTGCGGCGAAGCCGGCGCACCGACCAGCGTCATCGTGCCGTCGCGTTTGAGAAGGGCAAAAAATGCATCAAGATCGTGCGGCGCCGCCACGGTGTTGAGGATGAAGTCGAGGCTCTGGGCGTGCGCGGCCATTTCGTCGGCGTTGCGGGACACCACGACTTCGTGCGCACCCAATGCCTTGGCCGCCGCGCGTTTGGATTCCGAGGTGGTGAAGGCCACCACGTGCGCACCCATGGCGTGCGCGATCTTGATGCCCATGTGGCCCAGGCCGCCGATGCCGACCACGCCGATTTTGTGGCCCGGGCCTACCTTCCAGTGGCGCAGCGGCGAATAGGTGGTGATGCCCGCGCACAGCAGCGGCGCCACGGCGGCCAGTTGCGCCTCGGGATGGCGGACGCGCAGCACGTAGCGCTCGTGCACCACGATCTGCTGCGAATAACCGCCCAAGGTGTGGCCGGGCGCATCGGGCGTGGGGGCGTTGTAGGTGCCGACCATATGGTTGCAATAGTTCTCCAGCCCGTCGTCGCATTCGGCGCAGTGCTGGCAGCTCTCGACGATGCAGCCCACGCCGACCAAGTCGCCGACCCGGTGGCGGGACACCTGCGCGCCCACGGCCGAGACGCGACCCACGATCTCGTGGCCCGGCACACAGGGATAAATGGTGCCCGCCCATTCGGCGCGCACCTGGTGCAGGTCCGAATGGCAGACGCCGCAATAGGCGATGTCGATGCGTACGTCGTGCGCGCCCGGAGCACGGCGGGTGATGTCTAGGGGTTCGAGGGGGAGATTGCCCGCGTGGGCGCCGTAAGCCTTGATGATCATGATCCTGTTCCTCGGTGCAATCCGGCCGGCATGGCCCGGAACCTTTATTGTTCCACCGTCGGCACGCACCCGCCAAGCGGCGCCTACCCGATCACGAACCGGCCTTTCATGCCGGCCTCGAAGTGGCCTGGAATCGTGCAGGCAAAATCGAGCATGCCGTGGTGCGGAAACGTCCAGGACAGCTCCCCGCTTTGACCCGGATCCAGTGCCAGGGCATTGGTCTCGTGATGCGCCGGCATGTCGGGGTGTGCGCGCATTTCCTCGGCGTGCGCCAGGATTTCTCCCATCTCTCCCAGAACGATTTCATGGGGCAGCTTGCCGGCGTTGTGGATCTTCAGTCGCACCGTCTCGCCGGGCTGCACCTCGATCTGGTCGGGCAGAAAACGCATGGTGTCGTCCATGGTGATCTCGATGATGCGGGCGGTCTGCGCGTGTGCCGCCATCGCACCCATGTCGTGCGCCGCGTCGTTGTGGGCATGCGCCGTGGAGGCGAGAAGAAGCGCCGAGAGGGCGGAGATCGATCGGATACGCATGATTTTGGACTCCTGGAACTGAATGATCGAAGGAGCGTAAACCTTGCCATCGTGGCAAGCGCAAGCGTCACTGTTCAGGCGCGCTCCGATCAAAGCCTATCCACGTCGACGGGTCAAGCCTCCCCAAAAAACGACCATCCCCCTGTTCCGTCCCAAAACATTCAGGCTTAAAATTTACCGGCCGCCCGATGCTGCAGAAGATGCCCACACCGACGGCATTCAGACAGCGGAGGATCTATGGATGCATCGCTTGTTTCGCCCCCGGGCGCCCAGCCGGATTTCATTCGATGGCACTACCTTTGGTTTGTCGCGGCGGCGCTCATTGTCCTGGTGACGGCCATTTTCGCCGGGAACATCTGGTTCCTCGATTGGGTCCACGTCATGAGCGGTGTGCTGTGGACCGGGATCGACCTGTTCATGGGATTCGTCATCGGACCGATCATCCGCAGTGTGGCGGTGCCGGTGCGCAAGGAAATCATCATCCGGCTGACCCCGGTCACCCTGTTCCTGATGCCGACCTTGTCCATCATGACGAGCACGGCGGGCTGGTTCTTGGCGGTGCAGCTCGGACTCACGCAGTTGCCCTGGCCGCAGTTCGGCTGGATCGCCGCGGCGCTGGTCCTGGTGACGTTGATGACGATCCAGGGGCTGGGCTATCTGCTGCCGACCAGCGTGCGGGTGTGTCTCGAAGTGCGCAAACCCGTCCCGGACGGTCCGAAAATCGGCCGCATGATGAGCCGGTTTTATTACGTGGTGGCCAGCCAGGGCGTCATGCAGATCGCCATCATCGTGGTCATGGCCAGGCTCGCCACCGGGGTGTGAATCAATCAGGCCGTTCGTCGTGAAATCCGGCGGTCCGTTCTTTTCGGCGATCAGCCCCCGCGCACCATTTGCAGGATCCTGGCAGTGTTCAGGCCGCGCGACATTGCCTGCATCTGCGGCAGGTACTGGTCCTGCATCTGGCGGCCGTCCGCCATCACGTGCTGGTAAGCGTCGCGCAGCATCTGCGTATTCAGCGCGCGGCCGCCGGCATAGTACTGGTTGGCGACGTGGCCTAGCGCATAGGTGGAGGCGAAGCTCATGCCGCTGCTGACTGTCTGGCGGCCCAGCCCGCCGAGGATGCCCTTGCCCAGCAGGCTGCCGAGCAGCTTGCGGCCCGCCTGTTCCAGGTACTGCGACGTCAGGCCCACGCCCAGGGTGGCCAGCAGGTCTTTGATGTGGCCGCGGTCCAGCTCGTAGCCATGGCTCTGGCCGATCTGGTAGACCAGCCGCATTTGCAGCGGGATGATGGCCAGCGTGGACAGGTTCTCGGGCAGCAGTTCAATGGCGCCGTTGAGGATCGACGCGTTGAGGATCTTGCGGTCCATGACCTCCGACGGCAGCGTGCCGGGACGGCGTTGCGCGGCCGTGCCGGATGGCGCGTCGAGTGCGGCCGGCTGCGGCGCGTCTGCGCCCGCCGCCGTTTCTGGAGTCGCCATGGATGCCGTTCGCAACGGCGCGGCCGCCAGCGCGTCGGCCTGTGTGTCGAATGCCGTCGGCGCCTGGCCGAGTGCCTCGCGCAGCCGGGCGAGGAATGCCTGTTCCGGTGCGCTGGTCCGGCCGTCGGCTTCGCAGACGCAGACGGCCATTTCATAGGCTAGCTGGCGCGCTTCGCTGCTGGACAGCTTCGGCAGCACGTCGGCCAACTGCACCCGGTGCATCAGCACCTCCTGGTACAGGCCAGGCAGGTTGATCTGCTGGTCTTCCGCCAGTCCTTGCGCGACCAGGCGGATCTGCTCGCGCTCGCGGTCGTGCTTGTCGTTGTCGGCATATGAGGCCAGCAGGCAGATGGTGAGGATGGCGCGGATTTCTTCAGTATTCATCGATTTCCTTATCGATCAGGCCGGTCCGCTTGCGCGGTTATCCGGGAGGAGGGGAGGAAGAGCGGTCTGCGTCCGCTTCCGGCGTACGGGTGTCCCCGTCGGGATCAGGGCAGCAGGATCACGCGGTCCACTTCGAATTCGTCCCGGGTCCGTCCCTTGTCGAACTCGCCGATCAGTTCCACGCGTTGTTCGGCGCTCACGGTCTGTCCGGCCGGAAAATCCTCGTCATCGATCTCCACGATCATGCGGCCCGTCGCGTCTTCGAAGGTGTAGCGCTCGTCGCCCTCGAACGAGACGATGCGGCCTTGCAGCCGGGCGGGCTGGTCGTCGCGGCCCGTGCTGAGCAGTTGCTTGACCGTCGTCAGTTGCGCAGTGCCGGGCCCCGAGTCGCTGCCCTGCACGGCCGCTTTGGGGGCGTTGCTGGGACCCGTGTAGCCGGATTGCTGGGCGATGGCCGTGGTGGCGCCCAGGGCCAGGGCGGCGGCGGTCAGGATGGATACGGTATGGCGCATGGTGCGATTCCTTTTTCAGTTAGAACATGAGAATCCGCGATTCGCGGGGTAGCACCATTGGACAGGGTGAACCTGAAGGCAATCTGATGCGCTTCACTTCAATCTGGAGGGAAATCCACGACTACGCCCAGCCCCTGTCCCTCCAGCCCGTCTTCAAAGCGCAGGGTGGCGCCGTGCAGCGCCGCGATGCGCGCCACGATGGACAGGCCCAGGCCATTGCCCGTCTGTTCGGTGCCCAGCACCCGGAAGAATCGCTCGCCCAGGCGCGCGCGCTGATCGGGCGGCACACCGGCGCCATCGTCGCGCACGGCCAGACGCGTGCCGCCTGACGGCAGCCGCGAGGACTCGATGCGGACGCGGCCGCCTTCGCGGCCATAGCGCACGGCGTTGTCGATCAGGTTGCGCAGCGCGCTGGCCAGCAGCGTGGGGGCCGCGTGCAGTTTCGGGACCGCCAGGGCACGCTCCATCCGGATGCCCGGGGCCGATGCTTCCATGTTCAGGTTGTCGAGCAGGGCATCCAGGACTACGTCCTCGCGCACCAGGGGTTCGGCCTGCGGTTCCAGCCGGGCCAGCGCCAGCAGGCTCTCCACCAATGCGGTGCAGCGGTCCAGATCGGCGCGCAACTGACGCAGGTGGGCGTTCGGCAGTTGCAGTTCGCGCTCGATGAGCTGCACGCGCATGCGCAGCGCGGCCAGCGGTGTGCGCAATTCGTGCGCCGCGTCGGACGTGAAGCGCCGTTCGCTGTCCAGCGCCGTAGACAGGCGCGCCAGCAGCGCGTTGAGCGCGTCCAGGATAGGCTGCAGTTCGCGTGGCGGGTTTGGCGTCTGCACGGGCGTCAGGTCATGCGGCGACTTGACGTCGATGAGCATGGCCGTGTCCTCCAGCGGCCGCAGCAGGCGCCGGATCAGGAACCAGCTCAGCAGACCAAGCATCGCCAGCAGCCCCAATGCGGGCCAGGCCAGGTTCTCGGCCAGTTCCTCCAGCAGGTCCAGGCGCTCCTCCATCGGTTGGGCCACCTGGACGGTGACGCCGCCCGGGCCGGGGCGCACGTGCACGCGCCAGAACGCGCCCTCGGCCCGGACCGTGGCCATCGTCTTGCGCCGAGCATCAGGCAGGAAGGCTGTTTTCGGCGTGTCCTCGCCCCGCAGGAGCACGCGGCCATCGGGCGCGACGAGCTGGTAGTACATGCGCAGCTTCAGCGTGTCGCTGCGCTGTGCGCGGGGATCCTGGATGCCGCCGGCGGCCTCTCCCGGCAGGCCGATTTGCAGGACCAGGCGCGAGCCTTCTTCCAGCGCGTCGTCGAAGACTTCGCTGGTGGCGAACCAGGCCACCCCGACTACGATGGCGAGGCTGGTCAGCCACAGGCCGACGCTGGTCCCCATCACGGCCAGCAGCAGGCGCTGCCGCAACGACCAGTCGCTATGCGCTGGCGTGGCGTCCGGAGGCCCATCGGGCCGGCGTCGGACCCAAGGCCATCGAAGAAAGTTCATCCGGGGCACAGTCCGTAACCCTGATTGCGCACCGTCACGATGAACCGGTTGCCCAGTTTTTTGCGCAGGTTGTAGATGTGGACCTCGATGGCGTTGCTCTCCACCTCCTCGCTCCAGCCGTACAGCGTTTCTTCCAGTTGGGCGCGGCTCAGGATGTGGGTGGGACGGCGCATCAAGGCGTGCAGGACGGCGAATTCGCGCGCAGTGAGCGTGACCGGCGCGCCGTCCAGCGTCACGCGCTTGGCGGCCGGGTCGAGGGCCACTGCGCCATGGCGCAGTTCGGGGGTGTCCTGCGCTGCGCTCCGGCGCAGAGCCGCACGCACGCGGGCTGACAGCTCTTCCAGGTCGAAGGGCTTGACCAGGTAGTCGTCCGCGCCCAGGTCCAGGCCCTGCACACGGTCGGCCAGTGTGTCGCGCGCGGTGATCACGATCACCGGCAGGCGGGCGCGGGGCGTCCCGGTTGCGCGCAGTGCCCGGAGGACGGCGTCGCCGTCGAGGCCGGGCAGGCCACGATCCAGCAGGATGCACTGGTATTCGTGCGTTGCCAGTGCGGCCGAGGCCTGGTCGCCGCGTTGCAGCCAGTCCACCGTGTAGCCGTCCATCCGCAGCCATGATTGCAGGGAATCACCCAGCGAGGGGTCGTCTTCGATTAGAAGGATGCGCATCCGGGCATCTTACGACGGAAAGATGAAGTGAAACTGATGCGCATGCGCGGCCTTTGATCCGTGGCATGGCCGATGTCTCCAGGGGGGGCGGGCCGTGGGACAGAGAGGGGGATTTCCCTATAATTTCCCGATGAACGGGAACAGTCATCCATGGTATCAACAGATCGGGGCCTGGGCGCGGGAACTGGGCTTCTCCGACATCGGCGTCTCGGGGGTGGACCTGTCCTCGGCCGAGCCGTATCTGTTGCAATGGCTTGCGCAGGGCTTTCACGGCGACCTGGACTACATGGAGCGGCACGGCCTCAAGCGCGCTCGGCCGGCTGAACTGGTGCCCGGCACGGTCAGCGTGATCACCGCGCGCATGCCGTATCTGCCGCGCCGGACTGCGCCTGGCTGGCAAGCCCGCGAACTTGCGCGGCTGGACGATCCCGCCGAAGGGGTGGTGTCGCTTTACGCCCGGGGGCGCGACTATCACAAGGTGGTGCGCGCGCGTCTGCAAAAACTATGCGACCGGATCGAGACGCTGGTCGGGCCGTTCGGCTACCGTGTTTTTTCCGATTCGGCGCCCGTGCTGGAAAAGGAACTGGCCAGCCGCAGCGGCCTGGGCTGGCGCGGCAAGCATTCCATGGTGCTCTCGCGCGATGCCGGGTCGATGTTCTTCCTGGGCGAGATTTTCGTGGACTTCGCGCTGGAGCCGACCGATCCGGTGAGTGCGCATTGCGGCACCTGTACCGCCTGCATCGACATCTGTCCCACGGGGGCCATTGTGGCGCCCGGCGTGGTGGACGCGCGCCGCTGCATTTCCTACCTCACCATCGAGTATCACGGCGCCATCCCCGAGGCGCTGCGTCCTCTGATGGGCAACCACATCTACGGCTGCGACGACTGCCAGACGATCTGCCCCTGGAACAAGTACGCGCAGACCTCGGAACTGCCTGATTTCGACGAGCGCGCGCCGCTGGTCGGCCGCCGGCTCGTCGAACTGTTCGCCTGGGATGAGGCGACGTTCCTGAAACTGACCGAGGGCGGACCGGTCCGGCGCATCAATCATGAGCGCTGGTTGCGCAACATCGCCGTGGCCTTGGGCAATGCGCTGCGCGACGCCGATGCGGAACAGGCCGGGGAATTGCGCGCCGCCCTGCTCAGCCGCGCCGACCACGAAAGCGCCCTGGTGCGCGAACACGTCGCCTGGGCGCTGGCGCAGCGTCCTTGATCACCCCTCCGACACCTTGGCGCGCAGTTGCTTGAGGGCGCTGCGTTCGGTCTTTGCCTGTTGACGTCGGCGCCTGGCCCCCTGCGTGGGCCGTGTGGGGCGCCGGATTTCGGGGACGTCGCCGGCCCGGTCAATCAGTTCCTGCAGGCGCGCCAGCGCTTCCAGCCGGTTCTGGGCCTGATTGCGGCTGGATTGCGCCTTGATCACGATGATGCCCGCCGCCGTGATGCGATGGTCGCGCAGGCCCAGCAACCGTTCGCGGACGGGTTCGGGCAGCGTGGAAGCATGGATGTCGAAGCGCAGGTGGACGGCGCTGGAAACCTTGTTGACGTTCTGGCCGCCCGCGCCTTGAGCGCGGATGGCGGTGAATTCGACGTCCTGCGCCTGGATGGGGTATCGGTGCCGTGTCATGAGCGGGACTCGCGTGTCCGCGGATCACTGGGCGCAGGGTCGTATCGCCGGCGGTGGCGCGTCAGCCCCTTGGCCCGATACATGTCGGCGTCGGCCTGCGCCAGCAGGGTGTTGCTGTCGCTGTCGTCCTGGCCGAACCGCGTCAGTCCGATGCTGGGGGTGATGTAGATCGGGGTGTCCCGCCAGAGGATGGGCTGCGTCAGGGCATGCGTGATGCGGGTGACCAGTGCGTCCGCGGCCGAGTCTTCGATGGTGTCGGGTGCGATGACGGCGAACTCGTCGCCGCCCAGGCGGACCACGGTATCGTGTTCGCGCACGCAGGCCAGCAGGCGTTGCGCGACCGTCCGCAGCACCTCGTCTCCGGCGGCATGGCCGAAGGTGTCATTGACGGGTTTGAATCGGTCCAGGTCGAGCAGCAGGATATGGCCTTGCGTACCGGCTTGTTTGACGCGGTCCAGGCGTTCTTCCAGCAGCAGGCGGTTGCCCAGGCCCGTCAGCGGGTCATGCCGGGCCTGGCGGCGCAGCTCTTGCAATTGGGTGTTGTAGGTCTGGGTGACTTCGGAAATCTCGTCGGCCCAGTCGGCGGGGATGGGGTCCAGCGCCTGATGGCGATGCATGGCCTGGCACAACTGCAGGAGGGGCTCTCCGATGGTGCGCCTGAAAGTCCACAGCGCGCAGGCCAGCACCACCGCCAGCATCGACAGAAAGACCGCCAGTTGCGGCACCAGGCTGCGGGAAACCGCAGTAAAGATCGACAGGGGCCGAAAGGCCACCTGCAGCTCTCCCAGCATGTGGACGGCGCCCGTTTCATCCACGTACTGAAGCGGCGTGCTCAAGGTGTCTTTGCTGTTTTTGTCGGGCAGTGTGCCGGCCTGGATCAGTTTCTGGGCGCATTGATCCATTGCGCTGACCCCTCGCACATTGGGCTGCAGCGTCATCGCCTGAATAATGCCTTCCGCCGTCAGGCTGTTGCAGTCCCACAGCGGCTTGATCAGCACGTGCGCGAAGGTGTCCAGGGTCTGGCTGCGCTGATTGCTGACCGTGAGGCGCTGGTTCTGGTAATACAGCCCGGTCGTGAGGGCGGCGGTCAGCACATAGGCCAGGGCCAACAGTGGTAATAGCTGGCGCAAGAACCGCGTGTAGAGTTTTTGGACGGGCATTACGACAGGTGCGGCTGCAGCAGCAGATGCCGGTAGCGCGGCGGCACGATATCCGGACTGTAAAAGGGATTTTCCAGACTGATGACGGTGCGTTTTTGCCAGGATTCTGCAGGCGGCAGTTGGCGCATCTGCGACCAGATGGACTCGAACTTGCCGTTCTCGGAGATGATGTCGAAACCCTTTTGCAGCGCCTGGTACAGCGCATCGGCGCTGGGATGCGGAGACACCCAGACAAAACGGTACCAGGGGTATTTCAGCAGCAGGAATTGATCCAGCGCGAGTTGCGGATAGCGCCGCCGGAAGTGCGGCAGGAAATAGCTCAGGGACTCTTCCATTCCCATGGGAAACAGGTCGATCACCCCGGTCCGCATCTGCTCGGCGAATTCGCCATTGCGCCAGCCCTGGACCTCGCGGGTGGTGATGCCGGCCTTGCGGTAGATTTCCACGTCCCACCAACTGGAGCCTTGCCCGATCGTCAGCGTGCGCAGGTCGTCCAGCGTGCGGACATGGCTCAGCCTTGCTGCGTGGCTTTCCAGCACGAAGGGCGTGCGCCAGCCCAGCAGGCCGCGCTCCAGCGGCACGGGGATCATGCGTAAACGGCCTTCCTGCACCCGTTTCAGGCGGGTGGGAGAGGCCGGCAGCAGATTGATGTGGATGCGACCGGCGGTGATCTCGTGCAGATTGCGTTCTTCGGTCGCATGGGGGGCGTTGACCAGATCCGCGGACAACCCGCTGGCCTGCAAGGCCGCGTACAGCAGGGCGGTGCAGTGCGCCAATGACGGCTCCGTCTGCACGGCGTACACGGGGCGGGTGGCTGCATACGACGGCAGGCAGGCGCCGGCCATCAGGCCCAGCAGGCTGCGGCGATAAGGTGAAAATGAAGTGTTCATAAGGCTGGTGGCCTGGATAAATTTGTTTCCAGACTTTGCATTCAGCATCATAGACGGGATAGTGTGAAGTCTAAAGTAAAGAATCCTTAATTTCGCGCCAGGCGCCGGGCGGCAGATCTTCCAGGCCCCAGGGGCCGATGCGGATCCGCACCAGGCGCAAGGTCGGCAGTCCCACGGCGGCCGTCATGCGCCGGACCTGGCGATTGCGGCCTTCCTGGATAGTGATTTCCAGCCAGGCGGTCGGGATGCTTTTGCGGAACCGCACCGGCGGATCGCGTGGCCAGAGCTGCGGTTCCGGCAGCAGGCGGGCCTGGGCAGGCAGGGTGGGGCCGTCCTTCAGCGCCACACCGGTCCGCAGGTGCTGCAGTTGGGCCTCGGTCGGTTCGCCTTCGACCTGCACCCAGTAGGTTTTCGCCATCTTGTGCCGGGGATCGGCTATGCGCGCCTGCAGGCGGCCGTCGTTGGTCAGCAGGAGCAGGCCTTCGCTGTCGCGGTCCAGCCGCCCGGCCGGGTAGACGCCGGGGACATCGACAAAGTCCTTGAGCGTAGCGCGGCCTTGATCGTCGCTGAACTGGGTCAGCACGTCAAAGGGTTTGTTGAGCACCAGCAGCCGTGATTGCGCGGGCGGTTTCCGGGGCGTCCGGCGCGCCCCGCCGGGTCTCGTCATTGATTGGCCCTCATTTTTCGGATCAACGGGATTGGGTGGCAATGGGCGTGAAAAGCAGGCGCTGCGAAACGTCGTACCTCACGCCCAGGGCGCCAGGGTCTTGTCTGCGATGTCGGCCCAGCCCTGGTTGGCCGTGGGGTTCGCCGGGCTGGGATGCAGCAGGTAGGCCGTGGGCACGCTGTCGCCCACGATGGCCTGCGCGCGGCCATGGGCGAACCGCCCGATCCCGACGACCACGCGGGGGCGGATTGCGTGAATGACGGCATTCAGTGCTGCGTCGCAGAGGCCGAACAAGGGCTCGCGTTCGGCCTTGTGCAATTGTTCGGGGACCAGGTTGCGGTTATTGCGCAGAAACAGCAAGGGACAGTAGTTCCAGACGAACATGTCCTGGAAGAACCGGGCCGGGTCGTTGAAGCGTCGCTGCGCCCAGTTCCAGAAGCGATCCCCGCTGCCTTCGCTGCGGCGGCAGGCAAAGCCCATGATCGGATATTTGTCATGTTGGTCCGGCAGCGGGCCGCCCAGCGGTTTTTCGATCTTCAGCCAATCGCGTGCCATGGAAACCTCGCCGAAGGGGACGCCGGTTTGCGCCATGCCCCAGGGGCCGGGGTTCATGCCGACCAGCAGGATCCGCCCCTGTCGGCTGCCGTACCGCTGCAGGTATTCGCGGTGCGCCGGCCACATATAGATCAGCGGGTTATAGACGTGGCTGGCGCTGGGGAAGGCCAGCACCTGCAGACTGCCCGCGAGCACGCGTGCGATGGCCGTGCTGGTGTTGTCCAGGTCGGGATCGAAGTCTGCAATCATGTGTTCTGCTGTCATGACGTCTGCTGCCATGTTACGCCGTGGCGCGTGCCCGCTTAAATCGCGTTCAGCGGTATCTTCAGGTAATGCACCCCGTTGCCTTCGGCAGGCGGGAACTGGCCGGCCCGCATGTTCACCTGCACTGAGGGCAGAATGAGTTTCGGCATCGGTAATGTGGCGTCGCGCCGGCTGCGCATGGCGACGAACTCGGCTTCGCCGATGCCGTCGTGGATATGAATATTGTCCCGCCGCTGCGCCGCGACGGTGGTTTCGCAGACGAATTCGTCACGCCCCGGGCTCTTGTAGTCGTGGCAGAGGAAAAGCCGCGTGTTCGGCGGGAGTGCGAAGATCTTCTGGATGGACCGATACAGCGTTGCCGCATCGCCGCCCGGGAAATCGCAGCGTGCAGTCCCGGAGTCGGGCATGAACAGGGTGTCGCCCACGAACGCGGCGTCACCGATCACGTGGGTCATGCATGCCGGGGTGTGGCCTGGCGTGTGGATGACCCTGGCCTCGATCGTGCCCAGTCTGTAGGTCTCTCCGTCCGTGAACAGGTGATCGAACTGGCTGCCGTCGCAGGCGAAGTGGTCATCGGTATTGAAGAGCCGGCCGAAGTGGCTCTGTACGGCACCGATGTGTTCGCTTGCACAGAGCTTGCCGCCTAGCTGGCGTTGAATCCGCTTCATGGCCGACAGATGATCCGCATGCACGTGCGTGTCGATGATGAACGACGTGCATAGACCGTGATCCTTGACGAAGGAAACGATCTCGTCGGATGAGTGGTGCGCGGTACGCCCCGATGCATCGTCGTAATCGAGCACGCTGTCGAAGATGGCCGCACTCAAGGTCGCCGGGTCCCAGACGACATAGCTGAACGTACCGGACGGTGCGTGAAGAAACGCCTTGACTTCAGGATGTTGCATGAGGCACTCCTTTGGTGTTCGCCATGAGGCCGGGCTCGGTCGTGCAGATGAATACGAAGCTTACCGCGTGATCCTGGGGCCAGACAGCAAAAAGCCCCCGAATCCATAGGAATCGAGGGCTGATGCAATTCTGGTGGCCCGGGGCGGAATCGAACCACCGACACAAGGATTTTCAATCCTCTGCTCTACCGACTGAGCTACCGGGCCAAGACGCAGAATCATACATGAAAATTTGATCCTGTGCAGGCAACGAGGCCTGAATACGACGGTCGGCGTTCCCTGAGCGCGCGTGGCGTCCTATAATACAGTCCATCTTCGTGTGCAACTTCTTCTTGCGGGCATGTCCGTCGACGTCCTGACCTTTGGCTTGAACCACGTTTCCGCGCCGGTTTCCGTGCGGGAACGCGTGTCGTTTCCGCTCGATCTGGTCCAGCCCGCGTTGGCGGCCCTGCGCTCGACCTTTGGCAGCGGCGTGCGCGAAGCCGCCATCCTGTCTACCTGTAATCGCACTGAAATCTACTGTGCGGCCGATCCCGGCGTCGCGCCGGAACTGCCCGCCTGGCTGGCGGAATTCAACCGCCTGGAAGCCGGCCTGCTGACGCCGCATCTGTATCAGTACCAGAAGAACGACGCCGTGCGCCATGCGTTCCGCGTGGCCAGCGGCCTGGATTCCATGGTGCTGGGCGAACCGCAGATCCTGGGCCAGATGAAGGACGCCGTGCGCACGGCCGAACAGGCCGGCACGCTGGGCACCCTGTTGCACCAGTTGTTCCAGCGTACCTTCTCCGTCGCCAAAGAGGTCCGCTCGCAGACGGCCATCGGCGCGCATTCGGTGTCCATGGCCGCCGCCGCCGTGCGCCTGACCGAACGTGTGCTGGGGGACCTGTCCTGTAGCAACATCCTGTTCATCGGCGCGGGCGAGATGATCGAGCTCTGCGCCACCCATTTCGCGGCGGTGCGTCCGCGCCAGATCGCGGTGGCCAACCGCACCCTGGAACGCGCCGAGACCCTGGCCGCCCAGTTCGACGCCCGTACGCTGAAACTGTCGGAGCTGCCGGATCACCTGGCTGAATACGACGTGGTCGTCTCCTGTACGGCCTCATCCTTGCCCATCCTCGGTCTGGGGATGGTCGAAAGGGCTGCGCGCACGCGGCGCCACCGTCCCATGGTGATGGTCGATCTGGCCGTGCCGCGCGACATCGAACCCGAGGTCGGCCGCCTGGCCGACGTCTATCTGTACACGGTCGATGATCTGGGCCGCATGGTGCAGTCCGGCACCGACGCGCGCCGCGCCGCCGTGGTCCAGGCCGAAGCCATCATCGAGGCCCGGGTGCGGCATTTCATGCACTGGCTCAGCAACCGCGAGATCGTGCCGGCGATCATTGACTACCAGCAAAGCGCCGATGCCCTGCGTCTGGCCGAACTGGATCGTGCCCGGCGGCTGCTGGCGCGGGGCGATGATCCCGAAGCCGTGCTCGAACTGCTGGCGCACAGCCTGACGCACAAATACATGCACGGCCCGTTGGCTGCGCTGAATCGCAGCGAAGGCGCCGAGCGCGACCAGATGTTGTCGCTGCTGCCCCGCCTGTTGCCCGAATCCGGCGCCCGTCGCCGGTAGCGGCGATCTCCCTTTCCTCGTGCCGATCCGGCCCCGCGCGGGCCGGGTTCCGGCTTTCTTGTGATTTCCCGGAACTTCCCCCATGAAAAGTTCGATGCGCAGCCGACTGGAACAGCTCGGCCACCGCCTGGCCGAGATCGACGCCTTGCTGGCCGAGCCGGACAGCGCCGACGACATGGACCGCTTTCGCAAATGGACGCGCGAGCGCGCCGAACTGGAGCCCGTGGTGCGGGTCTTCGAGTCCTGGCAGCGTGCGTGCGATGACCGGGATGCGGCGCGGGACATGTTGTCGGACCCCGACATGAAGGCGCTGGCCGAGGAGGAGCTGGCAGGCGCCGATGTGCGCATCGAGGCGCTGGAGGACGAACTGCAGATCCTGCTGCTGCCGAAGAATCCGGACGACGATCGCAGCGTCTTCCTGGAAATTCGCGCCGGCACGGGAGGCGATGAAAGCGCCCTGTTCGCGGGCGACTTGCTGCGCATGTACACCCGCTATGCGGAAGTCCGCGGCTGGCGGGTGGAACTGATGTCCGAGAGCGAGTCCGAACTGGGCGGCTACAAAGAAGTCATCGCCCATATCGAGGGCGACGGCGTCTACGGCCGGCTGAAGTTCGAGTCCGGCGCCCACCGCGTCCAGCGCGTGCCCGAGACCGAATCCCAGGGCCGGGTGCATACCTCGGCCTGCACGGTGGCGGTGATGCCCGAGGCCGACCCTCAGGCGGACATCCAGATCAATCCCAATGACCTGCGCATCGACACCTTCCGCGCCAGTGGGGCGGGGGGGCAGCACATCAACAAGACCGATTCGGCGGTGCGTATCACCCACCTGCCGACCGGCCTGGTGGTCGAATGCCAGGACGATCGTTCTCAGCACCGCAACAAGGACAAGGCCATGCAGGTGCTGGCCGCACGCCTGAAGGACCGTCAGCAGCAGGAAGTCCACGCCCGCGAGGCGGCCCAGCGCAAGAGCCTGGTGGGCTCCGGCGACCGGTCCGAGCGCATCCGCACCTACAACTTTCCGCAGGGGCGGGTCACCGATCACCGCATCAATCTGACGCTGTACAAGCTGGCGCAGACGATGGACGGTGACCTGGGCGAACTGACCGACGCTTTGCTGGCCGAGCACCAGGCCGAACAGCTCGCCGCGCTGGCGCTGGACTGAGGCCATGCATCCCCGTTCGAACCGCGGGCGCGGCGCGGCTGTGTACGGCGTCCGCCGGCCATGAGCGCGCCGACGACCCTGCGCGCCGCCCTGGCGGCCAGCCCGCTGCCGCGCCTGGAGGCGCATCTGCTGTGGCAGCGGGTGCTGGACGTGCCGCGCGCCTGGCTGATCGCGCATGACGCCGACCCGCTGGATCCGGCGCGCGTCGCCGCCTACCAGGCGCTGGAAGCGCGTCGATTGGCGGGTGAGCCGATCGCCTACATCCTGGGCGGCCGGGAGTTCTTCGGCCGTGATTTCCAGGTCTCTCCGGCGGTGTTGATCCCCCGGCCGGACACCGAGCTGCTGGTCGAATGCGGCCTGCGGGCGATCCAGGCCGTGCGCGCGCCCCGCGTGCTGGATCTGGGCACAGGCAGCGGCATCGTGGCGGTGACCTTGGCCCTGGAGCGGCCCGACGCGTGCGTGCGGGCGACCGACCTCAGCGCCGAGGCCCTGGACGTGGCGCGAAAGAACGCACGCGCCCTGGGGGCACAACTATGGTTTTCACACGGGAATTGGTACGATACAGAACTGGGTTCGGCGCGCTTCGATCTGATCGTCTCGAACCCTCCATACATCGATGCGCAGGACGCGCACCTGGGGCTGGGCGATCTGCGCTTCGAACCCCCGGGTGCCCTGACCGATGGGGCCGATGGCCTGCAGGCCTTGCGCGACATCGTGCAGGGCGCGCCGGATCATCTGTCCCCGGGCGGAGCCCTGTGTGTGGAACACGGTTGGGATCAGGCGGCGGCCGTCCGGTCCCTGTTTTTGAGCCGGGGATTTGCCGACGTCGCCAGCGAGCGGGACCTGTCCGGCATCGAACGCGTCACCCGGGGTGTTTTAAAGTGAGATCACCATGAGCGAAGAAGTCCAATCCGAAGTCCAGAATTTCATCCGTGAAACGGTCACCGGCCATCCGGTCGTCCTGTTCATGAAGGGCACGGCCCAGTTTCCGCAATGCGGCTTTTCCGGCCGTGCGATCCAGATCCTGAAGGAAACCGGCGTGACCAAGCTGGTCACCGTCAACGTGCTGGAAGACCCCGAGGTCCGTCAGGGCATCAAGGACTACGCCAACTGGCCGACGATTCCCCAGCTCTACGTCAAGGGCGAATTCGTCGGCGGCACCGACATCATGAACGAGATGCACCAGAACGGTGAACTGGCTCAACTGCTGAAGGACTCCGGGGCGATCGAGTGAGTTCCCCCACGGGGGCCTCCGATCCGGTCAAGCGGCTGGTCGTCGGCATCAGCGGTGCGACCGGCGTCCGGTACGCCACGCGTATCCTAGAACTTGCGCGCGCGCACGGCGGGGTGGAAACCCATCTCGTCATGTCGCCGTCCGGTGTGCTGAACGTCCGCCACGAATTGGGCCTGGGCCGTCAGGCCGTGCATGCCCTGGCCGATCACGTCCACAGCTTCCGCGACGTGGGTGCGGTGCTCGCCAGCGGCAGTTTCCGCACGGCCGGCATGGTGGTGGCGCCCTGTTCCATGCGGACGCTGGCGGCTGTGGCGCACGGCCTGTCGGACAATCTCATCACGCGGGCGGCGGACGTGACCCTCAAGGAACGCCGCCGGCTGGTGCTGATGGTGCGGGAAACCCCCTTCAACCTGGCGCATCTGCGTAATATGACGGCGGTGACCGAGATGGGCGGGGTGGTTTTCCCGCCCCTGCCGGCGTTCTACCTGCGCCCGGCCACGCTGGACGACCTGATCGACCACACCGTGTGCCGCGTCCTGGAGTTTTTTGATATTTTCGTGCCTGGACCGCGTTGGGAAGGTCTCGACGAGCCGGGCATCCATCACCCGCAGGGCGCCGGGGCCGCGTGATGCGCCGCTCCCGCCTGTTTCCCGGAACTTGAGGCATGATCAAAAAAGTCCCCGTGTCCCAATTGTGCGTCGGCATGTACGTGCATGACCTGGGCGGCTCTTTTCTGGAGCATTCCTTCTGGCGTTCGCGTTTTCTGATCCAGAACGAGCGCAAGCTGAAAAAGCTGCAGACGTCCAGGCTGGAATGGGTGCTGATCGACACCAGCCGGGGCATCGACCTGCCCGCCGGCGGCGCGGCTGCCGTTGCGCCTGCGCCGCACGCCGCCAAAACGCACGCCGCCGAGCCCGCGCCGCCCCCCGCCACGCCCGAACAGCAGGCCTTTGACGACGCCAAGGACATCATCGACGGCTCGCGGGAGCAGGTGAAGCAATTGTTCGCCGACGCGGAACTGGAGGGCAAGATCGACCTGCGCCAGATCGAGGGCCTGGTCCAGGACATGGCCGACTCCATCGAGGGTCATCCGGACGCCTTGACCAGCCTGGCCCGCATCAAGCGCGCCGACCAGTATCTCTACGCGCATTCCGTGGCCGTGTCGGCGCTGATGACCGCCCTGGCGCGGACCCTGGGGCTGTCCGACGAACAGGTGCGCCTGGCCGGCATGGCCGGCCTGCTGCACGACATCGGCAAGGTCCGCGATCCCGACGAGGCGCCCGGCAAGCTCGGTCGTCCGATCCAGCCGCCGCAGGAACTGCTGCGCCAGCACCCGGGCAACGGCGCCGAGGTGCTGCGCCGGGATCCGGGCGTGCCCCCCGAGATCATCGACGTCTGCCTGCATCACCACGAGCGTGTCGACGGCAAGGGCTTTCCCGACGGGCTGGTCGGTGAGAGCACCAGCCTGCTGGCCCGGATGGCGGCCATCTGCAATTATTATGACGAAGCCACCACGACGCGGCCTTTCAAGAAAGGTTGGGATCCGGCCTTTACGCTGTTCAAGATGCTGAAGTCCTCGGGCCAGTTCGACACGGACGTGCTGGGCGCTTTCGTGCGCACGGTGGGGCGCTATCCGCTGGGGTCCATCATCAGCCTGACGCAGAGTGAACTGGGGCTGGTGGTGGAGCAGAATCCGGACATGCCGGAGCTGCCCGTGGTCAAGATCTTCTATTCCATCCGCTGGAGTCACGCCATCCCGGAACGTCGGGTGAATCTGGCCGATCCCGACTGTCCCAGCCGCGTCCTGCCCGTGGTCGCGCCGGTGGACTGGGCCCAATCGGGCCTGCCCGTCCCGTCGATCCTCTAGGGGCGCTTTGCTCCGGCCCCGTTCGTCCGGGGCCGCGTGCGCAGGCCGATCAGCACCGCCAGGACGATGCCGGTGGCGGCGAAGGCGCCGGTGGCAGTCCAGGTCCATTGCCAGTCGCCCCCGGCCCGGTTGACCACCCAGGCCACCACCGGCGGCCCGACGAACTGTCCCAGTGACGAGCCTTGCTGCATCCAGCCGATGGTCGGGGCCGTCGTCTGCGGGCTGGGCGCCAGGGTCAGCCCCAGCACGAACAGCGTGGCCGGCACCAGGCCGCCCACCATGGAAAACATCAGCACGGCCACGAACTGGCCGGATGCCGGCAGACCGGCGCCAAACGCCGCCCAGGCGCACAGAATCATGGTCGCCAGCCCCGCCACCAGCAGTTGCCAGCCGGGCACCCCGCGATGCAGCAGGCGGCCGGCGGACAGGTTGCCGATCGCGTTGACGCCCGCGACGATGGCCGTCAGCAGCCCCGCCGTGGTGCCGCCGACGCCTTGGGCGGCGTAGATCGTCGGCAGGAAACCGATCACCGCGATCCACTGGCCCGCATACAGGCCGAAGATCAGGGCCACCAGCCAGACGTTCAGCGACCCCAGCGTCGTACGCACCAGTTGCATCGGGGAGTGCCGTGGCTGGTCGGGGTTGGCTGCGGGGTCCGGCGGCACGAGGCGCGCGGTGAGCAGCAGGCAGCACAGGGTCAGCGCCGCCAGCAGCGACCACAGCAACTGCCAGCTGCTCAGGCTCAGCACCCAGGACCCCGTCAACAGGATGACCACGGTGCCCAGCGGCATGTAGCTGCCCCAGAAGCCCATGATGCGGCTCAGCCGGTCCGGCGGCACGAGGCGGCGGATCAGCGAAGGGATCGGCATGGCCACCATCAGCACGCCCAGGCCCTCGGCGGCGCGGCACAGCAGCACCAGCAGGCTGGCGTCCAGCAGGGCGCCCAGCATCGAAGTGGCCGCCAGGATGGCCAGGCCGATCAGGACGCAGCGGCGCAGGCCGATCCGTTCGGCCACCAGGGCGATCGGCAGGCCCAGGATCAGTCCGCCAAGCTGCACGGCCGACAGCAGAAAGCCCGATTCCACCAGGCTGAGGTGGAATTCGGCCTGCAACTGCGGCAGGGCCGGGGGGACTTTCCAGATATGCAGCGCGGCGCACATGCCCACCAGCACCAGGAACAGGGCGGCGCGCACGGCGGCATGGGTCTCGACGGCGGTGCGGGATTCAGGGTCGGCGTGCGGCGGCATGGGCGGTCGGCAGAGGTCAGGGAGAGGCGGTTTTACGGGGCAGCCAGCGCCAGAACATCCAGGCGGCGACAAAGCCGATGGCGCCGATGGCGGTGATGCCGCTGGCGAGCGACAGGACGGCGGTGACGGCGGACATCAGCAAGGGGCCGCCGCCGCCGCCCAGGTCGGTGATCAGCCGCCAGATGCCCAGGAAGCGGGTGCGGTCGGCGGGGGGGGAGGCGTCGGCGCCGATGGTCATGACGATGCCCGAGCCGATGCCGTTGCCGACGCCCAGCACCATGCTGACCGCCAGCAGGCCGGCGAATCCCGCCGTCCAGGGGATGGCGATCAGGCTGGCGCCCATGATCAGCATGCAGGGCAGGGCGACCCAGTGGCGGCCGCGCAGGTCCATGATCCGGCCGGCGGGATAGAACAGCAGCATGTCCACGCCGCCCATGATGCCGTAGATCAGGGCGGTCTGCGTGGCGTCCAGGCCGATCTGGTCGGCCCAGAGCGGGATGACGATCTGGCGGCAGGCGCGGATCGCCGAGACCAGCGCCGTGGCGACCCCCAGTGTCAGGAAGACGCCCGCGTGCGCGCGGGCCAGGCCCGCCAGGGACAGGGGCGGGGCGTTGCGGTGTGCGGTGCGGTCGCGGGGTTCGAGATCCGGCACGCTGAAGGCCAGAATGCCGGCTCCCAGGAAAGCCAGGATGGCGGCCCAGTAGGCGCCCTGCAGCCCCATCCAGTGGATGAAGCCGGCGGCCATGAAGGGGCCTGCGAACAGGCCCACCCGCATGGTGCCGCCCAGCGTGGACATGGCGCGCGCGCGCATGTGGACCGGCACGGCTTCGATCAGGTAGGTCTGGCGCGCCAGCAGGAAGACGGAACTGGCCAGGCCGATCATCAGGACGCCCAGGCCGAGGACCCAGGGGGTGTGGGCGATCAGGCACAGCACCAGGGCGGCCAGGCTGAAGGCGGCGGCCCCGATCATGGCGCGGCGTTCGCCGTAGCGGTTGGCCAGCGCGGCGGCGGGCAGGTTGGCGAGCATCGAGCCGATGCCGATCAGGGCGACGATCAGGCCGGCTTGCGCGGAACTGGCGCCCAGTTCGCGGGCGCTGAGGGCGAGAATCGGGTAGATGGCGCCTTCGCCCAGACCAAAGAGCAGGGAAGGACCAAATGCCGGCAGGGCGATCCGCGCCAGGCTGAAGGAATCGGAGGAGGGAGGCACGCCGGGAGGGTCGTGATGACCAAATCGGCATTGTCGCACACGGAGGCGGGGCTGTACCTGAATGCGGCACGGAGGCGGCGCAGTGCTCGGGTTCCCCTATTCCCTTCCTGGAAATTGGCAGATTCAATCAAGGCGGACATTAGGCGTTATTACCGATTGCGGAAGGCTTCAAGTTTCATGCATTATTCACGCGCTCTCGAACCGTTTACAAAACGGCACATTTGACCGGTTTACCAACCAACTTAGGGGCTCTCTCTCATGCAACGTCGTTCCTTCCTCAAGAAGGCTGCCCTCGGTGCGGCCGCTGGTGGCGCCACCCTGGCCGCTCCCGTTTTCGCCCAGGAATCGCCCACCCTCACGTGGCGCCTGGCTTCCAGTTTCCCCCGCAGCGCCGACGCCATCTATTCCGGCGGCGAAAACGTCGCCAAGTTCATCTCCGAGGCGACCGACGGCAAGTTCCAGATCCGCGCCTTCCCCGGCGGCGAGATCCTGCCCGCCCTGGGCGTGCTCGACGGCGTGCAGAACGGCACGGTCGAATGCGGCCATACCGCGTCCTACTACTACTACGGCAAGGACCCGGCCCTGTGTTTCGACGGCGCCGTGCCCTTCGGCCTGAACACCCGCCAGTACAACGCCTGGGTGCGCCATGGCGGCGGCCTGGCCGTGCTGCGTGAATTGTTCGCCAAATTCAACATCGTGAACTTTCCCTGCGGCTATACCGGCACCCAGATGGGCGGCTGGTTCCGCAAGGAAATCAAGACGGTCGAAGACCTCAAGGGCCTGAAATTCCGCACGGCGGCCTTCGCCGGCGCAGTGCTGATGAAGCTGGGCGTGGTGCCGCAGCAGATCGCCGGCGGCGACATCTACCCGTCCCTGGAAAAGGGCACGATCGACGCGGCCGAATGGATCGGCCCCTACGATGACGAAAAGCTCGGCTTCCACCGCGTGGCGCCGTTCTATTATTTCCCCGGCTGGTGGGAAGGCACGCTGCAGGTGTCCCTGTACGTCAACAAGGACAAGTACGAAGCCCTGCCCAAGCACTATCAGGCCGTGCTGGACCAGGCCTCCGCCCTGGCGACCAACACCATGATCGCCACCTACGACGCGGAAAACCCCAACGCCCTCAAGCGCCTGATCGCCGAAGGCGCCAAGCTGCGCGCCTTCCCGAAGCCCGTCATGGACGCCTGCTACAAGGCCGCCCAGGAAACCTATGCGGAACTGTCCGCCAAGGATCCCGGCTTCAAGAAGATCCACGACGCCTACATGGGCTTCCGCGACCACGAAATCCCGTGGTTCCGCATTGCTGAAGGCAGCTTCGACCAATACATGGCCACGGCGGCCAAGTAATCGACGCCTCGTGCCGGCCTGTTTTTAAAGGCCGCTCATGACCGGATCGCGCCCAGCCCCCCCCGAGGGGGCTTGTGCGTGTCCGGACGCAACCCTTTTCATCGGCTCTCACCATGAATGCACTTCTCGCCCTGTCGCGAGCGATTGACGCCGTCAATCGCCGCGTGGGCCGGGCCGTGACCTGGCTGATCCTGCTTGCCGTGCTCGTCAGTTCCCTGAACGCGACGATCCGCAAGCTGTTCAACGTCAGTTCCAACGCCTGGCTCGAACTGCAGTGGTATCTGTTCGGCGCCATCTTCCTGCTGGCGGCGGGCTACACCCTGCTCAAGAACGAACACGTCCGCGTCGACGTCCTGGCCTCGCGCTTTTCCCGGCGCGCCCAGCTCTGGATCGAAATCATCGGCGTGCTGTTCTTCCTGCTGCCCGCCTGCGGGCTCATCATGTGGCTGTCCTGGCCGTTCTTCATGGACGCCTTCGTGAACCACGAGCAGTCCTCGAACGCGGGCGGCCTGATCCGCTGGCCGGCCAAGCTGCTGATTCCCATCGGCTTCGCCCTGCTGGTGGCCGCCGGCATCTCGCACCTGATCAAGAGCATCGGTTGCCTGCTCGGCCGCTGCCCCGATCCCCGCGAAGTCCACACGGGCAAGTCCGCCGAGGAACTGCTCGCCGAAGAAATCGCCCGCGAGGCGCAACAGCGCGAGGCCGCCTCGCATGAGGGGCACTGACCATGGAAGCATTGTTACTCGCTTATATGGCGCCGATCATGTTCGGCATGCTGGTGGTCCTGCTGCTGCTGGGCTTTCCCGTGGCCTTTTCCCTGGCGGCCAACGGCATCCTGTTCGGCCTGATCGGCATCGACCTGGGGCTGCTGTCCCCGGCGCTGTTCCAGGCGCTGCCGCAGCGCGTGTTCGGCGTGATGGGCAACGAGTCCCTGCTGGCGGTGCCGTTCTTCACCTTCATGGGACTGATCCTGGAACGCTCCGGCATGGCCGAGGATCTGCTGGAGACCGTCGGCCAGTTGTTCGGTCCGCTGCGCGGCGGCCTGGCGATCGCGGTCATCTTGGTGGGCGCGATGCTGGCGGCGACCACCGGCGTGGTGTCCGCCTCGGTGATCTCGATGGGCCTGATCTCGCTGCCCATCATGCTGCGCTACGGCTATGACCGCAAGCTGGCGGCCGGCGTGATCGCAGCATCCGGCACGTTGTCGCAGATCATCCCGCCCTCGCTGGTGCTGATCGTGCTGGCCGACCAGTTGGGCCGTTCCATCGGCGACATGTACAAGGGCGCTTTCCTGCCGGGCTTCGCCTTGACGGGTTTGTACGTGCTGTATGTCGTTGCGGTGGCCTTGTTCAGGCCGAAGTCGGCGCCGGCCATTCCGCCGGAGGCGCGTACCTTCGTCGAGCCCAGCGGCGGGCACGGCATCCCCTCGCTGCTGGCGCTGATGGCCTTGTCCGTCGGCGTGTCCGTCGTGGGCGTGGAACTGCTGCTGGACGATGGGGCGCACGTGGATGAACTGATCGTCACCAGCATCCTGCTCTGGGGCGTGGCCGCTTTCGTCATGGCCGGGATCAACAAGATCCTGCACCTGGGGCTGCTGTCGCAGATCGCCGAGCGCGTGACCTTCGTCATGATCCCGCCGCTGGCGCTGATCTTCCTGGTGCTGGGCACGATCTTCATCGGTGTGGCCACACCGACCGAAGGCGGCGCGATGGGCGCGGTCGGCGCGCTGGTGATGGCCCTGATCAAGCGGCGGCTGAATTTCACGCTGCTGCGCCAGGCCATGGACACCACCACGACGCTGACCTGCTTCGTGGTGTTCATCCTGATCGGCTCCTCGGTGTTCAGCCTGACCTTCCGCGGCGTGAACGGCGACCTGTGGGTCGAGCATCTGCTGACCGGCTTGCCGGGCGGCGAGATGGGCTTTCTGATCGTGGTCAGCCTGCTGACCTTCTTCCTGGCCTTCTTCCTGGACTTCTTTGAACTGGCCTTCATCATCGTGCCGCTGATCGGGCCGGTGGCCGACAAGATGGGCATCGACCTGATCTGGCTGGGCATTCTGCTGGCCGTGAACATGCAGACGTCCTTCATGCACCCGCCGTTCGGTTTTGCGCTGTTCTATCTGCGGTCGGTGGCGCCCAAGGAGGACTACCAGGATCGGGTCACCGGCAAGACCATCGCCAAGGTCACCACCGGCGAGATCTACTGGGGTTCGATCCCGTTCATCGCGATCCAGATCGTCATGGTGATCCTGGTGCTGCTGTATCCCGGCATGGTCACGCACTACAAGGCCGACCGGCCCCAGGTGAACATCGAGGACGTCAAGCTCGACATGGGCAACTTCGGTGGCTATGGCGCCGGCGCCGGTACCGACAGTCCGGCGGGTGAGCCCTCGGATCAGGACTACAACAATATGTTCAAGTAGGACCGGCGCCGCGGCCGGCCTCGCTTTAGCGGGGCCGCCGCGCGCGGATCATGTCCACCCATGCCTTCAGCGGCATGGGGCGGGCCAGCAGATAGCCTTGCTGGGCGTGGCAGTCGTGTTCGAACAGGAACCGGGATTGCGCCTCGGTCTCCACGCCTTCAGCGACCACGCGCAGATTGAGCTGGTCGGCCATGGCCAGGATCAACTGGACGATGGCCAGGCTGTCGCTGTCGCCCGGGATGTCCTGGACCAGGCTTTTGTCGATCTTCAATTCGTACAGCGGCAGGCGCTTCAGGTAGGCCAGGTTGGAATAACCCGTGCCGAAATCGTCGATGGAAAAACGGATGCCCAGCAGGGCCAGTGCCTGCATGCGCCGGGCGACGGCCTGCATATCCTGGATCAGCACGCCTTCGGTGACCTCGAAGATCAGCCGGTTGCCCGGGATGTTCTTGCTTGCCAGCGTGTCGCGTACTGTTTCGACGAACTGGGGTTCCATCAATTGCCGGGGGCTGACGTTCAGGGACAGGGGGTAGGTTTCGTCCTCTTCCCGCAGCGTCGCCAGGGCGTCGCAGGCGAATTGCAGGGACCAGCTGCCCAGCAGACTGATCAGGCCGGTTTCCTCTGCGACGGGGATGAACAGGGCGGGCGAGACCGGCCCTCGGGTGGGATGGGTCCATCGGGCCAGCAGTTCACCGCCGGTGACGCGCCCGTCGTGGCCGAACTGGGGCTGGATGTACAGGGTGAGATGAGGCGTGCCGATGGCCTGCAGCAGATCGTGTTCCAGCCAGAGCCGCTGCTCGACCTCGGATTGCAGGCCCTGCTCGTAGAACGTCACCTGGTTGCCGCCGTGCTGCTTGGCGCGGTGGGTGGCCATGTCGGCCTCGCGCATCACGGAATCGGTGGTCTGGCTGTCCGCCTGGATCAGGGTCAGGCCGATGCTGCCGGTGATGTAGGCGGGTTTGCCCTGGACGGAGAATGCGCTGTTGCAGATGGCGACCCGCAGTTTTTCGGCCACGTGCATGGCATTGCGGGCGGCGTCGTTGACGTTGCTGCCCAGATCGGCGAGCAGCACGATGAACTCGTCGGCGCTGACGCGCGACACCAGATCCCGCTCGCGCACGCTGGTCCGCAGGCGATCCGCGATGCCGCACAGCACCTGGTCGCCGGTGTCGTGTCCATGCATGTCGTTGATCCGCTTGAAGCCGTCCAGATCGAGCAGCAGCAGTGCGCCGATGCACTGGCCCTGGCTGGCTGAGTCGAGCATCTGGGTCAGGTGGGTCAGCGCCGTGCGGCGGTTGGGCAGGCCGGTCAGCGAGTCGTAGACGGCCAGGTGGTGGGCGGTCTCCTCGGCGCGCAGGCGTTCGGTGATGTCGGTGGCGACGGTGCAGATGGCTTCCAGGGAGCCGTCCGGGCCGCGCATGGGCGCCTTGATGGTCAGGAACGTGCGGGATTCACCCTCGCGCGGCTGCAGAGACATCTGCGACACGCTGCGTTCCTGGGAGTCGATCACGGCCTGGTCGCTGCGGCGGATGCTGGCCAAGGATTCAGCATCGTCCAGGACGTCTTCGTCCCGCAGGCCGACGAGCCGGCCTCCGCTCAGGCCCAGGAATGCTTCGTGCTTGTCGTTGGTAAAGGTATAGCGGAAGTTCAGGTCCTTGATGCCGACGGAGGCGTCGATGGCGTCCAGGATTGCGCCCAGGCGGCGTTCGCTGCGCCGCAGGCGCCGCCGTTGGCGCCGAAGCTGGATGCGCAGCGCCAGGGTGACGATCAGGGTCAGGACCAGCAGCCCGCTCAGGCCGCCGACGATCCAGCGGCCGTAAAGGCTCAGCAGGGATTGAGAACGCGGCAGCCGCCAACTGTCCAGGGTGCGGTAGTAGAACGAATCGGGCGTGGCCTGCCAGGCGCTGAGGTGTCGGTCGATGGCGGCCAGGACCGTGGGGAAGCGGCCTTTCGGGGCGGCGAAGTAGGCCTGGGTGGGTTGGAAGATGATGGGCGTGGCGACGAGCTTGTGTTCTTGCGCCAGCAGTTCTCCGGTATAGAAGTCGGCCACTACGGCGTCGTCTCGACCCGCCTGCACGTGTCGGAAGCCGGTCTCCAGATTCTGGACCGAATCGATCCGGGCGTTGATGCCCAGGCCGGGCAGGGCGGTCTGCAGATAGTCCTGCTGGGTCGAGCCCGCCAGGACTGCGATGGCGTGATGCTGAAGATCCTCGATCGAGCGCAGGGTGTGGTCCGGCCGGGCATAGACCTGGGACCAGCTATGCAGCGCCGGGACGTGGTGTAGGTTGAGTGTCTGGGACCGTTCCAGGGTGTAATAGACGTCGGGCAGCAGATCGATCTTGCCGTCCTTCAGCAACTGCATGCACTGCGCCCAGGCGCAGGCCTGGGTCCGGATCGTCCAGCCCTCCTGGCGGGCGATTTCGTTCAGCAGATCGCCCAGAATGCCCGCCGCGCGGCCGTCCCGGGCGATGTAGATGTCGGGCTTCTGCTCGTAGATGCCGACGTCCAGGGCCAGGGCGGCGCGTGCGTGCGGCGCGAACAGGCCCAGGCACAGAATCAAGGCTGGCAAAAGGATGCTGCAGTACACGCGGTGCAGGCGAACGCGAAAGTCCATAAGGGTTCGGTCCGGGGACCGGATGAGCGGCGCGCGGCCCCCCGCAGGCGGGTCGATGCCTATGGCGCGCTGATATGGAGCCGAAAGAAAACATCATAGTGCGGAGCGGGACGGGTCAAAGTGTTGCACAGTCATCAGGATTGTCATCAGTTGTCCGAATTGTGAACTAATGTCAAAAGCGTTTGATCGCTTCGCGCCCCTTGGCGCGTCCGGCGCCGGGTCGAGTGCGGGGCGTGCGTGCCCGGCGCGGCGTCGCCGGCGCGTGGGCGGCGTACAATGCCGGCACGCATTTCCATTCCGTTGCATTCCCCCAAAAGGTGGATCATGTCTCAGCGATTTCTTGCGGATGCGCGCGCCCGGATCGGGCAGTTGCGCGAAGAGGGTTTCTACAAGTCCGAGCGTGTCATCGCCGGCCAGCAGTCCGCGCACGTGCGCCTGGCTGACGGCGCCGGCGTGCTGAACTTCTGCGCCAACAACTACCTGGGACTGGCCAATGATCCACGCCTGATCCAGGCCGCCGCCGATGGGCTGGCGGCCGACGGTTTCGGACTGGCGTCGGTGCGTTTCATCTGCGGCACCCAGACAGGGCACAAGGCCCTGGAGGCCGAACTGGCCCGTTGGCTGGGGATGGGTGACGCGATTCTGTATTCCAGTTGCTTCGATGCCAACGGCGGCCTGTTCGAGGCCCTGCTGGACGAGCAGGACGCCATCGTCAGCGACGCGCTGAACCACGCCAGCATCATCGACGGCATCCGCCTGAGCAAGGCGCGCCGCTACCGCTACGCCAACAACGACATGGCCGACCTGCGCGCGCAGCTTCAGGCCGCCCGTGACGGCGGGGCGCGGCACGTCATGATCGCCACCGACGGCGTGTTCTCCATGGACGGCATCATCGCCGACCTGGCGTCGATCTGCGATCTGGCCGATGAATTCGACGCCCTGGTGATGGTGGACGATTCCCATGCCGTGGGCTTCATGGGCGCGGGCGGTCGCGGCACGCCGGAACACTGCGGCGTCGCGGACCGGGTCCACATCCTGACCGGGACGCTGGGCAAGGCGCTGGGCGGGGCTTCGGGCGGCTACGTCGCGGCGGATCCCGTGGTCGTCGACCTGCTGCGCCAGCGCTCGCGCCCCTATCTGTTTTCCAATACGCTCGCGCCGGCCATCGTGGCGGCGTCGCGGCGGGTGATCGGGCTGCTGCAGGACGCCGAAGGCGCCGATCTGCGCGCCCGCGTCCACCGCAACGGCGCGCATTTCCGCCGCGAGATGCAGGCGCTGGGCTTCGACCTGGTGCCCGGCGAACATCCGATCATCCCGGTGATGCTGGGTGATGCCGCGCTGGCCGGCCGCATGGCCGACGCCCTGCTGACGCAGGGCATTTACGTGATCGGCTTTTCCTATCCCGTGGTGCCCAAGGGGCGTGCCCGCATCCGCACTCAGATGAGCGCGGCCCACACGCCCGAGGACATCGACCGGGCGGTCCAGGCCTTCGCCCGCGTGGGCCGGGATCTGGGCGTGATTACAAGCGCAGCTTAGAGAAATCTTTTTGCCGCCGGGCCGCCCCAAGGCAAAAAGCGCCCCCTCGGGGGGCAGCAAGCCGAAGGCGCAGCGTGGGGGCCATACGGAGTATTCATGAGAGCCTTGGCCAAAATGCAGCCCGCCGTCGGGCTGGAAATGGTGGACGTCCCGAAGCCCGTCATCGGGCACAACGATCTGCTGATCCGCATCCGCAAGACCGCCATCTGCGGCACTGACATCCACATCTGGAAATGGGACGATTGGGCCGCGCGCACCATCCCCGTGCCCATGCACGTCGGCCATGAATACGTGGGCGAGGTCGTCGAGATCGGCCAGGAGGTCCAGGGCTTCCAGATCGGTGATCGCGTGTCCGGCGAGGGCCACATCACCTGCGGCCATTGCCGCAATTGCCGCGCCGGCCGCCGGCATCTGTGCCGCAACACGCAGGGTGTGGGCGTCAACCGCCCCGGCGCCTTTGCCGACTATCTGGTGATCCCGGCCTTCAACGCCTTCCGCATCCCGGATGACGTGTCCGATGATCTGGCCGCGATCTTCGATCCCTACGGCAACGCCACCCATACGGCGCTGGCCTTCGACCTGGTGGGCGAGGACGTGCTGATCACCGGCGCCGGCCCGATCGGCGCCATGGCGGCGGCGATCGCCCGCCACGTGGGCGCGCGCAACGTCGTCATCACCGACGTCAACGATTACCGCCTGGACCTGGCTGCCCGCATGGGCGCCAGCCGCACGGTGAACGTGGCCCGCGAGGACCTGCGCGACGTGATGCGCGAACTGGGCATGACCGAGGGCTTCGACGTGGGGCTGGAAATGTCCGGCGTCCCCAGCGCTTTTTCCTCGATGCTGGATCAGATGAACCACGGCGGCAAGATCGCCATGCTGGGCATTCTGCCCGACGGTGTGGGCATCGACTGGAGCCAGGTCATTTTCAAGGGCCTGGAGATCAAGGGCATCTACGGCCGCCAGATGTTCGAGACCTGGTACAAGATGGTCGCCATGCTGCAAAGCGGCCTGGACCTGTCCCCCATCCTGACCCACCGCTACCCGGTCGCCGACTTCCGTCAGGGCTTCGAAGCCATGCTGTCCGGCCAGAGCGGCAAAGTCATCCTGGACTGGAACTGAGATCTGAGATCAGTGCGGCGGTCTACAACCGCCGCAGCAACTCCGCGATCTCCGCCCGATCCATCCCTCGCGCCAGCGCCAGTCGCAGCGCGATGCGCGCCTGCAGGGGATTGAGCGCATGAGCGGCCAGCGGGCCGTTGGCATGTGCGGCATCGTCCGTGACCAGGCCGTCTGGCACCCGGCTGGCGCGGATGCACACCAGGCCGCGGCGGATCGCCTGGGCGCAGCCACGCACGGCGGCGGGACTCAGGCTGCCGTTGCCCATGGCGGCGACCACCAGGCCGCGTGATCCGGCCTGGAGGGCGGCGCTGTAGGGATGCAGGGGCGCGTCCTGGTAATCCAGGATGATGTCCACCGGGGGCAGCGCCCGTAGCCCGGACAGGTCGAAGGGGGCCGTTTCAGGCAGCTCGGGTCGGGCGGCATAGCGCACCCGGCCGTCGGTGACCGCGCCCAGCACGCCCGCGCCGTCCGCCCCGAAGGCGTCCACCCGCGTGGTGTGGCGCTTGGCGGCGTGCCGCGCGGCGATGATGCGGTCGTTCAGGACCACCAGCACGCCCCGGTCGCGGCTGGCCGGATGGGCCGCCGTCAGCAGGGCGTTGACCAGATTCAGCGGCCCGTCGGCGCTCAGGGCCGAAGCCGGGCGCATCGCGCCGATCAGCACGACGGGCTTGGGGCTGCGCACCGTCAGGTGCAGGAAGAAGGCGGTTTCCTCCAGGCTGTCGGTCCCGTGGGTGATGACGACCGCATCCACGTCAGGATCGCGCAGGTGACGCTCCGCCTGGCGCGCCAGACGCAGGACCTGGGCGGTGCTCAGGTCCCGGCTGTCCACGTTGAACGGCTGTTCGCAGCGGATGTCGGCCACGTCGGTCGCGCCGGGGATCGCCGCCAGCATGGCTTCGATCCCCTGGGTGACCTGGTAGCCGGTCAGCGTGCGGGCGTCGCCCGCCGTGGCGGCGATGGTGCCGCCCGTGCCGATCAGGACCAGCCGCGGCCGCGTCGGCGCCGACGGGGCCGTCCCGGGTGCGCGCGAGCGGGGCATCAGGGGTACAGGCCGCGTACCTGGCGGGCTTCGAGGATGCGGGTGCAAGCCACGATGAAGGATGCCGTGCGCAGCGATACGCCGTGCTGGCGGGCGACCCCCGACACGGCCGCGTAGGCGGCGCGCATCATGGCTTCCAGCCGGTGGTTGATTTCCTGTTCCGTCCAGAAGAAGCTGGAGAAGTCCTGCACCCACTCGAAGTAGCTGACCGTGACGCCGCCTGCGTTGGCGACCACGTCCGGCACGATGACCGTGCCTTTGGACGAGATGATGTCGTCGGCTTCGGGGGTGGTCGGGCCGTTGGCGCCTTCGACCAGGATGCGGGTGCGGATCAGGTCGGCGTTGTCGTGGGTGATCTGGCCTTCCAGGGCGGCCGGGATCAGGATTTCGGTTTCCAGCGACCAGAATTCCTGGGGCGTGAGCGTCTCGGAGTCGGGGGCGCCGGCCACGCCGCCGCTTTCGCGCACGTGGTCGAACAGGGCCAGGACGTTCAGGCCGCGGGCGTTATGGATGATGCCGGTGTGGTCGTACACCGCGATCACCTGGGCGCCGGCTTCGTGGAACAGGCGCGCAGCGGTGCCGCCCACGTTGCCGAAGCCCTGGATGGCGATACGCGCGCCCTTGATGTCGATGCCGGATTCGCGTGCGGCTTCGCAGGCCGCCACGTAGACGCCGCGGCCGGTGGCTTCGACGCGGCCCAGGCTGCCGCCCAGCGCGATCGGCTTGCCCGTCACCACGCCCGTGGTGGTGGAGCCGGCATTCATGGAATAGGTGTCCATCATCCAGGCCATGACCTGACCGTTGGTGTTCACGTCCGGCGCGGGGATGTCCTTGTTGGGACCGATGATGTCGTGGATTTCGCTGGTGTAGCGGCGCGTGATGCGTTCCAGTTCGCTCTGGGAATGCTTGCGCGGGTCAATGCGGATGCCGCCTTTGGCGCCGCCGAAGGGCAGGTTGACCGCGGCGGACTTGACCGACATCCAGGCCGACAGGGCCATGACTTCGGACAGGGTCACGTCCTGGTGGTAGCGCACACCGCCTTTGCCGGGCCCGCGCGAGGTGTTGTGCTGCACCCGGTAGCCTTCAAAGTGGGCGACGGAGCCGTCGTCCAGTTCCACCGGCACGTCCACGATCAGGATGCGCTTGGGGCGCTTCAGGGTTTCGACCCAGCGCGCCAGAGAGCCCAGGTAGGGCGTCACGCGGTCGACCTGCTCCAGGTAGATGCCCCAGGGGCCGGGATGGGCGGGGTCCAGGTAGGAGGGCAGGACTTGGGGGTGCGGTTCGGACATGATATGCGGCCTTTGGTGAGAGTGCAGAACAGTCAGGGACATGCGAGTGACCCCATTTTAGTGCCGCTGCGGCGTTCTGTGTCCGGGGCGGGGATTTTCCGGCGGTTATATCGAATCAACGTTTTTTTCGTTCCGCCCGGAACGGCGGGTGGGCACACTGGGTGCTTTCGGTCAAGCCGACTTCGTTTCCTGGAGATCCATTGTGTCGATGACACTGTCCCCGCCGCTGGCGGCGCGCTGGGAGGCCCTGCTGGCGGGTCTCGCGCGCATCGCAGACGTCCACCCGGATGCGCTGCTGGCCTCGTCCATGGGGGTCGAAGACACCTTGCTGATCCACGCCGTGGCGCAATTGCCCCGGCCGCTGGGCGTCTTCATGCTGGACACCGGCCGCCTGCATCCCGAGACCCTGGCCATGGTGGACGTCATCCGTGCGCGTTACGGCATCGAGACGCGCGTGGTGCATCCCGATCCGCAGGCCGTGCAGGACCACGTGGCCGCGCACGGCGAATTTGCATTCTATGAAAGCGTGGAACTGCGCAAAGCCTGCTGCGGCATCCGCAAGGTCGAGCCGCTGCGCCGCCTGCTGGCGGGCCATACGGCCTGGATCACCGGTCAGCGGCGCGAACAGTCCCTGACCCGGGTCGAACTGCCCGAAACGCAATGGGATGACACGTTCGGCCTGCAGAAATTCAATCCCCTGGCGTTCTGGACGACCGACGAAGTCTGGCGCGTGGCGCGTGCGCTGGACGTGCCCTACAACCCGCTGCACGACCGGGGCTATCCCTCCATCGGCTGCGAGCCCTGTACGCGCGCCGTGCGCCCCGGCGAGGATCCGCGCGCCGGACGCTGGTGGTGGGAACAGCGCGACAGCCGCGAATGCGGCCTGCACGCCGGCAATGTGCGCGCCACAGGAACACCCGGCGTGCGCCCGCGCGCACACCTTTCTACAGACATCACGGAAACATCGACATCATGAGCTCCGCCGTACTCACTCGCACGCACCTCGACTGGCTGGAATCCGAAGCCATTCACATCCTGCGCGAAGTCGCCGCCGAATGCGCGCGGCCCGTGCTGCTGTTCTCCGGCGGCAAGGATTCCTGCGTGCTGCTGCGCCTGGCGGAAAAAGCCTTCCGCCCGGGCCGCTTTCCCTTTCCCCTGATGCACATCGACACCGGCCACAACTTTCCCGAGGTCATCGCCTTCCGCGATCAACGGGCGGCGGAGCTGGGCGAGGAACTGATCGTGCGCAGCGTCGAAGATTCCATCGCGCGCGGCACGGTGGTGCTGCGCCACGCCAGCGATTCGCGCAATGCGGCCCAGGCCACGACCTTGCTGGAATCGATCGCGGAATTCGGCTTTGACGCCTGCATCGGCGGCGCCCGCCGGGACGAGGAAAAAGCCCGCGCCAAGGAACGCATCTGCTCGTTTCGCGACGAGTTCGGTCAGTGGGACCCCAAGGCCCAGCGGCCGGAACTCTGGAATCTGTACAACACCCGCGTGCATCCGGGCGAGAACATCCGCGTCTTCCCGATTTCGAACTGGACCGAACTGGACGTCTGGCAATACATCGAGCGCGAAGGCCTGGACCTGCCCTCCATCTACTACACGCACGAGCGCGAAGTCGTGCGCCGCAACGGCCTGCTGGTCCCCATCACGCCGCTGACCCCGCCGCGCGAGGGCGAGCACACCGAGCACCTGAGCGTGCGCTTCCGCACGGTGGGCGACGTGTCCTGCACCTGCCCGGTGGCGTCCACGGCGGCCACGCCGGCCGACATCATCGCCGAGACGGCCGTGACCACCATCACCGAGCGCGGCGCCACGCGCATGGACGACCAGACCTCCGAGGCGTCGATGGAACGGCGCAAGAAACAAGGCTATTTCTAAGAATCGGGCCGCCGCTTCTGGATCAAGGAATCACAATGAACGCAATCAATGAACAATGGCAGCTCGCGCCCGAAACCAGCGTGCTGCGCCTGATCACCGCCGGGTCCGTGGACGACGGCAAATCCACGCTGATCGGTCGCCTGCTGGTCGACAGCAAAGGCGTGTTCGCCGACCAGCTGCAGGCCATCGCGGGCTCGAAATACACCCGTGCGCCCAATAGCGAACTGGATCTGGCGCTGCTGACCGACGGCCTGGAGGCCGAGCGCGAGCAGGGTATCACCATCGACGTGGCCTACCGCTATTTCGCCACGCCGGCGCGCAAGTTCATCGTCGCCGACGCGCCCGGCCACGAACAGTACACGCGCAACATGGTCACGGGCGCCTCGACGGCCGATGCCGCCGTGATCCTGATCGACGCCAGCCGGGCGCGCGACGGCCGACTGTTGCCGCAGACCAAGCGCCACAGCACCCTGGCGCGCCTGCTGGGGCTGCGCCACATCGTGGTGGCGGTCAACAAGATGGACCTGGTCGACTGGGACCCCGCCGTGTTCGAGCGCATCCACGCGGCCTACCAGGACCTGGCGGATCGCCTGGGCATTGCGGCCTTTCACATCGTGCCGCTGTCGGCCCTGTCGGGCGACAATGTGGTGCGGCACAGTGAACGCACGCCCTGGTATCAGGGGCCGCCGCTGCTGACCCTGCTGGAGAACCTGTCGGTTGATCCCGTGCGTGGGGACGAGCAGGCGCGTTTCTTCGTCCAATGGGTGATCCGCCACAACGGCAGCGGCTCCGACGCGTTCCGGGGCTACGCCGGGCAGCTGCAGGGCGGCGCCTGGCGGGTCGGCGACGCCGTCCAGGTCCTGCCGAGCCGCGAGTCCGCCCGCATCACGAGCCTGCTGCGTGGCGCGCAGGCGGTCGATGAAGCGGCGCCGGGCGACAGCATCACAGTGGTGCTGGACCGCGACATCGACCTGTCCCGGGGGGACGTGCTGGTCGACGCCCAGGCGCAACCGGCGTTGGACAAGGACTTCGAGGCGGACCTGTGCTGGCTGGACCAGCAGGCGCTGAATCCGGCGCGGCTGTACTGGCTGAAGCAGGGCGCCCGCCTGACCCAGGTCCGCATCCAGGCCGTGCGCACCCGGCGCGACATCCACGAGCTGCGTTCGGTGGAGTGGAACGGCACCCTGGCCATGAACGACATCGGCCGCGTGCAGTTGCGCGCCCGCGATCCGCTGATCCTGGACGACTACGACACGCAGCGGGCCACGGGCGCTTTCATCCTGATCGACACCGCCACGAACCAGACGGCGGCGGCGGGGCTGATCCGGCGCTGATCGTGGGCCGCACCCAGCCGCGGCGCGGCTGGGTGCGGAGCGAGGATCCGACGAGGGTCTCGGGTGCCGCCGCCCCGGGGCTGGGGCCAATCCCGATGGGCGAGCCGGGTGCTTGATGCCAGAATGGCGCAGGTGGCCGGCGTCCGGCCCGTCATGTCGTCAAGCCGAATGATCCGATTTGCCCACCAGAATCTCCGCCTGCCTTCTCTGGCCACCATCCAGGCGTTCGAATCGGCTGCCCGGCTGGGCTCGTTCGGCCGCGCAGCCGAGGAACTGTGCATCACGGCCAGCGCCATCGGCAAGCGCATCGGCCAACTGGAAACTGCGCTTGGACAGCCCTTGTTCGATCGCGGCAGCCGGGGTGTCGCGCTGACGGCAGCGGGGCACGAATACCTGGACCAGATCGAAACCGCGCTGCATCTGCTGTCCGACATCTCGCTGCATCGGCGCTCCAGGCCCCGGGAACGCCTCCGGCTGGTCACGACCCCGACCTTCGGGCACTACATCCTGGGACCGAACTTGCACGAATTCACGTCGGCCCATCCCAACCTCGACATCAGCGTGGTGTTGTCGATCCCTTATCTGGACATCGGCCCCACCCAGGCGGACTTCTGGATACGCTTCGGCCTGGGCCGGTATCCGGGCTCGGTGTCGGAACGCCTGACGGACGACGCTGTTTTCCCGGCTTGCTCTCCCGGCTATCTGGCGCGCCACGGCGCCTTGCGCCGCCCTGCCGACCTGGCCGGCGCGAATCTGCTGCACTGTCCCCTGGACCCCTGGAGGCCCTGGTTTGACGCCGCCGGGCTGGATTGGCCGGAGCCCAAGAACGGCGTGAGCTTCTTCGACGTGGGGCTGGCGATGACCGCAGCGCGGGCCGGACAGGGCGTCATGATCGCGCGGCGCAGCCTGGCGGGCGACTGGCTGGACGATGGCAGTCTGGTCGCACCGTTCGGCCTCCAGGCGGCGCCTGACTCCCACTATTACCTGTGCCGCGAAGTCTCCATGCCGCTGACCGGCACGCACCTAGCATTTTCCCTATGGTTGAAGGCGCTCTGCGCCCGAAAATCCAAGTCTCCCTAGGCTATGCGGCGGGGTGCGGAATTTCCTTCCGCCCTGGCCCGATGCAATTTCCGACAGCGCTCCGGAGCGGTCGATAGACTTTCCGCCGTGCATGTGAAACAGGCCGACACACCTGCCGGCCGCATCGAGAACGGGAGACGACATGACATTTCACAAGACTTGCCTGGCCCTGGCCATCACCCTGTCGCTGGCGGCGAACGCCCAGGCGGCCGACCCCATCAAGGTCGGCGTATCCGGGCCCTTCACGGGAGGGTCCTCCTCCATGGGCGTGAGCATGCGTGACGGCGTGCGCCTGGCTGCCCAGGACATCAATGCCAAGGGCGGGGTGCTGGGACGCCAGATCGAGTTGGTCGAGCGTGATGACGAGGCCAAGAACGAGCGCGGCGTGCAGATCGCCCAGGAACTGATCAACCGCGAACATGTGGTCGCTACGGTGGGCTTCATCAACACCGGCGTGGCCCTGGCCTCGACCCGCTTCTATCAGAACGCCGCCATCCCGGCCATCGCCAACGTGGCGACGGGCTCGGTGGTCACCCAGCAGTTCCTGCCGCCGAAGCACGAGCACAACTACGTGTTCCGCATGTCGGCCGCCGACAATATCCAGGCCCCCATGATCGCCGCCGAGGCCGTCACCAAGCGCGGCTTCAAGAAGGTCGCCATCATGGCCGACTCCACCAACTACGGCCAGCTTGGTCGTGAGGACATGGAAAAGGCCCTGGACAAGCTGGGCGTCAAGCCGGTGGTGGTGGAAAAATTCAATATCGGCGACGTCGACATGACCGCGCAGTTGCTGCGCGCCAAGGAAGCCGGCGCCGAGGCCCTGCTGACCTACGGCATTGGCCCCGAACTGGCCCAACTGGCCAACGGCATGGCCAAGCTCGGCTGGAAGGTCCCCCTGATCGGCAGTTGGACACTGGCCATGGCGAACTTCATCGACACGGCGCGCGCCAACGGCGACGGCGTGCTGATGCCCCAGACCTTCATCCAGAGCCCCAACACGCCCAAGCGCAAGGCCTTCATCAACGCCTACGTCCAGAGTTTCAAGCCCAAGCACGACCGGATCGAATCGGCTGTATCCGCCGCCCAGGGCTATGACTCGGTGCTGCTGCTGGCGGCCGCCATCGAGCAGGCCGGCAACACCAAGGGCGCCGACATCCGCGCCGCGCTGGAAAGCCTGCAGAAGCCTGTCGAAGGCGTGATCATGACCTACAAGACGCCTTATTCGGTGACCGATCACGAGACCATCGACGGTCCCGATCTGGTCTATATGGGCGAGGTCTCCAAGGGGCGTGTGGTCTTCGCCCACCCGGAAGACGAACAGCGCAGCATCGCCAACGCCGGCCAGTCCGCCCAATAAGCCCGCCGCACCGGCGCATCCTGCCGCGCGGCAGGATGCGCGTTTCGAGGCGCCGTCCACGGCATCCCGAAGTTTCGCGGACGGCGCATTCCCGCTGGAAAGAACATGACGATTTTTCTGCAACTGGCCTATAGCGGCGTGGCCCTGGGCATGATCTACGCGGTCATCGCCTTCGGCTACCAACTGACCTACGCCACTTCCGAGACCCTGAACTTCGGTCAGGGCGACGCCTTGATGCTGGGCGGGCTGGTCGGCCTGACCCTGGTCGGGATGGGCGTGAGCTACTGGCTGATGATTCCCCTGGTCTGCATCTTCGGCATGGCGCAGGGGGCCGTGGTCGAGCGTGTCGCCGTGCGCCCTGCGATCCAGGCGCGCTCCGAGTTCGGCTGGATCATGGCGACCATCGCCCTGGGCATCATCTTCCGCAACACGGCCGAGAACATCTGGGGCCGCGATGCGCTGCATTTTCCTTCCCCCGTGCCGGAAACGCCCTTCAGCGTGCTGGGCGCCAACATCCTGCCGATGGAACTGCTGGTGGTCGCGGGTGCGCTGCTGATCATGGGGGCCATCGAACTCTTCAACCGCACGTCGATCTACGGCAAGGCCGTGGTGGCGACCTCCGGCGACCGCGACGCGGCCGGCCTGATGGGCATCAACACCAAGCTGGTCATCACGTTTTCCTATGCGTTGTCATCCCTGACGGCGGCCTTCGCGGGCGTGCTGGTCGCGCCGTTGACGCTCACCGGCGCTTCGATGGGCGCGGTGCTGGGCCTGAAGGCCTTTGCCGTGGCCATCGTGGGCGGCCTGAACAGCGGCCTGGGCGCCATCGTCGGCGGCCTGCTGCTGGGCGTCATCGAAACCACCACCGGCTTCTATCTTTCCACCGGCTACAAGGACGTCCCCGGCCTGATCCTGCTGCTGCTCGTCCTGACGGTACGGCCCGCCGGGCTGTTCGGCAAGACCGCCATCAAGAAGGTCTGATCCCACCATGAACAAGAAGCATCTGCTGTCTTTTGCCGCCCTGGCCGCCGTATTGGCGATGGTGCCGCTCGCGGTCGACAACCCCTATTACCTGCACCTGATCGAGACCATCCTGATCTACGCCGTCCTGCTGCTCGGGCTGGACATCGTCGTGGGCTACACCGGCCAGGTGTCCCTCGGCCATGCGGGGCTGTTCGGGATCGGCGCCTATGTCGTGGGGACGCTGGTCCTGCACCTGGACATGCCGTTCTGGATCACCCTGCCGGCCGCCGTCGTGGTGACGGCGGGGTTCGGCGCGATCCTGGCCTTGCCGGCATTGCGTGTGACCGGGCCCTATCTGGCGATGGTGACCCTGGCCTTCGGCACCATCATCCAGATCCTCATCAATGAGATGGACTTCCTTACGGCCGGGCCCATGGGCATCAGCCTGGACAAACCCGTCGTGGCCGGCCACATGCTGAGCGGCCCCGAGTTCTTCTGGCTGGTGCTGGCCCTGCTGGGGCTGGCGGTGCTGTTCACCGAGCGTGTGGCGCGCTCCCACTACGGGCGCGCCTTCGAGGCCTTGCGTGACAGTCCCATCGCCTGCGACTGCATGGGCGTGTCGGTGTACCGCTACAAAGTCGTGGCCTTCGTCATCAGCGCCGGCCTGGCCGGCCTGTCGGGCGCGCTGCATGCCTATTCGGAACAGTACATCTCGCCCAACACCTATACCTTCGAGTTGATGGTGCTGTTCCTGCTGGCCCTCATCATGGGCGGCCGAAAGACCCGTTCGGGTGCGCTGCTGGGGGCGGCCATCATCGTGCTGCTGCCCAAGATGCTCGATGACGTGTCCACCTTCCGGCCTTTGGCCGTGGGCCTGGCGGTGCTGGTCGCGGCAGGCGCCGTGATGGCGGTGCGGCGCGGCCGCGCCACCCCCGGCCGCATGGCGGCGCCGGTGATCGGCGCCCTGGTCCTGGCGGGCGGTTCGCTGGCGCTGGAGCAGATGACCGACTGGCGGCTGTCGATCTTCGGTCTGATGATTTTGTTCGTCGTCTATTACCTGCCGGACGGGATCGTCGGTTTCGTGGCGCATGCCCTGGGCCGTGCCCAGCCTGCCCCGGCGTTGACCGAACCCGTGCAAACCGCTCCGGCGGCCGAGGACGGCGGACTGCCGGATGCCTCGCACGGTGTGCTGCTCACCGTGGGCCAGGCCGTGATGCAGTTCGGCGGACTCAAGGCGCTCAACGGCGTCGATCTGGAGGTCCGGCGCGGTACGATCCATGGCCTGATCGGCCCCAACGGCTCGGGCAAGAGCACCATGATGAACGTGCTGACGGGCATCTACGCGCCCACCGCGGGCTCCGTGGTCTTTGCCGGCCGCGACCTGGCCGGCCTGACCTCCGCGCAGATCGCTGCGCGGGGTGTGGCGCGCACTTTCCAGAACGTGCAGCTTTTTGGCGAGATGAGCGCGCTGGAAAACGTGCTGGTCGGGCTGCACCATTCCTTCGGCAGCGGGCTGACGGGCATCGCCCTGCGCACCCCGGGCTGGCGGCGCGAGGAACAGCGCGCCCGCGCCCGGGCGCTCGGGCTGCTGGAGTTCGTCGGTCTGGCCTCGCTGGCCCATGAGGAGGCGCGCAATCTGCCCTACGGCAAGCAGCGCCTGCTGGAAATTGCCCGCGCCCTGGCGCTGGATCCCCAGTTGCTGCTGCTCGACGAGCCGGCGGCCGGCCTGACGGCGCCGGACATCGAGGAACTGCTGGCCATCATGCGCAAGCTGAAGGCCCGGGGCCTCACCGTCATCCTGATCGAGCACCACATGGACGTCGTGATGGGGGTGTGCGACGCGGTGTCGGTACTGGATTTCGGACAGAAGATCGCCGAGGGGCTGCCCGCCGACGTGCAGGCCGACCCCCGGGTCGTCGAAGCCTATCTGGGCGGTGAACAGGCGGGAGCGCAGGCATGCTGAAGATCGAGAACCTGGAAGCCGGCTACGGCAAGGTCAAGGTGCTGCACGGCATCAGCCTGGACGTGCCGGCCGGCAAGGTCGTGACCCTGATCGGTTCGAACGGGGCGGGCAAGACCACCACCATGCGGGCCGTGTCCGGCATGCTGCGGCCCTCGGCGGGGACGATCACCCTGGGTGACCGGCGGATCGAGGGGCTGGAGTCCCACCGGATCGCCCGTCTGGGCCTGGCGCATTCCCCGGAGGGGCGGCGTGTCTTCCCCACGCTGAGCGTCATCGATAATCTGCGGCTGGGCGCCTTCCCGCGCCTGACCGGCAGCCGGGCGCGCGGCGATGTGGCCCGCGATCTGGATCGCGCGCTGGACCTGTTTCCGCGCCTGCAGGAGCGGCGCGCGCAACTGGCGGGCACCCTGTCGGGCGGCGAGCAGCAGATGCTGGCCATGGCGCGCGCGGTCATGCTGAATCCCGAGGTCATCCTGCTGGACGAACCCTCCATGGGGCTGGCGCCGATCCTGGTCGACGAGGTCTTCCGCATCATCTCGCGCCTGAAGTCCGAAGGCGTGACCATGCTGCTGGTGGAACAGTTCGCCGCGGCGGCGCTAGCGGTTGCGGATTACGGCTACGTGCTGGAGAACGGCCGCATCGCCGTCGAAGGCCCTGCGCAGCAACTGCGCACCGATCCCGCCGTCGCGGCGGCCTACCTGGGCGGGCACTGACGCATCGCGTCCGCCCTCACACCCCGTAGTCCTTCAGCCCGTCCAGGTCCAGCACCTGGACGGCGCCGTATTCGATCTTCAGCAGTTGCGCGGCTTCCAGCGCGCGCAGGGCCTGGTTGGTGCGCTGGCGGGAAATGCGCGCCAGAAAGCCGATTTCTTCTTGCGTGATTTCCAGGCGCATCGAGTTGCCCGGGTACAGCAGCGGGTTGAACAGCTCCGCCAGGCAGCGCGCCACGCGCGCGTCGGGGGCCAGCAGGCGGTCGTATTCGGCCTTGCCGATGAACTGCGCCACGCGCTCGTTCAACTGGTGCAGCAGATAGCGGTTGAAGGGGATGCTGGCGTCCAGCAGCCAGTAGAACGTGTCGCCGCGCAGGTGGGCGATGGTGCTGCGGCGCAAGGCGATGATGTCGTATTTGCGGGCCTCGCGTTTCAGCAGCGAGCCTTCGCCGATCCAGCCGCCGGCCGGCACCCCGGTCAATGACGCCAGCTTGCCGTCGGCGTTGCCCACGGAGACCTTCACCAGGCCGTCCAGCACGCCGATCCAGGCTTCGGCCACGACGCCTTTGTGTTCGATGATCGTGCCCTCCGGTACCTCGGCCAGGACGGTGTCCCGGACGACGCGCGCTTGCTGGTCGGCATCCAGAAGATCGAACCATGCGGCGTGCGCCTGCAGCATTTGGGCGGTATTCATGGGTGATTACCCTAGAACGGAAGCGAATGTCATATGTGCGACAGTTGGGGGTGTGTCCAGGCAGTATCTTAGACGGAACGGATCATCTCTGAGGAGGCTTCGGTGCCGAATCATGCTGGGTCGAGCGAAGGCGTATTGTCTCTCAAGCAGGTCAGCCGCTGGTTTGGCGGCGTCCAGGCTTTGGCGGACGTGTCCATGGACATCGGTCAGGGCGAAATCTACGGCCTGATCGGTCCGAACGGCGCGGGCAAGACCACGCTCGTCAACGCGATCACCGGCTTCTATCCGCCGCAGCAGGGCACGATCCGTTTCGAGGGCAAGCCGCTGAACGGGATCCATCCCCACCGGGTCGCCCGCAACGGCATCGCGCGCACATTCCAGAACGTGGCGCTGTTCAAAGGCATGAGCGTGCTCGACAACATCCTGCTCGGGCGCCACGTGTTCATGCGGCCCAGCGCGATGGCCTCGCTGTTCTATTGGTGGTGGGCGCAAAAAGAAGAAATCGTCCATCGGCACAAGGTCGAGGAAATCATCGATCTGCTGCAGCTCGAAAGCGTGCGCGACGAGCCCGTCGAAGTCATCCCGCTGGGGATGCAGAAACGTGTCGAGCTGGCCCGTGCCTTGGCGGCGGAGCCCCGGCTGCTGGTCCTGGATGAACCCATGGCGGGCATGAACCAGGAAGAAAAGGAATACATCGTGCGCTTCATCCTGGATGCCCAGGAAGCGCTGGGCCTGACCATCCTGCTGATCGAGCACCACATGGACGTGGTCACCGCGATTTGCGATCGTGCGTTGGTACTGAACAATGGCCGCATGATTACAGAAGGCCCGGTGCACGAGGCCGTGAATCATCCGGCCGTCGTGTCCGCCTACATCGGGGAGGTCGCATGACGCCTGCACGTCCTGAGGCGCCCCGGCAGGATGCCGAAGTGCGCGCCGACGACCATCTGATCGCGGTGCTGGCGCACAATGCGCGCATGCATGGCGATGTCGTGGCGATGCGCGAGCGTGATCGCGGGATCTGGCAGGAATATCGCTGGCGCGATTATCTCGATCAGGTGCTGGGCGCCGCCGCCGGGCTCGAAGCGCTGGGCGTGGCGCCTGGGGATACGGTGCTGGTCATCGGCGACAACCGCCCGGCGATGTATTTCGGGATGCTGGCGGCGATCACGCTGCGCGCGGTGCCTTCGCCAGCCTATCCGGATACGACGCCCGACGAACTGTTCGGGCAGCTCGACCGCGAGGGCGTGCGCTACGCCATCGCCGAAGACCAGGAACAGGTCGACAAACTGCTCGGCCTGCGCGAACGGCATCCCGCGCTGCAATGGATCATTTATGACGACCCCCGGGGGCTGACGGGGCATGCGCCCGAAGGCGTAGTGGCCTTTGCTGAACTCGTGCGCCGGGGCCGCGAACGTCTGCGCGAGACGCCCGCGCTGCAGGACGATCTGCTGGGACGTCCCCGGGCGGATGACATCGCCGTGTTGCTGCATTCGTCGGGCACCACGGGCGCGCCCAAGGCGATTCCGCTCAAGCACCGGCATGTGCTGTTCGCAGTGCGCAGCGCGGCGGCGGCCGGTTATTTCCAGCCGGGCGAAACGCATATGGCCTACATGCCCATCGCCTGGGTAGGGGATTTCAGCTTTTCGATCGGCGCGGCCCTGGCGCTGCGGTTTACGGTCAACATTCCGGAAAGCCCGGAAACCGTCCAGCACGATCTGCGCGAGATCGCGCCCACCGTGTATTTCACCTCGCCCCGGGCGTGGTCGGCCATGCTGACGCGCGTCCAGGTCGGCATCCAGGAATCGAGTCCGCTCAAGCGTTGGCTGTATGAGCACTTCATGCCCTTTGCCATTGCGCTGGAGCGCGGGCGCCTGCAGGGGGCGCAACCCGGCCTGGCACAACGGCTGTGGCGCGGTCTGGGCGAGGTCCTGATTTACGGGCCGATCAAGGATCAGCTCGGGCTGTCGCGTGCGCTGCGCTCGTATACGGCCGGCGAGGCCATCGGCGAAGAAGTCTTCCTGTTCTTTCGTGCCCTGGGCCTGGATCTGCGCCAGTTCTACGGCCAGACGGAAAACAGCGCCCTGTGCGCGGCGCAGGCCCCGGGCACGGTCAAGCTGCATACCGTGGGCGTGCCGTTTCCGGGCACCGAGATGCGCGTCAGCGACACGGGCGAGATCCTGGTGCGCGGCGGCAATGTGTTCGACGGCTATTACCAGAACGACAAAGCCACGGCCGAGGCCTTGCAGGACGGCTGGCTGCATACCGGGGACGCCGGTCACATCGAAGACGACGGTCAACTGGTGGTCCTTGGGCGCGTTTCCGAAGTCGTCCATACGCGCGGCGGGCAGCGGTTCATCCCCACCTACATCGAAAACCGCCTGAAATTCAGCCAGTACGTCAAGGACGTGTGCGTGATCGGCGCCGGGCGCGATGCGCTGTCGGCCCTGGTCGCCATCGACTGGGACGCCGTGGGCCATTGGGCGCAAGAGCAGGGCGTGGCCTATACCTCGTTCGCGGACCTGTCCCAGAAACCGCAGGTCTACGACCTGATCGAGGGTGTGATCGCGCACGTCAACACGGTACTGCCCGCCGAGGTCCAGGTGCGCCGCTTCGTCAATCTGCACAAGGAATTCGATCCGGACGACGGCGAAGTCACCCGCACGCGCAAATTGCGCCGGGGCGTCATCGACGAACACTATTGCGACATCATTGATGCGATCTATGCGGGGCGGGACGCCGTGGATTCCGAAGCGCAGATCACCTACGAAACCGGCGCTTCGGGCGTGCTCAAGCGTCACCTCGCGATTCGCGACGTGTCCCGGCAGGCCGGCGCGGAGGCGGCGGCATGAATATCGAATTCTTTCTCGAACTCCTGGTCAACGGCGCCCTGACCGGCCTGATGTACGGCATGGTGGCCCTGGGCATCGTGCTGATCTACAAGTCCTCGGGGGTGCTCAACTTCTCGCAGGGCGCCCTGGTCATGACGGCGGGCTACGTGACGTGGCTGCTGACGTCCTTCGGCTTGCCGATCTACCTCGCCGCCGTGCTGGGCATGGCGGTGCTGTTCGGCTTCGGTCTGCTGATCGAGCGCCTGCTGCTGCGGACCCTGGTCGGCCAGCCGATCATCATGATCGTCATGCTGACGCTCGGGCTGGATATTTTCCTGCGCGGACTGATTCCCGGGGTGCTGGGCACGTCGCCCAAACACCTGGACATCGGCGTCGGCATGGCGCCGTTGATCCTGGGCGACGTCTTCATCAATCGGGTGTATCTGGTGGGCGGCATGGTGGCCCTGGTGCTGTTCGCCCTCGCCGCGCTGTTCTTCCGCACCCGGCTGGGCACGAAGCTGCGCGCGGTGTCCGACGACCACGTCTCCAGTTGGTCCGTGGGCATTTCGGTCGAGCACGCGGTGGCCGTGTCCTGGGGCCTGGCGGGCGTCTGCGCGGTCGGGGCCGGCACGATCTGGGGCACGGTGCAGGGCGTGGAATGGTCGCTGACCGCCTTGCTCTTTCCGGCGGTCGCCGTGGTCATCCTCGGCGGCATCGACAGCATTCCCGGGGCGCTGCTCGGGGGCCTCGTGGTGGGCGTGCTCGGCAGCGTCATCCCGGGTTACGTCGATCCGCTGGTCGGCGGCAGCACGCGCGACGTGGTGACCTCGGTCATCATTCTGCTGACCATCATGATCCGGCCCTACGGCATGTTCGGCCGCGAAGACATCGAAAGGATCTAGCCCATGTTCTATCGGCTCTCCGGTGTTCACCACACGCGCTACGCTTCGGCGCGGCAGCTCTGGCCGCTGCCGGCTGATCGCTGGCAGGTTGCCGTGGTCTTCGTGCTTGCGGCGGCGGCGCCGCTCTACATGTCCGATCTGTACCTGTCCAGCTACATGCTGCCCTGGCTGGTCTGGAGCGCAGCCACGCTGGCGCTGACGCTGCTGATGGGGGTCGCGGGGCAACTGCACTTCGGTTTCGGCGCGGTCATGGCGATCGGCGCCTACACCAGCATCCACCTGACCCAGGCCGGCGTGCCGTTCGAAATCGCCCTGCTGGCGGCCGGGCTGATCTCCGCGTTCATCGGCTGCCTGTTCGGCGCGGCGGCGCTGCGCGTCAAAGGTCTTTACCTGGTGATGGCGACCTTGGCGATGCAGTTCCTGGTGGACTGGGTCATCATCAACGTCAAGGCGATTTCGGGGGGCGCGGTGGCCACCTTGCAGACCCCCGCCGTCGAGTTCCTCTGGCTGCCGATCGACACGGTGGCGGCGCGCTATTACGTCGCCCTGCTGTGGGTGGTGATCGTGACGCTGTGGATGCTCAACATCAAGCGCACCAGCTTCGGCCGCGCGCTGGTGGCCGTGCGCGACAAGGATTTCGCCGCCGCCGTGATCGGCGTGAACATCTTCAAGTACAAGCTGCTGGCGTTCTTCACCAGTTCCTTCCTGGGCGGGGTCACGGGCGCGATTCTGGCGTTCTGCTTCTACCGGGCGGTCACGCCGCAGCAATTCAGCTTCGACATTTCCATCCAGTTGGTCGCCATGGTGCTGGTGGGAGGCCTGGGCAGCGTGATCGGGGCCTTTCTGGGCGCAGGTTTCGTGCTGCTGGCGCCGATCGTGCTGCTGAACATCGTGGCGCCGCTCGTTGAATCGGGCTGGCTGCCGGTGTCGTCTTCGCTGATGGCGCACATCCCCCTGATGATCTACGGCGCCATGATCATCGGATTCCTGCTATTCGAGCCCCTTGGCCTGGCCAAGATCTACGACAACGCCCGAAAATATTTTCTGGTCTGGCCATTCCGGCACACCCAGAGTTGATGCCGCATTTCGCGTCATTACGCACAGGAGGAGGTCAACATGAAACAGAGCATTCGATCACTGGTCGGCGGCGGTCTGGCCGGCGTTGCGATCCTGGCGGCCGGTCTGGCCGGCGGGGCCGCCCAGGCCCAGGACAAGGCGCCCATCAAGGCCGCCACGCTGCTGGACTTCACCCGCGTCTACACCTTCCTGACTGACGAGTACAGCCAGGGCCAGCAGGACTACATCAAGCTGCTGAACATGGAAGGCGGCATCGACGGCCATCCGGTCGAACTGATCGTGCGAGACCAGGGCAGCCAGCCGCAGCAGGGCATCGCGCTGTACAACCAGGCCCGCGACGAGGGCGCGATTTTCTTCGACTTCCTCAGCACCCCGGTCGCCAATGCCGTGATGCCTCGCGCCAATGAGGACCATCTGCCGATGATGACCTTCGCGCACGGCCGCGCCGACGCCATCGACGGCAAGCTGTTCCCCTTCGTGTTCCCCTCGGCGGCGATCTACCGCTCGCAGGCGGCCTTGCTGCTGAAGTACATGGATGAACACGTCGGCGGGCTGAAGGACAAGAAGATCGCCTTCGTCCACATCGATTCGCCCTTCGGGCGCGAACCGATCGCGCTGCTCGAAGCCATGGCCAAGACCAAGGGCTTCACGCTGAAGACCTTCCCCTACGCGGTGCCCGGCACCGAGCAGTCGGCCGCCTGGACCGACGTGCGCCGCTTCCGGCCCGATCAGGTCATCATCTGGGGCGCGGGTCCGGGGCAGGCGGTCTCGGTGCGCGGCGCGATTTCGAACGGCATCTCGCCCAAGAGCATCTATTCCGTGATCTGGCTGTCCGAGACCGACATGCGCTCCTTCCAGGGTGATGCCGTCGTCGGGGTGAAGCGGTTCACCGCCGTCAACACCGGCGCCGATTCGGCCATCCTCAAGCGCATCAGCGAAAAGGTCGTCGCCGCCGGCAAGGGCACGGGCGATGCCAAGGTCGTCGGTTCCACCTACTACAACATCGGGGTGGCCACCATGGCGATCATGGCGCAGGCCGCGAAGCAGGCGCTGGCCGACCAGGGCGAGCCGCTGACGGGCGACAAGCTCAAGGCCGGCTTCGAGAAGATCAAGGACTTCGACGCCGAAGGCCTGATGCCGGCGCTCACCATCACTGCGGATGACCACCAGGGCGGCGGCTGGGGCCGTGTGTCCGAGTGGGACGGCAGCAAGTGGGTGCCGCTGAACGACTGGGGCCATGCCTATCAGGACGTGATCTGGGGCCTCGTCCGTGAAGATGCAGCCAAGGCCGCCAAGGCGGCCCAGGAGACCAAGAAGTGAGCTTGCTCTCACTGAACAATGTCGAGGTCGCCTATGACAAGGTGTTCCTCGCCATCAAGGGCGTGTCGCTGGACGTCGAGGAGGGCGCGATGGTCGCCATCCTCGGCGCCAACGGCGCCGGCAAGTCGACCACGCTGAAGACCATCAGCGGCTTGCTGGCGCCGGAGCGCGGCGCGATCCGGCGTGGGCAGGTGACCTTCCGGGGCGAGGACATCGGCCCGCACAACCCGCCGCAGCGGGTCCGCATGGGCCTGGTCCACGTGCTGGAAGGGCGGCGTATTTTCGAGCACCTGACGCCGGACGACAATCTGCTCGCCGCCTATCCCGGCCGCCACGCCAAGAGCCGTTACGGCGACCTGCGGGATCAGGCCTATGCCTATTTCCCCCGGCTGGCCGAACGCTCGCGCACCAAGGCGGGCTATCTGTCGGGCGGCGAACAGCAGATGCTGGCGATCGCCCGCGCGTTGATGACCGAGCCGCGCCTGATCATGCTGGATGAGCCGTCGCTGGGACTGGCGCCGGTGCTGGTCAAAGAGATTTTTTCCATCATCCGGACGATCAACCAGACCCAGGGCACCAGCGTGCTGCTGGTCGAGCAGAACGCCCGGGCGGCCCTGGACATCGTCGATCACGCCTATCTGCTCGAGAACGGCCACGTGGTCATGAGCGGCAGCGCCGAAGCCCTGAAGCAGAACCCGGACGTCCAGGAGTTTTACCTCGGGGGCGGCGGCAAGGTCGACTATCACAACGTCAAACACTATCGCCGGCGCAAGCGCTGGCTGGCCTGACTGGCCTGGCTATTGGAGAGTGTGTATGGAGGGGGATTCTTTTGACGCTGGGCCGTCCCAAGGCAAAAGCGCCCCCTTGGGGGGCAGCAAGCCCGCAGGGCGCAGCGTGGGGGCCTTTTACGATACGCGTGAGACCTCTCCGGTTGACGAGCGCGAGCGTGACCTGTTCGCCCGCCTGCCCGGCTTCGTTCAGGCGGCGTGCGAGCGCGCGCCTGCCGTGGCGCGGCAATTGCAGGGTATCGATCCCGCCGGTCTGGCAGACCGGGCCGCCCTGGCCCGTGTGCCCGTGCTGCGCAAGAGCGAATTGCTGCAGATCCAGCATGCCACCCGCATTGCCCGCGAGGGCGCCACCCTGGATGCCGAGCGCCTGCGCGTGTTCGGCGGCTTTGCCACTGTCGGCTGGGGCGCGGCGCGGCGGGTGTATGCCTCGCCGGGGCCTATCTATGAGCCCGAAGGCACGCGCCCGGACTACTGGGGCTTTGCCCGCGCCCTGCATGCGGCGGGCGTGCGCCCCGGCATGCTGGTGCACAATTGTTTTTCCTATCATTTCACCCCGGCCGGCGGCATGATGGAATCCGCCGCCCATGCGCTGGGGTGCACGGTGTTTCCCGGCGGCGTCGGGCAGACTGAACAACAGGTTCGCGCCATGGCGGATCTGGCGCCGCACGCCTATACCGGCACGCCCAGTTTTCTGCGCATCATCCTGGAAAAGGCCGACGAGATGGGGGTGTCGCTGCCCTCGCTGCAACGGGCGCTGTTTTCCGGCGAGGCCTATCCGCCGTCCTTGCAGACCTGGTTCAAGGATCGTGGCATCCAGGGGTTTCAGGCTTATGGCAGCGCGGACCTGGGCATGGTGGCTTTTGAGACCTCCGCGCGCGAGGGCCTGGTCGCCAACGAGGACCTGATCCTGGAAATCGTCCGGCCCGGCACCGGCCGGCCCGTGCCCGAGGGCGAAATCGGCGAACTGGTGGTCACGACCCTGAATGCGGACTATCCGCTGCTGCGCTTTGGGACCGGCGACCTGTCGGCCCTGATGCCCGGGGCCTCGCCCTGCGGCCGGACCAATCTGCGTATCCGTGGCTGGCTGGGGCGGGCCGATCAGACGACCAAGGTGCGCGGCATGTTCGTCCATCCCGAGCAGATCGCCCATGTGCTGGAACGGCACGCGGAGATCGGGCGCGCCCGTCTGGTGGTGTCGGGGGAAACCGGCCATGACGTCATGACCCTGCAGGTCGAGGCCGATGCCGCGCTCGATACCGAAGCCGTGGCCGCCACCGTGCGCGAGCAGACCAAGCTGCGGGCCGTGATCGAGATCGTGGCCGCCGGCAGCCTGCCCAACGACGGCAAGGTGATCGAGGACGCGCGGCGCTACGATTGAATCCTATGACGCATATAGCTCCGGAGCATATTGCGTTGCAGGTTCCCTCAGTTACTATGTGCAAATCCGTGAAGCAGACTGAGGGAGATTCTTCCATGCGTGGATTCAAAACGATTGCCGGCCTGGCCGTCCTGCTGGGCGCCGGCGTGCCCCTGGCCCAGGCCGACACCCTGTCCGTGGTGAAGGAACGCGGCACTGTGCAGTGCGGCGTGACGACCGGCTTTGCCGGGTTTTCGGCCCCTGACACCCAGGGCGAATGGAAGGGCCTGGACGTGGACATGTGCCGCGCCGTCGCCGCCGCCGTGCTGGGCGACGCGGCCAAGGTCAAGATCGTGCCGTTGAACGCGCAGCAGCGCTTCACCGCCCTGCAGTCAGGTGAAATCGACTTGCTGGCGCGCAACACCACCGTGACGCAGTCGCGCGACACCGCGCTGGGCGCCATCCACGCCGCCATCAACTTCTACGACGGCCAGGGCTTCATGGTGTCCAAGTCCCTGGGCATCACCTCGGCCCGCGACCTGAACGGCGCCACGGTCTGCATGCAGACCGGCACGTCCAATGAACAGACCATGGCCGACTGGGCGCGCGCCCACAAGGTGCAGTACAAGCCCGTCGTGATCGAGCAGTTCAACGAGGTCGTCAATGCCTTCGCGGCCGGTCGTTGCGACGTGTTCACCACCGATGCCTCGGGCCTGGCCTCGATCCGTATCGCCAAGCTGACCAAGCCTGCCGATTACGTGATCCTGCCGGAAATCATCTCCAAGGAACCCCTCGGTCCCTTCGTGCGCCAGGGCGACGACGCCTGGCTGAACATCGTCAAATGGAGCTTCCACGCCATGGCCGGCGCCGAAGAACTGGGTGTGACCTCGGCCAACGTCGACACGCAACTGAAAAGCGCTGATCCCAACGTGCAGCGCCTGCTGGGCGTGACCGGCAGCGCCGGCAAGAACCTGGGCCTGGACGAAAAGTGGGCCTACAACATCGTCAAGCAGGTCGGCAACTACGGCGAATCGTTCGACCGCAACGTGGGCATGGGCAGCTCGCTGCAGATCCAGCGCGGCCTGAACGCCCTCTGGAAGGACGGCGGCCTGCTGTACCCGCTGCCGATCCGGTAAGCCGCGCGCCCGGCGGCAAAAAAGCTCCGGTGTCAAGTCCTCTGTGAAAATCACGCAGGGCTTGAAACCGCATATGGGACAGTAGGTTAGCTCTTTTTCCGGCCACTGTGGCGAGGTGTGGTCTGGTGGGCTAGGAGCCACATAGGAGCGTCGGGAGAGAAAGCCGCATCGCACTTTGTCGTGCTAGATTGCCGAGGAACGGCGGGCCTTGTAGCCCATCATAGCCCAAGCGGCTCATGGCGGCATCCAGAACGAAGAACGCGCAGCCTTGGGCTGCGCGTTCGATTGATGCCGCTGGACAGCGTTCGAGGCCATCATGTCGGCTTGGACGGCATGCTCCGCGTCGCGGTGCCCTTCCTGAATCCCCGATCCCTTGCCATGAAGGCTTCGAGCATGTGCGGGATCAACTTCTCAGCATCGACCGCCTCGCCGTAGGTCTGCGCATGCAGCGCGGCGTAGCGGTCTTCAGGCTGACCGGGCACGCAAAGGCCAGCTTGACGCTCTCGGTCTTGGGCAGCGGCCCGAGCCGCAGCTTCTTCGTCGTACTCATTGCGAGGCTCCCCGATTGAAGAACAGCGGCTGGTAACAAATGGATTGGGCCAATGCGCATCGCCGTCCTCGCCTATGACCAGATCAGCCCCTTCATGCTGTCCACGCCGCTGCTGGTGTTCGGCGAACCGGCGCTGGCCGGCGGGCATCGCATCGACGTGTGCGCCAGCCAGCGCCGGCTGTCCGCCATCGGCGGCCTGACCCTTCAGGCCCGCTATCCGCTGAAGACCGCGCGCGAGGCCGACGTGGTGATCCTGCCCGGCTGGCGCGATGCCGCCGAGCCGGTGCCGGCCGACATCGTGGCCGAGCTGAAGGCCGCCGGCGCGCGCGAAGCGATCGTCGTCGGCCTGTGCCTGGGCGCTTTCGGCCTGGCCAAGGCGGGTTTGCTCGACGGGCTGCGCGCGACGACGCATTGGGCGTTTGCCGATGCCTTCGCGGCACGTTATCCGAAGGTGGCGGTCGATCCGGGCGCGCTCTTCGTCGATGCGGGACAAGTGCTGACGTCGGCCGGCGTCGCCTCCGGGTTGGATTGCTGCCTGCACCTGCTCGCGCGGATCGCCGGCGTCGGCGAGGCCAACCGCATCGCTCGCCATCTCGTCGTTGCGCCGCTGCGCGGCGGCGGGCAGCCGCAGTTGCTTGAACGACCGGCCATCGGCTCGTCGGCGGATCGCCGGGTCTCGGAACTGCTGGCAGCGCTGCGCGCCAATCCGGCGTCGGCCCCTTCGCTGGATGAACTGGCCGAGCGCGCTGGCATGAGCCGCCGCACGCTCACGCGCCACATCCGTGCGCGCACGGGCGGCAGTCTGGGTGAGTGGCTGAAGCACGCCCGGCTGGCGCGGGCGCAGGAACTGCTGGCAGCCGGTGCACGCGGCCTGGAGGATGTCGCGCAGCGCTGTAGATTTCCCGATGCCCATGCCTTGCGGGCGGCGTTTCGCACGGAGTTGGGCGTGACGCCGACGCAGTGGCTGGCGCTGCAGAGATTGGATTGAGCGCCGACCGGCATCTTTTCTGCTTCTGTTCGCGCTTCGGACGTTGATACTGGATGCGACCGTTTGTTCTCGTCCGCCGTTTCCTTGGCTGCTGTGGAGTTGCGCCCTGCAGTTTGCAGGGTAAGCAAAAAGGCATGACTCAGTGGCCGAACAGGGCGTTCAGTTCGGCACCCGTGGCCGCGCCGGCAAAGCCGTCGAAGCGCCCGTGCTGCGCCAGGTCGCGCGCCGCGCGCATGAAGCCGCCCCAGGCCGCGCGTGCCAGGCCGCCACCCACGCTGATGCGTCGCACGCCCAGTGCCGCGATCTGCTGCACGTTCAGTTCGCTGGTGCCGCCTACCAGCAGGTTGACCGGTTTGGGCGCCACGGCCGCGACCACGGCGGCGATCTGCTCGCGCGTGTGGATGCCGGGGGCGTAGAGGCAGTCGGCGCCGGCCTGGGCATAGGCCTGGAGCCGGGCGATGGTGTCGGCCAAGTCGGGCCGGCCGACAAAGAAGTTCTCGGCCCGGCCGACCAGCAAGGTGTCGCCTCCGGCCGCGTTGATGGCCGCGCGTGCCGCCCGAAGGCGTGCCAATGCGACCTCAAGCGGGTACTGCGGGTTGGCCGCGTCGCCCGTGCCGTCCTCGATCGACAGGCCGGCCACGCCGGTGGCGACCGCCAGGCGAACGCTCTCGGCCACGTCCTCGGGCGTGTCGCCGTAGCCGTCCTCGAAATCGGCGTTGACGGGCAACTCGGTGGCCGCGACGATCTCGCGCAGGTGGGCCAGAACGGCATCGCGCGCCATGGCGCCATCGACTTGGGCGTTCGACCAGGCGTAGCCCGAACTCGTGCTTGCCAGGGCCTGGAAACCCAACGCTTCCAGGTAGCGCGCGCTGCCCGCGTCCCAGGGGTTGGGCAGCACGAAGCAGCCTTGCTGGTGGAGGGCGCGGAAGGCGGCGCGCTTCTGTGCGCAAGAACGAGCAACGCCGCCTGGCGCGTCCGAACGCGGTGCCGCTGGGTGCATGGTGTTCTCACCGGGAGGGTGAACGCGTTCGAAAGCACTGATGTCAGCAGGCATGCGGGTCTCCAAGTCAAAACAGGATATAGGTTCAATGAAAGACCGGTAGCCGGCCATTGGCCGAGGGCCGATAGGACCAACGCAGTGTGTCGGCGTCTGGCCGTGCCTGACCGTCATGCAGGGCACGCAGTGCCGCTGCCGCCACAAGGCAGGCCATCTCCTGCCCCGGGCAGGCGTGGGCACCCCGGCTGAAGCTGTAGAGCCGCGGCGCGGCGCGCTGCGGATCGAAGACATCCGGCTGCGGGTTCGTCTGCGGATCGCGATTGGCGGCGGCCAGCACCAGCAACACCGGCGCACCCGCCGGCAGGTCCACGCCGGCGATGACCGTAGGCTCGGCGGCGAAGCGGCGCGTGTTCTGCACTGGCGAGTCGAAGCGGGCCGTCTCGCGCACGATGCGCAACCAATCACCGGATGCCTGCGCCAGCGCATCGGGATGGCGCGACACCACCACCAGGCTATTGCCGATCAACCCGGCCGTTGCCTCGTAGGTTTGCGACAGCAGACCGACCAGGTTGGCAGTGATGGCCTGTGTGTCGTCCCAGTGTTCGGCCTGAGCGGCGACATGAAGTTGCGCAGCGATGCCCGTGCCGCCTTCTTCGGCCAGCCGTGCCACCCTCTCGCCCAGCGATTTCGCGGCCGTATGCGCATCGGCGAGCTGTTCGGGCGTGCTGAAATGCGAGAGGCAGGCCACGAACGCGCGCGTTGCCGCGGCGATGTCGCCCAGCACTTCGTCGCTGAATCCCAGCAGTGCCGCGACACTGCGCACCGGCACGTCGAACAGCCAGCGGTTGAGCGCTTCGGCGTCGCCCGCGCGCGGCAGCAGTCCGACCGCGATCCGCGTCGCGGCCCCTTCCACGTCCTGTGTGCCAGCACCGGCCAGCACCTGCTCGACCACGCGCTTGGCTGGTTGGTGGCCTGTGCCGTCGTTCATGCGCACCAGCCGCGCGAACACCTCACCCGCCGGCCGACTGGCAAGGGCGGCGGGCACCGGCTCGGCGACCGGCCGCACGCGCATGGTGGGATGCGTGAAAAGCTCGTCCAGCACTTGCGCGCGCGACGCGACCCACAGCCCGAGCGCGGCATCGTAGGCGAGCGGTGGGCCGGCACGCAGCCGGGCATAGAAGGGATAGGGGTCGCCGTGGGTAACGGCCTGCAGGGGATCGGTGGGTTCCATGCAGGGCATTATTATTGGTTGCAGAATTCCTCGCTTCGTTTAGCATCGAAGCATGGATTCCGAATTTGCCGATCACCTCGTTGCCCAGGTCGCCGCCGCCATCGCCGAAGTGGGCGCGTCCACGGCCTCGGCTCACCTGGCGAAGCTGAAGGAGCAAAACCTGGTCGAGGTGCTGGCGCAGGGCCGCCACCGCTACTACAGCATCGGCGACCCACGTGTGGCCGCGGCGCTGGAGGCCCTGATGGTGCTGGCCAGCAGCAGGCCTAGGCCGTTCGTGCCGACAACGCCGCAGCGCCTGCGTCTGGCGCGCACCTGCTACGACCACATGGCCGGCACGCTGGCCGTGGCCTTGCACGACAAATTGTTCGAGATGGGCTGGCTGCAACGGCGCCGCGGGGATGAGGGCGACTACGACCTGACGGCCGACGGCGAGCGCGGGTTCGCAGCGCTCGGCGTTGATGTGGACGGCATGCGCAAACGGCGCCGCCGCCTCGCCTGCGGCTGTCTCGACTGGAGCGAGCGCAGGCCGCACCTGGGCGGCGCGGCGGGCGCGGCGCTGCTGGAGGCGGTGCTGCGCCAGAGGTGGGCCAGCAAGGATTTGGACAGCCGAGGCCTGCGTTTCACGCCACGTGGGCGCGAGGCATTGGCACGGCACTTCGGTGTACCTGCCGATTTCGGAGTCTGAGAACGGTCAGTGCGGGGATCGCCGCAGGCCAGCCGGCGCGTGGTGCCGACAGGGCGTTCTGGCTGGCGTAGCGCCCGCTAGCGAGCATGACGAAGGCCGATAGGTGCCCGCCACGCGCCGCCAGCAGTCGAAACTTGGACGATTGCCAAGTCGGAAGAATGTCGATCGCCTCAAGGTGGGAAACGATCTGCGGTTCCATGCGAACTTGGCACCGTAGCTCGATGGCGTAAGCGGTGTCAGGGGATTCCTCCGATTCAGCGAGTAGCGATGGCGGTAGTTGGCGTGCCGTATTCCAGCATCGCCAATAGCAAGACGACTGCGGCTTGGCCCAGCAGAAAGGCCCAGCCCAGCGCGTTGGGCTGTACCAGACCCAAGGCGGGCAACGCAATACTGAACGGTTCGCCGGCCAGCACGTCGTGACCATCGTGTGCGGGAGCAACGTCGACCCCGACGCCTACCGCGCTGCATCTTGTGCTCGATGGCCTGGCGCGCGGCGTCCAGAATCTGCTCGGCAGTCGCCAGCAGGTAGCGGCCCTGCGTGTCACGCACTATCAGCGAGGAATCGAACGAGGAAAAGGACAGTTGCGACATGATCGTGCTCCGGTTGCTCGGGCGGAATTGCCCGGAACCGTCGCCAGCACGGCGCAGCGCAAGCAGTCAGGGGTCGCAGACGGCCGCCAGGACGCAAGCGCCATCGGCGCGCAGCCCTTGACGGCGAGACTCGCGCAGCGAGGCTCGATGCGCAGCACGACAGCGCGACGGCGGAACGCCGGGACGCCCGACTGTGGGGGACAGGGCTACTTGGTGTCGGTCTTGCGCTGCTCGATCTGCAACTGCGCCCGCTGTGTTGCCTGTTGCAGCCGTTCCACCAGCACGCCCCTCGGCGGCAAAGCGGTCAGATACTCGGCGACGTGGATGCCCGACTTGTCCAACTCCAGCAACTCGATCTGCTCGCGCTTCTTCCCAGTGCAAAGAATGATCCCCAGCGGCGAGGCTTCCTCCGGCTCCCGTTCGTGCTTGTCCAGCCAGCGAAGGTAAAGCTCCATCTGGCCCTTGTAGGCCGCCTTGAACTCGCCGACCTTCAACTCCACCGCCACCAGCCGCCGCAACTTGCGGTTGTAGAACAGCAGGTCGAGGTGGAAATCCTCGTCGTCAATCGGAATGCGCTTCTGCCGGGCCACGCAGCTGAAACCCGCGCCCAGTTCCAGCAAGAACGACTCCATTTCGCGAATGATCGCCGCCTCCAAGTCGCTTTCCTGCCAGGTGTCACGCAGCCCCAGGAAGTCGAGAATGTACGGGTCGCGCATGACCAGCGCGGGCGACATGCGCTGCGCATCCGGGTAGGCAGTGGCGAACTGCACCATGCGGCGCAGGTTCTTGACCGCGAAACTGCCGCCGTACTCCTTGACCAACTGCGCCGCCAGGGTCAACACCACTTCCTCGCCGTAGTCGGCTCGCCGGCCCTCCAAGACCTGCGTGTGGATGCGCTGGCCGATGCGCCAATGTGCCGGGCCGGGTCGTTGGGAGACGGCAGGACATACGGGCAACCCTCCCGGCGCGGGGCCGTCGAAAGCAGCCGATGGGCTTCCGCGCTCATGGGCTTGGAAAGGCCGCCGGTCTTGCTGTCGGGCCACACGACGCGGCGGTTTTCCAGGTCGATCCAGCTCCATTCGAGCGTGCAGATTTCAGAACGGTGGCCAGCGAACTCGAATTGCAGGCGGATCGCCAGCGGGATGACGTAGTTCTCCAGCCCTTCGGCCTCCAGCTTCTCCAGTTGGCGAAAGATCAGCGCCAGCTCGTCGTCAACGATGAGCCGGGTTTCCTCGCCGGGCGGGAACATCGGAACGTGGCGGCACGGGTTCGTGCCGTCCGGGCGGTAGCCCCACACTTCGGCCAGGTTGAACATCTTGCGCAGCACGCCAAAGGCGTTGTTCGCCTCGGCCGGCTTGTAGGCGAACTTTTCCATCAACGCGGCAATGTCGGGCCGCTTCACGTCCTGCACTTTCTTGCGCCCCAGCACCGGAACGATGCAGCGGTCGATGACGGCCTGGTAGCCGCGCTGCGTGGTGGGCTTGTTGCGCTTCTTGGAGTAGTCCTCCATGAACTTTTTGCACAGCGCCTCCATCGTGGGCGCCTTGCGCGCCTCGGCCTTGGCGCCGCCGGGGTCGCCACCCCGGCGAACCTCGGCCAGCCAGTCCTGCGCCATGACGCGCGCCTGCTCCACGGTCGTTCCCCGTACAGCCCCAGCGAGGGCTTGCGGGGCTGACCGGCGTTCGTGCGGTACTGGAGCATGAACACCTTGCGGCCCGCTGGGGTAATCTTGCACAGGAAGCCGGGCACTACGGTATCCCGCAGTTCGACGTCCTTGGCCTGGGGTTGCGCCGCCTCCCCGGCAGTCTTGGTGAGCTTGATCTTTGCCATGATGACTCCTTGGAACGACCCGGTTCCAAGAGCCACATAGGAGCGGCGCGAGGGGAAATCGGGTCAAGTTTCAGAAAGCACCGGCATATGATGGACGCGCCTAAGTTATTGATAAACCTGCTGTACCGAGCTTCGGCGTAGTCCAGCGAAGTACCGGGCTGGAGTCATCGTCAAACAAAAAAGACCCCCACGCTGCGCCTTCGGCTTGCATCCACCTCGCGGCCTGCATGCCGCTCGGATTCGCCAGGCGCAGGCCAGTCCGCAGGGACTGCCCCGCGTCCGGGCTCATCCCCCCAAGGGGGCGCTTTTGCCTTGGGGCGGCCCGGCGGCAAAAAAGCCTGCCTCCTTCGGGACGCAGGCTTTTTATATCGTCCTTTTTCTGTACACCAGGCTGATGCGCGCGAAGGCGGCCTGCAGTTCCGGCGTGCCGGCCTGGAAGGTGACGGGGCGGCCCTTTTGCACGAAGCACACCAGTTTCTTCGAGGCGAGCAGGGGGATGAATTTGGTGGACTGGATTTCGGTCCAGGGCACCTCGCGGCGCGTGATCCAGGACTGGCGGATGCCCCAGTCCGAGACTTCCGTGACCGAGGTCCACATGTGGACGCTCATCCAGAGCAGGGCGCCGAAACACACCACGAGGCTGGCGATGACCGGCATGGGCAGGGCCTGCTCCTGTTCGGACGAGAGCTGCAGCACGATGATCAGGCGCACGGCGATCACGGCCATGATGATCCAGGCGATGGCGGCGATCCAGCGCGGCCAGGCGCGGCCGCGCAAGGGCAGCGGCTCGATCTGGGCCATGAGGGCCTCGTGTTCCTCGGGAGAGGGGCGGCCGAAAGGGGACAGGTTCATGCTTTTTTCAGTGCCAGGGCCCGGCCGGCGCGGCTGGACGTGGGGCGGCCGATGCGTTCGGAAATCCATAGACCGATGTCCACGACGGCGTCCAGGTCCACTCCGGTGTGCAGCCCCTGGCCGTGCAGCAGGTAGAGCACGTCCTCGGTGGCGACGTTGCCGGTGGCGCCCTTGGCGTAGGGACAGCCGCCCAGCCCCGCGACCGAACTATGGAAGATGCGCACGCCGCAGTCCAGCGCCGACAGGATGTTGGCCAGGGCCTGGCCGTAGGTGTCATGGAAATGCCCCGAAACCCGGGTGCCCAGGTCGGCGACCTGGCCGACGGCGCGCAGCACGCGCCCGACCTGGGCGGCCGTGCCTACGCCGATGGTGTCGGCGACGTCGATCTCGTCGCAGCCCAGGCGCAGAAAGCGTTCGGCCACGTCGACCACGGCGGCCACCGGAGTCTCGCCCTGGTAAGGGCAGCCGAGCGCGCAACTGATGCTGCCGCGCAGGCGCAGCCCGGCGGCTTTGGCGGCGGCGGCCACCGGTTCGAAGCGGGCGATGGATTCGGCGATGGAACAGTTGATGTTGCGCTGGGAGAAGGCCTCGCTGGCGGCGCCGAAGATCACGACCTCGTCGGCGCGGGCGGCCAGGGCGCCCTCGAAGCCGCGCAGATTGGGCACCAGGGCGGAATAGAGGGTCCCGGGGCGGCGGGTGAGGCCGGCCATGACGTCTGCGCCATCGGCCATCTGCGGCACCCATTTCGGGGAGACGAAGGACGCGGATTCCACATTGGCGAAGCCGGCGGCCGCCAGGCGGTCGACGAGTTCGATCTTGACGGCGGTGTCGACGAACTGCTTTTCATTCTGCAGGCCGTCGCGCGGCCCGACTTCGACGATTTTGATGTGTTCGGTCATGGCTGTCGTCCGGTGGGAAGCCTCAATCGGGGGAAGGAATCATCATAGCGCAGCCGCACTCAGGCGCTGCGCCGGTAGCGGCCGTCGGCGCAGCGTTCGATCCGGCCGGCGATTTCCAGCAGGGTCAGCCGGCTCATCACGCGGTCGAGGGGCCAGCCCAGATCCGCCTGCAAGGTATCGAGGGCAATCGGGTCGAGGCCGAGCCGCCGCAGCAGGGCGGCATCGTCGGGGTCGGTCTCGGGATCGCCAGCGCCTGAAACGTCCGCGGCGGCCTCGCCGGGCGCTTCGAGGGGGGTGGCCGGGGCGTCCGGCGCACCAGCAGGCGCGGCGAAGGCGGCCGGCCCGGCCCCGGGCATCCCGGGCAGCGCGCCCTGCCGGAGTTCTTCGACGATATCCTGCCCGGACTCGACCAGCTTGGCGCCCTGGCGGATCAGGGCATGGCAGCCGCGCGACAGGGGGGAATGGATGGAGCCGGGGATGGCGAAGACCTCGCGCCCCAGTTCGCCCGCCAGCCGGGCGGTGATCAGCGAACCGCTGCGCGCGGCGGCCTCGACCACCAGCACGCCCCGGCTCAGGGCGGCGACGATGCGGTTGCGTTGCGGGAAATGGAACGGCAGCCCCGGCGTTCCCAGGGGGAATTCCGACAGCAGCAGACCGTGGGTGGCGATGCGGTGGGCCAGGGCGTGGTGGCTGGATGGATAGACCCGGTCGATGCCGGTGCCCAGGACGGCCAGGGTGCCGCCGCCCGCCTCGCCTGCATCCAGGGCGCCGGTGTGGGCCGCGCCGTCGATGCCGCTGGCCAGGCCGCTGACCACGCACCAGCCCTGCTGCGCCAGGTGGCGCGCGAAGGCGTGGGCGTTGCGTTCGCCGTCCGCCGTGGCGTGGCGCGCGCCGACGATGGCCAGCATGGGGCGGTCCAGGAGGTCCAGCCGGCCGTGGGCGTACAGGATCGGCGGCGGGTCGGTCAGCGCGTACAGCGCGCGCGGATACTGCGGATCGGCCAGGGTCAGCAGGTGATGGCCGTCGGCCCGCAGCCAGTCCAGCGCCTGATCGACGGCGGCCTGGATGTCCGGTTCGGGCGCCTGGCGCAGGCGCGCCGCCAGCGCCGGGTCCAGGTAGCGGGCCAGGTTGCCGGTGGTGGCTTCGACGATGTGCTGCGGCAGGCCGAAGACCGACAGCAGCAGGCGGATCCGGGCCGCGCCCAGCTCGGGTTCGAGGCTCAGGCGGATCCAGGCGCGCAGTTCGGTTTCAGAAGCGTTCAGGGGCATGGGGCCGGTGGATTCGGATCGGAGTCGGGGAATCGCGCCAGTGTGCCACGAATGCGGGCCGGATTCGCGGCGGACGGGACGTTCCTGTCACGTATCCCGCCCTATAGCGCAGGTACCTGATTTATGATGGAGCTTTGGCATCATCGTCACGGTTTTTCCATCATGGCCCTGCTTCCCATTCTCAAATACCCGGATCCCCGGCTGCACACGGTCGCCGCGCCGGTCCAGCAGGTGGACGACCGCATCCGCCAGTTGGTGCGCGACATGGCGGAAACCATGTACGCGGCGCCTGGCGTGGGCCTGGCTGCGACCCAGGTGGACGTTCACGAGCGCATCGTGGTCATCGACGTGTCAGAGGACGGCAATGACCTGCACGTGCTGATCAACCCCGAAATCACCTGGAAGAGCGAAGAACTCCAGGTCTACGAGGAAGGCTGCCTGTCGGTGCCCGGCGTCTACGACGAGGTCGAACGCTCCGCGCGCATCCACGTGCGCGCGCTGGACGAGCGCGGCGAGCCCTACGAATTCGACGCCGAAGGCCTGCTGGCCGTGTGCGTGCAGCACGAACTCGATCACTTGCTGGGCAAGGTCTTCGTCGAATACCTGTCCGTGCTCAAGCAGAACCGCATCTGCACGCGCCTGCGCAAGCAGCAGCGCGAGGCCCAGCGCGAATCCGCCTGACATGCGCATCGCCTTCGCAGGAACCCCGGAATTCGCCCGGCAGGCCCTGGACGCCCTGATCGCGGCCGGGCATCCCGTCGTCTGCGTGCTGACCCAGCCGGACCGCCCCTCGGGACGCGGCATGAAGCTCGCGCCCAGTCCGGTCAAACAGGCGGCCCTGGACGCCGATATCCCGGTGCTGCAACCGCGCAGCCTGCGGCTGGACGGCAAATATCCGGAAGACGCCCGGGCGGCCGAGGCCGCGCTGCGTGATCTGTCGCCGGAGGTCATGGTGGTGGCGGCCTATGGGCTGATCCTGCCGCAGTGGGTGCTGGATCTGCCGCGCCATGGCTGCCTGAACATCCACGCCAGCCTGCTGCCGCGCTGGCGCGGGGCGGCGCCGATCCAGCGCGCGATCGAAGCGGGCGACGCCGCCAGCGGCGTCACCATCATGCAGATGGACGCGGGCCTGGATACGGGTGACATGCTGCATCGGGTGGAACGCCCGCTGGCCGCGGACGAGACCGGCGCCAGCCTGCACGACGGGCTGGCGGTCGATGGCGCGCGCGCCATCGTGGACGTGCTGGCGCGGCTGCAGGCCGGGGATGCGCCGACACCGATCCCTCAGCCGGAGGCGGGCGTGTGCTATGCCGACAAGCTGCTGAAATCTGAATCGGCGCTGGATTTTTCCCGTCCGGCGGCAGAATTGGCGCGTCGGGTGCGGGCCTTCGATCCGTTTCCTGGTACCACGATGGCGTTGCCCGGCTTTGATCAGCCGGTGAAGGTCTGGGGGGCCCGGGCCCTGCCGCCCAGCGCCGCACCGTCGGCTCCCGGCGCCATCGTGGGCATGGGGACGGACGGCATCGATGTGGCGACGGCAGACGGCGTGCTGCGCGTGACGGCGCTGCAAAAGCCCGGCGGGCGGCGCCAGCCGGTGGCCGAATTCATGCGTTCGTATCGCGGCTAGTCGTTCAGCCGCCGGACGATTTCTTGCGCGACGTATCGATGCCGAGCTGCTTCAGCTTGCGGTACAGATGGGTGCGTTCCAGGCCGGTGCGTTCGGACACCCGCGTCATGCTGTGATTTTCGTGCAGCAGGTGGTATTCGAAGTAGATCCGCTCGAACTCGTCACGGGCTTCGCGCAGGGGCTGGTTCAGCGAGATCCGGCCCAGGTGTGAGTCGTCGTGGACGGGGGCGGCCACGGGCGCGACGCCTGCAGGCTGCACGGCGGCGGGACCGCCCGCCAGCGCAGGCGGCTGGGTAAAGACCGGGTCGGCAGGCGTTGCCGGGCGTTCGGTGCGGCTGCGCATCGAGGCCGGGATCACCGGGCGGGCCAAGCCTGCAGCGACGGTCTTCAGCAGCTTTTGCAGCGTGATGGGCTTTTCCAGGAAGTCGACGGCGCCGATGCGGGTGGCCTCGACGGCGGTGTCCACGGTGGCGTGGCCGCTCATCATGATGACGGGCATGTTCAGCAGCCCCTGGCTGGACCATTCCTTGAGCAGGCTGACGCCGTCGATGTCGGGCATCCAGATGTCCAGCAGCACCAGGTCGGGACGTTGGCGAAGACGGGATTCACGGGCCTGTGCCGCATTTTCCGCGAGCTCGACCGTGTGGCCTTCGTCGTAGAGAATTTCGGACAACAGCTCGCGAATGCCGATTTCGTCATCCACCACCAGAATTCTGGCCATATCACCTCACCTTGTGTTCTGCGTATTATCGTGTGCTTTGCCCGGGCGCGTCCAGCCGGGCCGGCGCTTCCGCCAGTCTGGAAAACAGGATGGAAATGCGCGCGCCGCCTTCGGTCCGGTTGGAAATGTCCACCTGGGCCGCGTGTTCCTCGACGATCTTCTTGACGATGGCCAGTCCCAGCCCGGTGCCGGTGGACTTGGTCGTCACGTAGGGCTCGAAGACGCGATGCAGGACCTCGGGCGCAAAGCCCGGGCCGTTGTCCGAGACAGTCAGGCGCACGCGGGCGTGCCCGGGGTCGTCCTCCGGACGGATCAGGCGGGTCTGCACGCGGATCTCGGCCGTGCCGGGCGCGGCGTGCTGGCAGGCGGCGTCGCGGGCATTGGCCAGCAGATTATGGATCACCTGGCGCAACTGGGCCGGGTCTCCCTGGATCAGCGGCAGGTCGGCTGCCAGTTGGGCGTCGAAGCGGGCTGCGCCCGCCGCGGCCGGCGCGGGTTCGGCGGGGTCCCAGCCATATAGGGTCAGGACCTCGGTCAGCAGCGCGTTCAGGTCGATGTCCTGCATTTGCGCCGGCGGCGTGCGGGCGTATTCGCGGAAATCGTCCACCATGCGCTTCAGGGACGCGACCTGGTTGACGATGGTCTGGGTGGACCGCTGCAGCATGGCGGCATCGTCCGGCGCCAGCCGGTCGGTCAGCTTCATGGCCAGCCGCTCGGCCGACAACTGGATGGGGGTGAGCGGATTCTTGATCTCGTGGGCGAGACGCCGGGCGACCTCGCCCCAGGCGACCGTGCGGTTGGCGGAGATCACTTCGCTGATGTCGTCGAACACCACCAGATAGCCGTCTTCGCGGCCGTCCATGAGCAGCCGGGTGCCCCGGGCCAGCAGGGTGATGACGTGCTTCTTGCGCTCGTTGTCCGGCGCGTTCTGCAGTTCGATTTCGAACTGCTGCTGCCAGTAGGGGCGAGTGGATTCGACCGCGTCATGGGCGGAGAAGGCCTGGCGGATCAGGTTGGCGAGCGGCAGGGCGCCATCCGCGGTTTCCAGCGGACGGCCCTGGACGGTGCGCAGATCGACGTGCAGGATGGTCTGGGCGCCCTGGTTGAACAGCGTCAGGCGGAAAGCGTGGTCGAACACCAGCACCCCCGAGGACAGGTTGCTGAGCACTGATTCCAGGTACAGATTGCTTTGCTCCAGTTGGCGACGGTGGCGGTCGACCATCTGCCGGGCTTCGTCCAACTGGCGCGTCATGGCGTTGAAGGACCGCGTCAACTGGCCGACCTCGTCGCGCGCCGGCGGTTCGGGCAGGGGCCGGTAGTCGCCGACCCCGACGGCCTGGGTGCCCGAGGCCAGGCTCAGCAAGGGCCGCACCAGGCGCCGCGAGACGGCCAGCGCCACGACGACGGCGGCGAAGACGGCCAGGATCAGGGCCAGGGTCAGGGTGATGCCGTAGAGCTTGCGCAGCCCCAGGCGCGACAGGGCCAGTTCCTGGTAGTCGCGGAACCCTTGCTGGACCTGGCTGGCGTTGTGGGCGATGCGCTCGGGCACGGCCTGGATCACCTGCAGCCAGCGCGAATCGCCGCCCAGGCTCATGGGGTTGCCCAGCCGGTCCGAGTTGGCCCCGCTCAGCGGGATGATGACGCGCAGGTGCAGGCCGTCGCTGGTCGGACCGTCGCCGGGCGCCGCGTCGGCCTCGGCTGCGGCGTAGCCCTGCGCAACCCGCAACTGGTTCATGACGCTGCTGGGCGGCAGGTCCGGCAGCAACTGGCCGAAGGCGGATGAGGAAAAAGCGACCAGGCGGCCGTTGCCGGTGAAAACCATGGCCTCGTCGATTTCGTTGGTGGTGCGCAGCGACGTGATCAGCAAGGCGGTTTCGGCGTCGCTGGCGGTGTTCAGCCGCAGGGCCATATTGCGCGCACGTCCGCTGAGTTCGGTGAGCTGGGCGTCCAGCGCGGCGCGCCCCAGGTTCAGGCCTGACTCCAGGGCGGTGTCCACGCGCACATTGAACCAGGATTCGATCGAGCGCGACATGAACTGCACCGACAGCACGTAGATCAGCACGCCGGGCAGGATGCCGATCAGGGTGAAATACAGCGTGAAGCGGGCGGTCATGCGGGCGCCGAACTGGCGCCGCCGGATCTGGCGCAGCAGCCGGACCGAGAGCATGGCCACCCAGGACATCAGGGCGATGGCCAGCACGCCGTTGAGCAGCAGCAGCATGTCGTACTGCTGCGCGTAGCGCGAGGCGTTGCCGGTGGACCAGACCAGCAGGCCCAGCAGCGCGAGCGCGCTGGCGGCCGCAACCCCCAGCGCGGAGCGCAGCGCCCAGCGGATCAGCCGCGGGGCGTGGCGGCGGAAATTGAAAAGGTGAATTCTTTCCATGGGGTCGTCAAAGTCCAGGCCGCGCTGTTGAGCGCATCCACCTGGAAGGGGCGGGCCAGGCGGGACGTATCCAGCCGCAGCCGCAGCCGTCCCTGGTACGTCAGGTCCGGCGTGAATTGGTCGGCGCTGCCCAGGGGCCAGTCGCGGATGTGTCGCACCAGATCCAGGGCCTCGTCCAGGGACGTGGCCGGCAGGGACAGGTCGCCGGTGCCGACCCGCCATTGGCGCGTCAGCGCGTTGTACTGGATGCGCCAGGTCTGGCTGGCCGACAGGACCGTCTCGTTGAACCACCACCAGCGCGGGTGCTCGATGTTCAGGTCAGCCGTGAAGTACAGCGGGACGCCCTTGCGGGCGGCGTCGTGCAGTTCTTCGCTGAGCGTGAAGTCGATGTCGGCGTCCAGCAGGAGCTGCCCCTGGCGCAGCGCCGGCTCGATGCGTACGACCTGGCCATCATCGGCCCAGGCGGCCGGGGACGCCAGGAACAGGAGACTGCAGACCAGGAGAATCAGGAAGCGTGGCATGCGCTGACGGCGGTGGAGCGGAAAGTCACGAACAGTCGCAGTATTGTTGAGCCTGCGCCAAAGTGCAAGCCGCGTCGCGGGTTTCAAGACGCCCCCTTGGCGCTGCGCGCCGTCCCCCAGGGGGGAATTCGCGCTTGGGGCGGCCCGGCGCGGCTCATGCGCGGTTCACATGGGTTTGCGCAGCAGCGCGTAGTAGAAACCGTCGCCGTCGTCGGGGCCGCCGGGCAGGATGTGGCCGGGGGCCGGCAGCCGGTGCGCCTCGGGGTGCCGATCCAGGAAGGCCTGGACCTGCGTTTCGCCTTCCTGGGGGAAAATCGAACAGGTGGCGTACAGCAGGTGGCCGCCGGGGGCCAGCAGCGGCCACAGGGCGTCGGCGATGCGCGCTTGCAGGGCCGCCGTGCGCGCCAGATCGTCTTCGCGGCGCAGCCAGCGGATGTCGGGATGGCGGCGCACCACGCCCGACGCGGTGCAGGGCACGTCGGCCAGGATGGCGTCGTAGGGCCGGCCGTCCCACCAGTCGGCGGCTTGGGCGGCGTCGGCGCAGCGCAGGGACACGTCGGCGGACTCCAGGCCCAGCCGCCGCAGATTGTCGCCTACGCGCTCCAGACGCCTGGCGTCGCTGTCCAGGGCCGTCAGGCGCAGCGTATGGCGCTCCAGCAGGTGGGCCGTCTTGCCGCCGGGCGCCGCGCAGGCATCCAGCACCCGCATGCCGTCTTGCAGCGGCAGCAGCCGCGCGGCCTGTTGGGCCGAGGGGTCTTGGACCGACCACCAGCCCTCGGCATAACCAGGGATGTCGCGCACCGGTCGCGGCGTGTCCAGGATCAGCCCGTCCTCGCCCACGGGGCGGGTGCCGAGCCCTGCCGCGTCCAGGCGCGCCTGCAGCGCGTCCCGGCCGAGGCGCCGGACATTGGCGCGCAGGACCATGGGCGGCGGCTGGTCGGCCGACGCCAGGATCGTCTGCCAGTCGTCCGGCCAGGCTTCGCGCACGGCGGCGATCCACCAGTCGGGATGGTTCCAGACGGCTTCGGGCCGGGCGGCCAGCGCGGTGCATAGCGCTGCGCGTTCGCGGCCGTAGCGGCGCAGCACCGCATTGATCAGGCTCTTGGCCGGCCGGGTGCGGCGGTCGGCGGCGGCCGCCTCGACCAGTTGATGGACCAGGGTGTGTTCGTGGTAGATCGGCGTACCGGGCGGCTGTTCTGCGCCTTCGGCCTGGCGCAAGCCGGCTTCCAGCAGGCTCAGGCCCAGCAGGATCAGGGCCTCGACCAGGCGTTCCGGCGGGCGGCGGGGCACCAGCCGTTCGCGCACGGCGCGGGCATGGCCCAGCCGGCGCATGGTGTGGAAGGACAAGGCCTGGGCGGCGGGGCGCAGCGCGGCGGGCGTCGCTTCCAGCGCTTCCGAGAGGGACTGGCCTCCCAGCACGGCCCGGATGGCGCGGGCGGCGGCCAGCAACTGGTCGGACAGGGCGGGGGAGTGTGGCGATTCCGGCACGAAAGGGATCCAGAATGGGGGATTGGAGGGCGGATTCCGGGGACTTTAGCACCGATTGGCTAAAATCAAGGGTTCCCTGTTCAAGGGTTCCCTGCCGCATTTCACCGAGTATCTCCATGAGCCAATCCCCCCGTGTCGGTTTCGTCAGTCTTGGCTGTCCCAAGGCCCTGGTTGATTCCGAGCGTATCCTGACCCAGCTGCGCACCGACGGCTACACCATCAGCCCCGACTACGACGGCGCAGACGTCGTCGTGGTGAATACCTGTGGTTTCATCGACAGCGCCAAGGCCGAGTCCCTGGACGCCATCGGCGAGGCCATCACGGAAAACGGCAAGGTCATCGTCACCGGCTGCCTGGGTGTGGAAGCCGACATGATCCGCGACGTGCACCCGGCGGTGCTGGCCGTCACCGGCCCGCAGCAGTACGAGCAGGTGGTGCGCGCCGTGCACGAGGCCGCGCCGCACGAGCGCTCGCACGATCCCTATGTGGATCTGGTGCCGCCGCAGGGCATCCGCCTGACGCCGCGCCACTATGCCTATCTGAAGATCTCCGAAGGCTGCAACCACAACTGCAGCTTCTGCATCATCCCGTCCATGCGCGGGCGGCTGGTCAGCCGTCCGATCGGCGACGTGCTGGGCGAGGCCCGCCGCCTGGTCGATGCCGGGGTGAAGGAACTGCTGGTGATTTCCCAGGACACCAGCGCCTACGGCGTGGACGTCAAATACCGCACCGGTTTCTGGGACGGCCGCCCGGTCAAGACGCAACTGACCGCGCTGGCGAATGCGCTGGGCGAGTTCGGCGTCTGGGTGCGCATGCACTACGTCTATCCCTATCCCCACGTGGACGAGCTGATCCCCCTGATGGCCGAAGGCCGCATCCTGCCGTATCTGGACATCCCCTTCCAGCACGCCAGCCCGCGCATCCTGAAAGCCATGAAGCGCCCCGCGTTCGAGGACCGCACCCTGGCCCGCATCCGCCAGTGGCGCGAGGCCTGTCCGGACCTGACGCTGCGTTCCACCTTCATCGTCGGCTTCCCCGGCGAGACGGAGGAAGACTTCCAGTACCTGCTGGACTGGATGACGGAAGCCCAGCTCGACCGCGTCGGCTGTTTCCAGTATTCCCCGGTCGAAGGCGCGCGCGCCAATGAACTGGCCGATCCCGTGCCCGACGAGGTCAAGGCCGAACGCTGGGAACGCTTCATGGCGCACCAGCAGGCGATTTCCACGCAGCGTCTGGCGTCCAAGGTCGGCCGCACCCTGACGGTGCTGGTGGACGAGGTCGACGCAGAAGGCGGCGCCACCGCGCGCTCCATGGCCGACGCCCCCGAAATCGACGGCAGCGTGCTGCTGCGAGACGCCGCCGGCCGCGCCCCGGGCGACCTGATCCAGGTGAGGATCGAGGACGCGGATGAATATGATCTGTACGGGGTGCCGGTTTAAGACGGGTCTTCCGGCTTGCGCGGCACCACGCGCGGGAGCGGCTTGCCGTCTTCCAGGGGCTGGGCGCGCTTGAATGTGGTCACGGGCAGGTCGCCGAATACGCCGCGCCGCGCGGGGACGCGCCAGGCGTGGCCGTAGGCGACTTCCAGGCTCAGGTGGATCGTGCCGTCGGCGTGGCGGCGGCGTTCCAGGGCGCGGACCAGGCGTTCGCGCCAGGCGCGGCCGGGCAGGCCCCGCCGGCGTTCGGGGTGGGGGTTGCCGCCCAGGGCCCGCACGTCTTCCAGCAGCTTGTCGGCGGTCTTGTAGGTCAGGGTGATGATTTCCTGATCCATGACGGGATCGGCGAAGCCGACCTGCAGCATCAGATCGCCGAAATCGTGCATGTCCACGAATTCCATGGGACGCGTGTCCGGGTCGGCCTCGGCCAGGGCTTCGCGCAGTTCGCGGAAGGTGCCGGGTCCCAGGCTGGAATACATCGCCAGCGCGTCGTTGCGCAGGATGCGGCGCCATTCCTGCAGCACCAGATGCGGTTCCGGGTGCCAGTGCAGGGCCAGGTTCGACCAGACCAGATCCAGGCTTTCGTCCGGCAGGCCGGTCTCGGCCAGGTCCGCTTGCAGGAAGTCGGCGGCCGGCGTGGGTTTGTTGCGCAGCCGGTGCCAGAAGCCGGGCTTGGCCGCGTAGCGTTCGCGTGCCGTGTCCAGCAGTGCGCCGCAGGCGTCCAGGCCGGTGTAATGCTGGTCGGGATAGCGGGCGCGCAGCGGGTCCAGGGCGTGCGCGGCGCCGCAGCCTGCGTCCAGGATGTCGCGCGGGGCGATGCGGATGTAGCTCAGGCGGCGCAGCATGCGCTGGGCGATTTCACCGTACAGGAATTGCGGGGCGTCCAGGGGCGCGCGCCGGGCGAACTGGCGCGCCACGGCCTGGGAGTCGATGGGCAGACGGGGAAGCTGTGGCATAAACGATCAAGGCCGGCTCCGGGACGGCCCGAAGTGTGCTGTGATGGAGGTTTCCGTGGGAGGCCCACCATTATGCTGCATCTGTCGACGGACCGCTGGCGAGCCTGGATTCCGTCCGATTGTCCGGGTTGCGGCCGGCGCGTGGGCGGCCAGGGGCTGTGTCCCGATTGTCTGGCGCGCCTGCGGCCGGATGCGACGCGGCCGCGCTGCCGCTGTTGCGCGCATCCGCTGGACGATGCGGGCCGGTGTCCGGACTGCGGTCCCGAGACGCCGGCCTATGACCGCGTGGTGGCGGCGTTCGACTATGCAGGATTGGGCCGCGATCTGGTCCGGGACTACAAGGTCCGCCGCCGTCTGTCCCTGGCGTGGCTGCTGGCGGACTTGCTGGCGCAGGCGGTGCGCGCCGCCGGATCGGCCCGGGGGCCGGACTGGGTCGTCCCGGTGCCGGCGCGGCGCGTGGCGCTGCATCAGCGCGGTTTCAGTTCGCCGGCCGAGGTGGCCCGCCTGCTGGCCCGATCGCTGGGGCTGCGCTATCGCCTGGACGGGGTGCGGCGGGTGCGTGACGGCGAGCGGCAGGTGGGACGGGACCGTGCGCTGCGTTTGCAGGCGCAGGCGGGGGCGTTTGCCTGCGGCGCCACGGGCAGTCTGGCCGGCCGGCGGATCGCGGTGGTGGATGATGTGCTGACCACGGGCGCCACGCTGCAGGCGGTGGCGCGGGTGTTGAAAGCCGCCGGCGCCGCGCAGGTCGAGGGCTGGGTGCTGGCCCGGGCCGTGGACCATCGCGTCCGCGAGTCACCTGGCGGCCGGGTCTTACAATAGGGGCCGCCGCGCAGCCTTCTCGATCCCGCTCCATGTTCCACATCGTCCTCGTCGAACCCGAAATTCCCCCCAACACCGGTAATGTGATCCGCCTGGCGGCCAATACCGGCGCTTTTTTGCATCTGGTGCGGCCGCTGGGCTTCACCCTGGATGACGCGCGCATGCGGCGGGCGGGGCTGGATTACCACGAGTGGGCGCGCATGCGGGTGCATGGCAGCCTGGACGAGGCTCTGGCGGCGATCGGCGGGGATCCGTCGCGGCGCTTTGCGCTGACCACGCGCGGCGCATCCTTGATCGGCGGCCATGCGTTCCAGCCGGGAGACGTGTTCGTGTTCGGCCGGGAAACCGCCGGCCTGTCGGCCGGGCAACTGGCTTTTTTTCCACCAGAGCAGCGGATCCGCCTGCCCATGCAGCCGGAACAGCGCAGCCTGAACCTGTCGAACGCCGTGGCGGTGACGGTCTTCGAGGCGTGGCGGCAGGCCGGCTACGCCGGCGGCGTTTAATTATTCGTCGCGCGGATCGCGCGCGAGCAGCGCCGCCACCGCCTGGGGCGGGGCCACGCCATCGAACAGCACGCCGCAGACGGCGTCGGTGATGGGCAGGTCCAGCCCGTGCCGCCGGCCCAAAGCCTGGGCGGCGCGCGCGCAGCGCACCCCTTCGGCGGTCATGCCGCCGGCCAGGATGTCGTCCAGCGTGCGGCCCTGGCCGATGGCGACGCCCACCTGGCGGTTGCGGGACAGTTCGCCGGTGGCCGTCAGCACCAGATCGCCCAGCCCGGTCAGGCCGATGAACGTATCCGCCTGTCCGCCCAGGGCGACGCCCAGGCGCTGGATTTCCGCCAGGCCGCGCGTGATCAGGGCGGCGCGGGCATTGGTGCCCAGCCGCAGGCCGTCGCTGATGCCGCAGGCAATGGCCATGACGTTTTTCAGGGCGCCGCCGACTTCCACGCCCATCACATCCCGGGTGCCGTAGATGCGCGCCCGGGTGCCGTGAAAGGCCGCCTGGGCGGCGCGGCCGGTGCCTGGGTCGCGGCCGGCAACCGTCAGGGCGACCGGCAGGCCCTGGGCCACTTCGCGGGCGAAGGAGGGGCCGGACAGCACGCCCGTGTGCAGCCCGGCGATGCCGGACAGCGCCTGGGCCACGATCTGGTGCGGCCATTCGTGGGTGTCGGGGCTGATGCCCTTGCAGGTCCACAGAAGGTGGACGGGCGGGGCGTCAGGGGTGCGGGCCGGCAGTGCGGCCGCGATGCGCCGGCAGACCTCGGCCAGGCCCGCCATGGGCACGCCCAGCACGATCAGCCGCTCGGCGGGATCGGAGCCGTCCAGCACGTGCGCCAGCGCGGCGTCGAAGTCGCCGGTCGCCCGCAGGGCGGACGGCAGGGCGATGTCGGGCAGGTGGCGCGGATTGAGGTGCTGCTGGCCGATGGCCCGCGCCTGTTCGGGATCGCGGGCCCAGATCAGGGCGTCGGACCGGGCGCTGGCCAGGGCCGCCAGGGCGGTGCCCCAACTGCCCGCTCCCAGGACGCTAAGCCGGACCGGCGCCATGGTGTGCGGACCCCGGCGATCAGTTGCGCGCGCCGGGGGGCAGGATCAGGCCGGAGTCTTCGCCTTGGGCCTGCTCGCCCGCCTGTTGCGCCAGGCGCTGTTCGTACAGGGCCTGGAAGTTCATTTCGCTGAGGTGCAGCGGCGGCATCGAGGTGCGGGTGATGGCGTCGGCGACGTTGGCGCGCAGATAGGGGTAGAGCATGGTCGGGCAGACGATGCCCAGCAGCGGATCGAGTTGTTCGGCCGGGATGTTGGCGGCTTCGAAGATGCCGGCCTGGCAGAGTTCGACCAGGTACAGGACCTTGTCGCCGATGCGGGTGGTCACTGTGGCGGTCACCGAGGATTCGAACACGGTTTCCGCCAGCCGCTGGCCGCCGACCTGGATGGAGACCTCGACGGTCGGGCCTTCCTGTTCGAGGAAGATTTCCGGGGCGTTGGGCATTTCCAGCGACAGGTCTTTGACGTAGGTGCGCTGCAGGCCGAAGCTGGGAGACTGGTCGTTTTGGTTTTCGTCGGACATGAGAGGTTCCGGTGAGTAGGGTGGGGAGACGGCCGGGGTCGGCCGGAATCAGGCTTGCAGCAGGGGCAGCAGGCCGGCAGCGCGGTCCAGCGCCGAAAGATCGTCGAAGCCGCCGATGTGGCGTTCGTCGATGTAGATCTGCGGCACGGTGCGCCGGCCGGTGCGTTCCATCATGAGCGCGCGCTGTGCGGGATCGCGGTCGATGAAGATCTTGTTGATCTCGGTCACGCCGCGCTGCTTGAGCAGCATTTCGGCGCGCACGCAATAGGGGCACACGGTGGTGCAGTACATGGTGATTTGAGCCACGGCGGATGGGTTCCGGTCAGGATTTTTTCAGGGGCAGGCCGCCTTCGGTCCAGGCATGCAGTCCGCCATCGAGGCAGGATACCCGATCGAAGCCCTGCTTGCGCAATTGGGCGACAGCCTTGGCGCCGTCGCGCCCGTGGGCGTCGACCAGCACGATGGGCTTGTCTTTGGGCAGGCTGTTGACGTGCGATTCCAGCGTATCCAGGGGGATGTTGCGGGCCTGGGGGATGGCGCCGGTCTTGAACTGGTCGGCGGGACGCACGTCCACGAACTGGCCGTGTTCCTGGTTGACCTGGCGGATGGCTTCGGCCAGGGCGACGCGCCCGGTCGCGCGGCCTTTGGACAGGCTGGGCCATAGCAGCAGGCCCCCGGAAGCCAGGGCGATGAGCAGAATCCAGAGGTTGTTCTGGCTGAGTAAGAAGTCCACGGCGGTTCCTGTAACGGTGTGACGGGTCGCATTTTTGCCCGGACTTGGCCCGTTGGCAAAAAATCAATGCTGGGGGATTATAAAATGGTCGGCAGTTTTGGACTTTTCAGGCTTGCGGATCATGCACAAACTGGTACTCATGCGCCATGGCGAAAGCCAATGGAACCTCGAAAATCGCTTCACGGGCTGGACCGACGTGGATCTCACCGACACCGGCCGCGAACAGGCGCGCATGGCGGGAGAACTCCTGCGCGAGCAGGGCTATGAGTTCGACCTGGCCTATGCCTCGGTCCTCAAGCGCGCGATCCGCACCTTGTGGATCGCGCTGGACGCCATGGATGCCATGCATACCCCGATCGGTCTGCACTGGCGGCTGAACGAGCGCCACTACGGGGCCTTGCAGGGCCTGAACAAGGCCGAAACCGCCGCCCGTTACGGCGAAGCCCAGGTGCTGCAATGGCGCCGCGCCTATGCGATCGCCCCCGATCCCCTGGCCGAGGACGATCCGCGCCACCCGCGCTTCGACCCCCGCTACAAGCGCGTGCCGGCCGCCGAGCTGCCGGCCACGGAATGCCTGCGCGACACGGTGGACCGCGTCGTGCCGTTCTGGAATGAATCCATTGCACCCGCCATCCGCTCCGGCCGGCGGGTGCTGGTCTCGGCCCACGGCAACAGCCTGCGCGCCTTGATCAAGCATCTGGACGGGATCTCGGAAGAGGACATCATCGCCCTGAACATCCCGACCGGCCAGCCGCTGGTCTATGAACTGGATGACGATCTGCGCCCCCTGCGCCACTACTACCTGGGTGACGAGGAGCAGATCCGCGCCGCCATGCAGGCGGTCGCCAACCAGGGCAAGGCGAAGGCGGTCTGACGATTCGACCGGTTCCAGACCTGATCATGGACTTCATCGGTGGGTCGCGCATGCGCCCGGGCATGCGCGCTCGGCGCGCGCCGCACGGTCGCGGGTGGCCGTGGCGGGCGTTGGGCCTGCTGGGCCTTGCCATGGCCCTGGCCTGCCAGACGGCCGGGGCGCAATCCAACCCGGAATCCCGCCAGGCGCGTGCGCGCGAAGACCAGACCGCCCTGCGCGAGCAGATCGACGCGCTGCAAAAGCGCATCGAGTCTTCGGAGTCCTCGCGCGAGGATGCCAGCCGCGCGTTGCAGGCCTCTGAACAGGCGATTTCCGACATCAGCCGCGAACTGGCCGAACTGGACCAGCGCCAGACCACGCTGCAGGACACCCTGCGCCGGTTGGATGCCACCAGCGGCCAGCAGTCCAAAGAACTGGAACGCCAGCAGCAGGCGCTGGCGGATCAGTTGCGCGCCCAGTACGCCAGCGGCCTGTCGCCGTGGACCGCGCTGCTCTCGGGCCGTGATCCCCAGGAAATCGGCCGTGAACTGGCGTGGCTGGCCTACGTCACCCGGTCCCGCACCCAGGCGCTCGATGACTTGCGCGAGACCTTGGATCGGCTGGCCGACCTGCGGCGGCAGACCGATGCGGGCCGCCGGGATCTTGAAACGGTGCGGGCCGACGTCCAAAAGCGCCGCCAGGACCTGCAGGCCCAGCAGACGCAGCGCCGCGAGGTGCTGGACAAGATCCGGACCCGGCTGGCCGCTGAACGCGGCCAGGAAAAACAGCTCCAGGCGCGTGATGCGCGCCTGGGCGCTCTGATCAAAGATCTGGATGTCGAGATTGCCCGGGCCGAGGCCCGGCGCCAGGCGGCCCTGAAGGCCGAGGCCGAGCGCCGTGCGCGTGAGCAGGCCGCCCGTGCCAAGGCTGAAAAGGCGCGTCAGGAGCAGGAGCGCGCGCGCGCCGCCGAACAGGCGCGCCAGGTGCGCGAGCAGGCCGAGCGCCACGTGCGCGAAGCCGAAGCGCCGCGGACCGAAGAGGCCGCGCCGGACCAGGCCCCGGACCAGGCGCCGCCTGCGGCCGGGACGGCCCGGGGAGACTCGGCCCGGAGCGAAGCCCCCAAGGACGAGACGGCCAAGACCGAGCCCGACGGCGGCTTCCCCGGCCTGAGCAAGGGCCTGCCGCGCCCCGTCCGGGGCGACGTTCAGGGCCGGTTCGGCGCGCAGCGGCCCGAGGGCGGGATCTGGCGCGGCATCGTGCTGCGGGCGGCGGCGGGCACGCCCGTGCACGCCGTGGCCCCGGGGCGCGTGGTGTTCGCCCATTGGCTGACCGGCTTTGGCAACCTGCTGATCATCGACCACGGCAAGCAGTATCTCAGCATCTACGCCTACAACCAGTCCTTGTTGCGCCGGGTCGGCGACGTGGTGGCGCGCGGCGACGAGATCGCCCGGGTCGGCGCCACGGGAGGGCAGGTCGAACCGGGTCTGTATTTCGAATTGCGGCACCAGGGGGCGCCGATCAACCCCGAACTCTGGTTGAAATAGCGCCGCCTGAGCCTCCGGGCTATTCCCAGGGCGATCCCCAGAGTATTCCCCGTTTAATTTTTGTACTATGTACCATCCGTCGTCCGCAGCGCCTTCCCGCGCCGCCCGGCGGTCCGATCATCGCTTAGGAACGTGCATGAGCACTCGAAACAATCGCTCGTTGAGCTGGATTCTGGCAGGCTTTCTGGGGGGGATCCTGGTCAGTCTGGGCATTTCGGCGGTTGCCCAGAAGGGCGAGCCCCTGCCGCTCAAGGCCTTGCAGCAGTTCGCCAATGTCTATGGCGCGATCAAATCCAGCTACGTCGAGCCGGTGCCCGACCAGACGCTGATCGATGACGCGATCAAAGGCCTGTTCGCCGACCTGGACCCGCACTCGGTGTACCTGGACGAAGAAGCCTACAAGCAGATGCAGGACATCACCCGGGGCGGCTTTGGCGGCCTGGGCATCGAGATCGGCACCCAGGACGGCATGCCCAAGGTCATTGCGCCGATCGAGGACACCCCGGCGGCGCGCGCCGGCATCCTGACGGGCGACCTGATCACCCATATCGACGGCGAGCCCACCAAGGGCCTCAACTTGAACGATGCCGTGAAGAAAATGCGCGGCGAACCCGGCACCCCGATCGAGCTGACGATTCATCGCGCCGGCAGTCCCAAGCCCCTGAAATTCCACATCGTGCGGGAAATGATCAAGACCCGCAGCGTGCGCGGCAAGATGCTCGACCACGACATCATGTATGTGCGCATCAGCCAGTTCCAGGACCGCACCACGTCCGACCTGGTGCGGATGCTGGCTTCCCTGTCGAAGAAGCAGGCCCCCAAGGGCCTGGTGCTGGATCTGCGTAACGATCCGGGCGGTCTGCTGGACGGCGCCATCGGCGTGACTTCCGCCTTTGTGGAGCCCGGCAAGCTGGTGGTGTCCACCAAGGGCCGCATTCCGTCCTCCAACGAGGAATTCTATGCCCGTCCCCTGAACGGCAGCCATGGCGTCGAGGACGGCGGGCAACTGCCGGCCTGGACGCACACGGTGCCCATGGTGGTGCTGGTCAACGTCGGCTCGGCCTCGGCCTCGGAAATCGTGGCGGGCGCCCTGCAGGATTACAAGCGCGCCCGCATCATCGGCAACCGCACCTTCGGCAAGGGCTCGGTGCAGTCCGTGCTGCAACTGGGCAAGGACACGGGCATCAAGCTCACCACGGCGCGCTACTACACGCCCAGCGGCCGTTCGATCCAGAACACCGGGGTGGCCCCCGACTACGTGGTGGACGACAGCGCCGCGGGCAACCTGTTCCGCATGCAGCGCGAGGTCGATCTGCAGCATCACCTGGAAAATCAGGCCGCTGCCCAGGGTTCGGATGACCCGGACGACGGCGATTTCGTTCAGGGCGAGATCAAGATGTTCGAGTTCGGCGGCGCCGACGACTGGCAGTTGCGACAGGCCATCAATGTCCTGCAGGGCCGTCCGGTCCAGAAGTCCGACCCCGCCCAGGTGGAGCAGGCGCGTGCCCAGGCCCGGGCCGAGGACGCGGCGGCCAAACCGGCGGACAATGCGGCCGGCAAGCCCGCCAGGACGGAAAAAAAAACCCTGAATAATGCCGGTGACGGGGTCGAACGCTATCGCGTCACCCCGGAAGGCCTGATCAAGGTGCAGTGATGGAGGACGCATCGGTCCTGGACGATGCGCGGCTGACGCGCTATGCCCGGCACATCCTGCTCGATGAGCTGGGCATCGAGGGCCAGGAACGTCTGCTGGCGGCGCGGGTGCTGATCGTCGGCGCCGGCGGCCTGGGGTCGCCGGCGGCCTTGTATCTGGCCGCTGCGGGTGCGGGTCACATCACGCTGGTGGACGACGACCGGGTCGAACTCAGCAATCTGCAGCGCCAGATCCTGCACGGCATGGCCGGCCTGGGGCGTCCCAAGGCCGAGTCGGGCCGGGACGCCTTGCAGGCCCTGAATCCCGACGTGCAGGTGCAGGCGCTGGTCGAGCGGCTGGACGAGTCCCGGTTGCGCGAACTGGCGCTGGCCGCCGATGTGGTCCTGGATTGCAGCGACAATTTTGCTACCCGGCATGCCATCAATCGCGCCTGTGTGGCGGCCCGCAAGCCTCTGGTATCAGGGGCGGCGATCAAGTTCTCGGGCCAGATCAGCGTCTACGATCTGCGTGACATGGATGCGCCCTGCTATCACTGCCTGTTTCCCGAGGCCGACGACGTCGAGGAATTGCGCTGCGCCACCACCGGGGTCCTGGGGCCGCTGGTGGGCATGGTGGGCAGCGTCCAGGCGGCCGAGGCGATCAAGGTGATCACCGGCATGGGCGAGCCCCTGGTCGGGCGCTTGCTGTCCGTGGACGCCCTGCGGATGCAGTGGCATACGATCCGCTTCAGGCGCGATCCCGACTGCCCGGTATGCGCCCGGCGCGGGCCTGCGTCAGCAGCGTCCCCAGGCGGTTGATCCGCGTATCCACGTACAGATCGCGGCCGTTGCGCCGGCGGGAAAACGGCGTGCCCGGGTGGTACAGCCACACGGTGCGCATGCCGACCTGGCGGGCGGATTTCAGGTTGCGTTCGGTGTCTTCGACCAGGATGATGCGGCGGGCGGGCACGCCCAGCCGGGCGACCACCATGCGCATCAGGCCCAGCGACGGCTTGGGCCGCGCCAGCCCCATGGGCATCATGTGATCGATGGCCCACAGGCCGTCGAATTCGTGCAGGATGCCCAGCGCGTCCAGCACGCGGCGGGCGTAATGGGCCGGGGCATTGGTCAGGATGATGCGCGTGCCCGGCAGGTCGCGCAGGCGGGCGGCCAGGCCGGTTTCCGAGTGCACCAGCGGGGCGACGTCGAAATCGTGGCAGGTCGCCAGGAACTGGTGCAGGTTCACCCCGTGGTGGCGCGCCAGGCCGATGGCAGTGGCGCCGTAGCGTTTCCAGTAGCGCAGCCGCAGGGCGTTGGCCTGCTCGGGGGGCAGGTCCAGGGCCTCGGCCACGGCGGCGCCCATGCGCCGGTCAATGGCGCCAAAGATGCCGCGCGAGGCATCGTGCAGGGTGTTGTCCAGGTCAAACAGCCAGATCGGATCGTCCGGCCGGACGGTCCGCCGGCGCCGCAGGGGGCTCGGCGCTCGCAATGGGCGAGGGAGGCTCGTCAATGCGAACTGATCATGGTGCCCACGCCGCGATCCGTCAGGATTTCAAGCAGCAGGCAGTGCGGCACGCGGCCGTCGATGATGTGCACCGAGTTCACGCCGAACCGGGCGGCGTCCAGCGCCGAGGAGATCTTCGGCAGCATGCCGCCCGACAGGGTGCCGTCCTGGAACAGCGCGTCGATGGTCTGGGCCGACAGGCTGCGCAGCAACTGGCCGTCCTTGTCCAGCACCCCGGGGGTGTTGGTCAGCATGACGAGTTTTTCCGCGCCCAGGACTTCGGCCATCTTGCCGGCGACGACGTCGGCGTTGATGTTGTAGGCCTGGCCGTCCTCGCCGTAGCCGATGGATGTGATGATGGGAATGAACTGATCGTCCTGCAGGGCCTTGACCACGGCCGGCTCGATGCGTTCGATGTCGCCCACGAAGCCGATGTCCAGGGCCTGGCCGGGATGGTCGGGGTCGGGCATGAGCTTTTTGCATGCCTGGATCAGGCAGCCGTCCTTGCCGGTCAGGCCCACGGCCTTGCCGCCGGCCTCGTTGACCATCATGACGATGTCTTGCTGGACCTGGCCGGCCAGCACCCATTCGACGACTTCCATGGTCTCGGCGTCGGTGACGCGCATGCCCTGGATGAAGTTGCCTTCTTTGCCGATGCGCTTGAGCGCGCTGTTGATCTGCGGGCCGCCGCCGTGCACCACCACCGGGTTCAGGCCGACGAGCTTCAGCAGCACCACGTCGTGGGCGAAGCTGCGTTGCAGGCTTTCGTCGGTCATGGCGTTGCCGCCGTACTTGATGACGACGGTCTTGCCGTGGAAGCGGCGGATGTAGGGCAGGGCCTCGGAGAGCACTTCGGCCTTGAGGGCCGCCGAGGTCTGGGAGGTGATGTCCTGGGTGGGATTCGTCATGTCAGGAAGCCAGTGCCTGTTCGACCGTGGCCATGAAGGCCTTTTCGTCGTAGTTGCCGAGATAGCGTTTGATGATGCGGCCTTGCTTGTCGATCAGGAAGGCCGTGGGGGTCAGGCGCACGTCGCCGAAGGCCTGGGCGATCTTGCCCTGGGCGTCGATGACCACCGGAAAGGGCAGTTGGCGCGTTTCGGTGAAGTTCTTGACGTAGTTGGGCGGGTCGTACTGCATGGCCACGCCGATGGTGTCGAAGCCCCGGGATTTCAGGTCCTGGTAGTGGCGGATGGTGTCGGGCATCTGCGCCACGCAGGTGGTGCAACTGGTGGCCCAGAACTTGACCAGCACGACCTTGCCGCGCAGATCCTGGGTGGTGACGGTGCGGCCGTTCAGGTCGGTGAAGGCGACCTCGGGCGCCGCCAGGGCGGAATCCATGGACTGCCAGGTGACGACGGCGCCGATCGCCACGACGGCGACCAGGGCAAGAAAGAACTTTTTCATTTGATCGGCATGGTCTGGGCGCCGCCGTCATCGCCCGCAGGCGACGGCGTGGAGGCGCCGGAGGAACTGGAATCATCGGTGACGGGCGCGGCAGTGCCTTGCTGGCCGGGTTCGACCAGCAGGGTCTCGCGCGCCACGATCGTGAACAATTTTACGACTTTATTGACGCCCGAGATGCCGGCGACGGTGGTCGCGGCGCGCTGGCCCTCGTCCGCCGTGACCTTGCCCATCAGATAGACGATGCCGCGCTCGGTCGTGACCTTGATGGTGCGGAAGGGCACGTTTTCGGTGGCGACCAGCTGGCTCTTGACCTTGGAGGTCAGCCAGGTGTCGTTGGTGCGCACGCTGAGCGGCGTGATGTCGCCGACCCGGATGTAGTTGTCCACCGAACGGACCTTGGTGATGCCCTTGGCGATGGTCTCGGCCTGCTGGCGGTCGGCGTCGGTGGGGACGTCGCCCACCAGCAACAACCGGCCCGCATAGGACGTGCCCAGGACGCGGGCCTTGTCGCCGAAGGCCTTGTTCATTTCGCTGGAGACGCGCAGTTCGATCGTCTGGTCGTCGACTTGTTCGCCGGCGGTGCGCCGGTCCGTGGCGACGGCGGCGGAGCCGGCGGCCGCGCCGCCCACGAGGAACAGGCCGCAGCCCGACAGCGAGGCCAGGCAGGTCAGGCCGATCAGGAGGCGGGCGAGAGGGCGTGCGAAAACGGGCATCAGAGGGGGTCTCCCAGAAGCAGGGCGTCAATACCATCGCACAGCGCATGCAGCAGCAGGATGTGGACTTCCTGGATGCGCATGGTGCGGTCGTGCGGGACGCAGAGGTGGATGTCGGTCTCGTAGAGCAGCGCGCTGATCTGGCCGCCGCCCTTGCCCGTCAGGGCGATGACTTGCATGTCGCGTTCGTGCGCGGCTTCGATGGCGCGGATGACGTTGGGCGAATTGCCGCTGGTGGTGATGGCCACCAGAATGTCGCCCGGCTGTCCCAGGGCGGTCACCTGGCGTTCGAACACGGCATTGAAGCCGTAGTCGTTGCCCACCGCCGTCATGATCGAGGTGTCGGTGTTCAGGGCGATGCCGGCCAGCGGCAGGCGGTCGCGTTCGAAACGGCCGACGAGTTCGGCGATGAAGTGCTGGGCATCGGCGGCCGAGCCGCCGTTGCCGCAGGCGAGGATGCGCGCGTTGTTGGTCAGCGCGCCAAAGAGCAGATCAACCCCGGCGGCGAGGGCGGGGGCCAGCTCGCGGGCGCTGGAGCGAAACGCGTCGACGGCGTCGTCGAAATGCGACGTCATGCGGGAGGTCATGTCCATGCGCCGATTATCGCATGAGCGCACGGCCGCTGTTACACATGAACGTAACAGTTTGCGGATGAGTCCGGACACCGGGCAGTCCCTGCGGACTGCCCGGTGCCTGACGAATCCGACCGGCCTGCAGGCCGGGAGGTGGGGAGATGTCGCAATTTGGAAATGACCCGAGCCTGACGAATCCGACCGGCCTGCAGGCCGGGAGGTGGAGGGGTGCGAAAATTTTAGAGTTCACACCTGAAAGGCGCCGCGGATCCAGCGGGGGCCGTCGGCCTCGAAGGCCACCACGTCGAAGCGGCAGGCCGGCGCGGCGCCGCCGAAATGCAGCCGGGCGAGCCGGGGCAGGAAATGGCGCGCGGCCCGGATCAGCCGGGTCTGCTTGGGGCGGTTTACACTGGCGGCGGCGCCGCCGAAGGCCGGATTGCGGCGCTCCCGCACCTCGATGAACAGCAGCAGGGCGCCTTCGCGGGCGACCAGGTCGATTTCCCCGGCGCGGCAGCGCAGATTGGCCGCCAGGATGCGCACGCCGTGCGCCTCCAGGTGGCGCGCCGCCCGCGCCTCGGCCGCGTGGCCCTGGCGCTGGGTCGGGGATCCGGCCGCCGGCGCATCGGGGACATCGGCCGCTTCGTGGGCGAAGTCGGCCGCCGGGTCGATCAGGCCGGATGTCGGTCGGGACCGGCGCAGGCGTCGGCGGCGGCGCGCCACGGCCCCGCGCTGGGCCTGCCGGGCGGCTTCGTAGGGATCGGCGGGCATGGCGGCACATTCAATCGAACGGGATACGGAACAGGATACGAGTATGACGGACAGCGCAGACTGGGAACAGACCGGACCGACGTGGAAACGTCACGCTGAACAGGTGGCGGGCCAATCCTGGCCGGCAGGCGCCTTGTATGTGGTCGCCACGCCGATCGGCAATCTGGGGGATCTGAGCCTGCGCGCCTGGGAGGCCCTGCGCCGCTGCGATGCGATCGCGGCCGAGGACACCCGCACCTCCCGCGCCTTGCTGGATGCCTGGGGCATCACCACGCCGCTGCTGGCCGCCCACCGCCATAACGAACGCGAGGCGGCCGAGGCCGTGATCCGGCGGCTGGCCCAGGGCGAGCGCATCGCGCTGGTGTCCGATGCCGGCGCGCCCGCCGTCAGCGACCCGGGCGCGCGCGTGGTGCGCGAGGTCCAGGCGGCCGGCTACCGGGTCGTGCCCTTGCCGGGCCCCAGCGCCGTCATCGCCGCCTTGATGGCCAGCGGCGCCACCCGCGACGAGAACCCCGGCTTTGCCTTCGCCGGATTCATGCCGTCCAAGGCCCAGGCGCGCCGCAAATGGCTGGATCAGTGGCTGGCCTGGCCGGTGCCGGTGGTGATGTTCGAGACGCCGCATCGGTTGCGGGCGGCGCTCCAGGATCTGTCGGCGGCGGCCGGGCCGGACCGGAAGGTGACCGTGGCGCGCGAACTGAGCAAGCGCTTCGAAGAGATCCATACCCTGCCGGCGGGGGATGCCCTGGTCTGGCTGGATGCGGACGCCCATCGGGAACAGGGCGAATTCGTGCTGGTGGTGCACGCCGACGAACGGGAGGCCGTGCCGGACGAGGACCTGTCGCCCGAGCAGCGCCGGATCATGGAGGCGCTGCTGGAAGACCTGTCGGTGCGCGACGCGGCGCGGATCGGCGCCCGGGCGACCGGGCTGGCGCGCGACCGGCTGTACGCCTGGGCGCTATCGCGGAGTCGCGAAGACTAAAGCCCCTGGTCCAGCGCAATGACCGGATTCAGGCCCGCGGATTCCGCCAGCCGCGCGGCGGTGTGGACGGCCTCGTCGCGCGACAGATAGGGACCCATGCGCACCTTGTAGAGCGGCGGCTGGTGCGCGACGGTGGCCTGGCCGGCCTGGCCGGCGGCCTCGATGTTGACGCGCTGGGCCAGCGCCTGGGCGTTCTGGGCCGAGGAAAAGGCGCCGAATTGCAGATAGATGCCGCCCGCCTGCGGCCCCTCGGAGACCGCAGGGACGGGGGCAGAGGGCGTGTCGGGCTCGGCGGGCAGGCTGACCGGCTGCGCCCGAGCCGTATCGGCGGGCGGCGGGGCCGAGGCCATGATCGGCGCTCCCGGGGCGCGTCCGGCGCGGATGTCGGCGTTGGTGATGGCTTGCACGATCACGCGCCCGCTGCCTGGGCCGATCAGGCCCAGCTTGGCGGCCGCCACGTAGGACAGGTCGATGATGCGCCCTGGGTGGAAGGGTCCCCGGTCGTTGACGCGCACGACCACCGAGCGGTTGGTGCCTACCCGGGTCACCCGCGCGTAGCTGGGGATCGGCAGGGTCGGATGCGCCGCCGTCATGGCGTACATATCGTAGGTTTCGCCGTTGGCGGTCTTTTCGCCGTGGAACTTGCGTCCGTACCATGAGGCCACGCCTTCCTGGCGGTAGGCCTGGTTTTCCCCGATGGGGAGGTAGCGCACGCCGAAGACTTCGTAGGGGCGGAAGTTGGCCGGGGCGTGCCGCTCGATGCGCGGCACGGCGTCGGGGATGGCGGCGATGTCGGCCGGAATGTTGCTGCCGGGGCCGTCGTCCTTGTAGTAGCCGCCCGAGCGCGAGGCGCAGCCCGCCAGCACGACCAGCGCGGCGCCCAGCAGGGCGAGGGCCAGGCGGCGAACTGTTCCGCTCACGGCCGGTGCTCCTGCAGCATGGGGTTGCGGTGGCGCACCAGCAGGGGGGAATGATCCGCGAAGCGCCGGGCGAGCTGTTCGGTGACGTAGACCGAGCGATGCTGGCCGCCGGTGCAGCCGATGGCCACCGTCAGGTAGTTGCGCGTGTCCTGCATGTACAGGGGCAGCCATTTGCGGATGAAGGCGGCAATGTCGTCGATCATGGTCTCGACGCTGCCGAACTGGGCCAGCCAGTCGGCGACCGGGGCGTCGCGGCCCGTCAGGGGGCGCAACTGCGCGTCGTAGTGGGGATTGGGCAGGCAGCGCACGTCGAACACCAGGTCGGCGTCGTGCGGCACCCCGCGCTTGTAGGCAAAGGACTCAAAGGTCAGGATCACCGAGGGGCGGTCCGTCTGGACCAGGTCGCGGACCCAGGCGCGCAGTTGTCCGGGCGCCAGGTCCGAGGTGTCGATGACATGTTCCTGGTCGCGCAAGGGCGCCAGCAGTTCCCGTTCACGGGTGATGCAGTCCTGCAGTGAGGCGTCCAGGCCCTCTTGCCGCAGGCGGTCGGTCAGGGGATGGCGGCGCCGCGATTCGGAATAGCGCTGCATCAGGGTGTGGTCGTCGGCATCCAGGAAGATCACGTGCAGCGCCGTGCCGATGGCGCGCAGGCTGGTCAGGATGCCGGGCAGGTCGTCCAGGTCGCCCGGGGTGCGCACGTCGATGGCGACCGCCACCCGTTCCAGGCCGCTGTCCCGGGTGCTGGCGATGAATTCGTGCAGGAAGCGCACCGGCAGATTGTCGATGCAGATGTAGCCGGTGTCTTCCAGCATGCGCAGGGCCACGGACTTGCCGGAACCGGAAATGCCGGTGATGAGGACGATGTTCAGCATGGTGTGTGCAGCAGGGGGGCTTGCGGTGTCGGGCAGGGTGTCACGATCGGGCCTCCCGGGAGTTTTCCATGATGGCCAGGGCCTGGCGCTCGATGAATTCGCTCATGGTGTCGATGCCGCGCAGGCTGAGGATGGTGTTGCGCACGGCGGCCTCGACCAGCACGGCCAGGTTGCGGCCGGCCGCAACCTGCAGCATCACCCGGCGGATCGGGATGCCCAGGATGTCCTGGTATTCGTCCTGGGTCGGCAGGCGTTCGAAATTTTCGGGGGTGAGGCGCACCAGGTGGACGATCAGCTTGATCTTCATCTTGCGCCGCACCGAGGTCTCGCCGAAGATCGTGCGGATGTCCAGCAGCCCCAGGCCGCGGACTTCCAGCAGGTTCTGCAGCAGGGGCGGGCACTGGCCTTCGATGAAATTCGGCGCGGTGCGCGACAGTTCGACGGCATCGTCGGCCACCAGCCCGTGGCCCCGGGAAATCAGTTCCAGCGCCAGTTCGCTTTTGCCCAGCCCGGATTCGCCGGTGATCAGGACCCCCAGACCCAGCACGTCCATAAAGACGCCGTGCACCGTGGTCTTGGGCGCCATGCGCTTGCCCAGGTAGATGCGCAGCAGGTCGATCAGCAGGGCGGCGTCGGTGGGCGTGGACAGCAGCGGGATGTCGTGTTCCAGGCAGTAGGCCAGCAGATCGTCGGGCGCCTGGGTGTTGTTCGCCAGGATGATGGCCGGTACGCCTCCGGTCACCAGGTCGTCCAGGTGGTGCTGGCGGCGGTGCGGTTCGAGCCGCAGGTAAAAGGCGATTTCCTCGGTGCCGAAAACCTGGATGCGTCCCGGGTGGATCAGGTTCAGGTGGCCGATCAGGTCGGCGGCGGCGCCGCTGGTGTCGGGAATCAGGTGCAGATCCGCGGCGTCCTTGCCGGCGATCCAGGAGAAGGGGATCTTCTCGGCGTTGTCACGAATCAGCTCTTGAATGGTCAGCATGTTCAGAGGTCGGGGCGCTCGCGCCGGTCAGGATGAGGTGATGGACTTCCTGGGGATCCGTGGAGTGCGTCAGGGCCTGGCGGATGCCGGCGTCGGACATCAGGCGGGCGATGCCGGCCAGCAGGTCCAGGTGGGTCTGGGTGGCGGTTTCCGGGATCAACAGAAAAAACAGCAGGCGGGCGGTGCGTCCGTCGTTGGTATCGAAACGGACGGGTTCGGCCAGCCGGATGAAGGCGGCGTGCGGTTCACGCAGGTCCTTGAGCCGCCCGTGGGGGATCGCGACCTCGTGGCCCAATGCGGTCGAGCCCAGCCGCTCTCGGGCCAGCAGGCTGTGGAAGACCGCCGTGCGCGCGACGCCCTGGTGGTTTTCGAACAGCAGTCCGGCGTGTTCGAAGGCGCGCTTCTTGCTGGTGGCGGCCAGATCCAGGACGATGTTGCCGGGCGGCAGGATGCGGGAAGTGAGATTCATGGCGACCATTATAGGTAAACAGACAACAATATGGCCCCGGACGAGTGTCTCGAGGCCATGTGTCGTTTCGAGCCGGAGGAGCCGGCCCGACGCTACGCGATCAGGCGGTCATTTCCTGGCGCTTGGGGGGTTCGTGAACGTGGTTCTGAGCCTTGGTCTTGTACTTGATGACCTGGCGGTCGGCTTTGTCGACCAGCAGATCGATAGCCGCATACAGGTTGTCATCCGAGGCTTCGCAGTGCAGGTCCTTGCCGCGCAGGCGCATGGTGATTTCAGCGATGTGCTTCTGGGGTTCGATCGACAGCATGACCTGAGTGTCGATGACCTGATCGAAGTGCCGCAGGACGCGCGCCGTCTTGGTGTGGACGTATTCGCGGATAGCCGGGGTGATTTCCAGATTGCGACCGGTGATTGTCAGGCTCATATGCAGACTCCTTGCGGAAAAACGGGGAGGGTTCCTGGAGGGAACCGGGTACGGACGGGCTTGGCCTCCTTTGCTGACAGTTTGATGACAAGTCCAGTGTACCCATTGCATCCGCCACATCAAGCGCCTGTTTTCGGTGTAGGATACTGAATCGGCCCTTGAAGGGATGAGTCTGGACACCGGGCAGTCCCTGCGGACTGCGCGGTGCCTGACGAATCGGAGCGGCTTGCAAGCCGCGAGGTGGGGGCTACAATTTGAAAAATACCCCCGCAGCACCTACATCCTGAAGTTCTTCCCCAGATAAACTTGGCGCACCGCCTCGTTGTCCACGATCTCATTCGGATGGCCGCTGGTCAGGACGCGGCCTTCGCTGATGATGTAGGCGCGGTCGCAGATCCCCAGGGTTTCGCGCACGTTGTGGTCGGTGATCAGCACGCCGATGTTGCGGCCCTTCAGGAACTGCACGATGCGCTGGATTTCGATCACGGCGATCGGGTCCACCCCGGCAAAGGGTTCGTCCAGCAGGATGAAGCGCGGGTGCGTGGCCAGGGCGCGGGCGATTTCCACCCGGCGGCGCTCGCCGCCCGACAATGAAATCGCCATGTTGCGGCGGATGTGCTCGATCTGCAGTTCGTCGATCAGCGATTCCAGGCGTTCTTCCAGGGCGGGGGCCGACAGGGGCCGGCCCTGCGGGTCGCGTTGCAGCTCCAGCACTGCGCGGATGTTCTGTTCCACTGTCAGGCGGCGAAAAACCGACGCGTCCTGCGGCAGGTAGGACAGGCCCAGCCGGGCGCGCTGGTGCATGGGGATGCCGGTGACCTCGTGGTGGTCGATCAGGATGCGGCCCGTGTCGGCCGGGATCAGCCCCACGATCATGTAGAAGCTGGTGGTCTTGCCGGCGCCATTGGGGCCGAGCAGGCCGACGACCTCGCCGCTGTCCACCGACAGGGAGACGTCCTGGACGACGGCGCGGCGGCCGAACGTTTTGCCCAGGCCCACGGCCTGCAGGCTGCCGGACGTGCGCGTGGCGCCGGCCGTGGTGGAATGGGATTCGTGTGCGGACATGGGAATTACGGCTGGCCCTTCTTGGCCTTGCACTGGGCGATGGCCTTGTCGATGCGGGACTGGGGCTGGGCCAGGGACCGGACGCGCCCGCCGGCGGCGGCCGAGTTCTGGCCGCCGAACGCCTCGTAGGTGCCGGTTTTTTCGTGGTAGATGATGCGCGCGCCGCGGACGTTGTCGAAGGTCTGGCCGCAGATCAGGCGGGTCACGGTGGCCTGGCCCGTCAGGGTGATGTCGCCCGAGGCGCCCGCGTAGTCGGCCTGCAGGCCGGTGGCGATGAGCGTCTCGAATTTTTCGGGGTTTTCCTGGCGGATGGTGACCACCTGGCCCTTGGCGGGCGTGGCGGTGCCGAACTGGTTGCCCTGGGCGTCTTCGTGCGTGACGAGTTTGTCGCCGCGCAGGGTCATCGCACCCCGGGTCAGGACCACGTTGCCGGTGAAGGTGCTGGTCTTGTTGACGTCGTCGTAGTGCAGGGTATCGGACAGGATCACCGTGTCGGGTTCGTCCTGGGGAGCCGGTTTGTTCTGGGCGGCGGCCGCCTGGGCGGCCAGAGCCAGGGCGCAGGCGCTGATCGATGCAATCAGGGCATGAGACGGAGTTTTCATGGTTGTGCGTTCTTCTTCGGTTCGGCGTTGCGGGCGGCCTGATCCTCGCCCGAGATCTTGACGTCGCTGGCCGCGTGGACGGTCAGTTGGCGGGTGCGGTTATCGTAGCGCATGCCCTTGCCCCGCAGGGTGGAATTCCCGTTGTGGACCAACGCGGGGCGGTCCGTGTGGACCAGGTCCAGGTCGGGCTCGATGATCAATTGGGTGCTGCGCACGTCCAGCAGCTTGTGTTCGGCGTCGGGCAGGCGCTTCAGGTGGGCATTGCCGTCCAGCACGATGCGGTCGCCGTGCTCGTCCAGCGTGCCGCGGTCGGCGGTGCCGACGGTGATGGGCGTGTCGGGCTGGTGGCCGACGGCGCGCGGCGCGGTGATTTCGTAGGTGAGCGTGTCCGGGAAATGTTCCATGGACTCGCCTTCCAGGCGGTTGATGGCGCGTCCGTCGGCGTCGGTGCGCACCATGGTGAACTGATCGGACCAGGAATCACGCTCGTGGGTCACGCGCCGGGGCGGGTCGATCTCGATCGAACGCAAGGCGTAGTCGGACGCCCACCAGGTGCCCAGCACCAGCAGGCCGAGCAGCAGCACGGCCACGAGACTGGGCAGGCGTTCTTTCACTGGATGGCCCCGCCCAGCGTGGACAGGGACGCCGTGAAACAGGCGCCCAGGCGGCCCTGGGCCGCCAGGATCAGGTCGCAGCATTCGCGCACGGCGCCCGAGCCGCCGGGCAGGGCGCTGATCCAGTGGGCGGCCTGGCCGATGTAGAAGGGCGCATTGGGCACGCTGGCGGCAAAGCCGACCCGCCGCAGCACGGGCAGATCGATGATGTCGTCGCCCATATAGCCCACGGCCTCGAGCGACAGGCCGGCCTCGCGGGCCAGGTCTTCGACCGTGGTGATCTTGTCGCGGACCCCCTGGAGCGCGGGCGAAATGCCCAGTTCCGCCGCCCGGCGGGCCGTGATGGCGCTTTTGCGGCCGCTGACCCAGGCGACGCGGATGCCTTGTTCGCGCAGCAGCCGCAAGCCGTGGCCGTCCAGCGCGTTGAAGGGTTTGATGGCCTCGCCGTGCTCGCCGTACCAGAGGCTGCCGTCGGTCAGGATGCCGTCGACGTCGAACACCATCATGCGTACGGCACGGGCTCGGTCGCGGACGGCTTCCGGGACGCGGGCCAGGATCTGGGCTTCGGCGGGGTGGGAGAAACCAGGCAGTTCGTTCATCAGATGACCTTTGCAGCAAGGAGGTCGTGCATGTGCAGAGCCCCCAATAATAGCCCGTCACTGTCCAGCACCAGCATCTGGTTGAGCTTGTGCGCGTCCATGGTCGAGGCGGCCTCGATGGCGGGCGCGTCGGCCGCGATCGAGCGCGGGTGGCGGCTCATGCCGGCCGAGACCGGCAGCGTGCGGATGTCACCGTGCTGGGCGATCATGCGGCGCAGGTCGCCGTCGGTGAACAGGCCCACGGGGCGTTTGTCCTCCAGGACGATGACCATGCCCATGCCCTTGGAGGACATTTCGGGCAGGGCGTCGGGGATCAGGGTGTCGGGTGCGACGCGCGGCAGGGCCGCGCCGCTGCGCATCACGTCGGCCACCGAGGTCAGCAGCCGCCGGCCCAGGGCGCCGCCCGGGTGCGAGCGGGCGAAATCCTCGCGGTTGAAGCCACGGGCCTCCAGGCAGGCGACGGCGATGGCGTCGCCCAGCACCAGAGCGGCCGTGGTGCTGGCGGTGGGCGCCAGGTTCAGGGGGCAGGCCTCCTGGTCCACGGCGGCGTCCAGCGCCAGGTCGGCGCTGCGGGCCAGTTCGGAATCGGCGTTGCCGGTCAGGGCGATGATGCGCGTGCCCATGCGCTTGGCCACGGAAATGATGGTGATCAGTTCCTGGGCCGAGCCGGAATAGGAGATCGCCAGCAGGATGTCCTGGCCGGTAAGCATGCCCAGGTCGCCGTGGATGGCCTCGGCGGCGTGCATGAAGAAGGCGGGCGTGCCGGTGGACGCCAGCGTGGCGGCGATCTTGCGGGCGACGTGGCCGGACTTGCCGATGCCGGTGACGACGACGCGGCCCGGGCAGTCCAGGATCAGGCCGACCGCCTGGGTGAAGTGTGCGTCAATGCGGCCTTGCAGGGCTTGCAGGGCCTGGATTTCGATGCCGAAGGTGCGGTCGGCGCTGGCGCGGATCGCCTCCGGGCTGGGCTGAGGATGGGCATGCATCCCGCGATTTTACTGGGATCAGTGATAGGCGGTTGGGTCCTGCACGTCGAGCTGGTCCGGCAGCAGGTGTTCGCGCGCATAAGTCTCCCAGACCCGGGCGTCGAGGAACAGCGCGTACAGGTCGGCGTCGATGTGGCGGCGGTCGCGCATGTCGCGCAGGATGGACAGGGCCTGCGAGAGCGGCATGGGCGGTTTGTAGGGCCGGTCGCGCGCCGTCAGGGCTTCGAAAATATCGGCGATCGCCATCATGCGGGCGGGCCATGACATCTGATCGCCGGTCAGGCCGCGCGGGAAACCGGTGCCGTCGATTTTCTCGTGGTGGCCGCCCGCGTATTCGGGCACGCGCGCCAGGGTCTTGGGAAACGGCATCACTTCCAGCATTTGCAGGGTGACGTCGATGTGCTGGTTGATGCGCAGCCGTTCCGCGTTGTTGAGCGTGCCGCGTGCAATGCACAGCATGTCGGCTTCTTCGGCGGTGAGCAGGGGCTGGACGGCGCCGGTGTGGTCCATCCAGGTCTGCAGCGCGATGTCGCGTACGCGCTGCTGGTCCTCGGGCCGCATGAATTCGCCGCCGATGTTGGCGCGCGCCAGAAAGTCGCAGTCCTCGCGCCATTGGCTGATCCGGGCCTGCAGCCCGGCGTCGGTCCGGTCGGCGGCCGCCAGGGTCTCCTGGGCGATCAGGGCGGCGTAGCGGGCCTGGATGGTCTCGATCCGGTCGCTCAGGGCATGCAGCTTGGTGGACTTGTCCAGCAGCGAGTCCGGGGTGGCGAGCTTGCCGCAGTCGTGCAGCCAGGCCGCCACGCGCAGTTCGTACCAGCCTTCGTCATCCAGGGTGAAGTCCTTGAGCGGGCCGTCTTGTGCGCGGCAGGCCGCCTGGGCGATCAGTTCGGTCAGCACGGGCACGCGCTGGCAGTGGGCCGAGGTGTGGGCCGATTTGGCGTCGATGGCCTGGGCGATGGTGCGGATGAAGGCGTCGAGCAGGTCCTTGTGGCCTTGCAGCAGTTGCTGCTTGTCCAGCGTGACGGCGGCCGACGAGGCCAGCGCCAGCGCCACCGGTTCGAGTGCGGGATTGAAGGCCTGCACCAGGCCGGTGCCGGGGTCGCGGGCGTTGACCAGTTGCAGGATGCCGATGATGTCGCCGGCGTGGTTCTGCAGCGGCAGCGTCAGCAGCGAGGCGGTCCGGTATTGCATGGCCCGGTCAAAGGCCCGGGTGCCGGAAAAGTCGAAATCCTCGACTTCGTAGGCATCGGGAATATTGACCGGCGTGCCCTGGTGCCAGACGTGGGCGCAGACGTTCTGGTGGTTGGCCTGGCCGTCTTCGAGCCACAAGGGGATGGGCCGCAGGCTGATGGCCTGCCCCGACGTGCCGCCGGAATGGATCCCCAGGCTGAGCGTGTGCATGACCTCGAAGCGCAGTTGCTGTCCTGCCCCCTGGCCTTCGAGGATGTACAGGGTGCCGCCGTCGGCGCGGGTGAAATCCTGGGCGGCGGTGATGATCTGCTCGTACAGGCGCGGCAGGTGGCGTTCGGCCGACAGCGACAGAGTGATGTCGAGCAGTTTCTGAAAGATCGTCGGGTCGACGGCGCCTGGACTGCTGGACGGAGACATGGCGGAGATCCTGTGAATGAAGTCAGTAGCCGGTGCTGTCGTGGCTGGGGTGGTCGGGGGCCGGGGCCAGCGCCGCCACGCGCACGACCCGGGTGTCGAGCCGGCCGTCCGGGTGCAGGGTGATCCAGCGATAGCCCGGGGCTACGGGGTCGATGCTGAAGCGTTCGCTGAGCGGTGTGAACTGAAAGCAGGTGGACGGCGTGGACAGCATGCGCAAGGGCGCGCGTCCGGGGGGATGATCGAATACGTGCAGGCTGTCGCCCGCCTGGTGGACGTGTCCCCACAACAGGGCGCGCACGCGCGGCAGGGCGTCCAGAACGGCAAAGAGGGCGTCGGCGTTGCCGATGCGCATGGGGTCGAGCCAGGCGCTGTGCATGGGCACGGGGTTGTGGTGCATGGCCACCAGGACGTGGCGCCCGTCCTCGACCTGGCCGGCGGTGCGCAGCAGGTCGAACTGGTCCGGGGCCAGCCGGCCGCCCTCGTCGTCGGGCAGTGTGGAGTCCAGCAGAATGATGCGCCAGGGGCCTTGGTCGATCACCGGGGCGGCGTGCGCGGCCAGCACGGCCTGAAACGGGGCGCGCACGTCGTGGTTGCCCGGCAGGACGTGCACGGGGGCGCCCAGGGGCGCCACCATGCCCAGGAAGCGGGTGTAGGACTCGGGGCGGCCATCCTGCGACAGATCGCCCGTGGCCAGGACCAGGTCGGGTGCGTCGCCGGAGTCGAGCAGGTGCTGCAGCACGCCCCGGAACGAGGCCTCGGTATCCACGCCCAGCAAGGTGCCGCCGCTGTCGGCGAACAGATGCATGTCCGTCAGGTGGGCCAGCACGATCGGCCGGGAATGTGGAGAGGATGAGGGCATGGTCGGCAGTCCGCTGGGAGTGCTGTCTGGAGTACACGGTATGCACACGACTTCCGTGTCAGCCGATGATCGATGCTATGATCGATTGAAAAATAACACATTATTACTACTCTAATCACATTTACACATTCCGGGGTGGCAGCGGAAGCGGGCCGGGTGTCTTCAGGGATGCCGCGCCGTCGCGTCGGGGAGTGAGACAAAGCATGCAATCACGTGTGGATGCACGGAGCTGGATCCGTGGGGTTCAAGCGGTGCTGACGCGTTCGGCATTGGCCTGTCTGTCACTTTTGGCGTCGGCCTCGATCAGCCAGGCATCCGGCGCGCCGGATGCCGCACGGATCATTGCCCAGGGGGCGGCACAAGTGCAGGCTGGCCAGGGCGTCCAGGCCTATCGTGCTTTGTCGCCGCACGTGTCCTGGCTGGCGGGCAACCCCGGGTTCGATCGGGTCTTTGGCCAGGCCGCCCTGGCGGCCGACCAGCCCTCGCAGGCTGCGTTTGCCTTCGAACGCTGCCTGGCCGTCAGCCCGCGCGACGGGCTGTGCCGTCTGGGGATGCTGCGCGCGCACGTGATGCTGACCGAGGTGCAGGCGGCGCGCAACGAGATCGAGATCATCTCGCACAGCGCGCCGCCGCCGGAAGTGCAGGCCATTCTTGACGAGTACATGCGTGTCCTGACCGGCAAGGAATCGGCCGGCCAGGATACGCGCCTGAATGCCTATATCCAGGCGGGCGTGGGCTACGACAGCAATCCCAATACCGCCATGTCGCAGGGCAGCCTGGCGCTGCCGGCCCTGGGCAACCTGGTGTTCCGGATGTCGCCGGACGGCCGGCCCCAGGAAACCGGCTTCAACCTGACGCAGTTCAACATCCGCTATTCCACGCCGCTCAATGCGCACTGGCGTCTGCTGGCCGAAGGCACCGCCACGGGCAATCAATACTGGTCGGCGCACAGCTACGACGCCGCCATCGTCGATGGGGCGCTGGGCCTGATGCGCACCGAGGGGTCGCACCGCCTGACCGTCAAGGCCCAGGGCCAGCATTACAACCTGGGCGGTCACGGCTATCGGGACATGGCCAGCCTGTTGGGGCAGTATGCGTATGCGGTGACGGATCGCGCCGAGGTCAATGGCTTTGCGCACGTGACCCAGATGCGCTATCCGAAGTACAGCCTGAACGACGCCACGCGCTATGCGGGCGGGGTGTCGTGGTCGCAGGCGCTGGGCAATGGGCGGGCGATCTACTACGCCAGCGCCTACGGCGGGCGCGAAGTCGGCGTGCACAGCAATGCTCCTGCCACCGTGGATTACGATTTCAGCGGCTTGCGGGGCGGCGGCATGATGCTGTTGTCGCCGCGCACCCAGGCCGAGGCAGGAGTGGGCGTGGAATGGCGCAACTACGGGGGCAAGGAAGTCCTGTTCGGCAAGGCGCGCCGCGACACCCAGTACGACGCCTATGTGAATCTGAGTCATGCCCTGAACCGCAAGCTCTCGATCCGCCCGGAATACCGCTACATCAACAGCCGATCGAACATCGAGCTGCGGGATTATCAGCGCCACATCTTTTCAGTGAGCCTGCGTTATGAACTGTTCTAAGAGTGTGTCGCATCAGCGCCTGCCGTCCGCCCGGCGGGTTCGGCAGGTCTCCGATCTTGCGTGGCGCGTCCTGGCCGCGTGGGTCGTGCTGATCGCGGGCGTCGGCATGGGCAGCGTGCGGGCCGAGGTCGCCGCCCGTGCGGATTTCGTCCATGGGCTGGTCACGGCCACCGAATCCGGCCAGGCCGGGCGCGCTCTGTCGAAGGGCGCAGAGGTTTTCGACCAGGACCGTATCGACACCGCGCAGGGCGCCCGCGCGCAACTGCGGTTCAGCGACGGCGGGCTGGTGTCGCTGCTGCCTGAAACCACGTTCTCGGTCGAGGAATACCGCCTGGGTGACGCGGGCGGCGAGGACGGTTCGCTGGTCTTCGGCCTGCTGCGCGGCGGCCTGCGTACGGTCACCGGGGCGATCGGCAAGAGCAAGCACGACAACTATCAGTTGAAGACCCCGGTCGGCACCCTGGGCATCCGGGGCACGGAGTTCATCGCGATCATCGACCCGCCCGGCACCCTGCGGGTGCACGTGGGGCGGGGCAAGGTGGTGCTGACGAACTCGCACGGCACCCTTGAAGTGCCCGAGGGCTACAACGCCATCATGACCGAGGACGAGGCCCCCCGGCTGACCGAGGAAGGCCCGGTGTTCATGGCGACCGGCCCGCAGGGGGACTTGAGGACGCCGGTGGGCATGGTGCGTTCCGATCCCTATAATCTGGATCTGCCTTTGATGGCGACCCCGAAGGGTTCGCCATTCCTGCAGTCAGGGCCAGGGTATTTCATGTTGGCGGCGGCGCTGGACTCTACGTATGACTGGATCCCCAATACGGCTGCGGGCGGACCGGGATATGCAACATTCGATACCGGCAACGGTGCACTGACGTCCTTTGATGTTCCGGGAGTGATCGAGTTAGGCATGGGGGATGCGACTGCGTTTAGTCGGACTGATGCCGGGCTGAACTGGGGGGTGCTGACCGATGGCAGCATCACTTTGCCCAGTGGTGTCCGGTCCTATGCGCAAGGCAACCCTAACCCGGTCGCGCGCTACCTGCCCTACATCATCGGCGAAGTGGCGACAACGGCGCCTTTAACCGGGACGCTGAGCTTCAGCCTGCCCGCTGGCGTCACGCCGGCCGCCTATGACAACGGGGGCCAGATCGGCGCGTTGAACCAGTTCGATCTGGGGATCGATGTCGGGACGAACCAATATACGCTGGACATGCTCCTGACCATGCCGAGTGCGGCCTTCAGCATCGCGGGCGGCACGGGGACGCTGACTGATCCGCTTCCGGTGTTCGGTTTCAGCAACACCAACATCAACGGGGGGGGCTGCACCCCCACCGGTTCTTGCTCACTGGGGGTGTCGGGCTTCCTGACGACCAGCGGCAGCGCTGGCATCGCCTATTCTTTGAACGATGGCAATACCTACACCATCACCGGCGTCGCGCCGCTGGAGCCGCCCAACTACACGCCGCCCGCCACCGGCGGCGGGGGCGGCGGTGCGAATCAGGGGATATAGGCCTCCGGGCGCCAGGACGGGCCGCGCGGGCCGTAGGGAATTGAAGGCATGATGGCGTGGCTTTTTCGCGGCAAACGAGGCTTGCGCGCGGCGGGGCTGCTGGTGCTCGTGCTGCTCATGCTATGGCAGGCGGATGCGTTCCGTCGGCCGGGCCTCGGCGGACCGCTGGATCGCCTGGACGCGGTGCTGTATGACTGGCGCTTCCAGATGCTGCCGCCGCAGCGTGCGGCGGATCTGCCCATCGTGATCGTCGACCTAGACGAAGCCACCCAGCAGCGCGAGGGCCGCTGGCCTTGGGATCGCGCCAAAGTGGCTGCGCTGATCCAGGCGCTGCGCGCCCAGGGCGCGGCCCTGATCGGCTTTGACGTGGTGTTCTCCGAGCCGGGGCCCAATCCGGTGCGCCAGTTGCTGCAGGCCGATGCCCTGCCGGTGGAACTGAGCGCCATGCTGGCCGGGCAGACCGAGGCCTTCGACGGCGACGCGATTCTGGCGCGGACCCTGGATCCCTATGTGCTGCTGGGTTTTTTCATGCATGCGGACGGCGGCGATGCGGGGCAGTTGCCCGCGCCCTTCATGGTGCTGCCGCCCGAGGCGGCGGCCGCGACCACGACCCGGGCGCTGCCCGATTACACGGCCAGCCTGCCGCAACTGACCGAGACGGGCGCAGGCGGCGGCTTTGTCGTGGCGGTGCCCGATCCGGACGGCATTGTGCGGCGCGTGCCCATGGTGTTGCGCCGTGGCGCGGACGTCTACCCGGCGCTGTCTCTGGAGATGGCGCGTCTGGCGTTGGGCGCGCCCTGGCTGCGCCTGGAGCAGGCTGACCGGGGCGATCAGCGGGTGCTCACGGGCGTGCGCATTGGCCGCGATGCGCGCGTGCCTTTGGACGAGCAGGGCAATCTGCTGGTGCCGTACCGGGGCCGCGCCGGCAGTTTTACGACGATTTCGGCCACGGGGGTGCTGCGAGGGGACGCGCCGGCCGAATCGCTGGCGGCCTTGCAGGACGCCTTCGTGCTGGTCGGCACCTCGGCGCTCGGCCTGGCCGATTTGCGCACGACACCCTTGCAGACCGGCTATCCCGGGGTGGAAACGCATGCCAATGTGCTGGACGCGGTACTGCAGGCCGCTCTGGGACGGGATGCTTTTTACGTGCAGCCCGACTGGACGCCCGGCGCGGTGCTGGCCCTGATGCTGGGCCTGGGCCTGTTGCTGGCCCTGGGCCTGCCCGGGCGCAGCCCGCGCCTGATGATGGGCTGCGCCGTCGCCGGCCTGCTGGCGCTGGTCGCCGCCAATGGCTGGGCCTGGGATCATCTGCACGTGGCCCTGCCGCTAGCCGCCCTGATGCTGCTGGTCGTGTCGCTGGCCGTACTGAACATCGTCGGCGGCTACGTGACGGCCAATCGGCAGCGGCACGCCATCCAGTCGCTGTTCGGTGAATACGTGCCCGCCGCCTATGTCGAGCGGATGGTGGCCAGCCCCGACAGCGTCCATCTGTCCGGCGAGCAGCGTCCGATGACGGTGCTGTTCGCCGACATCCGCAATTTCACGTCCCTATCGGAACACCTGTCGGCGGGTGAACTCAAAGACCTGCTCAGCCGCTATCTGTCTTCGGTCACCGAGGTGATCTTCCAGCACCAGGGCACGATCGACAAGTATGTGGGCGACATGGTCATGGCCTTCTGGAATGCGCCGCTGGACGATGAGCGCCATGCGGTGCATGCCGTGCGCGCGGCGCTGGACATGCAGGCATGCATGGCGCGTGTGCGGGCGGAATTCGAAGCGGCGGGGCTGCCGGTGTTCCGGATCGGGATCGGCCTGAACACCGGATCGATGAACGTGGGCGACATGGGTTCGCGCTACCGCCGCGCGTATACCGTGCTGGGCGATGCGGTGAATCTCGGTTCGCGCCTGGAAAGCCTGACCGCCTATTACGGGGTGCCGATCCTGGTCAGCGACGCCACGCGCGCGCAGGCGCCGGACTTTGTGTATCGCACGGTAGACCGCATCCGCGTCAAGGGAAGGCGCGACGTCGTCGAGGCCAGCGAGCCGGTGTGCGAGGCCGGCCGCGCCGGGCCGGAACTGCTGGATCGGCTGGCGCGCTTTGAACAGGCGATCGCGGATTACCGCGCGCGCCGCTGGCTGCAGGCGCGGGCGGCGCTGATCCGGCTGCGCGCCGAGGATCCGGATGGCGGGGCGCTGTATGCGGTCTATCTGGACCGCATGGCGGACGTCGATCCGGCCGGCCTGCCTGCGGACTGGGACGCGGTGCACGATCATCTCCAGAAATAAGCCCGTCCGGCGCGCCGCCGCATGGAGGGCTTGTTAAACTGTGCCCGCCTCCATGCCTCGCCACAGGACTTCGCCATGCAAACCGATCCGGCCCAGTACATCCGAGACACGATCCGTACCGTGCCCGATTGGCCGAAACCCGGTGTGCAGTTCCGGGACATCACCCCGGTGCTGCAGGATCCGCGTTCGTTCCGGGTGCTGATCGACCTGTTCGTCTACCGTTACATGCGTCAGCGCCTGGACCTGGTGGCGGGGATCGACGCGCGCGGTTTCATCGTCGGCTCGGTGCTGGCCTACGAACTGAATCTGGGCTTCGTGCCGGTGCGCAAACAGGGCAAGCTGCCGTATCGCACGGTGGCCGAGGAATATGCGCTGGAATACGGCAATGCGGCGGTGGAAATGCACATGGATTCGGTGCGCCCGGGCCAGCGCGTGCTGCTGATCGACGACCTGATCGCCACCGGCGGCACGATGCTGGCGGCGTCCCGTCTGCTGCAGCGCCTGGGCGCCAACGTGGCCGAGGCCGCCGCCATCATCGACCTGCCCGACCTGGGCGGCTCGAAGGCCGTCCGGGATTCGGGGCTGCCGGTGTATACGGTGTGCGAGTTCGAGTCCGGGCCGGAGGCCTGAGCCTCCGTCTCCGGCCCTCGTTACACCAACACCCGCTCGATGCCGCCCGCGTTGGCGGCCTTCACGTAATCCGGCATCCAGTCCGCGCCCAGCAGGTGCTTGGCCATTTCGACCACGATGTAGTCGGCCGACAGCCCCGTGTCCTGCTCGTAGCGCGCCAGGCCCTGCAGGCAGGACGGACAGGACGTGACCATCTTGACTTCGCCCTGAAAGCCGTCGGCGCGGATGGCGGCGGTGTTCTTCGCCAGTTCTTCCTGTTTGCGGAAACGGATCTGGGTGGACACGTCCGGCCGTGAGACCGCCAGCGTGCCGGATTCGCCGCAGCAGCGGTCGGTCTTGATCGCATTGTCCGCGCCCAGCAAGGATTTCACCGTCTTCATCGGGTCCTGCTGCTTCATGGGCGTGTGGCAGGGGTCGTGGTAGATGTAGCGCACGCCCTGCACGCCGGCGATGTCCACGCCCTTTTCCAGCAGGTATTCGTGGATGTCGATCAGCCGGCAGCCCGGGAAGATCTTGTCGAACTGGTAGCTTTCAAGCTGGTCGTAGCAGGTGCCGCAACTGACCACCACGGTCTTGATGTCCAGGTAGTTCAGCGTCGTGGCCATGCGGTGGAACAGCACGCGGTTGTCCGTGACCATCTGCTCGGCCTTGTCGGTCAGGCCGTTGCCGCGCTGCGGATAGCCGCAGCACAGGTAGCCGGGCGGCAGCACCGTCTGCACGCCCACGTGCCACAGCATCGCCTGCGTCGCCAGGCCCACCTGGGAAAACAGGCGTTCCGACCCGCAGCCCGGGAAATAGAACACAGCCTCGCTGTCGGGGGCGGTGGCCGCCGGGTTGCGGATGATCGGGATGATGTGCGGATCTTCGATGTCCAGCAGCTTGCGGGCGGTCTGCTTGGGCAGGCCGCCGGGCATCTTCTTGTTGATGAAGTGGATCACCTGTTCGCGCACCGGGGCCTTGCCCACGGTGGCCGGGGGGTGGGCCGCTTGCTTTTTCGCAGCGGGCGCCAGCAGGTCGTGGGCCAGGCGCTGGGCCTTGTAGCCCATGCCGATCATGGCGGCGCGGGTGGCCTTGATGACGCGCGGGTCCTTGGCGTTCAGGAAGAACATGGACGCAGCCGTGCCGGGATTGAAGGACTTTTTCCCCATGCGGCGCAGCAGCGAGCGCATTTCCATGGACACGTCGCCGAAGTCGATGTCCACCGGGCAGGGGTTGAAGCACTTGTGGCACAGCGTGCAGTGGTCGCCGACGTCCTCGAATTCTTCCCAGTGGCGGATGCTGACGCCGCGCCGGGTCTGTTCTTCGTACAGAAAGGCTTCGATCAGCAGCGAGGTCGCCAGGATCTTGTTGCGCGGCGAATAGAGCAGGTTGGCGCGCGGCACGTGGGTGGCGCAGACCGGTTTGCACTTGCCGCAGCGCAGGCAATCCTTGATGGCGTTGGAAATCGCGCCGATTTCGGTGCGCTGCATGATCAGCGATTCGTAGCCCAGCAGGTTGAAACTGGGCGTCCAGGCGCGGGACAGGTCGGCGCCGGGCATCAGCTTGCCGGCGTTGAAGCGGCCCTCCGGGTCGATGCGGCGCTTGTAGTCCTGGAAGGGCGCCAGTTCGGCTTCGCTGAGGAATTCGTATTTGGTCAGGCCGATGCCGTGCTCGCCCGAAATCACGCCGTCCAGGTCGCGGGCGATGCCCATGATGCGGGCCACCGCGTCGTTGGCCTCGCGCAGCATCTCGTAGTCGTCGGAGTTGACGGGGATGTTGGTGTGGACGTTGCCGTCGCCCGCGTGCATGTGCAGGGCGACGAAGACCCGGCTTTTGAGAATGCGGTCGTGGGTGGCCTGCAGGCCGGCCAGGACGGCGGCGCATTCGGCGCCCGCGAAGTGGCGTTCCATGGCGCCGCGGATGTCGGTCTTCCAGGAAATCCGCAGGGTGTGGTCCTGGACCAGGTCAATGATGCGCGCCTCGGGTTGTGCCGTCAGGCGCTGGTCCAGTTCGGCGCGGCGCGCGTCCAGGCCCAGGGAGGACAGGGTGTCCAGGCTGTCGGCCAGCGGCGCGTCCAGGTGATCCAGCAGCCAGGCCCAGCGGCGGCGCACGGCGGCCAGGGTGTCCAGGGCGTCGTGGCGGCGGCTGGACAGAATGGTGTCGCGCGTGTGTTCGGCGTCGTCGGGGTCCTCGGCCTTGCCGATCGGCAGGTCGCCGTCCAGATAGGTTTCCAGGGCGTCCACCAGGCGCAGCTTGTTGCGGGTGGACAGTTCGATATTGATGCGCTCGATGGCGTCGGTGTATTCGCCCATGCGCGGCAGCGGGATCACCACGTCTTCGTTGATCTTGAAGGCGTTGGTGTGGCGGGCGATGGCGGCGGTGCGGGCGCGGTCCAGCCAGAATTTCTTGCGCGCCTCGGGGCTGGCGGCGATGAAGCCTTCGCCGTGGCGTGAATTGGCGATGCGCACGACCTCGCTGGCGGCCAGGGCCACGGCGTGCTCGTCGTCGCCGACGATGTCGCCGATCAGGACCATCTTGGGCAGGACGCCGCGCTTGCTCTTGGTGGCGTAGCCGACGGCGCGCAGATAGCGTTCGTCCAGGTGCTCCAGGCCGGCCAGCAGCACGCCCTGGGTGCGGCCCTGGGTGTCCAGGTAGTGTTTGACCTCGACGATGGACGGCACGGCCAGCCTGGCCTGGCCGAAGAATTCCATACAGACGGTGCGCGTGTGCGCGGGCATGCGGTGCAGGATCCAGCGCGCGGCGGTGATCAGGCCGTCGCAGCCTTCTTTTTGCACGCCGGGCAGGCCGGCGAGGAACTTGTCGGTGACGTCCTTGCCCAGGCCTTCCTTGCGGAAGCGCCGGCCTTCGATGGTCAGGATCTCGGTCTTCAGCAGGGTCTGGCCGGGGCGCTTGGCGCCGTCGAACCATTTGAGCTCGAAGCGGGCTTCGTCCACTTCGTGGATCTTGCCCAGGTTGTGGTCCAGGCGGGTGACCTCCAGCCAGTGGCCCTGGGGGTCCACCATGCGCCACCAGGCCAGGTTGTCCAGCGCCGTGCCCCACAGCACGGCTTTTTTGCCGCCGGCGTTCATGGCCACGTTGCCGCCCACGCAGGACGCATCGGCCGAGGTCGGGTCCACGGCGAAGACGCGCCCGGCCGCTTCGGCGGCCTCGGCCACGCGGCGCGTCACCACGCCGGCGCCGGTCAGGACGGTGTGCACGGGGGTTTCGACCCCCGGCAGGGTGACGGCCTCGACCTGCCCGATGGCGTCGAGTTTTTCGGTGTTGATGACCACCGAGCGCCAGGACAGCGGGATGGCGCCGCCGGTGTAGCCGGTGCCGCCCCCGCGCGGGATGATGGTCAGACCCAGGCGGATACAGGCGCGTACCAGTGCGGCGATCTCGTCCTCGGTGTCGGGCATCAGCACGACGAAGGGGTATTCGACGCGCCAGTCGGTGGCGTCGGTGACGTGCGAGACGCGCGACAGGCCGTCAAAGCGGATGTTGTCGCGGCGCGTCAGGCGGGAGAGCTTCTTCAGGGCCGCCTGGCGCAGGTCGGCGGTTTCCACGAAACGGGCCTCGAATTCGGCGACGGCGGTCCGGGCGGCGGCCAGCAGCTTCTGGACCTGGGCATCGCGCGGGCCGTGATCGTCGTCGCGGCGATGGTCGATTTCCGACAGACGGTGGTTCAGGGCCTCGATCAGCAGATGGCGGCGCTTGGGGTCGTCCAGCAGGTCGTCCTGCAGATAGGGATTGCGCAGCACCACCCAGATGTCGCCCAGCACCTCGAACAGCATCCGCGCCGAGCGGCCGGTGCGCCGCTGCGTGCGCAGTTCGGACAGCACCCGCCAGGATTCCTCGCCCAGCAGCCGACAGACGATTTCGCGGTCGGACCAGGACGTGTAGTTGTAGGGGATTTCACGCAGGCGCGGCGCCTGGGGGGAGGCGAGCAATTCGCGGGCGACAGGGGCGTTCATGAGAATGGCGAGGGATCAGCAGCGCCCCTGGGACCGAGAGGGGCAATCATCTAGTTTAAGGGCAAAACGTCCCTGATTCGAGATGAGCTTATACCGGGAAGTCATGAGAGGCGGTTGCGACCAGTGGGATGAAAGTGTCCAGGGTGGCGTTGACGTGGGTGGAGGGGGGTTCCATGCTGGGTTTAAAGGCTGGGAAAGGCTTGGTTTTGATCTATTAAAACCAGTGTGAAACCTATAAAAATTAGGGTATTCTTCATGGTGTGGAATAAGCGCGATTGGGAAAAGAGAATCCGTGATCTGGCGCGAGATCCGTCCTGCATCGTCTGGACCAAGCATGCAGGACGGCAGATGCGCCAGCGGCATATCTCTCTGCCGACAGTTTTAGAAGTCTTGCGCCGAGGCACTCTTTGGCGAGAACCCGAGACAGATATCCGAACCGGACATGTGGTGTGTCGAATGGAATACTTTTGCGCGGGTATGGAGATCGGCGTGTGCGTCGCGCTGCAGTCTGCAGCAGCGCCGGGGATGGCTGTCGTGACGGTCATGGTGATTGGGAGATAAATGATGTATCACTACACAGACGGCGGTTTGCGGAACGTCTGGCTGGCCAATGGGTATGAGCATGTGCAGACTCCGTATGGGGATGGGGTCCGCATTCAGGATCTGTCAGGTCTGATCCGAGCCCTATGTCTGGCCCTGATCCGTCAACCCAAGCGGCTGACGGGGGTGGAGTTCCGCTATTTACGACAGGCCATGCTGATGTCTCAGGCCGTCCTGGGCAAGGCCCTGGGGCGCTCGGACCAATCAGTGGCCGGCTGGGAAAAGCGCGGCAAGGTGCCGAAATTCGCCGATCAACTGCTACGAGTGCTTTATGCCGCCCATGCGGACGGCAATGAAAAGGTCAAAAATATCATCCATGCGATGAACGACGTCGAACGAACCTTGCACTTCATCATGCGAGAGACGGAGGCAGGGTGGAAGGCTGAAGTGTCATCGCAAGCACTACCCTCGCCGTCAGAGAGCAGAGATCGGGCAGCAATGACATAAATAGGCCCTGTCTGGCCTCGGCGGTCAAGCGCGCAGAGGCCAGGGGTGACTCATTGCAGTTCGTATTTGGGCGAACGGGGGCCGTAGAGGATGCCGCCGGGCTGACCGGCAAACAGCAGGGACTGGCTGGCGGCACCTGCGACGACATAGCTGCGGTCCGATAGCGTATTGACGATCTGGCTGATCACGGCATTGACGAGCATGCCGATCAGCCCCCCGCCGCTCCCGCTGGTTTCGACAGCTTGTTTGTGGCCTTGCCAAAGCACTGCGCCGGAACGTAGGTCGATCAGCGATGCCTCGATTTCGACGGCGACCGAGCTGGACAAGACTGCGTAGGATGCGCCGTATTTCTTGATGCTCATGTAGAGTGCGGTATCGGCGCCGAAGATCTCGCGTAGTTTGGCCGCAGGCAGTTCATGGATCTCCGCCGGCGCGGTGAGCCCGTTTTGTCGGAACGTCTCTTCCATGACCGCGACCGGGATGACGTAGTATCCCGATTCGGCCAACGGGAAAGTCGCTTGCGCCAGGACACCCTGTGAGGCATCGACTTCGACGGTCTCGTTCAGGGGAGGCAGCACCAGAATCGAGGCCGGCCGGCTTGCGCGAAACGCGGCGTAGTCAAGTTGGGCTTGGGTAGCGGCGCAACCCGCCAGCGTGATAGCCAGCAGCATCCCGCCGATGCGTTTCAGCGTTCTGAGGGGAGTCATCACGATTCTCCTGTGCCTGAATTGCCGTGCTGCGCCGACGTGGTGGATGAAGCAGGCGTAGGTTCAGGTTGCGGACTGGGGGTGTTGCCGAGGGCCGGAGCCTGCGTCGTGTTGCGCAGCAGGAAATCCATGAAGGGTGCCGATTCGGGGAACGCGGCTTTTTCGCTCTGGATTTGTTCGAGCGCATGCGTGTCCTTGCCGATTTTCAGATACAGCAGCCCCAGGTGCGCATGGAATCCCGGCGGCAATGCCTGATTGGCTGCGCGCGCGGTTTCGATGTTGTGTTCCATGGCCAGAGCCTGGGCTTCCGCGTCGCCGCCTTCATCCTGGAAGTAGGCGCGGACCTGCGGTTGGTAGGATTCCCAGTTATAGAGCAGAGGTTGACGTGGGGCGCAGGCGCTCAGCAGCCCGATCAGGAGGCTTGCCCCGACAAGGCGGAGCGGCAGCGACCCATGGCCGGTCCGGCCCGGGGGTCTCTGGTTGAATGGGTGCATGAGGGGCCTCATTTAGTCTGAGGCTGCCAAGCGCCCGATTGGACTCCTTCGACCAGACGATCGACTGCCTCGCGGATGGCCAGGTCGAGCACCTTCCCATTCAACGTCGAGTCGTAGCCGGCCGTGCCCCCGAAGCCGACGATCTCCCGGTTGGACAGGCTGTATTCGCCCGCGCCTGAGGTGGAGTAGACGACTTCCGATGTGGTGGCATCGACGATGTTCAGATCGACCTTGGCATAGGCCACTTGCTCTTTGCCTCGCCCCAGTATTCCGAAGAGCTGCTTGTCCCCGGTGACCTTGCGGCCGAATGCCGTGACATCTCCCGTGACGACATAGCGGGCGCCCTTGATGGCAAGGGCCTTTTTGCTGAATTGGGCTTCTTGGGAGATTTCGCTCAGGTTTTCGCGGTCCATGACCTGGAATCTGCCGGTCCGCTGCAAGTGGCTGACCAGGATGGTTTTTGCCTGTCCGCCGAGGCGATCCACGCCGTCCGAGAAAACGCCTCTCAGGTAGCTGCTGCGATTGTCGAACTTGCCGACGGAGATGGGGCTGCGTTCTCCTTGGTATACGGTGCCGGCCGAGGCGACGGTCGGCACTTGCAGGGCTTGAGAGCGCTCGGTAGCGCAGCCTGCGAGGGTGGCGCTTAGGGCAGTAATACAGGCAAGAGTGGCCAGGGACCGTGACATGGTGCGACTTCCTTTCGAATATTTCGGGTGGGCGATGCCCCGCCTTGGAAGGACATCCCCGGAAATCGCGGATTATATACAAAAAGAAACAGTTGTAAATAAATAAGCAATCGACATCAAAGGTTATTGGTCCGGGCGGACCGCGCCGACACGGTGGTCCCGTGTGTCAAAGCCACCCGCTCACCCACGGCCAGGCATGCAGCAGGGCGGCCGTCATGAGGATGTAGCGTACGAACTTGCCCACGGCCATGTAAATGACGCAGGGCCAGAAGGGCAGGCGCAGCCAGCCGGCGACGGCGCACAGGGGGTCGCCGATGACGGGCAGCCAGGACAGCAGCAGCGTGGGCGGGCCGAAGCGCTGGAACCAGCGGGCGGTCAGGGCGTGCCAGCGACCGCCGGGCGAGGGCTTGTCCGCCGGGGGCGTCCCGGCCGGGGTGGCCGCGAGGGATGGCGCATCGTGCCCGGCTTCCGCCTGCCGTGCGCGCCAGCGGTGCCAGGCGGCTTCGGCGCCTGCGCCCATGGCGTAATTGATGGTGCCCCCGATCGTGTTGCCCAGGGTGGCGACCAGGACGGCGGGCCAGAACATGGGGGGCGCCATCTGCACGTAGGCGAAGACGGCGGGTTCCGATCCCATGGGCAGCAGGGTGGCCGACACCAGGCTGATGATGAAAATCGCGGGCAGGCCGACCTTGGGCAGTGCGAACAAGGCCAGCAAGAGATGGATTGAGGATTGCAGCCAGGCTTCCATGGTGGAGGGGAGTGTAGCCCGGCGCGGCGCCTGGCGGTCGTCCGCTGAGGCCTGGAGCCCTTTCAAAAAGGCGAGATCCTGGTCGATGGGGTGTCCGTGGGGGCGCCGGGCATTGATTTGCCCAGGCTTTGTTCGCAAGGTCGCAGGCCGCGTGGTGTTCATGGACCAGGGAGCTATCATGGATGATTGACCACTGATTCGATGCCGGCCGAAGGCGCGGCATGGTTTTTATTCGCATGGGAGTGCGGTGATGATTGCGGGTGTGGACAACGACAGCGTCGTGTATCTGAACGGCGAGTACCTGCGCCTGGGCGAGGCCAGGATTTCGGTACTGGACCGGGGTTTCATCTTCGGGGACGGCGTCTACGACGTCGTGCCGGCCTATGGCCGCAAGCCCTTCCGGATGGGAGAGCACCTGGCGCGCCTGCAGCGCAGCCTGAAGGCCATCCGCATCGAGACCGGCTGGTCGGCCGGCGATTGGGAAGACCTGGTGCAGGGTTTGCTGGCGCGTTCGGTCCTGCAGGATTGCACTGTCTATCTGCACGTGACCCGGGGCGCCGCCCCGCGCGAACACAGTTTTCCCACGCAGCCCGTCCAGCCGACCATCTTCGGCATGGTGTCGTCGCTGAGTCGGCCGGCCGCGGTCAATCGCGAGCGGGGTTTGACGGCAGTCAGCATGGATGACGAGCGCTGGCTGCATTGCGAGATCAAGTCGATTTCGCTGCTGGGCAATGTGCTGGCGAAGCAATACGCGACGGACGCGGGGGCGGACGAGGTCGTGCAGTTCCGCGACGGCCATCTGTCGGAAGGCTCGTCCTGCAACCTCTGGGTCGTGAAGTACGGCATCCTGCGGGCGCCGGTGCGCGACCGGATGATCCTGGAAGGTATCCGCTATGCCTACCTGATGGAATTGGCCGCGGCCGCGGGGATCCCTTTCGAGGCGCGCCCCATTTCACGGCTGGAAGTCGGGCAGGCCGACGAACTGCTGCTGACCTCGGCCACCAGGGAAATCCTGCCCATCATCCGGCTGGACGGCCGGCCGGTGGGCGCGGGGTCGCCCGGCCCGGTCTACGCGCGGCTCCGGGCGGACTACGACCGGGCCATCGCGGCGCTCTGAACCTCGGGCGCGTTGACCAGGGGTTCCCAGCGGAACCTGTTCTTGCCGGAATGCTTGGCGGCATACATGGCGGCGTCGGCGTGGGCGACCAGGGCGTCCGGGTCCTGGCCGTGCCGGGGGTGGACCGCCGCCCCGATGCTGGCTGAAATCCGCACCTGGATGCTCTCGGCCAGGTCGAAGGGCCGGGCGAGCGCGTCCAGGATCGTGCGTGCGACGCGCTCGCCGCCTTCGAGGCTGTCCAGGCCTGACAGGATGATGCCGAATTCGTCGCCGCCGAAGCGGGACACGGTGTCTTCGGACTGGGCGCGGACGCAATGTTCCAGGCGGCGGGCCACTTGCTGCAGCAGAATGTCGCCCATGGCGTGCCCATAGCTGTCGTTGACTTCCTTGAAGCCGTCCAGGTCCAGGTACAGCACGGTCACCAGGCCGTTGCGGCGGGCCGCGAACTCCAGCGCGCGGGCGCAGCGATCCTGGAACATGACGCGGTTAGGCAGGCCGGTCAGCGCGTCGTGCAACGCGTCGTGCGACAGGCGGTTTTCCAGGTCCTTGCGGGCCGTGATGTCCTGCACGACGGCTACCAGGAAGTCCGGCAGGCCGGCCGGATTGCGCACGACACTGAGGGCCTCGCAGACCCAGATGATGTGGCCGTCGTGGCGTCGGTAGGGCTTTTCGATCTCGGGCGGCGGGCCCAGATAATGCGCCGTCAGGCGGGCTTGCAGGAAGGCGCGGGCATCGCTCCGGTCGTCCGGAGCGGTCAGGTCGAACAAGGTCCGGGCCAGCAGTTCGGGCGCATCATAGCCCAGCATCCGGCAGTATTTGTCGTTGACTTCCAGGAAGCGGCCGTCGGGCGCGATGCGGGCAATGCCCATGGCGGCCTGGTGAAAGGTGGCGCGGAACAGGGCCTCGCTGGCCTCGAGGGCTTCGGTGGTTGCGCGCTGGCGCAGCGACAGATAGAGGAACAGGGCCGCGAGCCCGAGCAGGGCCGCGGTCGCGCCGGCCGCGATGAACAGGTAGAGCGTGCGGCGCCGCTGGACGGGGAGCAGGACGCTGGCATAGTCCGAGCCGACGGTGATCATCAGCGGGTAGCCGCTCATCGTGCGGTAGCTGATGATGCGGGTCACGCCGTCGATGGAGTCCCCGTCGTCGACGAACGAGCCCTCGGGCTGGGTGGCCTGGCGCAGATTCCAGGCATGCTTGCCCTGGTCCAGGCCGTAGGTGGGGCGGGTGCCGATCAGGCGGCTGCGCAAAATACCGTCCAGCCCGGTGATTTCCAGCATGTCGTCGGGGCCCAGATGGGCGCCGCCGGGCAGTGCGGCGAGATTGACGGGGTCCACCGACAGGACGACCACGCCGCCGAAGCCGCCGTCCGGCTTCTGGATGCGCAGAGACATGGGGATGCGCCATTGGGCCGAGATCCGGCCCAGCACGGGGCGGTCCAGGTAGAGCGTGTCTTCCCGGCTGTCACGCTGCCGCGTGAAAAAATCGCGATCGGCGTAGTTGACGCTGCTGGCGCCTTGCGTGGTGGTGACGATGGCGCCGGTCTCGTCGACGACGCTGAGGATGGTAAAGGCCTTGTCCCGGATGATCCGCTGCTCGACCCAGTGCCTCAGGTCCAGGCGGGCGCCGTCACGCAGGTATTCCTGTCGGGCAAAGGCCGCGATCTGTTCGGCTTCTTTCAGCGTGCGGGTGACCTGCTGTTCGAAGGCGATGGCCAGGTTGGCGTTGGAGCGCATGGCGGCGGTCACGGCCTGGGCGCGTTCGAAGGTGCTGCGCTGCAGTGTGGTGAGCCAGATCAGGACGATTGCGGCGGCGCCGGCCAGCAGGATCAGGACCTGCAGGGTGGACAGGCCTCGGCCTGGCGCGCGAAGTTCCGGCCTGCCCGGCTCCAGGGGCACGCGGGGGCTGCCCGGTTTGGCGGACAGTGTCATCGAAAGAATCTCCCGTCGGTGTCCGGCGCCAGGTGCGCCTGTAATCCGCCGTCTCTATCAGTGACAGAACTGTACGGCCCGCAGGCGCGTTTGTCGAGTGGACGGGCCCCCACGCGGCGCCCGACGTCCACCTCGCAGCTAGCACGCTGCTCGGATTCGCCTGGCATAGGACAGTCCGCAGTGGACTGTCCTATGTCCCGCCTCATCCCGGCGGCGAAAAGGGTCCTCCCGCTGCGCTGTGATATTCTTTTTGATTCGTTGTCTACCGCCATCCTCCGCCCTTTGCGCCATGTCCGTCGATTATCTGAAACGCATTCTGACGTCCAAAGTCTATGACGTCGCACACGAGACTTCTCTGGACCTGGCGCCCCGAATTTCCAAGCGGATCGGCAACACCGTGCTGCTCAAGCGCGAGGACACCCAGCCCGTGTTCAGCTTCAAGCTGCGCGGGGCCTACAACAAGATGGCGCACCTGAGCGAGGACGAACTGCGGCGCGGCGTCATCGCCGCGTCGGCCGGCAACCACGCCCAGGGGGTCGCGCTGTCGGCCAGCCGCCTGAAGTGCCGGGCGGTGATCGTCATGCCGGTGACCACGCCCCAGGTCAAGATCGACGCCGTGCGCGCGCTGGGCGGCGAGGTCGTGCTGTTTGGCGACAGCTTCACCGACGCCGCCGAGCACGCCGCCGAGCTGCAGGCGCGCGACGGCCTGACTTTTGTGCATCCCTTTGACGATCCCGACGTGATCGCGGGCCAGGGTACCGTGGGCATGGAAATCCTGCGCCAGCACGCCGGCCCCATTGACGCGGTCTTTGTCGCCATCGGCGGCGGCGGCCTGATTTCAGGGGTGGCGGTCTACATCAAGCAACTGCGCCCGGAGATCAAGATCATCGGCGTGCAGACCGAGGATTCCGACGCCATGCTGCGCAGCGTGCAGGCCGGGCGCCGCGTCCGGCTGGCCGACGTGGGGCTGTTTTCCGACGGCACGGCCGTCAAGCAGGTGGGGCAGGAAACCTTCCGCCTGGCGCGTGAATACGTCGATGACTACATTACGGTCGATACCGACGCCATCTGCGCCGGGATCAAGGACGTGTTCCAGGACACGCGCAGCGTGCTGGAACCCGCCGGCGCCTTGGCGCTGGCCGGGGCCAAGCGCTATGCCGCCCTGCATAAATGGAAGGGCAAGACGCTGGTGGCCATTACCTGCGGCGCCAACATGAATTTCGACCGCCTGCGCTTCGTGGCCGAACGCGCCGACGTCGGCGAGGCGCGCGAGGCCCTGTTCGCCATCACGCTGCCGGAAAAGCGCGGCAGCTTTCGGCGCCTGTGCGAGGCCGTGGGCCAGCGGGCCGTGACCGAATTCAACTACCGGATTTCCGATGCCGAGCAGGCGCACGTCTACGTCGGCGTGCAGATCCGCTCGGAATCCGAAATCGAAAAGCTGGCGGCGCACTTCCGCAAGCAGGACTTTCCCACGCTGGACCTGACCGGCAACGAAATGGCCAAGACCCACCTGCGCTACATGGTGGGCGGGCGTTCGGGCCTGGCCGAAAACGAAGTCCTGTACCGCTTCGAGTTTCCCGAGCGCCCCGGCGCCTTGGTGAAATTCCTGGGGGCCTTGAACCCGGACTGGAACATCAGCCTGTTCCATTACCGCAACCAGGGCGACGACTACGGCCGCATCCTGGTCGGCATCCAGGTTCCGCCCGCCGACAAGAAGGCCTTCAAGGAATTCCTGGCCTCGCTGGGCTATCCGTACTGGAACGAAACCGAGAACCCGGCCTACCGCTTGTTCTTGTAGCCCGGCGGGCAGACGCGCGCCGGCGGAAACAGGATGCTGAAGACGCTGCCCTGGCCCAGCGTGCTCTGGATGTCCAGCACGGCGTCGTGACGCAGGGCGACGTGCTTGGAGATGGCCAGGCCCAGGCCCGTGCCGCCGGTGGCGCGTGAACGGCTCCGGTCGATCCGGAAGAAGCGTTCCGTCAGGCGCGGGATGTCGGCCGGGCTGATCCCGATGCCGGTGTCCTTGACCCGGTAGGCGGCGCCGCCGTCCGGCGTCGATTCCCACACGACCGTGATGGAGCCGCCCGCGGGGGTGTAGCGTACCGCGTTGATCAGCAGATTGCCGACCGCAGAGGCCAGTTCGGTGTCCTGGCCGCGGATGCGCAGGGCCTCGTCCAGGCGTGCGTCGAAGGCGTGCTGGCCGTCCGACAGCGCCTGGGCCTGGGCCAGGGCGGTGCGCGCCAGGGCCGCGACGAGGACGGGGCCGCCTTCCTGGTTGGGAGTCGACTCCAGCGAGGACAGGGTCAGCAGATCGGACACCAGGGCCTGCATGTGGCGGGCCTGCTGCGCCATCAGGTCCAGGTAACGGTCGCGTTGTGTGTCGCTCAGGGCATCGCCCATGTCCTGCAGGGTTTCGACGAAGCCGGACAGCACGGTCAGCGGCGTACGCAGTTCGTGAGACACATTGGCGACGAAGTCCTTGCGGGTGTGTTCCAGCCGCTCGATCTGGGTGATGTCGCGCGTGACCATCAGGAACTGGCCGACGCCGTAGGGGGCCAGGTGCAGGGACAGGGTGCGATCCCGGCCGCCGTGCCCCAGGTGCAGGGTCAGGGGGCCGTCCCAGCGTTCCTGGTCGGCGTAACGGGCGAATTCCGGCGCGCGCACGATATTGAGGATGCTGTAGCCCCGGTCCCGCTCCAGGTCCAGCCCCAGGTGATCGGCTGCCATCTGGTTGCACCACTGCAGGGATTTGTCCGGTGTCAGCGTCAGGGCTCCGTCGGGCAGGGCCTCGGCGGCCAGCAGCGCCCGCTGGAAGCTGCGCGTGCGGTCCTGCAGGTCCAGGCGGTTCTGCTTCAGTTTGCGGTAGATGGGCGCCAGCACCTCGTCCCAGGGGCCGACCGAGGGCGGCGGCGGTTCGTCGATGGTGCGGACCCAGCGGGCGATGCGGGACAATTGCAGGCCGCTGACGAGGATCATCAGCAGCAGGCCCAGGGCGAAGACGGCCCAGCCGACGGCGGCGCCCAGCCAGGCGCCCAGCAGCCAGCCGCCCAGCGCCCAGAGCGCGATGGAAACGAGGGTTTTGCTCATTGCGGAGAGGTGATGCTGAAACGGTAGCCGGTGCCGCGCAAGGTCTGGATGACGCCTTCCAGGCCGGCCGGCGTCAGGGCCTTGCGCAGGCGGCGGATGTGGACGTCCACGGTGCGTTCTTCGACGAACACGTGGTCGCCCCAGACCTGATCCAGCAACTGGCTGCGGCTGTAGACGCGATCTGCGTGTGTCACGAGAAAGTGTAGCAGGCGGAATTCCGTCGGCCCCATGGGCAGCGGCTGGCCGTGGCCGGTCACGCGCCGGGTGTCCGGTTCCAGCCGCAACCCGCCGGCCTCGATCGGATCAGGCGTGAGCTGGGGCGCGCGGCGGCGCAGCAGGGACTTGATGCGCGCCAGCAGTTCGCGCGGGGAAAAGGGCTTGGTGATGTAGTCGTCGGCCCCGGCTTCCAGGCCGTCCACCTTGTCCTGTTCGGCACTGCGGGCGGTCAGCATGATCAGCGGGATGTCGCGGGTGCGGGCGTCGCCGCGCAGTTGCCGGGCCAGGCGGATGCCGGGTTGGTCGGGCAGCATCCAGTCCAGCAGGATCAGGTCGGGCAGCACCTGCTGTATCTGATCCAGGGCCTGGCGCGCATCCAGGGCGCTGCGCACGTCGTAGCCGGCGTGTTGCAGATTGATGGTCAGCAGTTCCTGGATGGCGGGTTCGTCTTCGATGAGCAGGATGGTGGCGGGCATGGCAAAAGTCTCGCAAGTCGGCGGGGCCCGATGCAGGCCGTGCCGGTCCGGATGCAGGGGTGCATTCCGGCACGCGGTCATCATACGGTCACATTATTTCATTCATGTGACGTTGTCATATTGGAGTCAGCAAGCAGGCGCGGTCCGCGCAGCGTGGGGGCTCTTTTTGCCGCCGGGCCGCCCCAAGGCAAAAAGCACCCCCTCGGGGGATGAGCCCGGACACGGGACAGTCCCAGTGGACTGTTCCGTGCCTGGCGAATCCAAGCGGCTTGCAAGCCGCGCGGTGGATGCAGGCGCAGCCTGCGCAGCGTGGGGGCTCTTTGCTGTACGATACGCGGATCATGAGTACAACTGCACGTACACCCGCACCAGACGGCCAGGGGCCGCAGACGCATTTCGGTTTCGAAACCGTCCAGGAAACGGACAAGGCCCGCCGCGTGGCCGAGGTCTTCCATTCGGTGGCCTCGCGCTACGACGTGATGAACGACCTGATGTCGGCCGGGCTGCATCGCATCTGGAAGGCCTTCACCATCGGCCGCGCCCAGGTGCGCCCGGGCATGCGGGTGCTGGACATCGCCGGGGGCACGGGCGATCTGGCGCGCGCCTTTGCCCGCCGGGCGGGTCCTACGGGCGAGGTCTGGCTGACCGACATCAATGATTCCATGCTGCGCGTGGGCCGCGACCGCCTGCTGGATCGCGGCGTGGTCGCGCCCGTGGCGGTCTGCGACGCCGAATGCCTGCCGTTTCCCGACCGGTATTTCGATCGGGTGTCGGTGGCGTTCGGCCTGCGCAACATGACGCACAAGGACCGCGCCCTGGCGGAAATGCGCCGCGTGCTGAAGCCGGGCGGCAAGTTGCTGGTGCTGGAGTTTTCCCGCGTGACGCCGGCGCTGGCGCCTGCGTATGACTGGTATTCCTTCAATATCCTGCCGAAAATGGGCCAACTGGTCGCGGGCGACGAGGCCAGCTACCGTTATCTGGCCGAATCCATCCGCATGCATCCGGATCAGGAGACCCTGGCCGGCATGATGCGCGGGATCGGCTTGGACCGGGTGCAGTATTTCAATCTGACGGCCGGCGTGGTCGCCCTGCACGAAGGGGTCCGGCTGGACTGAGCCGTGGCCGCCTGCAGGGTGGCGCAGGTCGTTGTGTCCGCAATACACACAGGCCGCCCTCGGGCGGCCTGTGTGGTTTCCGATGCGTCAAAAGAGCGTTTCCGCCCAGCGTGTCGATGGGTTCTATGGTAATTTACAGGTTCATTCAGCTTTCTGTCAGGTTACCGGAAGATGCGCCGGCCCTGACACTCCAGGAGACTCCATGAACCTTCGCCTACCTCGCTGGGCCGCCGCCTCGGTGCTGCTGATGGCGGCCTTGACCATGATGACCGTGACCCAGGAGGCGGAAGCCCGCCGCATGGGCGGCGGCATGAGCTTTGGCCGCCAATCCTCCAATGTCGTCAAACAGCGCCAGGCCGTGACGCCGCCGGCCGCCCAGACCACCCAGCGCGCGGCCGCGCCGGCTGCGGGCGCCGCTGCAGGCACGGCTGCCGCGGGCGCGGCCAAGTCGGGCATGTCCCGCTGGCTGGGCCCCATCGCCGGCATCGCCGCCGGCCTGGGCATTGCCGCCCTGCTGTCCAGCCTGGGGCTGTCCGGTGCGTTCCTGGAGTTCCTCTCCAGTGCGCTGCTGATCGGCCTGGTGATCTTTGCGGTCATGTTCCTGGTGCGCCGTCTGCGCGGGCCTCAGCGTCCGCTGGCCGGCGCCGCCGCAGGCGGGGCCGCGTCGGGCAACAGCTATCGCCAGTCGGCGCCGCAGGACGGGGGCTTCGATCTGTCCGGCAGCCGTCCGGCGCCTGCCCAGGCCCCGGCTGCGTCCGCCGCCCCGGTGATCGAGTCCGCGCCATCCGTCCAGGCCCAGGACCCGTCCTGGTTCATCCCGGAAGGCTTCGACGTGCCGGTTTTCCTGGATCAGGCCAAGCAGCAGTTCACCCGCGTGCAGTCCCTGTGGGACGCGGGCAACCGCGACAGCCTGCGCGAATTCCTGACCGACGATCTGCTGGCGGAAATCACCCCGCGCCTGCCCAGCCCCGAAGAAGGCAACTCCACCGACGTGGTGCTGCTGAACGCCGAACTGCTGGGGATCGAGACCGTGGCCGGCGGCCACCTGGCCAGCGTGCGCTATTCCGGCATGCTGCGTGAAGCGGCCGGGTCCGAAGCCTTCCACTTCGAAGAAGTCTGGAATCTGTACAAGGCCGACGGCGCCGGCTGGCTGCTGGCCGGCATTCAGCAGACCAACGCGCGCTGATCCTGCTTCCGGATCGGCCTGAGTGAGAAGGCTGCCCGTCCCGTGTGCTGGGACGGGCAGCCTTCTGCCTTTGCGGCGTACAAAACCGGTAAACTGAGGCCTGCTCCCGGCCCGGGTGTGTTCGGGCGTCCGGCCCCGTCGTCCATGATCATGCCTCTGCCTTTTCCCTTGCCCTTTCCTTCCCCCGTCGATGTCCTGCTCCGGGGGCTGAATGCGCTGTTGCGCCGCGAGTCCTGGGCGCGTGAACGGCTGGCGGCCCAGGCCGGCAAATCGCTGCGTCTGACGGCGGGCGAGCCCTGGACGCTGCAATGCACGATCACCTCCGACGGGACGCTGCAGGCCTGCGACCGCGTCGTGGTGCCCGATGTGGTCCTGTCCATCCCGCCGGAACGCCGCCGCGAGCTGCCCGGCGCCTGGCGCGACGAGGGTCTGGCGGGGGTCACGGGCCTGGCGCATATCCAGGGGGATGCCGGTCTGGCGCACCTGGTGTCCGACCTGGCGCGCGGCCTGCGCTGGGATGTCGAAGACGACTTGTCGCGCGTCGTGGGCGATGTGGCGGCCGTGCGCCTGACCCGGGGCGCGCGTGAACTGGCCGGCGGCCTGCGCCAGGCCGCATCGCGTGCGCAGGACAACCTGACTGAATATCTGGGCGAAGAATCCGGCCTGGGTGTCCGGGGGGCGGACTTCCAGGCCTGGGCTTCGGAGCGCCAGGCGTTTGACGCCCGGCTGGATCGCCTCGACGCCCGCCTGAGACGGCTGGAGGGCGGGGCATGATGACGTTCTTTCGCCTGGCCTACATCCTGTGGATCGGCCTGCGCTACCGGCTCGATGAACTGGTTCTGTCCGGCATCCAGCATTCCTGGGCGCATATCCTGCTGAAGATCGTCTGCCTGGGCCATCGGCCGCGCCGCCCGCGCGGCGAACGCCTGCGGCTGGCCCTGGAAACCCTGGGGCCGATCTACGTCAAGTTCGGCCAGGTGCTGTCCACGCGCCGTGACCTGGTGCCCCAGGACATCGCCGACGAACTCGCCCGGCTCCAGGATCGCGTGCCGCCGTTTCCGTCCGATCAGGCGGCCGACATCATCCGCGAATCCCTGGGCGACACGCCGCAGAATCTGTTCGCCCAGTTCGAGCGCGACCCTGTGGCCTCGGCGTCCATCGCCCAGGTGCATCTGGCCGTGCTGCACGATGGCCGGGAGGTCGCGGTCAAGGTCCTGCGCCCGGGGATGCGCGAGGCCATCGAACGGGATCTGACGCTGCTGCGCGCGATCGCCGGGCTGGTCGAGCGGCTGGCGCCCGACGGTCGGCGCCTGAAGCCGCGCGAGGTCGTGGCCGAATTCGACAAGTACCTGCACGACGAACTGGACCTGATCCGCGAGGCGGCGAATTGCAGCCAGTTGCGGCGCAATTTCGGCCCCGACACCGGCCGCGCCCATTTGTTGCGGGTGCCTGAAGTCGTCTGGGAATACTGCGCCAGTCAGGTCTTCACCATGGAACGCATGCGCGGCGTGCCGGTCAGCCAGGTCGATCGCCTGCGCGCGCTGGGCGTGGACATCCCGTTGCTGGCGCGTCAGGGGGTCGAGATCTTCTTCATGCAGGTGTTCACGGACGGCTTTTTCCATGCCGACATGCATCCGGGCAATATCTATGTGTCCGATGACCCCGACACCCTGGGGCGCTACATCGCCCTGGACTTCGGCATCGTCGGCTCGCTGTCTGAATTCGACAAGAACTATCTGGCGCAGAACTTCCTGGCCTTCTTCCGGCGCGACTACCGCCGGGTCGCCCAGTTGCACATCGAATCGGGCTGGGTGCCGCCCACCACCCGCGAAGAAGAACTCGAAGGCGCCGTGCGCGCCGTCTGCGAACCTTATTTCGACCGGCCGCTGGCGGAAATCTCGCTGGGGCAGGTGCTGCTGCGCCTGTTCCAGACCTCGCGGCGCTTCAACGTCGAAATCCAGCCCCAACTGGTGTTGTTGCAGAAGACCCTGCTGAACGTCGAGGGCATGGGGCGCGAGCTGGATCCGAACCTGGACCTGTGGCAGACCGCCAAGCCCTTCCTGGAAAAATGGATGCACCAGCGCGTCGGCCTGCGCGGCCTGCGCCAGCGTCTGGATCAGGAAGCCAGCCAGTGGGCGCAGATCCTGCCGCAGATTCCCCGCCTGGTCTACACCCGCCTGAACCACCCCGATCCGGGGCCGGCGATGCGGGCCGAACTCGAACGCCTGCGGCGCGCCCAGGATCGCTCCAATCACTTGCTGTCCGTGCTGTGCGGCATCCTGGCGGCCGGCCTGGCCGTCGCCCTGTGGGCGTTGACGCGCGGAGGCAGCCTCTGATGACCGCGCCTGCCCGCTTCGAATCCAAAATCCTCGACCGTGCGGCCTGTGAACAGGCCGTGCGTGACGGCCGTTTCCCGCGTCCGCTGATCTTCACCAACGGGGTGTTCGACATCCTGCATCGCGGACACGTCACCTATCTGGATCAGGCCGCCCAACTGGGGGCCTCGCTGATCGTGGGCGTGAACACGGACGATTCCGTGCGCCGCCTGGGCAAGGGCGACGACCGGCCCCTGAACGCCCAGGCCGACCGCGCCGCCTTGCTGGCCTCGCTGGCTTGTGTGGACGGGGTGGTGCTGTTCGCCGAGGACACGCCGCTGGAACTGATCCAGGCGCTGCGGCCCGACGTGATCGTCAAGGGCGGCGACTACGACATGGATGCGCTGCCCGAAACCGCCGTGGTGCAGGGCTGGGGCGGGCAGGCCGTGGCGATTCCCTTCGAGCACCAGCGCTCGACCACGGCGCTGCTGCGCAAGATCCGGGCCTGATCACTGCGCCAGGGTCTTCGAGCCGTCCTTGTGCCAGACGTAGACCGGAAACTCGAAGTTCTTCAGGTCGCCCTGGCGGTCCCAGGCGATGGGCCCGATCACCGAATCGACGGTATGGCTTCTCAGCCAGGCGGCGACGTTCGCCGGGTCGGTGGATTTCGTGTCGGTCATGGCTGCGGCCAGGGCCTGGACGGCTGCGTACGAGGTCAGCGTCATCGCGCCGGTGGGGTCGCGTTTCTGGTCCGCGAACGCCTGGACGACCGCCTTGTTCTTCGGGTCGGCCGCGAAATCGGGCGGCAGGGTGACGAGCATGCCCTCCACCGCATCGCCGGCGATGGCGTTGATCTCGCCGTTGCCCACCCCTTCGGAACCCATGAACCGGGCCTTCAGGCCGATCTCGGCGGCTTGCCTGATCAGCAGGCCCATTTCCGGGTGGTTGCCGCCGAAATACACGAAGTCGATGCCTTCGCTCTTGAGGTGGGTCAGCACCGCCGAATAGTCGATTTCACCCAGGTTGATGCTTTGGTAGACCTGGATCTTCATCCCGGCCTTGGTCAGGCTGTCGTGCATGGCCGAGGCGATGCCGTAGCCGTAGGTCTGCTTGTCGTGCAGGATGGCGATCTTCTTGGGTTTCAGTTTTTCCACGATGTATTTCGTGGCGATGGGGGCCTGCTGGTCAGTCCGGCCGATCGTGCGGAAGACGTAGTGATAGCCCTTGCCTTCCGTGACTTCGGGCGCCGTCGAGCCGCCCGTGATCATCAGCACGCCGCTTTCCTCGTAGATGGGGGACGCCGCCACGCTGGTGCCCGAGCATACGTGCCCGATGACGAACTGGATCTTGTCGTTCAGGACCCGGTTGGCGGCGGCGGGCGCCTGCTTGGGCTCGCAGGCGTCGTCGATGTAGACGAGCTTGATTTTGCGGCCCAGCACGCCGCCCTGGTCGTTGATTGCCTTGGCGGCGACTTCGATGCCGTCCTTCACCTGGTCGCCGAATTGCGCCACGGGGCCGGTGATCGGGCCGACGACCGCGATGTTCAGGTCCTTGGCCTGGGCGGATGCCGTGAAAGCGGTCAACGCGGCCAGGCATGAGGCTGCGAGGGCGGTGTGGACGCGGGATTGAATCAGGTTTTTTTTCATGGTTGTCTCCTTGGGTGGATGCGGCGGTGCTCAGGCGCGCGGTTTTTTCGTGTCGAGAAACTTCTGGACTCGCGCATCCGCCTCCGGGTTGGCGAATGCTTCGAGGGTGATGCGTTCTTCGATGTCCAGGGCCCGCCACAACTCCGACCCCAGGTCCTGATGCAGGGTCCGCTTGAGCCTCGAAATCGAGAATGCCGACTTGCGGCAGATCGCCGCCGCCAGGCCGCGCGCCGTGTCCAGCAGATCCGGACCGGCCACGACGCGGTTCAGAAGCCCCATCCGGTGCAGCGCGTCGGCGGTCTGCCGCTCGCCCAGCATCAGGAGTTCCATGGCCCGCAGATGGCCGATGGCCCGGGGCAGCAGGTGCGTGACGCCGCCGGTCACGAAGTGGCCCCACTCCGTCTCCGGGAAGAAAGCAACGAGGTCGTCGGCCGCGACCACCAGGTCGCAGTTGAGCATCCATTCGAATCCGCCGCCCACCGCGTAGCCCTGGACTGCGCCGACGACGGGCTTGTCGGAGCGCATGATCCGGTGTGTGATCTCCTGGATGGCGTGGATGTGCCGCTGGATGGTGTCGGCGTTCTGGCTCTGGATGTCGAATTCCTTCAGGTCATCACCCGAACAGAACGCCCTGCCGTTGCCCCGGAAGATGATCGCCCGGGTCTGCGGATCCGCGTTGGCCGTTGCGAAAGCCCGGTCGAGGTCCGCGAGCAGGGCGCCGTTGATGGCGTTCAGCCGGTCGGGCCGGTTCAGGACGACATGGCCGATTTCCCCCTCGGCTTCGTAGAAAGCGGTGGTCATTTGTGGCTCCTTTCGATGAGCGCCGTCTTGCCGTCCGTGCGCGGCAGGCTGTCCGGCGGTACCAGCGTGACGGCGGCGGTGGCGCCCGTGTTCTTGCGGATCGCCTCGTTCAGTTCGGCCTGCGCTGCCGCGTAGGCGTGGGCCTCCAGGCCATGGGCGGCTTCCGCCGTGACGGTGATCCGGTCCCAGGGGCCGTTGCCCGCCAGCACGATCCGGAACTGGCCCGTGGACAGGTGCCGCTTGCCGAGAATCGCCTGCTGGACGGAGGAGGGGAAAATATTGATGCCCCGTACGTTGAACATGTCGTCGGTGCGTCCCGTCACCCTGAAACGCCAGCTGGCGCGGCCGCACCCGCATGGACCGGTGCCGGTGACGGTGATCACGTCACGGGTCCTGAATCGAACCAGCGGCTGGCATTCCTTGGCCAGATGGGTACACACCAGCTCGCCGGTCGTGCCTTCGGCGATGGGCTGCGCCGTTCCATCCTGGTCGATGATTTCGACGAACAGTGCGTCCGCGCCATGGAAGTGCAGGTCGGTGCCGTGCTCGCACTGGCTGGCGAAGTTGCTCAGGACTTCGGACATCCCGTAGTTGGCGTTGCGCACGCCGTATCCCCAGGTTTCTTCCATCGGGCGGCGGAACTCGGGGTTGTCCAGGCCGGCCTCGCCGCCGAACAGGCCCAGCCTCAGGCCCAGGCTGCGCGGGTCTACGCCGTCCTCGCGGAGGATTTTTTCCAGCAGCGCGGGGTAGGACGGCGTGCAGGAAATGGCTGTGATGGACAGGCTGCGGATGGTGTCCAGCAGCAGCCGGGTATTGCCCACGCCAAAGGGCACGACGGCGGCGCCTGCGGCTTCCAGCGTCATGTGGTCGGTGACGCCGCCGGTCCATTGGCAGTAGTTCAGGCAGTGGACGACGCGGTCCGTGGGCCGGAGCCCGGCCGCGTATTGGGCGCGGCCGCCGACCAGGGCGATCAGTTCCGCATCCCGCCGGCTGTTGGCCAGTTGCAGCGGCTTGCCGGTGGTGCCGGACGTGCGGTGGATGCGGACCACCCGTTCCTGCGAACTGGCCAGGTAGTCGCCAAAGGGGTAGTTCGCCTCCTGGCTGTGCCGCAGTTCTTCCTTGCCTGTGAAGGGCAGGTCGGACAAGGTGTCCAGTCCGATGGAGCGGTCCGCCAGCGGTCCGAATTTCTGGCGGTAGAACACCGAGTTCAGCCGGACGTAGTCCCACTGCGTCCGCCAACGTTCCCACTGGAGCGCGTCGATGGCGGTGGCGGACAGGGTTTCGAATTCAGGATGCAGCATGGACGCCGCCATGTTCGTTCTCCGGTATGGGTGTTTACGGGGCACGGCGCGCGGCCGCTTTTGTTTCGATGTCGGCCAGCGGGACGATGGCCCGGCTGTGCCGTCCCTTGGCCACGAGGCCGCCGGAGTCGCTGGCCGTGACGTCGAACCAGAACAGCTTGTCCTCGCGCCCGCTGTAGCGCGCCTGGCAGTTCAGGGTGTCTCCCACGGAGGTCGGCGCCAGGTGGCGGATCTGGACGTCCACGCCGACAGAGGCTTCTCCCGGTGCGAGATCGTCCTGGAGCAGGGCTGCGGCCGTCCTTTCCAGTTCTGCGACCAGGAAGGGCGTGCCCAGGACCGAGGGGTAGTGTTCTCCCGCCACGTCCGAAACGGAGCGGGCCGTCATGTGTGTTTCGACGCGAACCTGGCGCGTGTGACGGGCTTCGGGTTGCAAGTGCATGTGGTGCCTTTTTCAGTGTGCTGTCCTGCAATGCACGTAGCAAATGCCGTGCCAACAGCGCCGATAGCGTGCCGGCAGGGCGCAGCCCAGAGGGGTTTCCTGGGTCTGGACGCACGTTGCACATCAGGCGTCACCCGGGCAGTGTTCATTTAATTGACGTCAAAAATCTTTACATGTAAGATTTTTGAACGGATCGAAAGACGTGTCCGGGCGGCTGTGCGCAGCGCTGCCCGCCAGAGGGCGGGCGCCTCGGGTCGTGGCATGGATCTTGCTTTGTCTTGATGATGAACCCCCGTGATGAGGGGCCTCACAGGCGCAAAGGAGACTGCGGAATGGATACATCACAGTACAAGGCCATCACGTTCGATTTTTGGGGCACGCTGGTGGATGTCGAGACCAGCGGCGTAGCCGCCATGGAAGCCGTCGCGGCCCGGCTGGGCGCCGATCCGTCGCGCGCGGCGGCCTACTACCAGCAGTGGGACGAGGCGACTGTCCGGGGCTATCGCTCGGACCGCTGGAGGCCGTACGTGGAATGGGCTGCTTTTGGTCTGCGGCAGGTTTTTGCGGCGCAGGCGCCCGCAGGGGATTGGCCGTCGCTGGCGGAAACCTTTGTGGCCGACATGACACGGCACGCGCAACCGCATCCCGAGGCGCCGGATGTCATCCGCTTCCTGGGTGAGCGCTATCGCCTGATGCCGATCACCAATATGGACCGGCGGTTTTTCGACGCCAATCCCTTCCGGTCCCTGTTTGCGCTGACGCTGACTGCAGAGGATGTCCGGGCGTTCAAGCCCTCGGCCCTCATTTTCAAGGCCGCCATCGAGCGGCTGGCCCTGGAGCCGGGCGAGATCCTGCACGTGTCCCTGGCCCAGTTCGCCGATCTGGAAGGCGCCATGCCGATGGGCATGGACGTGGCCTGGATCAATCGCGGGGGCGAACCGCTGGGTCGGTTCACGCCCGCCCCGAAGTTTGAATTTTCCGATCTGTCGCCGCTCGTCGGCCTGCTGCCGGGATCGGCGACCGGATGAGCGCCGATCCGGTCCGGGATGCGTGGGTCGAGGTATTGGGCCGGGTGCGCGATGCGCTGGCTGCCCTCGGTCCGTTCGCCAGGATCGGTGTCGCGCTTCTGGGATCGGACGCGGTCGTACGCGCTGCTGCGGGCGATGCGCTGCTGCCCGATCGCCTGGTCCTTGAGGGGTGTGCAGCAGACCTGGGCGCAGGGCGGGTGGCGGCCGGGTCCGAGGCCGGCGCCTGCGCCCTGGTGGCGATGCCGGCCGGAGACGGTCCGGCCGTCTTCTGCCTGGGTCTTGATCCCGCGCCGGAGGCGCCGGAACTGATCCGCTTCGCCCGGCTCGGCGCTGCGCTGTGCGGGCAGTGGGCCGCACTGGCATTGAAGTCACGGGCATTCGAAAAGATGGTGTCGGAACAGGCCGCCATCATCAACCATATTTCCGACGGCCTGATCGTCATCGACGACGTGGGCACCCTGCGTTTCATGAATGCCCCGGCGGCCCGGATTCTGGGCGTCGATGCGGGTTCGAGCATCGGCAAGCCGTTCAGCGAGGTGATCGACTTCGATCCGCACATCACCGCCATCCTGGAGACGGGCACGGGCTATGTCGACCGGGAACTGCGGATTCAGTCCTCCAAGGTGAATGCCCACCTGGTCGATACCGCGGTGCCGGTCTTCGATGAGCACGGCAAGATCGTGTCGATCGTCAATACTTTCCATGAGATGTCGCGCGCCCGGAATCTGTCCATCCGGATTGCCGGGGACTTCGCCCGCTACCGTTTCGCGGATATCGTCGGCCGCTCCCCGGCCATGGAGACGACCCTGGCCACGGCGCGGCGGGTCGCGGCTTCCGAATCGAGCGTGCTGTTGTATGGTGAAAGCGGGACCGGCAAGGAGGTGTTCGCCCAGGCCATCCACAACGGCAGCCGTCGCAGCAGAGGACCCTTTGTCGCAGTGAATTGCGCCGCGCTGCCTCGCGACTTGATCGAGAGCGAGCTGTTCGGCTACATGCCGGGCAGCTTCACCGGCGCGCACAAGGCGGGGCGGCCGGGCCGCTTCGAGCTGGCGACCGGAGGCACGATCTTCCTGGATGAAATTTCGGAGATTCCGCTGGATGTCCAGGTCAAGCTGCTGCGGGTTCTGCAAGAGCGGCAGGTGACCCGGATCGGCGCGGATGCGAGCGCCGACATCGACGTGCGCATCATTGCCGCGTCCAACCGGAATTTGCTGGATCTCGTGGAGGACCGGCGCTTTCGCGAGGACCTGTACTACCGGCTCAACGTCCTGCGCCTTGATTTGCCGCCGCTGCGCCAGCGCCTGGAGGACATCGCGCTGCTGGCCGAGGGCATGGTGTCCCGGCTGTGCCGGCAGTGGAACCGGCCCGGCGTGACGCTGGCTTCGCACGCCATGGCGCAACTGCGGTCGTACCACTGGCCCGGCAACGTCAGGCAACTGCAGAACCTGATCGAGCGCGGCATCAGCCTGATCGAAGCCGACGTGATCGAGGCGTTTCCGGACGATTGGTTCGACGGCTCTGCGCCGGTCGCTGATACCGCACCGGAGGCGGGTCCGTCCATGAGCCTTGAGGCGGTCGAGCGCATGGCCATCGGCAGGGCCGTCGGACACTGTGATTTCAACGTTTCGCAGGCCGCGAAAGTGCTGGGCATCTCCCGGCCGACCCTGTACAAGAAGATGAAGCAATACGGCCTGCTCCCGGCGGACCGGGGCAGGCCGTATTGAGCGCGGCGCCGACGGGGTCGGCGCGGCGGAATGCTTAGAACTTGAAGCGCGAGCGCGCCGTGCCGCGCAGGGGCTTCACGTAGGTGTCGAACAGGTACGCGGTGTCGAAGTTCGCGGCGCTGGTGCGCGTGATGCGGCACACCGTCATGATCGGGCTGTGGCCGACGATGGCCACTAGGCGGCCGCCCACGGCCAACTGGTATTTCAGCGCGTCGGGCACCGAGGGCACGGAGCCGGTGATCAGGATGGCGTCGAATTCGGCCGTGCCCCAACCCGCATGCGCGTCGCCCGTTTCCAGGGTCACGTTGGCGATCTGGTTGCGCGCGAGATTGGCCTGGGCGAAGGCCGACAGGCGGCTTTCGAGTTCGATGCTGGTGACCTGCTGGCACAGCCGCGACAGCAAAGCGGCCTGGTAGCCCGAGCCGGTGCCGATTTCCAGCACGCAGTCCGTGGGCTGGAGCAGCAGTTCTTCGGCCAGCTTGGCCTCGACCTTGGGGGACAGCATGGTCTCGCGGGTGTCGACGCCGTCGATCACCAGCGGCAGTTCCGTGTCCGCGAAGGCCAGGGCGCGCACCTGCGGCGGGACGAAGCGTTCTCGGGGGATGTCGAAGACGGCCTGCAGCACCCGTTCATCCTGGACGTTCCAGGGGCGGATCTGCTGTTCGACCATGTTGAAGCGGGCACGATCGGCGTCGGCGATGTCGTTGACGTTCATGTCGCGTGGGATACCTGAGTTGATTCGAGTCCGATTATAGGCCAGCGGTCCGTCCGGCGCGTTTGCGCGGGATCAGGATTGCGCGGCCGGCCACAGGGCGTGGAAATGGTGCACCGGCCCGTGGCCCGAGCCGACCTGGAGCTGACCGGAGGCGGCGATGGCGCGTTCCAGCCAGGCCTTGGCGTGGCGGGCGGCCTCGGGCACGTCCTGGGTGCGCGGCAGCAGGGCGGCCATCGCCGCCGACAGCGTGCAGCCGGTGCCGTGCGTGTTGGGCGTGGCGATGCGCCGGCCGGGCAGCTCGATCAGCCGGTCGCCGTCGTGCAGCAAGTCGATGGTGTCGTCGCCGGGCAGGTGGCCGCCCTTCAGGAAGACCCAGCGCTCGCCGTCATCGGCCAGCAGCCGGCGCAGGCGCTCGGCCACGCGGCGCATGTCCTTCAGGTTGTCGACCGGGCTCTGGCCCAGCAGCACGCCGGCCTCCGGCAGGTTGGGGGTGATGACGGTGGACAGCGGGATCAGGCCCTCGCGCAGGGCTTCGACCGCCTGGCGTTCCAGCAGGTGGTCGCCGCTCTTGGCCACCATCACGGGGTCCAGCACCAGGTGCGCCGGCTTCCAGTGCGCCAGCCGGTCCGCCACGATGCGGGTCACGCCGGCCTGGCCCAGCATGCCGATCTTCACGGCGTCCACGCGCACGTCGGCAAACAGCGTGTCGATCTGGGCGGCGACGAATTCCGGCGGCACCGGGGCAATGCCGGTGACGGCCTGCGTATTCTGCGCGGTCAGCGCGGCGATCACGGCCATGCCGTAGGCGCCCAGCGCGCTCATGGTCTTGACGTCGGCCAGGATGCCGGCCCCGCCCGAGGGGTCCACGCCGGCAATCGACAGAGTATTGGGGATCATCGCAGGCTCCGTGCGGATAAGAAAGGCCCCCACGCTGCGCCTTCGGCTTGCTGCCCCCATCCAATGGGGGCGGGCCTTGGGACGGCCCGGCGGTAAAAAAACGCCGGAGCGGCGCGCCCCGGCGAGCGGGAGAGCGGAGGGGTCAGGCCGCTCGGGTCGAGGGCAGCAGGCCTTCGGTCGGCGAGCTGGGATCGGCGTCGTAGTATTTGCGCTTGATGCGGCCGGCCAGGTAGGCCTCGCGCCCGGCTTCCACGCCCAGGCGCATGGCGCGCGCCATCCGGATCGGGTCGCGCGCGCCGGCGATGGCGGTGTTCATCAGGATCGCGTCGCAGCCCAGTTCCATGGCGATGGCGGCATCCGAGGCCGTGCCCACGCCGGCGTCCACCAGGACGGGGACGCGGGACTGGTCGATGATCAGGCGCAGGTTCCAGGGGTTGACGATGCCCATGCCCGAGCCGATCAGCGAGGCCAGCGGCATCACCGCCGACACGCCGATGTCTTCCAGCATGCGGCACTGGATCGGATCGTCGCTGCAATACACCATGACCTGGAAGCCGTCGTCCACCAGCGTGCGCGCGGCGGCCAGGGTTTCCGGCATGTTGGGGAACAGATTGCCGGCGTCGCCCAGGACTTCGAGTTTGACCAGATTGTGGCCGTCCAGCAGCTCGCGCGCCAGCCGCAGCGTCCGCACGGCATCGTCGGCGGTGTAGCAGCCGGCCGTGTTGGGCAGGATGGTGTAGCGGTCCGGCGACAGGAAATCCAGCAGATTGGGTTCCCCCGGATTCTGGCCGATGTTGGTGCGGCGGATGGCGACGGTGACGATTTCCGTGCCGCTGGCCTCGATGGCCTCGCGGGTCTGGTCGAAATCGCGGTATTTGCCGGTGCCGACCAGCAGGCGGGACTGGAAGACGCGGTCGGCGATGGTGAGGGTGTCTGGGGCGGTCATGGTGGCGTGGGCGAACGAAGATGCGAAACGGCCGCCGGGGACGGCAGCCTCCTGCAAGGATAATCCATTTGCGGACCTGCGTTTTGTAAAACCCGTCATGGCGGAAAACATTGTAAAAAAATATGCCCCTATCGTATAAACTGAGTCAAACGTAAGAAAACATATCTTATGGAGAGAGGCAGCCTGAATCATGTGGCGCCGGAAAACACTTTTTTCGGGGCTGGCCGTGGTGTTGCTGGCGCTGACCTTCCTGTTGCTCGCCCAGTGGCGCGCCCTGGATCCTCTGGATCGCCAGTTGGGGGACGCCCTGCTGCGCTGGGATGCCCGGCATCGACTGCCTCCCGATGACATCGTGCTGATCGACATCGACCAGGGTTCGCTGAACGACGACCGGATGCTGGCATTGGCCGGCGCCTGGGCCTGGCCGAGGGCCGTCCATGCCGAATTGATCACCGCGCTGGCCCGCAGGGGCCCTCGGGCGATCGTGGTGGATCTGATCCTGTCGCCGCCTGACCGCCTCGAACCGTACAACGACGAGGCGCTGGCGCAGGCCATGGATTTCGAGCGGGCATTCGTGCCCATGATCCTGATGCCCGACGCCGGCCAGCCGCCTCCTCTGGCGCTGGCGCCGCCCATCATGGGCATCCGCCGCATGGCGCAGGCCGACCCCGACGCCCGCTATGGCATCGATGCGCCCACGGCGCTGCCGCCGGAGCGGTGGCGCACCGGGTACATCAATTTCGTCGCGGACACGGATGGCATCGGCCGACGGATCGAGCTTGGGCGGGAGGTCCGGGGTTGGTGGATTCCGCATATGGTGGGCCGGGTCGCCGAGGCCCTGCAACTGCCGCAGCCCCGGACATCGGCCTTCCGCTTGCATTGGTACGGCCGCGATTTCCAGCGGATCCCGTACGCCCAGGTCTACCTGGCCAGCCAGACCGAGGGCGCATCCCTGCCTTTCGATCCGGAAGGCAAGATCATCGTCATCGGCGCGACGGCCAGCGGCCTGCTGGATTTCCTGGCCACGCCTCAGGGCGCCACGACGCCGGGGCCGTATGTGCTGCAGACCGGGCTGGCCAATCTGCAGGACCGCAGCTGGCTGCGCGATGCGCCGGGGTGGATCAGTCCCTGGCTGGCGGCCGGGCTGATCGTCGGCTGTGCGTTCCTGTTCTGGCGGCGGGTTTCGCCGGTGTGGATCGTGACGGGCTTTCTGGGCGTGGCGCTGCTCTTGCTGGCCGTGGCGGCCGGCGCCCTGCGCACCAACTGGTACTGGATGCCGCTTTCCGTGCTGGCCATGACGGCGCTGGCCTTGCTGGCGTTCGGGCTGCTGTCGGCGCGTCTCGAACTGGCCCATCGGCATCGCGTGCAGGCGATGTTCGCGCGCTTTGTCGATGCCCGTGTCGTCGATCACCTGGTGGCCTCGCATCAGGGGGTGGCCGCCAGCGACACCGTCGAACGAGAGGTGACCGTCCTGTTTTCCGATATCCGGGGATTCACGCACTTGTCCGAATACCGGGCGCCGGAAGACGTCGTGGCCTTGCTGAACCGGTACTTCGAGACCCAGGTGGGGGCGATTTTCCGGCATCAGGGCACGCTGGATAAATTCATGGGCGACGGCATCATGGCGTTCTGGGGGGCTCCGATCCCCCAGGCGAATCATGCCGGGCTGGCGGTCGCCGCCGCCCTGGACATGCTCCAGGCGCTGCGGGGCTTTGTCGCGCAGTTGAAGGGCGAGGGGGTGGAGATTGCGCTCGAGATCGGCATCGGCATCCATACGGGGCCTGCCGTCGTCGGGTTTCTGGGGATGCGGCAGCGGCTCGATTACACGGCCATCGGGGATACCGTCAATCTGGCTAGCCGGATCGAAGGGACCACTAAAGGGGTTGCCCGCATCCTGGTCTCGGAGGCGACCCGCCGGCAGTGCGCGGCGGATTTCGAGTTCACCGATCATGGCTGCTTCAAGATCAGGGGCAGAGAGCAGGAAGTGCATTTGTTCGAGCCGGTCCCCCGGACCGGTTCCGAGGGTTGATGGACCTTTTCAAGGAGTCCTCATGTTTGGATGGATGACGAGACGCATGCAGGGCGTGCACCGCGCGGTCCTGGCCGGCCTGCTGCTGGGTTTCACGGCCGTCGCCCAGGCGGCCACGCATACCGTGGCGGTCGAGACCGATTTGCGGGCGGCGCCCGCCCTGAACGCCAAGACGCTTCAGCACCTGCAAAAAGGCGCGCTGCTGGATGCCGTGGAACAGCAAGGCGGCTGGCTGAAGGCGCAGGCCGGCGACCAGACCGGCTGGGTGCGGCTGGCGCATCTGCGGACGGTCGATCAAGGCAAGCAGGGCGCCGGCAAATCGGGCGGCGGACTGGGATTTCTAGGCGCCCTGTTCACGGCCGCCAGCAACAGCCCGACGGCCACGACCGGCACCCGTGGCCTGAGCGAAGAAGAACTGGCCCAGGCGCAGCCGGCGCCCGCAGAAGTGCAAGGGCTGGATCGCTATGCGGTGACGTCGGCGCAGGCACGGTCCTTTGCGCAGCAAGGCCATCTCCAGGCGCGTGACTTCGACTACACCAGCGGGGCAAAACCATGATCTGTGTCTTTCGAAAATCGGTGTTTGCGGCGTTGTGCGCCGTGATGCTCGTGTCGGGCTGCAAGACGCTCGAAGGCGGCGGGTTCAACCAGTTGCTGAGCACGGCGGCGGGCTCCGCCGGCGCCGGCGCCGGCGTCACCGCAGGGATGCAGAGCGCCGTGGCCGGTGCGACCGATCTGTTCCGGGAATACACACCGGAAGAACAGCAGCGGCTGGGCGCCGATTTCGCCTCTGTGCTGTTGGGCGCCCGGCCGCTGGTGCGCAACCCCGCCGCCCAGCGCTACGTCAATCAGGTGGGCGTCTGGGTCGTGCAGCAGACCGCCCAGCCGACCGATGGCCGGGGGCGGCCCATGATCAAGACGTGGCGCTTCGGCATCATCGATAGCGAGGCGGTGAACGCCTATGCGACGCCGGGCGGCTATGTGTTCATTACCAAGGGCCTGTTCAAGAAGCTCGGGTCCGAGGCCGAGCTGGCGGGTGTGCTCAGCCACGAGATCGCCCACGTGACCCAGGGCCATTATCTGGCGGCGATCAAGGCGGGCGGGTTTTCCAAGATCATGGCCGGCGCCGTGCAGGCCGGGACCGGCGACAAACGCCTGGACGAGGCGGCCGCCAATCTGGTGCGCAATCTCTATGCCAAGGGGCTGGACAAATCCGATGAGTACGAGGCGGATCGTCTGGGGATGCTCTATGCGGCGCGTGCCGGCTACGAGCCCACGGGCCTGATGAGCGTGTTGCATCTGTATGCGGCGCATACCCGGGGCGATGACGGTTTCCAGTTGCTGTTCGCAACCCACCCCGACCCGAAGGACCGGATCGCCAGGCTGGAGCCGCTGCTGGTGACGTTCGCCGCCGCGTCGGACGCCACGAACGTGCAACGCTTCAAGGCGATCCAGGCGCGGCTGTAGCGGGATTCCAACCGGCGCATCCGGCGGGCCGGCCAGGGATGACCCGGCCGGCCCGTTTCATTTGCAGGTCACGCCTTCCGAGACTTCCCACACGGACTGCTTGAGGGCTTCGGCGATGCGGGCCGTGTTCTGGCTGCTGTAGACCCGGCCGCCCGTCGATTTGGCGATGCAGTCGGACAGCCCGCGTCCCGAGATATCGACGACATTGAATTTCAGCCTGGGCTTGGCCTTGGCAATGCGCGCGGCGGAGGCGCATTGGTTGCCGCCGCAGCCGTCTTCCCCGTCCAGGAAGACCACGATGATGGCGTCCCGGTTTTTGCCGTCGACCATGGCGGCGGCGGCCTCGATGCTCTTGGCCAGCGGGGTGCCGCCTTCGCTTTTCAGCCCCTGGATGAGATTGATGAGCTTGGCGTGTTGCGAGCCCGGAAAGGGACCGTGACGGGGGGTGGCCGGGCAACTGTTGAAGGTCACCAGGCTGATGCTCTGGCTCTTGGGCAGTTGCTGGACGAGATTGATCAGGGATTGCTTGGCGATGGCCTCGCGGGAGGGGGCCCTGAGCATGTTCAGGATACGCGCCTTCTCCTGCGCCGACAGCCGGCTTCGCTGAGCGTCGGTCAGGCCGAAGACCCAGTCCTCGTCTTCCGGCTTGGTGGTGATGTTCAGGTTCATGGAGTCGGACGTGTCGAACACGACGACCAGCTCGGGAGGCAGCTGATCCGCCGGCCGCGGCGTGCAGACCAGCCCGGCCGGCGCCGGCCGGGCCGGTTTCGGGGGCGCCGGTTTGGGAGCGGGCGGGGGCGGCGGTTCGGGCGCGACCGGTTGAGGGGCGACGGGTTCAGGCGCCACCGGCTCGGGGGCGACCGGCGCGACGGGTTCGGGGGCCGGAGGGACGACCGGTTCGGGCGGGGGCGGTGCGACGGGGGCGGCTGCCGGCGGATCGAGCGGCTCGGCGACCGGGAGTGTGCGGTGCGTCCACCACCACCAGGCGGCCAGCAGGAGCGCCAGCAAGGCCAGCAGCGCCAGCAGCCAGGGCCACCAGCGCCGGGCGGGCGGACCGGCCAGTGCCGCGGCGGCGGCCGGGGCGGCCGGCGGGACGACGAGGGGCGGCAGCCCGGACAATCCGGCATGCCAGTGGGTGATCAGCGGCGTGCCGTTGAGCGAGTACAGGTGGCGGGTGTCCGGCGTGCGGGGCAGATTTTCCAGCAGGCCCGCTTCGTCCGTCCGGCCTTGCTGACGCGCAGTGTCGCCCAGTGTGTGCAGGTCTCTCAGCGTGCCCTGGTATTTCTCCAGCAAGGCGGCTTGCGACTTTTCGTCCAGACTGCTGTAAGGCTGCGGCTGTCCTTCCAGGGGGGTCCACCATTCGCGCAGGCCGTCCGCGCCTGCGCGGGGCAGGGCGAACAGCCGGCTTTCATGGGGGGGCAGCAGCCGGTGCAGGAGATCGATGGCCGGCTGGTGTTCGGCAATCGGCAGGTCGGGGGTCGTGTCACGGCTCACGCGTTGCATGCAAGGCTCCGCTACGGGTTACGGGCGACGGGCTACTGGTAACCCAGGCTTTTCTGCAGGGTGGCGACTTTCTGCTGCAGGGCCGCGAGCTCTTTCTGTTTGGCGGCGACGGCGGCTGCATTGCCGCCGTTGGTGCCGGACTGCTGGGATTGCTTCAGCGCCTGCTGCAGATCCTTGAGTTCGTTTTGCACCCGGGCGTCATCGGCATGCCTGGCCTGCAGTTGCTTGAGCAGGCGCCCCATGGAGGCATTCAGCGCCGCCTGTTTCTTTTTCTGCTCGGACAGTTTCTGCTGGCTGGCGGCTTGGCGCTGGGCGATGTCCTCGTAGACCTGGCGGAACATCTGGTTTTCTTCCTGGGCCGAGACCAGCGCCTGTTCCTTCTGGTCGATGCCGGCGCGGTAGGCCCCCGACGTATCGCAACTGAGCTTCGTTAGGAATCCCGCGTCGCGGTTCGTCGGGTCGCATTCGCCGGGCGTCGTGGCGCAGCCGGCCAGGCCGGCCGCCAGCGCCAGGATCATCAGGGATCGTTGGACGGTCATGACGTGATTACCCCAAGGTGATGGCGCTGCGCTGCGTGTAGAGATCGTCCACCTCGGTTTCCAGCAAGGCGACCCGTTTCTTCATTTTCGCGATTTCGCTGTCAACGCCCTTGACCTGCTTGGCGTTGCCGCTGGCTTTTTCGGCCTGAGCCACTTCTTCGTATTGCGCGACCTTGTTTTTCATATTGTCGACGTCCTTGCTCATCACTTCGATGTTCTTGTCGATCTGCGCCAGGTCCTGCCTGGCTTTTTCCTGATCCAGTTGCTGGGCCTTCATGTCCTTCTGGATCTTGGACAAGGTGGTTTTGTTTTCGGTGATGACCTGCATGGCGGTATCGGTGCGCGCGATGACTTTCTGGGTGTCGGCCTGGACGTCGCTGGTCATGACGTCCAGGCGTTCGCCCGTGTTGGCGTACTGGCTGCGGCGCTGGTCCAGGTAATAGTTGGCGCCCATGGCGACGCCGCATGCGGCGATCCCGGCGACGATCGCGCAGGTGGCTTTATTGTTGGAATTCGAGATCATGCAGGCCAGTACGCCGACCGTTGCAGCGGCGGCGCACGCCTGGAAGCCGGACTTGCTGAAGAATTGCGCATCGTCGCCCGTCGTCAGGCGCGGGTCGGCCGCAGGGCCCTTGCTCAGCAGCGAGCTGCCGGTGCTGGCGCAGCCGCTCAGGACGAGCATCGTCGCGATCAGGAGGCCCGAGAGCCAGCGATTGAAGTATGCGGTGGACGAACAGGTGTTCATGGTGTTTCCCCTCAATGAAATGATGAATGTGCTGCTGGCCGTGTATGGGCTCAGGAGCCGGGCTGGATCGACTTGCAGTCCGCAAACCAGCGGTCGTTGTCGCGTTTTTCTGTTTTCAAATAGCTTTGCGCGTGCTTCCAGTACGCGCGCAGATACGGCACCAGGCCCTGGACGCGCGGGTCTTCCTGGAGCATCTGTTCCTGCACGGGCACCTGTTTTTCGACTTGCTGCAGGCTATAGATCCGGCGCGCGCTCGCCATGGTGCTGGCGTAGTAGTTCCCCAGCTTCTGCAAACGCCCCTGCTGATCGTCCAGTTGCGTCTTGCGGGCCTGACAGACTTTGGCGTTGTCGTCGTCTGCGGCGTCTTGCGCGCAGTTGATCTCGTAGTTCTTCTGCAGCAGATCCACGAACAGGCCGTCGTCCTTGAGCTTGGTGCACAGAAAGGCCCCCAGGCTCAGATTCGACCGGATCGCTTCGTCCCGCGCGTTCTCGTTTTCCTGGTTGCTGGCGCGCAACTGCTGTTCCAGCGTCTGCAGTTTCTGCTTCAGGGCCTTGTCTTCGACGGTCTGGGTCAAGGCGGTCAGGTTCTTGACGGCATCGGGTTTGCCGGCATCCTTGCCGCCCTGGTCCGTTCCCAGAGCTTTCCAGCTTTTGTCGATGGCGGCGATCCGCTCGCGGGACGTCAGGGCCGGCGCCACCATGACCAGGCGCATGCCGATGGCCTTGTCGTGATATTCGCCCCGACCGTCCTTGCCGTAATAGGGGTGTTCCGCGCGGGCGGCGGTGCGGAAGTCTTTCCGGGCCGTCAGGTAGCTGTCGCCTCGGACGATGAACCCGCCCGCCTGGCCGTGCAGGCGATTGAGCTTGTTGAGCTGGAAGGGCTCGAACATCATTTCCGCCGCATTGCCCAGCATGTCATGCAGGCCGAGCGGGTTGGGCTTGCGCAGGCCGACAGGCTGCATCTTGCCGTTGGCCGATTTGTTGTCGTTGTACCATTCGTAGGCGTGCAAATCGTCCTTTTCCATCGGGTACAGGGTTTGCCGGAATTCGGCCGGCGTGACCTTCTGGCCGCCCCGCGCGGCGAATTCCCATTCGATTTCCGTGGGCAGTCGTACGAAACCCGGCGCGCCGTCTTCGTGCGGGATGTTTTTCAAGGCATGTTCTTGCAGCCACAGGTTGTAGCGGTTGCTGAGCGCGACCGCCTGGAACCAGCCGATGTCGGACTGCGCGGTGCGCAGTTCTTTGGCGGGCTTGGGGCAGCCCTTGTCCTGCGTCAGGGCCTGATATTGGAGCTGGGTGAGCTCGTATTTGGCCATCAGGTAGTAGCGCTGCCTGGCCGATTTGCCCGCCTCGGTGAAACTGCCGGCGATGAAGGCCGGACGGGACTGTTCGAGGTAGCCCCATTCCTCGTTTTCCTGGCCCACCTCGATCGGATAGTCTTTCAGCGGGTCGGCGAACGGGACGGTGATCTTGCGAAAGACCATGGACCCCTCGCACGGCATGGGCAGGATGACGTCGTCGGCCAGCGGCTTCGGGTTGTACTCCCGTTCGGGCCAGGGTTCCGCCTGGCCGGCGGCGCATAGCAAGGACAGCAGGGGCAGCAGCAATCCTGCCGCCAGGCTTGATTTAGAGTTCACGCAGGCTCTCCGCAGGTTGGACACGCAGGGCGCGGAGCGCGCCGAGCAGCGAGGCGGCCAGGGCGACCAGCCAGGTCAGGCCCAGCCCGGTCAGGATGTGTGTCGGGGTGATCCGGCAGGCAAAACCGTCCGTGGCCTGGGACTGGCCCAGCAGGGCATCGAAGGCCAGGCTGCCCAGGGCGTAGACGATCAGGCCGCACAGGAAAGCCAGCGTGGTCAGGCTCCAGGCTTGGGTCAGGACGAATCCGGCGATGGCGCGTTTCTGGAAGCCCAGCAGGCGCAGCACGGCCAGGTCTTTGCGTTTGCGATCGATGTTGGCGATGAAGGCGCCCGTCAGCGACGCCAGGCAGCCGGCCACGGCCGTCAGGGCGATCACGCTGAAGATGAGACTGAGGACCTGATTGATGGCCTTGATGTTGTTGATTTCGTGCAGCCGGCTGGTGGTTTCGATCCGCTGGGCGTTCAGCCAGGCCTCCAGCGGGGCGACGCTGTCCATGTCCCGGGCATAGAGGCGGGCCCGGGCGAATCCGATTTCCTGGGCGGGGCCGGGCTCGCCGGCATGCATGCCCAGCAAGGGTTCCTGATAGCCATCGAAGAAACGCTCCAGCGCGATCTGCAGCGGCATGGACACCAGCATCAGGGGCCGTCGGCTGAAGGCGGGGTCCAGGATGGCGGCGACGCGGACGCGCATGCCGCCCTGTTCGCGCGTGTCCTGACGCTTGCGCTGGACACGCAGTTGCAGCGTGTCCCCGGGGCGGGCCTGCAATTGGGCGGCCAGCTTGTCGCTCAGGACGATCTCGTCGTCGGCGGGGCCCGGGGCCGCATGCGGCAGCAGCGGGTCGCCGGCCGCCGTGGGCAGGATTTCGACGTCCGCCGCAAAATGGCTGCGGTCCTTGATGAGGTCGGCCACGGCGCTCAGGGAGCGCGTCTGTCCCACGGTGAAGCCGACGTCGGGGCGCTGCGCGACCGAGGCCAGCCAGCCGGGCGACAGATTGCCATTGCCCAGCATGCGGATTTCGAGATTGACCGGGTCGCGCAGCAAGGCGGCCTGCATCTGGCTGACCACCCCGTGCTTGAGTCCGAACAGCAGCAGCAGCGGAGCGATGACCGCGACCAGGGAGGCGATCAGATACAGGGAGAGTTTGTGGTCGTGGCGCAGGTCATGCCAGGCCAGACCCGTGACGAGCCGGCATCGGTTCATGGCTGTACGGATTCCAGTGCGGATGCCTGTCCGGCTGCCCGGAGGGTTTCCGGGGTGGTGTCGTGGGCGGCTTCCATGAACCGGGTCGCGGCCTGTGGCGTTTCCCCCGGCCGGGCCTGCAGCCGCCGCAGTCCGAACCGGTCCACGAGCTGCCAGTCATGGGACACGATCAGCGCGGCGATCTTCAGGCCACGGACGAGTTCCAGCATCAACTGGAACAGATCCCGGGCGCGGCCCGGGTCCAGGGCGGCCGTCGGTTCGTCGGCCAGGAGCAGGCTGGGGCCATGGGCAATCGCGCGCACAAAGGCCGCGCGCTGTCTTTCACCGATCGACAGGGCCTGCGGCTTGGCATCCAGCCGGTCCGACAGGCCCAGGGTCTCGATCGCCTGCAGTTCCTGCGGGCTGGGGTTCGGCTGGCCCGTCAGCCGTCGCGGCAGGGCGATGTTGTCCCTGACCGACAGATAAGGCAGCAGGCCGCCGCTCTGCAGCACGAAGCCCAGGTGGCGGGCGCGGATCGCCGCCAGCCGGTGTTCGTCGCGCTGCGCCAGCAGGGGCTGGATCGGACCGGCCGCACCCAACTGGTAGCGCTGGAGTTGCGTCGGGGCCAGCAGCAGGCCGATGCTTTCGAGCAGCGTGCTTTTGCCGCAGCCGCTCTCGCCGGTGATGGCGACGGCCTCTCCGGCTTCCAGGCTGAGGCGGGGCAGTTCGACCCGATAGGCGCCGGCGCCCTCGCCGCGCTGGACGTGCAAGCCCTCGATCTCCAGCAGAGGCATCAGGGCATGGCCTCCAGCGGGACGGGATAGACGTAGTCCCGCGCATCACTGCCTTCGGCCAGGGACACCCAACGGTCCACGTCCTCGTTGTAGCGCCGGTACAGCCGCAGTTTGGCGTCCAGCGTGCGGATGAATTTTTCCTGGGTCAGGGCGTCCCAGTTCTTCCAGGTGTCTTCGTCCAGGTTCAGCACGTCGCTGCGATAGGGCAGGCCTTCCAGGTATTCGTCCATGATGCCCAGGCCCTGCAGCGTGGTGCTGGTGTCCTGCTTGAGCTGGTTGGGGTCGGCCCCCATCGTGGCCGCCACCGAGCGCAGACGGGCGAACATGTCGGCGGGCGAGATCAGCCCCTCGTTGGCGGCTTGCAGGACCTGCCGCAGCACGTCACTGAGATCGCTCAGTTGCGCCTTGGTCAGCAGGATGCGCACGTCGGTCGTGGCGATGTCCTGCTTGATCAGGTCGCGGTCCGCGATCCAGGCCCGGAAGACGGGCGGCGCAGCCGCACCGGTCTTGGAACCCAGGTAGGCCAGGCGCATGGCATGCCCGATCAGGGCGCTGTCCTGCAGCATGGGGTCCTGGGGCTCGGCGGACTTGTCATCCTGGGCGTTGGAGGCGCTGCCGATGGCGTCTTCGCCGCTGTAGGCCGCCTTGACCTGGGCCGTGATGGCGGCGGCCAGGGCATCGACCTTGGCGCCGAATTCATTCACGTCGCCGGCGTTGACCGGGTAGTACAGCGTGGTGTTGGTGCCGGCGTAGGTCGACAGGTCGCGGTACTGGGCTTCGGCGCGGGCGTGGTCCTTTTTCCCGGCGTCGGATTTCAGGTGCAAGGTGTAGATGGCCACGCCCGGACGGGTGGCTTCGAGCCGCACCTGGCCGGCATCCAGTCCGGTGGACGAGAGGGCGTTGCCGCCCTCGATGGCGCTGGCGTCGGTGATCAGCACGATGTAGCGCGCCCCGAAATTGTGCCAATCGATGCTGTCGATGGCCTGCATGACACCGGCGTAGGCGTCTTCGGCATAGAGCTTGCTGGACACCGACGCCTGTTTCAGGTTGGCGACCTTGGCCAGGAAGTCCTGGCTGTCCTTGACGGTATTGGGGTCGGCGTACATCTGCGTGACGTATTGCAGGCCCGGTACGGCTTTGACGCTGGAGCGGAAGGCGACCAGGCCGAACTTGACTTGCTGGCCCAGTTGTTCGGCTTCGATCGTTTGATAGACCTTGCGCACGGCTTCCCGAGTGCGCTCGATGTAGGGGTCCATCGAAATGGTCGAGTCGATCACGAAGACGACGGCGGCCGAGAATTCCTTCATGCGGCGGGCCGTATCCGCCGGGTCGGCCTGCGCCGGCGTCGCGGCCGGCGGAGTCGCACTGACCGAGGCGACGTTCAGCAAACGCATGCGGAAACCTTCTTCCGTCATGAATTCGTCGCTGTCCAGGATGGGCAGCAGATAGAACTGTTTTTGCAGATCGATAAAGGTCTCGGGTTCCTGCGCCAGGACCTTGTCCGTGGACTGCTGGTTCTTGAGCTTGCTGCGCAAGGGGGCGACCTCGACCACCGGGTCAGGCGCGTCCAGCACGTGTTCCAGCGTGTCCCGGTCCTTGAAGAACAGCAGGCGGTCGCGATTGGCGGGGTTGGTGAAGGCCAGGGTCAACTGCATTTTCCAGTCGACCGTGCAGTCCGCTTTCACCCAGCCCGCGGTCTTGCCGAAGGTGTCCGGCCCGACCCGCAGCCAGTCTTGCTGCTGCGCCTGCTGTCGTTCATAGACGTAGAACCGGCTGAAGGCCGGCTGGGCCGCGCCCTGGGCCGTGCCGGGCGCCTGGACGAGCTGGCAGCCCGGCGTGGTCAGCACGCGTTGATAGAGGGATTTCTTGCCCTCTTGCAACAAGGGCTTGTCGGCGGCCTGGGCCAGGCCGCAGCAGAGCCCCAGGGCCAGCATCAGCCCGGCGCGGGCCGTCCATGCGCGTTTCATTTCGGCAACTCCTGCAGGCGCTCCTTGGCCAGTGCGTTATCTGGGTCCTTGTCCAGCACCGCCTCGTACCAGTAGACGGCGATGGCGGGGTCGGCTTCCTTGAAGCAGGCATTGGCCTGGTGGAATTTCGGATCGTATTCGCGGGCGTAAGCCAGGGCGATGCGGCTGTCGCCGGCCTGGCCGCGATTGGCATACAGGCGTTGGGCCACGCCGCAATAGCCGGCCGCCTTGGCTTGCGCAATGGTTTCCAGCAAGGCGTCGGTGCCGGTGTTCGAGGTGGCGCAGGCCTTGACAAAAGCCAGCTCGTTTTGCGCCTGGAAGCCGGTCAGATCGCAGGGGGCGGCCGGCGCTGCGGCCGCCGGGCCGGCGGCCGGTTCCGCCGCGGGCTCCGCCGCCGGTTCCGTGACCGGAGCCGGATCGGCCGGCGCCGGGCTGCGCTGGGACCACCACCAGTACGCGCCTGCGGCAATCAGGGCCAGCAGGATGAGCAGCACGATCAGGATCAGCGGGCTGCGCGGCTTGGCGGGCGGTGTGACGGGGGTCTCCGGGATGGGCACGGGTTCCGGAGCGGGTTCCGGTTCCGGCGCAGGCGGCGGCTCGGGGGCGACGGGCGCCGGCGGCGCCTGCAGACGGCCGAAGGCATAGGGGGACACGGTTTCGCCGCTGGCCGACGAGCCCAGCAGCGTGCGGGCGCAGCGCAGGACGGAGGCTTCTTTGTGGCCGTCGGCGTCCTGCATCTGGATCATGAAGGTGGCATTGTTGACGGCCAGCAAGGGATCCACGACCTGGGGACCCACGGCGACGGACTGTTGGTCCCCGTGCGTCTCCAGTCGGTCGATGATGAACCCGTAGGGCGGCGAGTTCCAGGAGCCGTCGGCCTGCAGGTAATACTGATCCTGGTTGCGCTGGATGGTGAGCTGCAGGTTCGTGTCCGCGCCGCCCCATTTGCGGATGCTGAGCAGGGCTTCTCCCGGCAGGTTGCGTTCGGTCGGGTCCAGGTTAAGCAGCATGCGAGACTCCTGCGGCGGGGAAGGTGCCGATGACCTGGATCAGGGCGGTGTTTTGCACCACGCTGATCTCGCTGCCGGCGCTGTGCCCCGCGTTTTCGATGATGGCGGCATACAGTGCGGACAACCAGCGCTGCGCGAAGGCGAGCGCCTGGTCCAGTGCCTGCGGCGGCAGGCTGGGCAAGTGTCCGGACGGGATTTCGGGGACGGGGGTGAAGGCTTTTTGGCCTTGCGCCCACAGGTTTTCCGGCTGGCGGTCTTCCGGCAGGCTGGCGCTGCCCAGGTCGGCCAGGAAGTCGCCCAGCAGCAGGCTGGCGGCCAGGGCGCGGCGGGCCGCCAGTTGATCGCGTCGCGTGCCGCTTTGGGCGCGTTGCAGAAAGACGGTTTTCAGCGTGTCTTCCAGGTGCAGGCGGCTGGCTGCGGTGATGATCTCGTCGACCAGATCGTCGACCAGAGTCTTGGGCAAGCCCAGCAGATGCAGTTGGACGCTGCGTTGCGGGAATTGGCGCAGATGGCTGATCCAGGACTTGAAGACCAGGCGCGCGTATTGGTGATCCAGGCTTTGGCGTTCCACCGCTTGGGCGGGCGCTGCCGTCGCGGACGCGGCGAAGGGCGAGGCCAGCCCTGCCGGTTTGGCTGCAAACGGCGAAGACAGCCCGGCCGCCGGGGCGGCAAACGGGCTGCTCAGGCCCGGGCTGCCGCCGGCGGGCTGCCCAGCTGCGGCGCTTGAAGTGTCGGCGCCGTCTTCCTGCTCGGACGCGGTGTCGTCCTCCGTGGCGCCGTTCAGATAGATTTCGCGCAGGGCTTGCTGGTCGGGCTGCAGGGCATGCAGAAGCTCGGACAGGACCGGAGTCTTCGGTGCGAGCTCGGTCACCAGGGCTTCCGCCTTCAGGCGTTTCTGGTCGCCGGCGCCGGCGCCGCCCTGGTGCAGCCAGGAGCCCAGCTTTTTGGTGACCAGTTCATCCAGCACGCTGTGCAGTTGTTCTTCGAGCCGTTCCAGCTTGAAATCCAGCGGCGCGATTTTTTCCAGGTGATCGCCCAGGCGGCTCAGGCCGCCGTCGTTCAGGGCCATCAAGGCGTTCCAGGTGTCGACGGGCGCACCGATGTGGCGCTGGATGGCGGCATTGTCCCGGTAGGCGGCCGCCGCGGTGTCCAGGCGGTCTTCGAACCCGGTCCGGATGCCGGTTTCGCGGTGGTTCGCGTCTTCTTCCAGGAAGGACGCTTCCATGCCCGGTTTGCGCAGCAGGAAGGTATTGTTGAACGGCGTGTCCGGCGTCCACTGATGCAGCCAGTCGAACTGCTTGAAGCGCTCGGTCATGCACATCTGGATCAGGCCGCTCCAGCTTTCGGGCAGCGCATTGGCGGGCAGCTTGACCACGTCTTCCAGGCGGCGGTCCATCATCGTGATCGCCCACATCAGGCCGGGTACGCGCCGGCTGCGCTCTGCGGCATCCAGGCCCTGCGTTTTTTCGATCCAGCGCGTCAGCACCGGGCCGACGTCGTTGACGTCGCTTTGCTTGATGCCGCTGGTGCACAGGACCAGACCGTTCATTTCCTGGTCGTCGGTATAGCGTTCGAACAGGTAGGAGACTTTGCTGCGCAGGATCAACTGGGAAATCGGATTGCTGCCGTCCTGGCCGGCCGCGGCCATGTCCGTGATCTTCAGCCGGCCGCGATAGCCCGGGAAGTCCAGCAGATCGACGGCCTGGGCGGCTGCCCGGGCCGGGGCCTGGATCAGCGGAAAGGTCAGTTCGGCGGTCAGGGCGGTCAATTGGGCCGTCGAGATCGAGACGGGGTTGCCCAGCGTGGCCTCGCCGGAGGCCGACAGCGCCACAGGGCGGACCTGCATGGGGGTGTCGCGCGCGGTCCCCAGGCGTTCCAGGGTGTCGACGTTCATGATGCTGCCGTCCTGGCGATACCCGCCCTGTCCGTCCGGCTGGACCAGCGCCGACAGCGGTGCGTAGGCGCGTTCGGCATGGCCCAGCGCATTCAGGGCCTGGGCCAGGGCCCGGTACGCCTGGGTCAGCGCATCCTGTTCCCCCCAGAGGATGGAAAACAGGGCGGCGCGCTCGTCGCTGTTCAGGACGGGGGCCAGGCGCATGACTTGAGGCCAGTAACTGGTCTCCAGCGCAGCCACCTGATTACGGTAGTTGTTGCGGACGTAGTCGTAGAGTTCGACGACGTTGTCGGCGTCCACGCCATTGCTGGAGGCGGGCGCCTGGGCGTCCCTGCCTTCGAAGCGGGCCAGCAGGGTACGGATCCGGTCTTCGTCGAGGCGGTAGTCGACCCGGGTCTGGTCGAAATCGTTGAAATAGGTGTTGGTGAACAGCTTCGCCAGCTCGATTTCACGGAACAGTTGCAGCTCGATCGGGAAGTCGGCCGGACCCGCCTGGGCGGTCGGGCTGAAGCGCGTCACCAGGCCGGTGGCTTCCTTGCCGCCGCCGGGCGGGTTGACGTGGGCGATGAAGTCGATTTCCTGCCCGCCGTAGTTGGTGATCAACTGGCCGTCGACGCCGGCCGCCAGGGCCGAGATCAGATAGGACTTGCCGGCCTGCGACAGGCCGAAGAAACCCACGGTCATGGGGCGGGTGGCCACGCGCTGCAGGGTGCGTGCCTGGTTGCGTGCCTGGCGCAGGCGCAGGTTCAGGCTGTCGGCCTCGCTGTCCAGGCGCGGGGTGCTCTTGCTGCGGGTGTTCGCGATCCAGCCCAGCGCCTGGCCGGCGCCTTCGTAGACGGCCGTCCATTGATCACGAATCTGGTGTTGTCGGTCTGTCACTTGTTTCATGTCCGTTTGACGCTCCCGCTATCCAGCCAATACTTGCTGTCGCCCAGTCCGGCGCCCAGCATGGTGTTCAATTCCAGCGTGATGAGCCGCTTCATGTCCTCGCCGTCCTGGGAGGTGGCGCTGGCGATCTCCAGGCGATCGCTGATCAGCCCGGCGGCCGCCTGTTTTTTCGCCTGCGGCCTGGCCTTGAGCGTCACGCGCAGCACCAGAGATTGGTGCGAATCGGCGTACGCCTTGCGGCCCCTGTCCGTGTATTGCAGGTTGTAGAGCGGCGCGGCAGCCCAGCGCTGCAGCGCCAGTTGACGGAACCCCAGGCGGATGTCGCCGCGCATTTCGATGGCGGGGCCGCTCTCGGAGTCTTCCGGCAACTGGATGCAGTTGCTCTCGGCGTCCACCGGAATGTCGGTGTAGGCCAGGTCGGCATCCTTGATGATGTTGTTGCTGTCGATGATGCCCAGATGCCGCAGGGTCGAGTAGGGCCGCAGCTCGGCCGTCTGAAAATAGAAGTTCGGCAGGCGCGAGTTTTCGCACAGCCAGCACAGCATGGCCCCCACGGATGCGGTGGCCTTCGGGTCCTGGATCCGGCCATTGACGTGGAACGGGAACCAGCTGCCGCTGCGATAGTGGCGCATCGGCAGAATGCGGCTGGGGGGCAGCGGCAGCAGTTTGCGCACGAACAGCGGAACACCCGGCAGGTTCGAGGGGCGGCCCGTCAGCAGCAGGATGTCGCAGCGGTAGGCATGCACCACCTCGCACAGGGCCGTCAGGGTCTTGCACAGGTTGAAGGTCTCGCTGAAGAAGGCCGCATGCACCGCGCCGAGGTCCATGGACAGCGGGACCTCGTTCAGTTCGAAGGCCCCTGCGCGGCCGCAGGCCCGCGAGACTTCGGTGTTGACGAAATCCCGCACGGACGTGCTGATGGCCTGGTCGCCGAGCCATTCCCGATAGCTCAGTGTCTGGGCCGGGGGCGGCATTTCAGGGTCGTAGTGCTCGTAGTCTTTCAGCAGGCGCAGGGCCAGGGGCGTGAAGACTTGCAGGTTCAACTGCTGCCGCAGCACACCGTCCTGCACGCTGATGCTGTCGCTGCCGCAGAGCTTGGAAAGCAGCGGTTCCGGTTCTGCGATGCCGGCCTGGCGCAGCGCCTGTTCCAGGTTGGGCAGGATGAACATCTGGATGGCATCCAGCAGGATGTCGTCGCCGGCGACCTTGAACCCATCCCGGAAACGCTGTTCGGGGACGATGAAGACGTTGCTGCCGGATCCTTGGCCGCCGTTCAGGCTGTAGTCGGTGATGACGAGGTCGGTCGTGCCGCCGCCGATGTCGATGGTGCCGATCGTGATACGGTCGCGCCGGGGTTTGTCGGCCTGCGCCAGGTCGGCGAAGAATTCTTCGGGGTGGCCGGCGTAGTTTTCGCAGATCTCGGTATACAGATAGACCAGTTGCCCGCAGGACGCCTCATCCCATTTGATGACGATGTCCGGGACTTTGATGTCGTCCTCGGTCTGGGTGTCTTCGGGCGCCTGTTCGCCGTCGATCCAGCCCAGCGAGGCCCAGACCAGATTGCGGGCCTGTTCGACGCGGTTCTGGAACAGGCTGCGTTCCGCTTGCGGCATGCCCGGCGGAACGGTGAGGATGATCTTGCGCAGGTTGCGCGGGGTGCGGGCGTGCCCCTGGCGCGACCGTTGTCCCGGGCTGTTGATCTGCGACAGCGCCTGGGTCAGGACCTCGGCCAGCATGAAGGTCATGAGCGAGCTGCGCGAGTATTTCGGCGAGAACACCGGCATGCGCTCGTCTTCATCCAGGGTATAGAGGGCGTCTCCCAGGTCGTTGATCAGGGTCGAGAACGGGGCGGCCGTGGCCAGCGGTTCGTTTTCCGAAGCGACATAGGCGGTGTTGAAGCGCCAGCCGTGGTCATAGGCCTTTTCGTCCCATAGATAGCGTTTCGGGCTGGACAGTCCGGTGGACCCTTCGGTGCCCAGGCGTCGGGCCGCCAATCGGGCGGCCTCGCCGCCCACGCGTGCAATGGTGGGCCATTGGAAGGCGTCATGCCGGCCGCTTTTGACGGACAGGTGATCCTTGCCGAACGAGGCCTGGGCGAATTCCACGCAGCTTTGGAAGGCCTCGCTGTAGACCTGATCGGCGCTGCCCAGGTCACGCAGTTGCAGCACGTAATTCTGTTTCAGGCCGGAACCGGATTGGGCGTGATCCTCGATCAGGATGCCGCAGGTGCGGGAATTGCCCACGTCCAGGATCAGGTCCACGGGGATGGGTTTGCTGCCGTAGCTGCCCTTCTTGTCCACGACCTTGATGTCGGGAATGGCAACCTTGGGTTCGACTTCGCTTTCACGGGACACCGCCGTGCAGCTCATCAAGCTGAGGAAATTCAGATAGTGGGCCAGATGCCGGAGCGCCTTGAGGTCGGCCTCGATCTCGTCCATCGGCTTGCGGCCGATGCGTTCACGGTAGGTTTCCTGCAGCCATTCCGAGACCCAGTCCTGGGACAGGAACCAACTGATCTCCTGGCAGGTGAAGGCGATGCGGAACAGCGAGCCGGAACGCAGGTCTTCTTCGTTGGGCGCCAGATAGGCTGCGCCTTTGGCGGCCGGCATCAGCCGTGTGTCGAAGGCCAGCGTCAGGCGGTGCGTGTTGCCCAGAATGTCGGGTTCGGCCAGCGTCACCAGACGGGCGCGCGCCCAGTTGCAAGGGCCTTCCTCGAAACGGGCCGGATGCGTGAAGCGAAAGAACGGCAGCGGCAGCCAGAGGCCTTCGAGCAGCGCCAGGCTGCTTTTCATCGAGGTGTCCAGATCGTCCAGCGGCTTGGCTCGCTGGACCTCGCCGGGGACGGGCTCGTAGAAGTGGTAGTCCCGGTCCTCATTATGAAAGAGCCGGGTCAGCGTCTTGTCGGACAGGCGGGCAAACTGCCCGGAGGGTTCCTTGCGGATATCCAGGAGCAGGGCGAAATCCATGAATTGCAGGCCGGTATCGGCCACCAGGCTGATTTCGTTTTCGTAGCGCGGAATCTCGGGATACATGTCGAACCTACTGTGAGTGGGGGCGGGGGCCTCAGCCGCCCGCCTGGCGCATGCTCAGCGGGAAGCGCATGTCGCGGTAGTGACCGGCGCAATTCGCCGAGGTCGTTGCGCCAGGTTTGCACTGGATCTGGGGTAATTCGTACTGGCCGCCGTCCGAACACTGCGCCTGGCCGTTCGGGGTGATTTGCAGCGCCCCCCCTTCCATGGCGGCGGACACCGGCCCCTGGCAGGTGGCGTTGCCGCGCGTGACCGTGACCTGGCCTTTGCCGTCCTTGAATTGATATTCCAGCCGCAGCGGCTTGCCGGTTTGCGCGTCCTGGATGCCGGCGCCTGCGCGCCATTGGCCATTCAGAAAGTCAGCGGGCCCGTTGGCCAGGTTCGGCGGCAGGTTCAGGGCGCCGGGCTGATCCGGAGCGGGCGGGGGCACGTCGGGGTCGAGCTGGGGCGGGGTGGAGGAGGCCGCGTCGGCGTCCTGGGACGGCGCGTCTGCCGGATCTGCCTCGGGAGGAGGGATGGGGACCGGCGGCTCGGAGTCCGGCAGCGCGGGGGCCGAGTCTGCGTCTGCCGAGCCTGCGTCCGGCAGGACGGGCGCGGTGTCCGGTTCCGTGACCGGCACGGCGGGCGCGGCCGCATCTACGGAGGGAACGAGGACGGTGCCGTCCGCGACATTCAGGCCCGTGCCCGGTGCGGGCGCCGTGCCGGAGAGGGCCGGCCCCGTGCCCTGGGGCGGCGCTACATCCACTGCAGGGACCTGCGGGGTGCGCAGGTCGGGCGTCGAGGCCGTGAACGGTAGCCAGGCTGGCAGTCCGGGGGACGAGCAGCCGCGCAGCCCGAACAGCAGCAGGAGCAGCAAGGGAAGCAACAGCAGCAGCCACCACCAGCGTTTCCACCACGGCAGTGTGGCGGCGGCGACTGTCGGCGCGATTGTCGGAGCCGGGAGGGGACTGGCAGGGATGGGGGCCGGCGGCGGCGAGTAGAGGCAGAGCAGCGGATTGCGCATGCGGTCCGCGCCGGCGTGATCAAAGCCCCAGAACGTGACGACGGGCGTCCCATCGACCAAGTAAACGTATGATTCGTCCGGGAAATGAGGCACCCGGCCGAGCAGCTTGGCGAACAGCGCCGTGTCGCTGTTCGGCGTATCGGCGTGCGCATTCAGCAGCCGGGTGCTGAGGGCTTGCAGCCCGGCTTTCCAGGTCTCCATCTGGGCGCGTGCCGGAATGCGTTCGTCTTCTGTGGAGGAGGACCAGGGGATGACGGGCCCCGATTTGGGCGCATACCAATCGATGCTGTCGCCCGCCTGATTGATCTGCGGGATGGCGAGATGTCCGACCAGTTCCGGCCCCTGGCGGCGGACGGCTTCGCGCAGTTGCTGAGCCATACGATGCACGGCCGTGCCGGCTTCGCCGAGAGCGTCGTAGTCTTCGATTTTGCCGCTACGAAGGAGTGCTCCCCGCATGTAGGCCCCTGTGATGTAAGTATTATTGACAGATCAGAAAATGGCCTAATGCTAACATTTTGAAGAGGATGAATCAGTCGGGAAAAACACCCCTTTATCCAGCCTCAAGGCCGGGCGCGGCTGTCGCGCAAGTCCGCGCAGATCGTCTCGGCCGCATCGACCAGGCGCGGGCCCGGGCGGTGCAACTGGTCGGCGTCGATCGCGTAGATGCGGTCTGCGTGGGCGGCCGCCAGGCCGTGTTGCGCCCACCACGCCTGTCGGGCGGCCAGAGTGTCGCGGCCGTAGGGCGACAGGATCAGCACGTGGGGGTTCAGGTGCAGCACCGACTCCACACTGACCTGCGGCGCGGGGATCGCGCTGTCGGCATAGGGATTGATGCCGCCGCAGCGTGCCAGCAGATCGTTGGTCAGGGGATCCCGGCCCAGCGTGTACAGCGGATCCGCGCTGATTTCGATGAAGACGGTTTGTGGCGGGGGCGGCGCCGGTCGCAGGGCGCGGATGCGGCGCTCCAGGTCGCGCGCCGTGTCTTCGGCGGCGCGCTGCGTGCCCAGGCGTGCGCCCAGGTCGCGAATCAGGTCGGGGATGTCGTCCAGTGATTTCGGGTCGGTATAGATCAGGGGCACGCCCAGCGGGGCCAGGCGTTGCGCCAGAGATCGTGTGCCGTCGGACGGCTGCCATCCGATCACCAGGGTCGGGCGCAGGGTCAGGATGAGTTCTTCGCTGAACTGGATGCCGTCGCCGACGCGCGGGATGTCGCGCGCTTCGGGCGGATAGTCGCTGCGCAGGATCGTGCCGACGATGTCGGCGCCGGCCCCGGCGGCGTAAACCAGTTCGGTGGCGTTGGGCGCCAGGGTGATGACGCGGGGCGGGGACGCCCAGGCGGCCCCCGCCAGACACAGGCAGACAGCGGCGGCCAGACGCGGCAGGCGTCGCCGCCATGCGCCCAAGCCGACCGCCGTCCGCTGCTGCATGTTTACATCCGCCAGGAGAGGTTCACGAACACATTGGAACCCGGCGTGTTGTAGCCGTCCACCAGCACGTAGTCCTTGTTCAGGATGTTGTTCCAGCGCACCTGTACGCCCAGGGACTTGTTGAAGTCATAGGCGGCGGTCAGGTTGACCAGGGAGAAGCCGCCAAGGCGGTTGGTGTTGGCGGCGTCTTCGTAGCGATTTCCCGTGTACTGGTATTCCGCGCCCAGTTTGAGCGCCTGGATGCGGTGTTCGACACCCAGGTGGAAGACTTGGCGGGCGCGGCGGGGCAGGGTGGAGCCTTCTGCTGGGGTAAATCCCTTGGCCTGTTGAGGGTCGTCGTTGCGCGGGTCCAGGAAATCTGCACTCGCACGCAATGTCGTATTTTCGATCTTATGCTCGGCTGTCAGGGTGATCCCGCGGATGGTCGCTGCATTCAGATTGCGCATCGTGTCTTCGGTAAAGAAGGGGATGGGTTCCGTGGAATCATAGATGATCAGGTTCTTGATCTTGTTTTGATAGATCGTGGCCCGCAAGAGCGTGTCAGCCGTTTGGTATTGGACATGCGCTTCGACGTTCTTGGATTTTTCCGGCTTCAGGTTCGGATTGCCCGAATAGGAACCGGTGGGAAAGCCGCCCCATGTGTACAGTTCGAAGGGCCAGTACAGATCGTTGAAGGTCGGGGCATGAAAGCCCGTGTTGCCTGCGATCCCGATCTGCCAGGTATCGGTCAGGTCAAAATCCAGACCCAGACTGCCAGTCGTCTGATTGCCGTAGCCCGAAATATTGTCGTTGCGTACGCTGGCCTGGGTGTGCAGGCGGTCGATGCGGCCTTTGTAGATCAGGGCTGCGGCATTGGTATTGCGCGCCTCCTGGTCATATCGGGTCGTCGAGCTCTGGACGCGTTCTTCCTGGCGCTCCAACAGAACCGAAATTCTGTGATCGGCGTGTGGCTTGAAGGTGTTGATCCAGCTGTAGTGGCGCTTGAGCGAACTGAACACGCTGGAGGAGTCGCTGCGATTGTCGTTGCTGTCCTTGGTAAAACCAAAGCGCAGGTCGCTTTCCCACCAGTCGGTGATGCGATCGGTGCTGCTCAGGCCGTAGGCCTGTTGCCGGGAGATCGCATAGGTATTCGGATAGGGTACGAACTGGTTGTCATAGTCGCCATCCATATATCCGTTATAGGCGGTCAGGCCGATGCGGTGGCCTTCAGCCCAGCGATAGCCGAGTGTGCCGGAAACGGCATGACTGCGATAGCCGTCCTTGTCCGGGTAATAGCCCGCGATGGGGCTGTTGTTGGCTTTGCGCCGACGCAGGGCATCAAACCCTTTGCTGGTCGCCGCGCTTGTCGAAAAGCTGTAATCCCAGCCATCGCTGGCACCGGACAGGCCCAGGCTGGACTTGGCTGTTTCATAGGTGCCGTAGCCGACGTTGGCCCAGGCCGACAGGGGACGATCCTGTTCGCCTTTTTTCGTGATGATATTGACCACGCCGCCGATGGCGTCCGAACCATACAGGCTGCTGGCCGCGCCGCGCAGGATCTCGACGCGTTCGACCATGGCGGGGTCGATGGCGGGAAATTGTGCGCCTCCGTCGGTGGATCCATTGATCCGCATGCCGTCGATCAATACCAGCGTGTGGGCGGAATTCGTGCCGCGGGTGAACAGGCTGGTCACAGTCTGCGGCCCGCCGTTGGTCGCAAATTGCACTCCCGGCGCCCGCCCGATGATCTCAGCCATGCTGTCGCCGCGCGCTTCGGACAGTTGCTTCGGCCCGATGACGGTGACGTCGCCGATGGCGTCGGCCAAGGGTTCGGCACTGCGGCTGGGGGTGACGACGATGTCCTTCAGCACCGGGACGGCGGCGGCGCCGGAGGCGGAGGTTTGGGCCGTGACGGCCAGGGGGAACAGACAACAGGCGGCCGCAAGGCTGCGCCGGGAGAACGGGATCGACATGATAGGCCCTGTATGGCGTGCGTCCCCGCACGCCGGTATGGAAAAACGCCCGAGGGCCGTGATCCGCCGGTGAGTATGGGGATGAGGACGGCCGCGTCGGGCGGGTCAGGTGTCGAAGCAGGCCAGTATCGGGCTGGCGGGCACCGGCCTGGAGGCCGTGCGCGCGCACCGTTGCGGGGGCAGCACATCCGGGTTCAGCAGCGGGCGATAAGCCCTGGCGAACCCTTTGTTTCCTGTTTGAATGCCTCGCGCCGGGTCGGCGGGAGGCATACCTGTTTCGCGGCGCATTTTATCATGGCCGCCTTGCGGTGATTAATGCAGATGGCGGATCAGGGCAATGCCAGTGACGGTCAGCAGGGCGCGTTCGACGGCCTTGATCGTGGGGGTGTCTAGTTGCTCGAAAACTGAGCCAACCCGCATTTTGGGCAGGGTGGAGATTTTGTCCACCATGATCTGAGACTGGGTGAGCAGTCTATTCGTGTCGTTGGGTTCGACCGTGATTCTGAAGTCGGCCTGACGGATCTTGCTGGTGATGGGGCAGACGATGATGCTGTCGAGTTCAGCCAGCAGGTCGGATTGAATGACCAGAGCAGGTCGGGGTTTGCCATAGGCGCCGGGCAAAGAAACCGCGACAAGGCTGCCGCGCCGCATCAGCGCCAGCCTTTGATATCGTGCGCTGCTGCTTCGGTCCAGGCCAGAACGTCTTGCTCTGCAGGGTCATTCTGAAGTGCGCTGCATTGCGCCTTGAGCCGTTGAACATCGTCTGCGTTGCGGCGATCAGATGCCTGCCGACGCTGCGCATCGTTGGACGCTGGAGATGCGGGCTGCCGTGTCGAATGAGAACGTACGTGTGCCATGGGGCCCCCGCTGTGTGGATCATGGTGAACAGGCTACCCCGTGCCCACACAGGCAGCAAGTGCTGCGTAGCCTTTTGATCCTGCCCGCTCTTCACGGCCAGGCCGCGAGTCCCTCAGGCCGTCTGCAGCGGAGCCGAACGGACGCCGCTCAGGGCATTCAGAATGCGCCGCAGCAGGCTGACGCGCGGCTGGGCGGCGCGGGCGGCACGTTCTTCGGCCATCAGGCGCTCGAAGGCTTCGTTGACGGGGTAGTTCGAAAAAGGTGCCAGCATCGTGCTCTCCTGACTGCGATCCATCGCATGAATTAGTTAAAACCCTTATAGGGTAAACCCTAGTATAGCGGAAATTGCAGGCTTCATGCCAGTTCTTCACCTCAATCCGCCCCTTTCTGGTTTATAACGGCACGTTACAGATTAATAACCTTGTATCGAGTGCGGCCATGAAATGGCGGACCTGCCTGTTTTCCCTGATGCTGGCCAGCATGTCTTGCGCCCAGGCATACGAAACTCATCTGATCTACGACTCGGCAGGCCGGCCGATGTTCGAACTGCGGTATTTCTATCCAGGCGATGGGGTTTTTTTTCCAGGCTCTGGGGGGAAGGTTTCAACGTGGTCCTGGCAGCCGCACCTGATCGAGCAGGTCAACCAGGGCGTGCGCTATTGGGCCAGCCTGATCCAGCCTCAGGGCGGGCTGGGACCGGCCATCGTCAATATCGGCACCGATGATGAAGAGGGCAATGCGTTTGGTGCGTCGCCTTCCGGTGATGCCGGCCAAGGGAAATCCTGGCTGCAGATGCAGCTTCAGGGCCTGCCGCTCAGCGCGGATGAGCGCGCAGAAGATGTTCATGCGTTCTACGGCCTGGGGCCTTCCGATTTTCCCGCCGTCACGCACTTCAGCCAGATTCCCCTGACGGGCAAGGACGACATCGTCTCGACGGCGATCCACGAACTGGGTCATGGCATGGGCATCACCAGTTCGATCCGGGATGCGGCGGGGGCCTTCACTCCGGTCTTCGGGTCCACGTTGAACGGGTGGGCATCCCTGATGGTGGATGATCATGGCAATCCGGCGCGCGCCGGGCAGGTGGTCTGGTGCCAGGGCTGCAGTAATACGCCTGCTGCGGACGTGTTCGACGTCCGGCAGAATCAAGCCCGGCTGGTCGGCACCCATATCAACGAGGTATTGGCAGGCGGGCTGCCCGGCATCCCGCTCAACATGCTGAAGCCCAGCGGCGGGGTGGACACCGACTATATGAGCCACATCGAGCTGAAAAACAGCATGATGAGCCACCAGATGTACCGCAATTACACCGGTTTCATGGAAGCGGAGCTGGCGGTGTTGCAGGACCTGGGCTATACGATCGACCGGCACAATTTCTTCGGGCGCTCGATCTATGGCAGCGGCCTGGATGTCGTCAACACGCAGGGGTATTTTGCCCGCAATGCCCAGGGTACGGCCTATGTGCCGGGTCAGTACAACACAGCCTTGCTGGGCCTGGGGCTGCATGTCTACGGCAGCCATAACCGCGTCCGTCAGGCCGCCGACCTGCTGACGGCGGGCGAGGGCGGCGCCGGCATCCGGGTGGACGGCGAAGGCAATGCGCTGACGATCGATCCCGGCGTGCGGGTGTATGCCGACGGCGATACCGGGCAGGGCGTGATGTTCGCCTACGGCCGCAATCACACCCTGGTGCAGCGCGGCGACGTCCAGGCGCTGGGCGAGCGCGGGGTGGGCCTGCGGTTCGATTTTGGCAATAATGCGCTGACCGATGGCGTCGAGGCGCGCGGCTCCTATATTTATTCCGTCAACGGCGTCCCGCAGGCTCTGTTGCCCGAACTGGATGGGGCGCTGGTCAGCCAGGCCGACATCAGCGGCCGGGTGGCGGGGCGCGAAGCCGCCATCTACATGTCCGCCAATGCCTATGTGGCACGCCTGAACTTGATGCAAGGCGCGAGCATCGAAGGCAACATCGTGTCGCTCTACGACCAGAAGGACGAGCATGGCGATCAGCGCCTGACGACCGTGTCCTTTGGCCAGCGCGCCGATGCGGCGGGCCGGGCCACGGGGCAGGCGGATGCGGGTTTCCGTTTTGCCTATGCGGGCAATATTCTGGGCAGGACGAATCTGACGCTGTCGTTCGATGGCGGTGACACCCGTCTGAACGGCCGCAACGAGGTGGTCGGCGTGGTGATCCAGCCGGGCGCCCGACTGGGCGGCAATGCCACCTATGAAATGACCGGGGGCAGCGCCTTTACCAATCATGGGACGCTGGCGCCGGGCAACTCGATCGGCCGCATCGAGGTGATCGGCAATTATGCGCAGACGGCCAGCGGGACTTTGCAGGCCGAATTCGACGCTTCGGGCGCTTCGGACATTCTGGCGATCACCGGGGATGCGAGCTTGGCGGGGACGCTGGATCTGGTGCCTGTCGCCGACTGGTATGCCAACGGCTGGTCCTTCAGCCTCCCCAGTCCGGTGCAGGCCGCTGGAGCCGTGACCGGAGACTTCGCGGCGGTGACCTCCTCACCGATTTCGCCCACACTGCGCTTTCAGGCGGCTGCCTTGGGGGGCGGCGGCCCCTATGGCCTGAGCATGGTGCGCCCAGCCGATGCCTATAGCCGCTATGGCGCGGGCGCCAACGACCTGCGCGTGGGGCAGGCCCTGACGCAATTGGCCTCCTTTGGAGCCCCGGCAGTGCAACCGCTGTTCCGCAGCCTGGATTTTTCCGCCCCGGACGGGCACGAGGTCACGCAGGCCTTGGCCCAGCTCTCGCCTGCGGCGTATAGCGCGGGGCTGGCGGCGTCGCTGCGGCGCGACCGGGCGGCGGTGGATGCGGCCCTGCGCAGCCTGGCGCCGGACACGCCGGCGCGCGGGTCCGACTGGGTAGGCTATGCGACTTTGTTCGGCGGCGCGGGCCGGCAGGACACGCGCGGCACCCAGGTGGGCGGCCATGAAACCTTGTATGGGGTGGTGGCGGGCAGCAGTCGGCGGCTGGATGCGGCTCCCGATGTGACGGTGGGCTTCAGCCTGGACATGTCCGAGCAGACCGTCAGCCTGCGGGAACCCTGGCACGGCCAGGCCAAGGCCACGGCCGTGGGCCTGGGCGCGCAATGGCGCTACCGGCCCGATGCGGGGCAGGGCTGGGTCGCCCAGGGCGGGGCGCGCCTGGGCGTGGAGCGCGGCTCCATGAATCGCCAGGTGGTGTTCGCGGATTATGTCGCCCGCCACAAGGCGCACTGGACCGGTTACGGTCTGTCCGCCCAGCTCGAGGGCGGCTATCAGTTCGCCCTGACGGAGTCGCTGTCGGTCGGCCCCTTCGTGGCGCTGGATTATGAGCGGCTGATGCGCCCCGGGGTCGAAGAATCCGGTTCGCAAGCCTCGCGGCTGGATCTGGACCGCCAGCAGGCGGATGCCCTGCGTTCGCGCCTGGGCGTCAGCGCCCGCACGGCCTGGGCGCTGGACAACGGTCAAGCCATGCAGGCTCGCCTGCGGCTGAGCTGGGACCGGGAATGGCTGGATCGGGAGGTCAGCCAGACGGCGCGCTTTGATGCGCAGCCGGACGTGTCGCTGCGCAGCGTCAACACCTGGCTGCCGCGCGACACGCTGGGGCTGCGCGCCGGCCTGGACTGGCAGCGCAGCGAACGGGTCACGCTGGGGCTGGAACTGGGCGGCCAGGCGGGCGGCGGCTATCGGGCCGTCGACGGGCAGCTCAAGCTGCGCTGGGCGTTCCAGTAACCGATTCAGGGTGCGCCGCCGCGCCTGCAGGGCGTATCGGTGTACCCCGGCGATACAATGAAAGTTTGTCTCTTTCCGCCCGGATCGCCCCGTGACCTATCCTGCCCTGCCTTATCCCATCGAATCCTATACCCGGGGCGCCGAGTTCGTGCGCCTGCTGGGCAAGCGTATCGTGGTGCTGGACGGGGCCATGGGCACCATGATCCAGCGCTACAAGCTGACCGAGGCCGATTTCCGGGGGGATCGCTTTGCCGACCATGGCCGCGACCTGAAGGGCGACAACGAATTGCTGTCGCTGGTGCGGCCCGACATCATCCGCGAAATCCACCAGGGCTACCTGGAGGCCGGCGCCGACGTGGTCGAAACCAATACCTTCGGCGCCACGCGGGTGGCCCAGGGCGACTACGGCCTGCCGGAACTCGCGTATGAACTGAACGTGGCCTCGGCGCGTCTGGCGCGCGAAGCCTGTGACGCCGTGGCGACGCCCGACCATCCGCGCTTCGTGGCCGGGGCCGTCGGGCCGCAGCCCAAGACGGCATCCCTGTCGCCGGACGTGAACGATCCGGGCGCGCGCAACGTCACCTTCGAAGAATTGCGCGTGGCCTATACGGAACAGGTCAACGGCCTGATCGACGGCGGCGCGGATCTGCTGCTGATCGAGACCATTTTCGACACGCTGAACGCCAAGGCGGCCATCTTCGCCATCGAAACCATTTTCGAGGAACGCGGCATCCGCCTGCCGGTGATGGTCTCCGGCACGGTGACCGACGCGTCCGGGCGCATTCTGTCGGGCCAGACGGTCGAGGCCTTCTGGAATTCCGTGCGCCACGCGCGCCCCGTCACCATCGGCCTGAATTGCGCCCTGGGCGCGGCGCTGATGCGCCCCTATGTGGCGGAACTGTCCAAGATCTGCGACACCTACGTCTGCGTCTACCCCAACGCCGGCCTGCCCAATCCGATGGCCGAGACCGGCTTTGACGAGACGCCCGAGGACACCTCCAACCTGCTGGAAGAATTCGCCCAGGCCGGGCTGGTGAACGTGGTGGGCGGCTGTTGCGGCACCACGCCGGATCACATCCGCGAGATCGCCCGCAAGGTGCGTGACCTGCCTGTGCGCCAGGTGCCGGTCATCCCGGTCAGGACGCGCCTGTCGGGCCTGGAGCCGCTGAACTTCGATCGCGAGACGCTGTTCATCAACGTGGGCGAACGCACCAACGTCACCGGCAGCAAGATGTTCCTGCGCCTGATCCGCGAGGAAAAATTCGACGAGGCCCTGACCGTGGCCCGCCAGCAGGTGGAAAACGGCGCCCAGATCATCGACGTGAACATGGACGAGGGCATGCTCGATGCCTTGGCGCTCATGCCGCGATTCCTGAATCTGCTGGCGTCCGAGCCCGACATTTCCCGCGTGCCGGTGATGATCGACAGCTCGAAATGGCCGGTGATCGAGGCCGGCCTGCGCTGCGTGCAGGGCAAGTGCATCGTCAATTCGATCTCCATGAAGGAAGGCGAAGCGCCCTTCATCGAGCAGGCGAAATTGTGCCGCAAGTACGGGGCCGCCGTGGTGGTCATGGCCTTCGATACGGACGGCCAGGCCGACAACTTGCAGCGGCGCATCGACATCTGCTCGCGGGCCTACGACATCCTGGTCAATCAGGTGGGATTCCCGCCCGAAGACATCATTTTCGACCCCAATGTCTTCGCCATTGCCACGGGCCTGGAAGAACACAACCGCTACGGCCTGGATTTCATCGAAGGCGTGGGCTGGATCACGGACAATCTGCCGCATGCCCGCACCTCCGGCGGCATCTCGAACGTCAGCTTCTCGTTCCGGGGGAACGAGGCCATGCGCGAGGCCATCCACGCCGTCGTGCTGTATTACGCCACCCAGCGCGGGCTGACCATGGGCATCGTCAACGCGGGCCAGTTGGGCGTCTATTCCGAACTCGATCCCAAGGTGCGGGACCTGATCGAGGATGTCGTGTTCAACCGCGAGGAACCGCTGGGCAGGACCGATCCGGCCGACGAGCGCACCTCCACCGAGCGCCTGGTCGAGCTGGCGGATACGCTGCGCGGCGCAGGCAAGAAAAAAGAAGAAGACCTGGCTTGGCGCCAGGGCACGGTGCGCGAGCGCCTGACCCATTCCCTGGTGCATGGCATCACCACCTTCATCGTCGAGGACACGGAAGAAGTCCGGGTGGAAATCGCCGCGGCCGGCGGACGCACCATCGAGGTCATCGAAGGGCCGCTGATGGACGGCATGAACGTCGTGGGCGACCTGTTCGGCGCGGGCAAGATGTTCCTGCCGCAGGTGGTCAAGTCCGCGCGCGTGATGAAGCAGGCCGTGGCGCATCTGCTGCCCTTCATCGAAGAAGAAAAGCGCCTGCTGGAAGAGGCCGGCGGCGACGTGCGCTCCAAGGGCAAGATGGTCATCGCCACGGTCAAGGGCGACGTGCACGACATCGGCAAGAACATCGTCACCGTCGTCCTGCAATGCAATAACTTCGAGGTCGTCAACATGGGGGTCATGGTGCCGTGCGCCAAGATCCTGGACATGGCCAAGGAAGTCGGCGCGGACATGGTGGGCCTGTCGGGCCTGATCACGCCCAGCCTGGAAGAAATGGCCTACGTGGCCTCGGAAATGCAGCGCGATCCGTATTTCCGCGAACGGAATGTGCCGTTGCTGGTGGGCGGCGCCACCACCAGCAAGGTGCACACGGCCGTGAAGATCGCGCCCAACTACGAAGGTCCGGTGATCTACGTGCCCGACGCCAGCCGCTCGGTGGGCGTGGCCACCAACCTGATGTCCGATCAGGTCGAGACCTACCTGAAGGACGTCGCCGACGAGTACGAACTGGTGCGCCATCGTCATGCCAACCGCCAGGCTACGCCGATGCTGTCCATCGAGCAGGCGCGGGCGGCCAAGCCGAAAATCGACTGGGCCAGCTACACGCCGCCCCGGCCCAAATTCATCGGCCGGCGCACCTTCAAGCATTACGACCTGCACGAGATCCTGAAATACCTGGATTGGACGCCGTTCTTCCAGTCCTGGGGCCTGATGGCGCAGTTCCCGGCCATCCTGACCGACAAGGTCGTGGGCGAAGAGGCCACCAAGCTCTACGCCGAAGGCCAGGCCATGATGAAGCGCATCGTCGAAGGCCGCTGGCTGACGGCCAACGGCATCGTCGCCTTCTACCCGGCCAACAGCATCAACGACGACGACATCGAGATCTACCGCGACGAGACCCGCAGCGAGGTCCTGCTGACCTGGCGCGGCGTGCGCCAGCAGACGGCCAAGCGCGACGGGGTGGACAACAAGTGCCTGGCCGACTTCATCGCGCCCAAGGACTCGGGCGTGACCGACTACATCGGCATGTTCGCGGTCACGGGCGGCATCGGCATCGAAAAGTACGAAAAGCAGTTCCAGGATGCCGGGGACGACTATTCCGTGATCATGTTGAAGGCCCTGGCCGACCGTCTGGCCGAGGGCTTCGCCGAGACCCTGCACGCCCGGGTGCGCCGCGATCTGTGGGGCTACGTGCCTGAAGAATCCCTGTCCAACGAGGCCATCATCGACGAGCAATACCAGGGCATCCGCCCTGCGCCCGGTTATCCGGCCTGCCCGGAACACATCGTCAAGCGGAACATGTTCGATCTGCTGGATTGCGACGAGATCGGCATGCAACTGACCGAAGGCTTCGCCATGATGCCGGCCTCCAGCGTCAGCGGCTTTTATTTCAGCCATCCGCAGGCCCAGTATTTCAACATCGGCAACATCGGTGCCGACCAGGTGGACGATTACGTCCGCCGCACGGGCCGCGACGAGGAAGACGTGCGCCGCAGCCTGGCCAGCCTGTTGCGCTGAGATGAGAGGCGATCATGCCGCGCGATGACGCGGCGCGGCGACGCGAACTGGGCGCCTTTTTGCGCAGCGCCCGGGCGCGCGTCGCGCCGGCCGACCACGGCCTGCCGCCCGGCGTGCGGCGCCGTACGCCGGGCCTGCGGCGCGAGGAAATCGCCCAGTTGTGCGGCATCAGCACCACCTGGTACACCTGGATCGAACAGGGGCGCGAGGTGTCCGTGTCCGTGGACGTCTGGAGCCGCCTGGCCGAGGCCCTGCGGCTGGCGCGCGCCGAGCGGCACTATCTGTTCAGCCTGGCCGAATGCGCCGACCCCGAAGCCGGCCGCCTGGACGGGATCGCCTTGCCCGACGGGCTGCAGGACTGCGTCGACAGCATCCGCTGCCCGGCCTACGTGATGGACCAGTCCTGGAACGTGCTGGCCTGCAACACCGCCCTGCTGCGGGTGTTCGACGGCTGGCCCGCGCGCGGCCAGCCCAATCTGCTGCGCTACATCTTCCTGGATCCGGCCGCGCGCACGCTGGTGGTGGATTGGGAAGAACGCGCCAGCCGGGTGGTGGCAGAATTCCGCGCCGACGTGGCGGCGCTGGCGGGCGAGCCGGGCATCGGGGCGCTGGTGGCCGAATTGCAGGCCGGCAGCGCCTTGTTCGCCCGGGCCTGGACGCGGCAGATCGTGGTGGACCGGGAAGGCGGCCTGCGTGAATTCCAGCATCCGGCGGACGGGCGGCTGCGTTTCCGGCAGTTCACCTTTCGCCTGGCGATCCGGCCGGACTGCAAGCTGGTGATGCTGCTCGACGATGAGCGGCCCTGAGCCACTCACCGCTTGCAAGCGGTTCGGGTTGGATCGGCACGGGATACTCTCAAGCCGTGGCAGCTCTCCACCTCGTCGCCTGCAGGCGACTCGGATGAGTCCGGCACGGGGCAGTCCGCAGGGACTGCCCCGTGTCCGATCTCATCCCCGCGCCCGCAACTGGCTGCCCGCGCGCGCCGGCAGGCGCCGGAAGGACAGGGCCGAGGCCGCCACGATCAGGGCGATGACCGCAAAGCCCCACATCACGTCGATGCGGTCGGCCTCGACGCCGCCGCGCAGCGTCATGCTGAGATTCAGCGTCATGGCCGCGCAGGCCACCCCCAGGCTGATGCCCAGTTGCTGGGCCGTGGCGGCGAAGCTGCTGGCGCGGCTCATCTGGGCGGAATCCAGGTCGGCGTAGGTCAGGGCGTTGACGGCGGTGAACTGCAGCGAACGGAAGAAGCCCCCGGTCAGCAGGACCGCGATCATGGCCCAGACCGGCGTGTCGGCCTGGAACAGGGCGCAGGCCGCGATGAAAGCCGCCGCGATCAGGGCGTTGGCGATCAGCACCCGGCGAAAGCCGAAGCGGCGCACGATGGGCGTGGCCACCAGTTTCATCAGCATCGCGCCGGCGGCCGAGGTAAAGGTGATCATCCCGGCCGAGAACGCCGACAGGCCGAAGCCCACCTGCAGCAGGATGGCGAGCAGAAAAGGCGAGGCGCCGATGGAAAAACGGCACAGATTGCCGCCCAGCACCGAGACGGCGAAGGTCTGGGTGCGCAGCAGGCTCAGATCGATGATGGGATAGGTGGCGTGGCGGGCATGGCGGATGTACAGCACGCCGCAGCCCAGGCCCAGGGCCAGCAGTCCCAGGGTCGGGCCGATCCCCTGGTCGCCATGGCCGGCGGCTTCCAGGCCGGTCATCAGGGCCGCCATGGCGCCGCCGCTGAGCAGAAAGCCCATGGTGTCCAGCCGGGGCTTGCCGTCGGGCACGTCGCGGGCGATCCAGCGCCGCACCATATAGATGCCCAGGGCGCCGACGGGGATATTGATCAGGAAGATCCAGTGCCAGGACGCGTAGGTGACCAGGAAGCCGCCGACCGGCGGGCCGATGACCGGTCCCAGCAGGGCGGGGATGGTCAGAAAGGCCATGGCCTTGAGCAGTTCGGTCTTGGGGATGCGGCGCAGCAGGATGATGCGCCCGACCGGCACCATCATGGCGCCGGCGGCGCCCTGGGCGACCCGGGCGGCCACCAGTTGGGAGAGGGTGCTGCTGACCGCGCAGGCGACCGAACTGAGGGTGAACAGCGCAATGGCGGTCAGGAACACGGCGCGTGCGCCGAAGCGGTCCGCCGCCCAGCCGCTGATGGGCACGAATACGGCCGTCGCCAGCAGGTAGGACGTGATCGTGACGTTCATGCGCACCACGGTGGTGCCGAAATCCAGCGCCATGGTGGGCAGGGCGGTCGCCACGACGGTGGAATCCAGCATCTGCATGAACAGCGCGCAACCCACGATGAAGGGGATCATCCGGATTTCTCGGGGCGTGGCGGCGGGCGATGCGGGGGCGCGGGGCGGGGATTCGGACATGGTCGGACTGGATCGGGCCGAGTGCAGTAAACTTGGGGCCCATCGGTCATAGAGATCGGCTGCGACACTATTATGGCAAACAACTTCACCTCTGAACTGACCCAGTTCCTGAACCAGTACAAATCGGATCACCCCGGCACCGACGAACGCCAGTTCGCCGGCCGTGCGCGTCTCTGGGACAAGGACCTGGACCCGGAGCAGCAGGAAGGTTTCCGTGCGGCCCGCGTGGCCCAGGATCCCTACGTCTACTACCAGAAGGCCTGACCGGGCCTCATGCCGCCCCGGCCGCCCGATCCCGGGCTGGACGCCCTGATGGCGCCTGCCGAGGACAGCACCCCCGACGTGATCGATCACGTCGCTTTGGCGCGCCTGTACGGCGAGCCGCTGTTTGCCATCCCCCAGGATCTCTACATCCCGCCTGACGCGCTCGAGGTCTTTCTGGAAGCCTTCGAGGGGCCGCTGGATCTGCTGCTCTACCTGATCCGCAAACAGAACTTCAACGTGCTCGACATCCCCATGGCCGAGGTCACCGCCCAGTACCTGGCCTATGTCGAGCAGGTGCGGCAATCGAACCTGGAGCTGGCGGGCGAATACCTGCTGATGGCGGCGCTGCTGATCGAGATCAAGTCGCGCATGCTGCTGCCGGTGCGCCAGTCCGACAACGGCGAAGAAGCCGAGGACCCGCGCGCCGAACTGGTGCGCCGCCTGCTGGAATACGAACGCATGAAACTGGCCGCCCGGCGGCTGGACGACATGCCGCGCGCGGGGCGCGACTTTCTGGTGGCCCACGCCACCGCCGACTTCGAGGTCGCGCGGCTGCTGCCCGAAGTGTCGGCGGACGATCTGCGCGAGGCCTGGTCGGCGATCCTGCACCGGGCGCGCCTGAACGCCAGCCATCGCATCACCCGCGAACAGTTGTCCGTGCGCGACCACATGAGCCACATCCTGCGCCGCCTGTCGGACGTGCGCTTCATGGAGTTCACCGAACTGTTCCTGGAGCGCGTCCGCATGGGCGAGCCGGCTGCCGTGATCGTGGTGCATTTTCTGGCGCTGCTGGAACTGGCCCGCGAATCCCTGCTGGAAATCACTCAGGCGGCGCCTTATGCGCCGCTGTACGTCAGACTGTCCTATACGCGCTCGGCCTGAGCCTGCGCGCCGGAGAATCCCCCCGTGAAAGTCGTCCATTCCATCGAGGCATTGCGCGATCAGTTGCGCGGCCAACTGCGCGTGGCCTTCGTGCCCACCATGGGCAATCTGCATGCCGCGCACCTGTCGCTGATGCGCCTGGCGCGCCAGCACGGCGATCCGGTGGTCGCCAGCATCTTCGTCAACCGGCTGCAGTTCGGCCCGAACGAGGACTTCGACCGTTATCCCCGCACCCTGGCCGAGGACATTGCCAAGCTCGAAGCCGAACGCGATGTCTACGTGCTGTTCGCGCCTGATGAGCGCGAGTTGTACCCCGAACCGCAGAATTTCCGCATCCAGCCTGCCGACGCCCTGGGCAAGATCCTGGAAGGCGAGTTCCGGCCCGACTTTTTCATGGGTGTCAGCACGGTCGTGCTGAAACTGTTTTCCTGTGTCCAGCCGCGTGTGGCCGTATTCGGTAAAAAGGACTATCAGCAACTGATGGTGGTGCGCGCCATGTGCCGCCAGTTCCAGTTGCCCGTCGAGATCATCGCCCACGAGACCGTGCGCGACCCCGACGGGCTGGCGATGTCCTCGCGCAATCGCTATCTGAGCGCGCAGGAACGGGCCGAGGCCCCCAACCTGTATGGCTTGCTGCAGCGGGTGCGCGATCAGATCCGGGCCGAGGGCGTGGATGCCGCCGCGGCGGAAGGCCAGGCCATGCAGACCCTGCGCGTGCGCGGCTGGGACCCCGATTACGTGGCTGTGCGCCGCCAGCGCGATCTGCTGCCCCCCACCGTCCAGGAAATCCACGACGGCGAGCCCCTGGTCGTGCTGGCGGCCGCCCGCCTGGGCGTGACGCGGCTGATCGACAACCTGGAGTTCTAGGGCTCCACGGGGGCGCAGTCCTCTGTCAGAGATGACAGATGCGTCCCCCGCAGGGGTCATGCAGAATCCCCCTTAAATCACAAGGGGGAGCCACCATGCAGGACAGCGATTCGATCCGAGAATACCCGGGCGTTGATGACACGTCGCTGGGCAGCCTGACAGTCCGTGAACTGGAGGTGACGGACTACCTCACACGAGGGCGGTCCAATAAATACATTGCCGTCGAACTCGGGGTCACGGAGCGCACGGTCGAAGCCCATCGGGCACGGATCTTCCAGAAACTGCGCGTGCGCAATGCGGTCGAACTGACCCGGTACTGCCTGTCCGGGCGCCCGCAAAAACCGGGCGCCGGCGTGGGTGCTCTCGGCGCGTCTGCCGCCGGGGCCGCCCTGGCGCCCGGGTTTATCGCGCGTCGCAGGCTTGGGCCGGCTTCGCGGCCAGCTCCTGGATGGGGTCGATGTCCGCCTGACGGGTCAGCCGGGATTCCAGCAAGGGGGCCTGGCCGTCCAGCCGTGTCAGGCGCAAGACGTTCGGCTGGATGAATTCCAGCGTGGCGCGGGCCTGATCGCCGGTTTGCAGCACGATGCCGGTTGGCGCGGTCGAAACCAGATTCCAGCAACCCATCGCCGTCGTGGCAGCCGTGCCGTCCAGCGGCGTGCTGCGCGAGCGCCATTGGCCGTCCGGCGCCAGGGTCAGGGTCATGCGGCGCGGCGGGCAGGCCTGCTGTCCGGCGGGACAGGCAATGGTGCCCAGATAGGTGCGGGTGTCAGTCAGTTCCTGGGGCAGGTTGCCCGATCCGGCCGGGCGGGCGGATGGTGCGGCGGCGTCCGATGCGCCGGCCGCCGCGTTGTTTTCCTGGGCCTGTTTTTTCTGCGGGTCGTTGCCAAATCCGAATTGCAGCTGCGAGGGGGCGACCGTGCCGGCATCGCCCTGGGCGCGGTGCCGGGCGTCGGACGTCGTGTCGCCGCGCGACACGTCATAGTAGCCGGGTTCGCGCTGCTGGGCGCAGGCGGCCAGCAGGGCCAGCAACCCCAGGCTGAGCAGGCGGGGAATCGTGTGGGAAAGGGCGCGCGGCATGGTCAGGACGGACAGGATCGTGAATCCGCCATTCTACGCATTTGCGGGGGGCTTGGCGATGGGATGCGGGATGATGGCCGGGTGGGGGGCGGTCGGGCCGGCCGTGGCGGCGGGCGCGTGCACAGGCCTTGTGCTGAACCGCTGGGCCCGGGACTATGCGGATCGTCTGGACGCGGGTGCGCCGGCCACGGCGCGCACGCTGTGGGCCTCGTTGGCTGCCGCCCCGTTCAGGCCCTGGCGTCCGGTCCGGGATGGGGCGACGGCGGCGCTGCTGGGGCTGGCGGCGGGGGTGCCGGCAGCGGGCGGCTGCGCCGGGTTCGTGCCGCTGATGCTCGCCCTGGCCGCACTGGCCTGGATCGATGCGCGCAGCGGCTTGCTGCCGGATGCGCTGACTTTGCCGCTGATGGGCGGCGGCTGGCTGCTGGGCGTCCAGGGGCCTGTGGCGGCCGTCGGCGCGTCCGCCCTGGTCTGGGCGGGCCTGGCCAGTCTGGCGTGGCTGTACCGCCGCGTGCGCGGCCGGGACGGTTTTGGCGGCGGTGACGTGAAGTGCCTGGCTGCGCTGGCGGGCTGGCTGGGGTTGCAGGCCGCCCTTGGCATTCTGTGGCTGGCCTGCGTGCTGGGGCTGGCAGGCGCGTTCGCCCGGCGCGGCGGCTGGCGCCGGCCCTATCCCTTCGGCCCCTGCATCGCACTGGCCGCCGGCGCATGGCTGCTCACGACAGGTGCGGTACAGTCTTGAATTCCACATTCATCGCGGGGAATGCCATGTTTTCCATCGGCCTGACCGGGGGCATTGGCTCGGGCAAGTCCCAGGTGGCCGACTGGCTGGCCGCCTGGGGCGCGGCGGTCATCGACACCGACCGGATCGCGCATGCGCTCACCGTGCCGGGCGGCGCTGCGATCGAGCCGCTGCGGGCGGCCTTCGGCGCCGAAGCGATCGGGCCGGACGGCGCCCTGGATCGGGCCTGGATGCGCACGCGCGCCTTTGGTGATCCGGCCGCGCGGCGGCAGCTGGAATCCGTGCTCCACCCTTTGATCGACCGGGCGGTGCGCGATCAGGCCGAACGGGCCGAGGGGCCGTATGGGGTGTACGTCGTACCCTTGCTGGTCGAGTCCGGCCGTTGGCGCGAACGGGTGGACCGTATTTGCGTGGTCGACTGCGATCCCGAGACCCAGGTGCGCCGGGTTCAGGCGCGCAGCGGGCTGACGCGCGACACCATTGAGCGTATTATGTCCGCTCAAGCGTCCAGGGCGGATCGCTTGGCGGCAGCCGACGACATCATCGTCAATGATGACTCGACTGATCTGGACACGCTGCGCCGCCGCGTGTTCCAGCTTCACCAGGCCTGGTGCGACCGCGCTTCCCGTCCGGCGGATGGGCGCACTACTCATGGATAGGGCCTTTCGCGCGTGACTTTGTACGAGTATCCCTGCAACGAACGTGTCCGCACCCTGCTGAGGGTCGAATACCTGTTCGACCGCCTGTTTTTCTTCGCGCGGGGCGAGGACGCACATTGCCACCAGATCGCCATGACCACGCTGTTCGATCTGCTGGACATCTGCGAACGCGCCGATGTCCGCACGGCGGTGCTTCAGGACATGGACCGCCATCGCTCGGCCTTGTCGGCCTTGCGCGAACATCCTGGCGTCGACGGCGTGACGCTGGACAAGCTGCTGACGGAAATCCAGGCGGTGTCCGCAGCGCTTGCCGGCCAGGGTCGCATCGGCCAGTGCCTGCGCGAGAACGAATGGCTTGCCAGCCTGCGTGGCCGGATCACGGTGCCGGGCGGATCCTCCCCCGTGGACATGCCTTCTTACTATTCCTGGCAATTGAAACCGGCTGACACGCGGGCGGCCGACCTGCGCGGCTGGATCGAGCCGCTGATGCCGCTGCATCGGGCCATGGCCTTGATCCTGCATCTGCTGCGCGATGCCGGTGACGCCCGCGACCAGTTGGCCAGCCAGGGCGCTTACCAGGAAATGCTGGGCGGCAAGTCCTTCCAGCTGCTGCGCGTCTGGGTCGATCCGTCCCTGGGCGTCTTCCCGGAAGTCAGCGCCAACAAATACGTCATCTGGGTGCGGTTCTCCGCCCAGGACAATGAACTCAAGCCCCAGCCGGTCGGCCGCGACGTGGCGTTCCGCCTGGCCCGCTGCAACCTGTAGGACCCCATCATGACCAACGCAACGACGCGACCCCGGGGGACGCGCCGCAGGATTCTGGTGTGGGCGGTGGCCTGCGGGCTGATGGCATTCGCCCTGTGGTATTTCTGGCCGGGGGCCGCCGTCGGCCCAGGCGGTCCCGGCGGGCGCGGTTTCCGGATGAGCGGGCAGGCGACGCCGGTCTCCGTCGCCCAGGCTGCGGCGGGCAGGATCGACCGCACCCTGCGGGCGCTGGGCACCGTGACGCCGCTGGCGACGGTCACCATCCGCGCGCGCGTGGACGGTCCGTTGCAATCGGTGAACTTTGCCGACGGTCAGGCCGTGCAGGCCGATGAGGTGCTGGCGGTGATCGATCCCCAGCCTTTCCGCGTCCAGCTGGAACAGGCCCTGGGCCAGCAGATGCAGCACGCGGCTCAACTGGACCAGGCGCGTCGCGACCTGGCCCGGTACGAGCAGTTGTTCAAGCAGGATTCGGTGGCGCGCCAGCAACTGGATGCCGCCCGCGCCCAGGTGCGCGAGCTTCAGGGGCAGGCGAAATCGGATCAGGCGGCGGTCGATAATGCCCGCCTGCAACTCGGCTACACCGAGATTCGCGCGCCTGTCGACGGCCGTCTGGGCTTGCGCAAGGTCGATGCGGGCAACATGATCCGGGCGTCGGACACCGACGGCCTGGTGGTGCTGACGCAGAGCCGGCCGATGGATGTGGTCTTCTCCATTCCCCAGACGCGGCTGCAGGCCCTGCTCGAGGCGCGCCGCGCCACGCCGGACCTGCAGACGCGCCTGTTCAGCGACGCCGCCGGGACGGCGCTGGCGACCGGGGTCCTGGTGGCGGTGGACAATCAGATCGACGTGGCGACAGGCACCGTTCAGCTCAAGGCCCGCTTCGACAATGCCGACGAATCCCTGTTTCCCAACCAGTTCGTCCAGGTCCGCCTGCGCCTGGGCGCGCAGGACGGGGTGACGCTGCCTTTGCGGGCGGTGCAGCGCGGCTCGCAGGGCGAATACGTCTATCGGGTGGATGCCGGAAACAAGGCCCATGTCGTGCCGGTCGTGACCGGTGTGGACGACGGCGAACGGGTGGTGATCGAATCCGGTGTGCAGGCGGGCGACACGGTGGTGGTCGAAGGCACGGACCGCTTGCGCGACGGCAGCGACGTGGAAATTGTCTCGCCTGACGCCGAGGGCGATGCGGCCGCTGACCCGGCCAAGCCCGTTGCCCGGGCCGGCGCGGCAAGCGCTGCCAAGGCGCCGTCCGGGTCGGCGAGGCCGCGCCGGGGCCCGGCTTCGTGAACCTGTCGCGCCTGTTCATCCTGCGGCCGGTCGCCACGACCCTGGCGATGATCGCGCTGGCGCTGGCGGGCCTGCTGGCCTACCGCGAGCTGCCGGTGTCGGCGCTGCCCCAGGTGGATTTCCCCACCATCCAGGTCACCACCCTGTATCCGGGCGCCGGGCCGGGCGTCATGGCCGCGCTGGTGACTTCGCCGCTGGAACGCCAGTTCGGCCAGATGCCGGGCTTGTCGCAGATGCTGTCCACCAGCTCGGGGGGCTCGTCGCGCATCACGCTGCGCTTCGACCTGGGCCTGCCGCTGGACGTGGCCGAACAGGAAGTGCAGGCGGCCATCAATGCGGCCTCGAACCTGCTGCCTTCGGACATGCCCTCGCCGCCGGTGTACAGCAAGATCAATCCGGCCGACGCGCCGGTGATGACGCTGGCGGTCACGTCGCCCACGCTGCCGCTGCCCCAGGTGCGCGACCTGATCGAGGTGCGCGTGGCGCAGAAGCTGTCCCAGATCAGCGGCGTCGGGCTGGTCAGCGTGGCGGGGGGGCAGCGGCCGGCCGTGCGCATCCAGGTCGATCCCCAGGCCCTGGCCGCGCACAAGCTGACGCTGGCCGATGTGCGCAAGGTCGTGACCCAATCCAACGTCAACCAGCCCAAGGGCAATCTGGACGGGCCGCAGCGTTCGATCACCATCAGCGTCAATGACCAGCTCAAGGACCCGGCCGAATACGAGCGCCTGATCCTGGCCTACGAGAACGGCGCGCCGCTGCGCCTGGGCGACGTGGCGCAGGTGCGCCGCGGGGCCGAAAACCGCGACCAGGCCGCCTGGTTCGGCCGGACGCCGGCCATTCTGCTGAACATCCAGCGCCAGCCGGGCGCCAACGTGATCGAGGTGGTGGACCGCGTCCAGGCCCTGCTGCCCGGCCTGCGGGCCACGCTGCCCACCGGTGTGGACCTGCAGGTGGCGTCGGACCGCACGCAGACGATCCGCGATTCGGTGGCCCACGTGCAGATCGAAATGCTGCTGGCCATCGCCCTGGTGGTGGCGGTGACCTTCGTGTTTCTGCGCACCTGGCGGGCCACTCTGATCCCCGGCGTGGTCGTGCCGCTGTCCCTGGTCGGCACCTTCGCCCTGATGGCGCTGCTGGGTTTCAGCATCAACAATCTGACCCTGATGGCCCTGACCATCGCCACCGGCTTCGTGGTGGACGACGCCATCGTCATGATCGAGAACATCGCCCGCCACATCGAGGAAGGCGAGACCGCGATGGCGGCGGCGCTGCGCGGGGCCAAGCAGATCGGCTTCACGCTGGTGTCGCTGACCCTGTCGCTGATCGCGGTGCTGATCCCGCTGCTGTTCATGGGCGACGTGGTCGGGCGGCTGTTCCGCGAGTTCGCCGTCACCCTGGCCGTGGCGATCCTGCTGTCGCTGCTGATCTCGCTGACGCTCACGCCCATGATGTGCGCGCGCATGCTGCGGCCGGAATCCGAAGAAAAACACGGCCGTTTCCTGCAGGCCGCCGAAGCCGGGATGGACAGACTGGTCGCCGCCTACGACCGGGGCTTGCAATGGGTGCTGGCGCACCAGCGCGCGACCCTGTGGGCGGTCGTGGCGACGCTGCTCGTCACGGCGGGCCTGTATGCCGCCATCCCCAAGGGCTTCTTTCCGCAGCAGGACACGGGCATGGTGCAGGCCATCACCCAAGGGCCGCAGTCGGCCTCGTTCCAGGTCATGAACCGCCTGCAGCAGCAGGCCGTCGAGCGGGTGCTGGCCGATCCGGCGGTGGCGTCGGTGTCGTCCTTCATCGGCATCGACGGCGACAATGCCACGCTGAACACCGGGCGCCTGCAGATTACGCTCAAGCCGCAGGCCGGGGGCCGCGAGCGGTCGGGCGTCGTGATCGAGCGCCTGCAGGCGGCCCTGCGGCCGGTCGTGGGCCTGGAAGCCTGGCTGCAGCCGGTGCAGGAACTGTCCGTCGAGGACCAGGTCAGCCGCGCCCAGTTCCAGATGACGCTGTCCAGCCCGGACGAGGCCGTGCTGGGACAGTGGACGCCCCGGCTGGTGGATGCGCTGCGCGAATTGCCGGAACTGCGCGACGTGGCCGGGGACTTGCAGGATCGGGGGCTGGCCCTGGCCGTGGCGGTGGACCGCGATGCGGCCGCGCGGCTGGGCGTCACTCAGGCGTCGATCGACGACGCGCTGTACGACGCGTTCGGCCAGCGGCTGATTTCCACGATCTACACCCAGTCGGCCCAATACCGGGTGGTGCTGGAGGCCGGCGCGGACCTGCTCGACGGCGGCCCCGCGGCGCTGGAGCACCTGCACGTGCCGACGGCTTCGGGCGGGGTCACGCCCTTGTCCAGCGTGGCGCGCTTCGAGCCGGGGCTGACGCCCCTGGCGGTGCAGCGCCTGGACCAGTTCCCGGCCGCCACCCTCTCATTCAGCCTGGCGCCGGGCGTCGCGCTGTCCGACGCTGTGCAGGCCATCGAAGCCACCCGCGCGGCGCTGGGCGTGCCGGCCTCGGTCGAGGCCCGCTTCCAGGGCGCGGCCCAGGCCTTCCAGGCCTCGCTGTCCAGCACGCTGTGGCTGCTGCTGGCGGCCGTGGTGACCATGTACATCGTGCTGGGCGTGCTGTACGAAAGCCTGATCCATCCGGTCACCATCCTGTCCACGCTGCCCTCGGCGGCCATCGGTGCGCTGCTGGCGCTGTGGCTGGGCGGGGCGGAGCTGGACATGATCGGCGTGATCGGCATCATTCTGCTGATCGGCATCGTCAAGAAAAACGCCATCCTGATGATCGATTTTGCGCTGGACGCCCAGCGCGAGCGCGGCCTGGGGCCCCAGGCCGCGATCCACGAAGCCGCCCTGCTGCGCTTCCGGCCCATCCTGATGACGACCCTGGCGGCCTTCTTCAGCGCCATCCCGCTGATGCTGGCGTCCGGCTCGGGCGCCGAACTGCGCCAGCCGCTGGGCCTGGCCATGGTCGGGGGGCTGTTGTGCAGCCAGGTGCTGACGCTGTTCACCACGCCGGTGATCTATCTGCTGTTTGAACGCCTGGGGCATCGCCGGGCGGCGGGCGGCTGATATGCGCTTCTTTGCCTTGTTCCTGCGCCGGCCGGTGGGCACGTCCCTGCTGTGCCTGGCGCTGGTCCTGGCCGGGGCGCTGGCGCTGCGTTTCCTGCCGGTGGCGCCGCTGCCGCAGGTGGATTTTCCGATGATCTCGGTCTCGGCCTCGCTGCCGGGGGCCAGCCCCGAGACCATGGCCTCCAGCGTGGCCATGCCGCTGGAGCAGTCGCTGGGCGCGATCGCCGGGCTGGACAGCATGAGTTCGCGCAGCAGCGAGGGCCAGACCGACATTTCGCTGATGTTCGAGCTGGACCGCGACATCAACAGCGCCGCGCGCGACGTCCAGGCGGCCATCAATGCCGCGCGGCCCCTGCTGCCCTCGGGCATGCGCAACAATCCGACCTACCGCAAGGTGAACTCCTCGTCTTCGCCCATCATGACGCTGGCGCTGACCTCGGACACCGCCACGCGCGGCGTGCTCTACGATCTGGCGTCCACCGTGCTGTCGCAAAAGCTGTCGCAAGTGGCCGGGGTGGGGCAGGTGACGGTGGGGGGCAGTTCGCTGCCGGCCGTGCGCGTGCTGGTGGATCCGCGGGCGTTGGAGTCCATGGGGATCCCCCTGGATCGTGTGCGCCAGGTATTGCAGGACGTGAATACGCTGCGTCCCGGCGGCCTGGTGCGGCAGAGCGAAACCCAGTGGCAGATCCATTCCGACTGGCAATTGCGCAAGGCCGTCGACTACGCCCCTCTGATCGTGGAATGGCGCGACGGCCGTCCCGTGCGGCTGAGCGATGTGGCGCGGATCGAGGATTCGGTCGAGGACACCAACCAGGTCGGCTATTTCAACGACCGTTCCGCCGTGCTGCTGATCATCCGCCGCCAGGCCGACGCCAACATCATCGAGACCGTCGATGCCATCCGCACGCTGCTGCCGGATTTCCAGGCGCTGCTGCCGGAACAGGTGCGCCTGACCGTGGCCCAGGACCGCACGCCCAGCATCCGGGCCTCGTTGTTCGAGGCCGAACTGACCCTGGTGCTGTCGGTCGTGCTGGTGGTGGCCGTGGTGCTGGCCTTTCTGGGCAACTGGCGCGCCGCCCTGATCCCGGCCGTCGCCGTGCCGGCCTCGCTGATCAGTGCGTTCAGCCTGATGTGGTGGTTCGGTTTCACCTTGAACACGATTTCCCTGATGGCCCTGATCGTGGCCACCGGCTTCGTCGTGGACGACGCCATCGTGGTGCTGGAAAACATCATGCGCCACGTGGAGCGCGGCATGCGCCCGGCGCGCGCCGCCTTGCGCGGCGTGACCGAGGTCGGCTTCACCGTGCTGGCCATGAGCCTGTCGCTGATCGCCGTCTTCATCCCCTTGTGGCTGGTGGGCGGTCTGGTGGGGCGCTTGTTCAAGGAATTCGCCGTCACCCTGTCGGTGACCATCGCCGTGTCGCTGCTGGTGTCGGTGACGCTGACCCCGGTCATGGCGGCGCGCCTGCTGCGCGCCCCGGCCGTGTACGAGCCGCCGTCCCAGGGGCTGCTGCGGCGCTGGCTGCGGCGCTGCGGCCAGGCGGGAGAAGCCGCCTACCGGCGCTCGCTGCGCTGGTCGCTGGATCACGGGCGCTTCGTCCTGTTGCTGCTGCTGGCCACGGTGGGCCTGAACGTGTACCTGTACGCCAGCATCCCCAAGGGCTTCTTCCCGCAGCAGGATACGGGCCAGTTGATGGGGTTCTTCCGCGTCGATACCGGGACGTCTTTCGGCGAGACCCAGACCCGGCTGGATGCGTTTCGCCGCGTGCTGCTGGCCGATCCGGCGGTGGACACCGTCACCGCGTATGCCGGCGGGCGGGGCGGCAGCAATTCCAGTTTCATCCAGGTGCAGCTCAAGCCCCTGGGCGAGCGCGACGTCAGCGCCGACGACGTGGTCAACCGTTTGCGGCCCCGCTTCGAGCATACGCCCGGGGCGCGCATGTTCCTGGTGCCGCAGCAGGACATCTTCGTCGGCCGCTCCTCGCGGGCGGGCTCCTATTCCTACACGCTGATGGGCAGCGACCTGGCGTTGTTGAGCCAGTGGCTGCCGCGAGTGCGCAACGTCCTGGCCGCGCTGCCCGAACTGGTGGACGTGGACGACGACGTCGAAGACAAGGGACGGCGGGTGGAACTGGTCGTGGACCGGGACGCCGCCCGACGCCTGGGGGTGCAGATGGCCGATCTGGCGGGGGTGCTGAACAATGCCTTCAGCCAGCGGCAGGCGGCCGTGCTGTATGGCAATCTGAACCAGTACCACGTCGTCATGGCGGTGCAGCCGCAGTACGCCCAGGACCTGCATTCCCTGCAGGCCCTGCAGGTGCTCAACACCGCCGGCCAGCGCGTCCCTTTGACGGCCTTCACCCGGATCACCGAGGGCACCGCGCCGCGCTCGGTCAATCACGAAGGCCTGTTGGCGGCCGATTCGGTGTCCTTTGGCCTGGCGCCCGGCGTGTCCCTGGACCAGGGGCTGGCGGCCATCGACCAGGCCGTGGCGCGCATCGGCCTGCCGACGCAGGAACTGCAGGCGGGGCTGGACCAGAGCGCCGGCATGATGCGCGACGCGGTGGCGCAGCAGCCCTGGATGCTGGTGGCGGCGCTGGTGGCCATGTATCTGGTGCTGGGCATGCTGTATGAAAGCACCATCCATCCGATCACCATTCTGTCCACGCTGCCTTCGGCCGGGGTCGGCGCGCTGCTGGCCCTGCGGCTGGTGGGCATGGAATTCACCCTGATCGCGCTGATCGGCGTGTTCCTGCTGATCGGCATCGTCAAAAAGAACGCCATCATGATGGTGGACTTCGCCCTGCAGGCGCAGCGCCGCGAGGGCCTGGACCCGCGCGAGGCCATTTATCGCGCTTGCCTGGCGCGCCTGCGGCCGATCCTGATGACGACCCTGTCCGCCATGCTGGGCGCCTTGCCGCTGCTGCTGGCGACGGGGGCCGGGGTGGAGATGCGCCAGCCCCTGGGACTGACGATCTTCGGCGGGTTGTTGGTCAGTCAGGTGCTCACGCTCTACACTACGCCCGTCGTTTATCTGAGCCTGGATCGCCTGCGTGGATCCCGTCGTCGTGCCTCCACTCCGCCGCAACAGGAACCTGCACCCCATGCCTGACCGAGTGATTCCACGACCCGATGCAGATTTCGCCCTCACGCATCCGGGCGCTCGTCTTGCATGCCGCGCCACACGGGCGGTGCTGGCCATCGCTGCGGCCCTGGCCCTGTCGGCCTGCGCCGTCGGCCCCGATTACCAGCGCCCGGTCCAGGACGTCGGGGCGGCCTATGCCCATGCGCCCGAAGGCCGTTGGATCCCCGCGGACACCCCGCCGCGCGCATTGCCCGCCGATTGGTGGACCCTGTTTGACGATGGCGTCCTGGACGATCTGATGGACCGCATGCCGAAGGGGAACCTGGATCTGGCCCAGGCCGAGGCCCAGTTCCGGCAAGCCCATGCCGCGCTGGATTCGGCGCGCGCCGGCCTGTTCCCGACGCTGGGCGCGTCGACCTCCCTGACCCGGGCAGGGCAGGGCGTGTCCCAGGCGGGCAATCCCGCCACCACCTACGGCCTGTCGGCCACGGCCAGTTGGGAAGTCGATTTGTGGGGCCGCGTGCGGCGTGACGTGGAAGCGGCCCGGGCCGGCGAACAGGCCGGCGCCGCCGACCTGGACGCTATGCGCCTGAGCCTGCGGTCCACTCTGGCGCAAGCCTATTTCGGTGTGCGGTCCAGCCAGTTGCAGGACGCGCTGCTGGCCCGCACGCTGGACGAATACGCGCGCGCGCTGGAGATGACGCGCAACCGCCTGGCGGCGGGCGTGGCGTCGCCGGCCGACGTGGCGGCGGCCTCCATGCAGCTGGACCAGGCCCGCGCCCAGCGCATCCGCCTGGGCTGGCAGCGGGAACAGCAGGCCCACGCCATCGCCGTGCTGCTGGGGCAGACGCCGGCAAGCTTTCTGCTGTCCGGCAGCGCCGGCCTGCCGGCCGTGCCCGATGTGCCGGTGGGCGTGCCCTCGGCCCTGCTGCTGCGCCGCCCCGACGTGGCGGGCGCCGAGCGGCGGGCGGCGCAGGCCAATGCGCGCATCGGCGTGGCGCAGGCCGCCTGGTTTCCCGACCTGACGCTCAGCGCCCAGGGCGGCTATCGGGCGGCGGAGTTCGCCTCGTGGATCATGACGCCCGCCCGCTTCTGGACCCTGGGGCCGACCCTGGCGCTGAGCCTGTTCGACGGCGGGGCGCGCGCGGCTGCCGTGGCCTCCGCCCGCGCGGCGTACGATGCGCAGGCGGCCGCCTACCGCAAGACCGTGCTGGATGCGCTGCGCGAGGTCGAGGACGCCCTGGTCCAGTCGCAGGCCTTGGTCGAGGAACAGGCCGCCCGGGATCGGGCCCTGGCGGCGGCCCGCGAGACCCTGCGCCAGATCACCAACCAGTATCGGGCCGGCCTGGTGGACTACCTGAGCGTGGTCCAGGCGCAGACCAGCGCCCTGAGCGCCGAACAGACTGCGCTGGACGTGCGCGCCCAGCGCCTGACGGCGACGACGCAACTGATCGCCGCTTTGGGCGGAGCCTATTCCGCCGGGGACGTTTCCACCAACTGACCCCGGATCGCCGCGATCCCGTGCGCGCCGTGCCGGCGCGCGGCATCCAGCGTGTCCAGCGACTGGCCGCCGATGGCGAAGACCGGCCGGCCGGCGGCGTTCGCCAGGGCGCGGAACCGGTCCCAGCCCAGGGCCGGAAGGCCGGGGTGGCTGTCCGTGTCCAGCGCGTGTCCCAGCACCACGAAATCCGCCTGAAGCTGGCGCGCGCATTCGATGTCCTCCGCCGTGTGGGCGGAGACCCCCAGCCAGCCCGGCGGGCGCGTGTCGTTCTGCAGGATGCGCGCCGCGTCGGCCGCCCGCAGTTGCACGCCGTCCGCCTCGGACCACCAGGAGGGCGGATGGGCGCTGTTGACCAGGCAGCGCGCGCCCTGCTGGCGGCACAGGGCCAGCACCGCCAGGAAGGCCTCGCGCAGCGAAGCCGGGTCGCCTTGCCAGTCCGGTTCGCGGAACTGCACCAGTTGCAGTCCGCGCAGCAGTTCATGGCGCAGATCCGCCAGCCAGTCGGCCAGCCGGTCGGGATGGCCGATCCGGCTGAGGCGGTAGCGCGTGGGCAGGCGCAGCCAGCGCAGCGGCGGGGCGGCGGCCGGCAGCAGCGAACCGCCGCCCGGGCCGATGGGGTGTTCGGATTCGTCCAGGCGGATTTCCCAGGGATCCACCCAGTCCAGCGCCTGGTTTTCGCGGCCGTGGGGGTTGCCTTCCCAGGCGGTCACCTGGCAAAACGCCAATTCGACGATGGTCTTGGGGTATTCGTGCACGTGCACGACCCAGGGATAGACGCACGTGGCGTGGATGCCCAGCTCTTCGTCCAGTTCGCGCACCAGGGCCTGTTCGACGGTTTCACCGGCCTCGATCTTGCCGCCGGGGAATTCCCACCAGCCGGGCCAGGCCTTGCCTTCGGGGCGCTGGCCCAGCAGCAGCCGGCCTCGGGGGTCAATGATCAGGCCGGCGGCCACGCGGATGTAGGGTTTGGATTCAGACATGGCGGGCCGCCCAGTCGCGTGCGAATTGTCGGGCCACCCGGCCGGAGCGGGAGCCGCGTTCCAGTGTCCATTGCAGGGCTTCGGTGCGGGCGTCCTTGATCTGGGCCGCGTCGCAGCCGTGGGCCTGCAGCCAGTGGCCGACGATGTCCAGGTAGTCGTCCTGGGCGAAGGGATAGAACGACAGCCACAGGCCGAAGCGTTCCGACAAGGAAATCTTTTCCTCGACCGTTTCCCCCGGGTGGATCTCGCCGTCGGGCTGGTGCTGGGCCTCCAGGTTCTCGTGCATGTATTCCGGCATCAGGTGGCGCCGGTTCGAGGTCGCGTAGATCAGCAGATTGTCGCCCGGCGCGGCCACCGAGCCGTCCAGCGCGGATTTCAGCGCCTTGTAGCCGGCTTCGCCTTCCTCGAAGGACAGGTCGTCGCAGAAGACAATGTAGCGTTCCGGGCGGCCGTGGATCAGTTCAATGATCTGGCCCAGGTCGCCCAGGTCGGACTTGTCGATTTCGATCAGGCGCAGGCCCCGGCCCGCGTGCGCGTCGAGCAGCGCGCGCACCAGTGAACTTTTGCCCGTGCCGCGTGCGCCGGTCATCAGGACGTTGTTGGCCGGCTTGCCGTTCAGGAAGGCCAGCGTGTTGCGCTCCAGGACGGCCTTTTGCCGGTCCACGTGCTGCAAGTCGTCCAGATGGATGGGGGCGATGCGGCGCACGGCTTCGAGCCAGCCGCGCTGGCCCCGGCGCTGCCAGCGGTAGGCATGGGCCGTCCAGTCGATGGCGGGCGGGGCGGGCGGCAACCAAGCTTCGAGCTGGGCCAGCACGCCCATCGCCCGGCTCATCAACGCCTGCAATTGATCGTCTGCCACGTAATTCTCCTGAATGTGATGCGGAAAGTATAATCTGGCTCTTTGCGGCCGCATCCGGCGGGCGCCCATCCGTATTCGGGTCCGTCTTGAATTTCTCAGAACTGTTCGCTCCCATCGTGTCCGATATGCAGTCGGTCGACGCCGTCATCCGCGCCCGCCTGGATTCCGAAGTCGTCCTGATCCGCACCATCGGTGATTACATCGTCGGCGCCGGTGGCAAGCGCATGCGCCCGGCCATGGTGCTGCTGGTGGCGGGGGCGCTGGGGTACCGGGGCGACAACCATCACCGTCTCGCGGCCGTGGTGGAATTCATTCACACCGCCACCCTGCTGCACGACGACGTGGTGGACGAGTCCGACATGCGCCGCGGCCGCGAGACGGCCAACGCCGTGTTCGGCAACGCCGCCAGCGTGCTGGTGGGCGACTACCTGTACTCGCGCTCGTTCGAGATGATGGTCGAATCCGACTCCATGGCCGCCATGGCGGTGCTGTCGGCAGCCACCACCATCATCGCCGAGGGCGAGGTGCTGCAACTGTTGAACGTGCACGATCCGGACGTGTCGCTGGACCGCTACCTGCAGGTCGTGCGCTACAAGACCGCCAAGCTGTTCGAGGCCGCCGCCCAGGTGGGAGCCATCATTTCCGGCGCCTCGCCGGAACAAGAGTCCGCCGCCGCCGCCTACGGCCGCCACATCGGCACGGCCTTCCAGTTGATCGACGACGTGCTGGACTACAGCGGCGACGTCCAGGCCCTGGGCAAGAACGTGGGCGACGACCTGCGCGAAGGCAAACCCACCCTGCCGCTGATCCGGGTCCTGGAAACCGGCACGCCCGAACAGCGCGCCCTGATCCGGGGCGCCATCGAAACCGGCGACGCCGATTTCGAGGCCGTGGCGCGCGCCATCCACGCGACCGACGCGCTGGATTACACCCGCCAGGCGGCCCGGGCCGAGGCCGATCGGGCCCGCGAAGCCCTGTCAGCCTTCCCGAATTCCGTTTATCGCGAAACTCTGCTAAAATTCTGTGCTTTCGCGGTCGAGCGTGATCGTTGAAAATTTCCCGTTGACGGGAAGGGCGCTGATAAAACCAGCGGCCGGCCACAACACTGTTGTGGTTCTCGTCATAGCAGCACCGTCGGGGTGTAGCTCAGCCTGGTAGAGTACTACGTTCGGGACGTAGGAGTCGCATGTTCGAATCATGTCACCCCGACCACTTGACCTCTTGATTTTAAAGAGTTTTGACTAAGCCCCTGCACATGGGGCTTTTTCATTTTTTGCGCCCCGCAGAGTCTTCGGATTCGCGGGGCGCGGTGTTTTGGATGCCTGCGGCATAAAAGCGAATCCCCGCTCGATGGCGGGGATTCTTCTGTGGAGAACCGCAGTCGCTATTGCACGATCGGTTTGTGAGAATCCGATTTTTCAGCGATTACAGCCTGCCGCGCATCCTCGTGCATGTCATGCAGCGCAAGATACCTTTCCTGCGAACCGTCGGTGCGGTCGGTATCTCCCCTGAATGACGCTTCAAGGTAGCGCTGGTACCAAACCGACTCTTTGAGCGTCATGCCTACAAACACGTCATTGCCGTCCTCGTCTGTAGACAGGGCATGAATATCCAAAAGATACGCCCGTGCTCCGGGCTGAAATTCCAACATAACACTCCTTATATGAGCCCCCATTGTAGTCACCGGCTTTGAGGCGGGGTGCGCCGCCGGCTTGATCGCCACATCGACCGGTCGTACTTGTTCTTGTTGGCGTTGACCTTCAAATGCGTGCTGTCGGTGTACAGCATCAACTGACCTCTGAACGCACAGCCCCGGCTGTGCGTTTTTGTTTTAAATCTCGCGCCGCAGCAGGTCGCAGAAATACTCGGCGGCCAGTGTCAGTGGCAGTTCGCTGCGACGGATGAATGAGATGTCGGGCGCGACCAGTGTTTCTTCCAGCGTGATTTGTTCCAGGCAACCCTGCAGGGGAGAAAACGCCGTCCATTGCACGGGCAGCAGCGCCAGCAGATCGGTGTTGGCCAGGGCCACCATCATGGATAAGGCCGTGCAGGCCTGCAGGGCGACGCGCGGTTCGGGCAGGTTGCGTTCCAGAAAAATCTGGGTCAGATCTTGCTCGTTATTGAAGTCGGCGGCGGGCGACGCCCAGCCTGCGCGCGGCGGCCCGCAGCCAGCATGCGGGTCTGGTGGCGGCCGTTTTGATCGGACTTGGACTGGGTGCCGAGATCGATCTGATTGCTTTCATGCAGTCGCGCTACTTTGGTCACAAGGCGTTCGGCGAGATCTACGGCTACTTCTTTGCGATCTTCATGTTTGCCTCGGGTTTCGGTCCGTTCCTGATGGGACAGACCTTCCGTATCTCCGGCAGCTACGAGCCTTTCCTGCTGGTCTCGATGGTCGGGCTCGGGATCGCCTGCCTGTTGATGGTGGCGCTCAGGAGGACGCCTGAACGGGTGGTGCCGGCGCATGTGACCTGAATCTGTCCGTGATGCCGAGTCTTGGGATTGCTGCGATTCACTTCGCCGTGAGCCGCAGCAATCCCGCGTCTGCGCCATCCTCGATTACCCAGACCGCGCCGTCGGGGGCCACCGCCACGTCGCGGATGCGTCGGCCCAGGGACCAGCGGTCTGCCTGATGGGCGGTGCCGTCCGCATTGAAGACCACGCGCACCAGGCCCTCGGCGCGCAGGCCGCCGATCAGGGCGGAGCCGCGCCATGCAGGGAAGACGTCGCCCTGGTAGAACGCCAGTCCCGCGGGGGCGATGACCGGGGTCCAGTACAGGCTGGGCGCGTCGAAATCCGGGCGGGTGGCATGTCGGGGGATGGGTCGGCCGCTGTATTGGTCCCCGTTCGAGACGGTCGGCCAGCCGTAGTTGCCGCCGCGCCGGATCCGGTTCAGCTCGTCGCCGCCGCGCGGTCCCATCTCGTGCTCCCATAGCGTGCCGTCGGGGGCGAAGGCCAGGCCGTAGGGGTTGCGGTGGCCGGTGCTCCAGGTCAGGGCGCGGATGCCGGGCTGTCCGGCCATGGGATTGTCCGGGGGGGCCGAGCCGTCCGGGTCCAGGCGCAGGATCTTGCCCCGGGCCGCGTCGGGGTCCTGGGCCGTGTCGGGTTCCATGCGGTCGCCGACCGTTAGAAACAGATGCCGCCCGTCGGGTGAAAAAGCCACGATGCCGCCGGGTTGTCCGCCTGGGCCGGCGGGTTGCTGGCGCCACAGGGTCTCCAGGTCCCGCAGACGCGCGCGGCCGCCGGATTCGTCCAGCCGGGCGCGGGCCAGGACCAGCGCGCCGCCGCCGTCCTCGGGCGCCACGCGGGTGAAATACAGCAGGCGGTCCCGGGCGAAGTCCGGTGAGGGCGCCACGTCCAGCAGGCCGTTCTGTCCCCGGTCGTAGACCGCCGGCACGCCGTCGATGGGCGTTCGGGCGCCGGCCTGGGTCAGCAGGAACATGCGGCCGGCCTTTTCGGTGAGCAGCAGGCGGCCGTCGGGCAGGAAGGCGATCGCCCAGGGGCGGTCGAAGGCGGCGATTCTCTGGATGGCGAACGGCGCATCGTCGCGTGCGGGGCTCGTGCCGGCATTTTCCGGGGCGGTGTGCGCCAGGGAGGCGCAGCGGGCGTCCGCCGGGGCCAGGGCCAGCAGCGCGACCAGCGCGCATGCGGCGGAGAGGGTGGAACGGTTCATGGCGCGCGTGCCTTTCATGGGACACATGGGGCCACTATACCCACTGGCGTGGATGGTCGTCAGCGCTGCCGCATGAACTCGATGAATTTAGGATGGGCGGCATAGGCGATGTTCAGGCGCATGGCGGGACGTGAGCTGTGCCGATCGGGGGTGAACAGCCGGCCGGGGGCAATGAAGATATTGTGTTCCGAGGCTTCCTGAACCAGCCGTTCTTCGTGGTCGCCCGGCCGCAGGTAGGCCCAGAGATAAAAGCATCCCGAGGGTTCGCAGAAGACTTCCAGGTCGAGCATGTGCAAGGTCTCGAGCGCTTGATCCGTCGCCTGGGCGATGCGCTGGCGCAATTTCCGGAGATGTTTCAGATACTGGCCCGAGGCGATGAATTCATAGAGCATCCGTTCTGCGATGTCGCCGGAACTGGCGATGGTGAGCATTTTCAAATCGCACAAGGCGCGTGCCAGCCGGGTGTTGCAGGCCAGGTAGCCGACCCGCAGTCCGGCTGACAGGGTCTTGGAGAAGGTGCCGACGTAAATGACCCGTTCCAGTTGATCCAGGCTGGCCAGGCGGGGGGCGTCGGCCGGCAGGACATCGGCGAAAGGATCGTCCTCCACGACCAGGAATTCATGCTGGGCGGCCGCCAGCAGGATGCGATGGCCCGTCGGCAGGGTCAGCGCGCTGCCGGTGGGATTGTGCGCCTGGGATTGGGTGAAGAAGATTTTCGGGCGATATCTGGCGGCCTTCGCATTCAGGTCCTCGATGTCGGGGCCGTTGATCAGGCGCCGCACACCGACGATCTGTACCCCGCTCAGGTGCAGTTTGGCAAACAGGGGGTAGTAGCCCGGGCTGTCGACCAGCACGGTATCGCCCGGCTCGAGTAACTGGCGTGCGATCAGGTCGAGCGCATGGTTCGCCCCCATCGTCGTCAGGATATGGTCAGGGTCGGCGTGGATCTGGCGGTCGTTCAGGTTCCGTGACAAGTACTCCCTGAGCCGGATGAACCCCCAGGGATTGCCGTAATTGTGCATTTCATGGTCATCGGAGCGGGAGCGTGCGGCGCCGAGCGGCAAATGGAAATCCACCTTGCCCGCCCAGTCGTGTGGCGGACGGCCTTCGCCGATGCGGACCTCATATTGCCGGATCAGTTGTTCTCGCAGCAGGGAGGCGGCGTCGACTGCCTGGGCGACGGACAAGGCTTTGGGCAGCCGGTCGCGTCGGGTGGTGCGAGGCACGTAGTAGCCGGAGCCGACGCGTGCCTCGAGCTGCCCGAGCGCCACCATGCGGTCGTAGGCTTCGACCACCGTATTTTTCGAGACCTGTAATTCGGCAGCGGCGGTGCGGATCGGCCAGACGCGCGCGCCCGGCGGCCAGGTGCCGGCGGCAATGCCTTGAAGGATCTGCTGAATGACAGCGTCGATGCGGGTCATGAGGCGGTCCTGGATTGTATTGGGTCAGAATCTGGTACGGTTTAAATAAATAGGAATAACTGTACCTTTTATTGTACCTATCGCTTCCCTATCATGTACGCACCTGCCGGCTGGATGCGGCAGCACGATAACGATCAACGAAGCGGGTCGATGCCCGCTCTCCGCTCCCCGGGCATCGGGGCGGCGGCTTTCATGGAGATGACAATGGCGACATTCACTCGGCGTTCTGTACTCAAGACCTTGGGCGCAGGTTCCCTGGCGGGCGCCGGCCTCGGGGTCGGGACCTCGGCCCGTGCGCAGAGCAAGGTGAAATGGCGGATGCAAGCCTTGTGGGATGGCGGCACCACGCCGCAGAAATTTGAAGAATTCTTCGTCAAGCGCGTCGCGGAGCTGAGCGGGGGGCAGTTCGAGATCGAACTGTTCTCGGCCGGCCAACTGGTGCCCGCCAACCAGGCATTTGATGCGGTGCGGGGCGGCGCCTTCCAGATGATGAAGACCTTCGACGGCTATGAGGCCGGCAAGATCCCCAGCTTCGCTTTCACCAGCACCATCCCGTTCGGCTTCACGGAATCCGACCAGTACGAAGCCTGGTTCTATGAACTGGGCGGCCTGGATCTGGCCCGCAAGGCCTATGCGCCGGCCGGCCTGTTCTATATCGCGCCGACTGTCTACGGTCCCGAGCCTATCCACTCGAAGGTGCCGATCAAGACCGTGGCGGATTTCAACGGCAAGAAAGGGCGGTTCGTGGGACTGGCTTCGGCCGTCATGGGCGCCCTGGGCGTGGCCGTGACGCCGCTGGCGACTGCGGATGTGTATTCGGCCCTGGACAAGGGCGTGATCGACATCGCGGACCGGGGCGATCTGACGGCCAATCAGGAAGCGGGTCTGGGTGAAGTGGCCAAATACATCATCCAGCCGGGGCCGCACCAGCCGACCACCGCGACCAGCTACGTCGCCAATCAGGCGGCCTACCAGGCTTTGCCCGAGATGCACAAGGCCGCCCTGGCTGCGGCAGCCCGCGAGGTGTCCAGCGCCTTGCGCCAGCACATTCTGGTGGCGGACGGCAAGGCGATCGACGCGTTCAAGGCGCAAGGGGTCGAAGTCAGTGCGCTGGATCCCGCGGATGTCGGCCAGGCCCGCAAGAAGGTGGTCGAGGTCTGGCACAAGGCCACCAAGGGTGACGCCCTGGCCACGCAGATTCTGGACAGCCAGATCGCGTTCATGGAAAAGCTGGGCCTGATCGCCTGATTCCTGCCTTTGCGTCGCCGGCCTGACTGTCATGGCCCTTGCCGGGCCATGACAGCCTGATTTTTCCTCATCCGGATTCCCACCATGCCCAGTGTCATCCGACTTTATGTTCGTGCCGTCACCGGCCTGAACAAGGTGCTGTTCATGCTGGCGGCCGCGCTGATGATCGTCATCGTGCCCGCCATGATGGCGGAAGTCATCAGCCGCTATGTCTTTCACTCGCCCACCGTCTGGGGGATGGAACTGGCCGTGCTGCTGTTCGGCCCCTATTTCCTGCTGGGCGGCCCCTATCTGCTGCATCTGGGGGGGCACGTCAACATGGACCTGTTCCGCAATCGCATGTCGCGGCGCGGCGGTCTCGCGGTCGACATCGCCAATCAGTTGATCATTCTCTTTTTCTGCGCGGTGATGCTGTATTACGCCACGCCGCTGGTGTTGCAGTCCATCGAATACCGGGAAACCACGTTCTCCGCCTGGAACCCTCCGCTCTGGCCCTACAAGATCGCCGTGCCGGCGGCCGTGCTGCTGCTGGGCCTGCAAAGCCTGGCGGAACTCGCACGCTTGTGCTTTGGCGACAAAAAGGATGATGCCGCATGAGCCCGAACCTGATTCTCGTCCTGATGTTCGGCGGCCTGACCTTGCTGATGGTCACCGGTCTGCCGATCGCCTTTGTGCTGGGCGGCTTGTCCCTGCTGCTGACGATCACGCTCTGGAACCCGGACTCCGTCATCATCCTGGTGCTGCAGGTGTTCGACACCATGCGCTCGGAGCCTTTGCTGGCGGTGCCCTTGTACATCCTGATGGCCGGCATTCTGCAGCGCTCCGGGGTCATCGAAGACCTGTACCGGGTCATGGGGCTCTGGTTCGGCCGCCTGCGCGGCGGGCTGGCCATCGGCACCGTCATCATCTGTGTCGTCATGGCGGCCATGACCGGCGTGGTGGGGGCGGCGGTGACGTCCATGGGCGTGCTGGCCATGCCCGAGATGCTGCGGCGCAAGTACGACCCTTCGCTGGTGGCGGGCACCATCTGCGCGGCCGGGACGCTGGGTGTGCTGATCCCGCCGTCCGTGCTGACGATCGTGTATGCCGTGACGGCCCAGGTCTCGATCGGCAAGATGCTGATTGCCGGCATCGTGCCGGGCCTGCTGCTGGCGCTGGCCTACATTCTGTACATCCTGTACGTGGCCTACTTCAAGCCCGGCAAGGTGCCGGTCGAATCGGTCAAGCCCGTGCCCATGCGGCTGAAGCTGCTCAGCCTGCAGGCCGTGGTCATTCCAGCGCTGCTCATCGTGATGGTGCTCGGGTCGATCTTCCTGGGGATCGCGACGCCGACCGAAGCCGCTGCCGTCGGGGTCGTCGGCGCCATTCTGGCCAGCTTCGCACGTCGCCGGTTCACGTTCCAGGGGCTGGCCGACGCCGGCATCCAGACGCTCAAGGTGACCTCGATGATCCTGTGGATCACGATCGGCGCCAAGGCCTACGTGGCGATCTTCACGGGGCTGGGCGGGGCGGACACGCTGATCGGCGCCATTCGCGACCTGGACGTGAGCCCGTATGTCGTGCTGGCCATCATGATGCTGATCCTGATTTTCCTGGGCACCTGCCTGGACGAGATCGGCATCATTTTGCTGACCGTGCCCGTTTTCCTGCCGATTGTGAAGGCGTTCGGTTTCGACGAAATCTGGTTCGGCGTCCTGTATGCCATCTCGATCCAGGTGGGCTACATCAGTCCGCCGTTCGGGTATTCGCTGTTCTATCTGAAGGCCACCCTGCCCAAAGGCATGGGCATGGCGGAAGTCTATCGCGGGGTCGTGCCCTTCATGGGGCTGCAGATACTCGTCCTGCTGATCTGCGCGGCCGTGCCGGGGATGGTGACCTGGCTGCCCCGGTTCGTCGGTTGATCTTTTTTCTTTGAGGTGATTGTCGTGACGCACAAAACTTCCCGCATTTCGGGTTTTCACAAGCTGGGTGTCCCCGAGCGTATCGACCAGACGCTGGCGTTTGCCGGACTGGAGGGCGGGGATCTGAAATCGCTGTTCCTGGATACCGGCAATCTGCCGGCGGACCTGGTCGATCAACTGATCGAGAATGCGGTCGGCACCATGAACATCCCGGTGGGTGTGGCCACCAATCTGCTGATCGACGGCAAGGACTATCTCGTGCCCATGGCGACCGAGGAGTCTTCCGTGGTGGCCGCCGTCTGCAACGCGGCGCGCCAGTGCTACGACGCGGGCGGCTTCATCACGTCGATGTCGGGAACGCGCATGATTGCGCAGGTCCAGTTGGTCGGAATCCCTGATCCGGGCAACGCCCGCCTGACCATCCTGGAGCACACCGAGGAGATCCGCGCCATTTGTGATGACTGCGACCCCGTGCTGGTGCGCCTGGGCGGCGGATTCCGCGATCTCGAGGTGCGTATCATCGATGCGCCGAGCGGCCCCATGGTGGTCACCCACCTGATCGTGGACACGCGCGATGCCATGGGCGCCAATGCCGTCAACACCATGGCCGAGAAACTGGCGCCGCATATCGAGACCTGGACCGGCGGGCGCGTCTATCTGCGGATCCTGTCCAATCTGGCGGACCATCGCCTGGCGAGGGCCCGCTGTGTCTGGAAACTGGACGCCATCGGCGGCGCGGCCGTGCGTGACGGCATGATCAAGGCCTATGAGTTCGCGCTGATGGATCCTTATCGCGCCGCCACCCACAACAAGGGCATCATGAACGGCGTGACGGCCGTCGTCATGGCGACCGGCAACGATACCCGCGCCATCGAGGCCGGGGCGCATGCCTATGCGGCGCGCAAGGGTTGGTACAGCAGCCTGACGCAATGGGAGGTCACCCGTGAAGGCGACCTGGCCGGCTCCCTGGAGATGCCCATGGCAGTCGGGCTCATCGGCGGGGCGACCAAGCTGCATCCCATGGCCCGGGCCTGCCTCCAGATCATGGATGTCCAGAACGCGGCACAGCTCTCGCGGGTCATCGCGGCGGTGGGGCTGGCGCAGAATTTCTCGGCGCTCAAGGCGCTGGCCACGGACGGCATCCAGAAAGGCCACATGTCGCTGCATTCCCAGAACATCGCCTTGATGGCGGGCGCGGAAGGCGAGGAAATTGCCAGAGTCGCCCAGCGCCTGGTCGAACTCGGCGTGGTGCGCATCGACGTGGCGGAAGCCGAGCTGCAGAAGCTGCGGGCAGGCCACTAAGGGGGCTCAGGCGAGCCGGGCCGGGGGAAGCGGGAGCCTTCCCCGACGGGCTCTATACTGGTGGAAGCCTTGCCGGAGCCCATGCGCCGGCGTTCCGACTCATCGTCCAGGAGCTTGATTCATCATGACCGCGACTTCCACCGTTTCCTACCCCGACACCCGGCTCTTGATCGACAACCAATGGGTCGATGCGGCCGATGGCCGGACACTGGACGTGCTCAACCCGGCGACCGGCCAGGTGATCGGCCGGGTGGCCCATGCCGGCATCCCCGATCTGGACCGCGCGCTGGCCGCCGCCCAGCGGGGCTTCGAAACCTGGCGCAACACCACGGCGTATGACCGCGCGGCCCTCATGCGCCGTGCGGCGGGCCTGCTGCGCGAACGCGCAGAGGACATCGCCCGCCTGATGACCCGGGAACAGGGCAAGCCGCTGGCCGAAGCGCGGATCGAGACCCTGGCGGGCGCCACGATCATCGAATGGTTCGCCGACGAGGGGCTGCGCGTCTACGGCCGCGTCGTCCCGCCGCGCAATCCCGCCGCGCTGCAACTGGCCCTCAAGGAACCTGTGGGGCCGGTGGCGGCCTTCACGCCCTGGAACTTCCCCATCAATCAGGTGGTGCGCAAGCTGGCCGCCGCGCTGGCGACCGGCTGCTCCTTCCTGTGCAAGGCGCCGGAAGAAACCCCGGCCTCGCCGGCTGCGCTGCTGCAGGTCTTTGTGGATGCCGGCCTGCCGCCGGGCGTGGTAGGCCTGGTGTACGGCAATCCGGCGGAAATCTCCGGCTACCTGATTCCGCATCCCGTCATCCGCAAAGTCACGTTCACCGGTTCCACGCCGGTCGGCAAGCAACTGGCCGCGCTGGCGGGCGCCCACATGAAGCGGGTGTCCATGGAACTGGGCGGCCATGCGCCGGTGATCGTGGCCGAGGACGCCGACGTCGAGCTGGCGATCAAGGTCTCTGCCTCCAGCAAGTTCCGCAATGCCGGGCAGGTCTGCATCTCGCCCACGCGCTTTCTGGTGCACAGCAGCCTGGTCAATGAATTCACCCGCGCGTTCGTGCGCCACGCCGAATCCCTGAAACTGGGCGACGGACTGGCCGAGGGCACCACCCTGGGGCCGCTGGCCAATGCGCGCCGCATCACCGCCATGACCAAAGTGGTCGAGGACGCCCGCCAGCGTGGCGCCGAGATCCTGACGGGCGGCGCCCGCGTCGGCGATGCGGGCAATTTCTTCGCGCCGACCATCATCGCCGGGCTCTCCACCGAGGCCGATCTGTTCAACAACGAACCCTTCGGTCCGGTGGCGGGCATCCGCGCCTTTGACCACCTGGACGAGGCCATCGCCGAGGCCAATCGCCTGCCCTACGGCCTGTCCGCCTACGCCTTCACCCGCTCGCTGCGCAATGTGCAGCAACTGATGGGCCGGGTCGAGGCCGGCATGTTGTGGGTCAACCAGCCGGCCACGCCTTCGGCCGAGCTGCCGTTCGGCGGGGTCAAGGATTCCGGCTACGGTTCCGAAGGCGGCCCCGAGGCGCTGGAAGCCTATCTGAACACCAAGACGGTGTCGGCTGTGGGGATCTGACGCACCGGGGGCAGGCGGCCCCGGACCTTCATACGCCGGTCACATTCGGTCCCTAGAATCCTTCTCGCTCGCTAATGAGCCTGACGAGAGAGAAGGATTTTCATGCAGACACAGACCCTGTCCCGCCTTTTCGCCGGCGCCGCCGTCCTGTGCGCCGCGCAGGCCTGGGCCGCCGACACCACGCTCACCGTCTACACGGCGCTGGAAGCCGATCAGTTGAAGGCCTACCAGCGGCAGTTCGAGGCGGATGTGCCCGGCATCCAGATCAAGTGGGTACGGGACTCCACCGGCATCATCACGGCCAAGCTGCTGGCGGAAAAGGCCGCGCCCCAGGCCGACGTGGTGCTGGGCGTGGCCGCTTCGTCCCTGCTGGCGCTGGACAAGGAAGGCATGCTCCAGCCCTATGCGCCGCAAGGCGTGGACAAGCTGGACAAGGCTTACGTCGATGACGCGAATCCGCCCGCCTGGGTGGGCATGGACGTGTGGGGCGCGACGGTCTGCTTCAACACGGTCGAGGCGGAAAAGCTGGGGCTGAAGAAGCCCGCGACCTGGCAGGACCTGACGCGGCCCGAATACCAGGGTCGGATCGTCATGCCCAACCCCGCCTCCAGCGGCACGGGCTACTTTGACGTCACGGCCTGGCTGACGCTGTTCGGCGAGCAGGGCGGCTGGGACTACATGGATGCCTTGCATCGCAACATCGCCCAGTACACGCATTCCGGCTCCAAGCCCTGCAAGCAAGCGGCCACCGGCGAATTCCCCATCGGCATTTCCTTTGAGTACCGCGCCGCCAAGAGCAAGGCGGAAGGCGCGCCGATCGACCTGGTGTTCCCCGGCGAAGGCCTGGGCTGGGACGTGGAGGCCACAGCCATCATGAAGGGCACGAAGCACCTGGATGCGGCGCGCAAGCTGGCCGACTGGGCGGCTTCGCGCGGCGCGAACGAGCTGTACGCGAAGAACTTCGCGGTCGTCGCCTATCCGGGCGTGGCCAAGCCCGATCCGCACATCCCGGCGGATTACGAGTCGCGGCTGGTCAAGCAGGATCTGCGCTGGTCGGCGGCCAACCGCGAGACCATCCTGGCCGAGTGGACGAAGCGCTACGACGGCAAGTCCGAACCGAAGCCCAAGCAGTGAGCGAGGCCATGGGAGCCCTGTGTGCCGACGCATCCCGGGAGCCGGCCCTGGCCGTGGTCGGTCTGCACAAGCGCTATGGCGAGTTCACGGCCTTGTCGGCGGTGGACCTGACGGTGGCGCCGGGCGAGTTCGTCTGCCTGCTGGGGCCTTCGGGGTGCGGCAAGACGACCTTGCTGCGCCTGATCGCGGGACTCGAGGCGGTCAGCGGCGGGCGCATCCTGATGCGCGGGCGCGACGTGACGCGGCTGCCGCCCATGCGGCGCGACTACGGCATCGTGTTCCAGAGCTACGCGCTGTTTCCCAATCTGTCCGTGGCCGAGAACATCGCCTATGGATTGAGCGGCCGGCGCGAGCATCGGGCGCGGCGGGTCGCGGAGCTGCTGGCGCTGGTCGGCCTGGACGGGGCCGAGCGCAAATTCCCGGCCCAGTTGTCCGGCGGCCAGCAGCAGCGCGTGGCCTTGGCCCGCGCCCTGGCGACCAATCCGGGCCTGCTGCTGCTCGACGAGCCGCTGTCGGCCCTGGACGCCCGGGTGCGCGAGCACCTGCGCCGCGAGATCAAGGATCTGCAGGCGCGTCTGGGGGTGACGACGGTCATGGTGACCCATGACCAGGAAGAGGCGCTTGCCATGGCGGACCGGGTGGTGGTGATGAGCCGGGGCCGGGTCGAGCAGATCGGCACGCCCGGCGAGATCTACGGCCAGCCTCGTACCGCCTTTGTCGCGGACTTCATCGGCCGGGCCAACTGGTTCGAGGCGACGGTGCGCCGCCACGGCGAGATCGCGGTGGATCGCGTCACGCTGTCCGTGGCGCAGGCGCTGCCCGAGCCGGGCAGCACGGGGCGGGTGTTTCTGCGGCCCGAGGACGTGCGCCTGCATCCGGTCTGGCTCGGCGGGCCCAACACCGCCCTGGCCCGGCCGGGCAAGATCGAGCACCTGGGCGGATTCTGCCGCGTCAGCCTGACGGTGCCGTTGTGGGGCGACCTGCCGCTGCTGGCCGATGTCTCCCAGGATGAGCTGGCGCGGCTGCGGCTCGTGCCGGGTCAACTCGTGCCCGTGACCCTGCCGGCGGACCGGCTGCGCATGTTTGCGGCGGAGGCGGCGTGAACGGCGTACGGGCCTTGCGCTGGGTCACGGGCGGCGGGCGCAGCGCCGGCGCGTCCGCCGCCTTGCCGCAGGACGCCGCGCAGCGCCTGGCGGGGGGATTGGCCTGGGGCGTCGTCGCGCTGCTGCTGGTGTTCCTGGGACTGCCCCTGGCGGCCATCCTGGGCCAGGCGCTGGCCGGTCCCGATGGGGGCTATGCCGGCCTGGCGCATTTCACTGCGATCACCTCGGCGCCCGGTTTCCTGACCCTGGTGGGCAATAGCGTTGCGGCCGCGGCGGCGACGACGGCCATCACCGTCCCGCTTGCCTTCGGCTTCGCCGCATCGCTGACCCGCACCCGGATGCCCGGCAAGCCGCTGTTCCGGCTCCTGGCGTTGATCCCCCTGCTGGCGCCCTCCCTGCTGCCGGGGATTTCGCTGGTGTATCTGTTCGGCAACCAGGGTGTGCTCAAGGGCTGGTTCCCGGGGGGCGGCATCTATGGTCTGCCCGGCATTGTCATGGGCGAGGTGTTCTACACCTTTCCGCATGCGCTGATGATTCTGCTCACCGCCCTGTCTCTGGCCGATGGGCGCCTCTACGAAGCCGCCGACGCCCTGGGCGCGGGGCCGCTGCGGCGCTGGTTCACGGTGACCCTGCCTTCGGTGCGCCATGGCCTGGTGTCCTCAGCCCTGGTCGTGTTCACGCTGACGATCACCGATTTCGGGGTGCCCAAGGTGATCGGCGGCCAGTATGCCGTGCTGGCGGTGGAGGCCTACAAGCAGGTGGTGGGCCAGCAGAATTTCGCCCGGGGTGCGGTGATCGGCCTGCTTCTGCTGCTGCCGGCCGTGTTCAGCTTCGCCGTCGATCACCGCTTGCAGCGGCGGCAGCAGGCGTTGCTGACGGCCCGGGCTCGCCCGCTGCAGCCTTCGGGGTCGCGCTGGGCCGGCGGCGCCGGCCTGCTGTGCTGCTCGCTGGTCGGGGCCGGCCTGGTGCTGATCCTGGGCATGGCGGTGGCCGCCGCCTTCATCCGGCTGTGGCCCTATCGGCTGGATCCGACGTTCGCCCATTTCAATTTCGACGACATGGACGGCGGCGGCTGGCTGGCCTGGTGGAACAGCCTGCGGCTGGCCGTGCTGACCATGACGGCGGGGACGGTGCTGGTGTTTCTGGGCGCGTGGCTGCAGGAAAAACTGGCTGGGGCCGGGGCGGTGCGGACATTGATCCGGCTGCTGGCCATGCTGCCCATGGCGGTGCCCGGGCTGGTGCTGGGCCTGGGCTACGTGTTCTTTTTCAACGGCAACCGCTGGCTGCCGCTGTACGGCACGATGGTCCTGCTGGCGTTGTGCACGGTCGTGCATTACTACACCACGGCGCACCTGACCGCGACCACGGCGCTGCGGCAGATGGATCGGGAGTTCGAGGCCGTGGCCGCGTCGTTGAAAGTGCCGTTCTGGACCACGCTGCGGCGCGTCACCGTACCCGTATGCCTGCCGGCGATCCTGGAGATCGCCCGCTTCCTGTTCGTGTCCGCCATGACCACCGTGTCCGCCGTGATCTTTCTCTATACCCCGGACACGGTCCTGGCCTCGGTGGCCGTGCTCAACATGGACGATGCCGGCGACACGGCGGCGGCCGCCGCGATGGCGACGCTGATCGTGGCGACCTCGGCGTTCGTCTGCCTGCTGTTCGCCCTGCTGTCGCGCTGGCTGGCGCATCGCACCCAGCGCTGGCGGCACGCCTGACCCTATCTTCTGACGGAGCATTCCTTTCATGAGAGAACCTATTCTGCTGACCCCCGGCCCGCTGACCACCAGCCTGGCCACCAAGACCGCCATGCTGAACGACTGGGGATCCTGGGACGGCGCCTTCAACGCCCTGACCGCCCGGGTCTGCCTGCAGTTGCTGCGGATCGCCGGCGCCGAGGACAGCCACGTCTGCGTGCCCCTGCAGGGCTCGGGCACGTTCGCGGTCGAGGCGGCGGTGGGCTCCCTGGTGCCGCGCGGCGGCAAGCTGCTGGTGCTGGTCAACGGCGCCTACGGCAAGCGCATGGCGCGGATCGCGGGCGCCATCGGCCGCCGCGTGGCCGTGCTGGAGACCCCCGACGGCGTCGCACCCGATCCCGCCGCTGTCGAATCCCTGCTGCGCGCCGATCCCGGCATCACTCATGTCGGCGTGATCCAGTGCGAAACCAGCACCGGCATCCTCAATCCGGTGGCCGAAATCGCCGCAGTCACGGCCCGCGCCGGCCGGCGCCTGATCGTGGATGCGATGAGCGCCTTCGGCGCCTTGCCGCTGGATGCGGGCGCGGCGCCCTATGACGCGCTGATCGCCTCCAGCAACAAATGCCTGGAAGGCGTACCCGGCATGGGCTTCGTCATCGTCCGGGCCGAGGCCCTGGAAGAGGCCGAGGGCAATTGCCACTCCCTGGCGCTGGACCTGCTCGACCAGTACCGGTACCTGCGGGCGACCGGCCAATGGCGCTTTACGCCGCCGACCCATGTGGTCGCCGCCTTCGGCGCTGCGCTGGAGCAATATTTCGCCGAGGGCGGCCAGCCCGCCCGGCTGGCCCGTTACGAGGCCAACTGCCGCCTGCTGTGCGAAGGGCTGGAGGGCCTGGGACTGCGCCGTTTTTTGCCGGCTGAACGCCAGGCGCCCATCATCGTGACCTGGCATGCGCCCGAGCATCCGGACTATGATTTTCATCGGTTCTATGACGCCGTGCGATCCCGGGGCTTTATCCTGTACCCGGGCAAGCTGACCCAGGTGGAGACGTTCCGGGTCGGCTGCATCGGCGCGATCGATCAGGCCGAAATCGGGCAGGCGGTCGATGCCGTCCGGGCCGCGCTGGACGAACTGGTCTGGCTGGAAGAACCTGTCTATCAATGATGACCGCGAGACTTGCCATGAATGATTCTGCTTCGACCCGCCGGCCCGGCGGCGCCCTCGATACCGTGATTTTCGACTGGGCCGGCACCATCGTCGATTTCGGCTCCTTCGCCCCGACCCAGGTCCTGGTCGACGCCTTCGCCGAGGCGGGCGTGGCGATCACCCTGGACGAGGCGCGCGGCCCCATGGGGCTGGCCAAATGGGATCACATCCAGGCCCTGGGCCGGGTGCCGGCGGTCGCCGCGCGCTGGCGCGAGCGCCATGGGCGCGACATGAGCCGCGAGGACGTGGACGCGGTGTACCAGACTTTCATGCCGCTGCAGGTGGCGCGCGTCGGCCGCTATTCGGCCCTGATCCCGGGGGCGATGCAGGCCGTGGCAACCTTGCGCAGACGCGGCATCCGCATCGGCTCGTGCTCCGGCTATCCGCGTGTGGTGATGGATGCGCTGGTGCCGATGGCCGCGCAGGCCGGCTATGCGCCGGATTGCGTGATCGCCTCGGACGACCTGAAGGCCGGCGGCCGGCCCGGTCCCTGGATGGCCTTGGCCAATATGCTCGAACTGGGCAGCCGCGACGTGGCCGCCTGCGTCAAGGTGGACGACACGGTGCCGGGCATCGCCGAGGGCCTGGCCGCCGGCATGTGGACGGTGGGCCTGTCGGCCTCCGGCAACGAGGTCGGCCTGAGCTGGGAGGAATGGTCCGCGCTGACGCCGGACGAGCGGGACGCCTGCTGCCGCCCGGCCGAGGAAAAATTGCGCGAGGCCGGCGCGCATGAGGTGATCCGCACCGTGGCCGACCTGCCGGCCGCGCTTGAGCGCATCGAAGTGCGGCGAGGCTGCGGCGAACGGCCTTGAACCGGGCTGGGGGCGCGGAAACGAAAACCCCGTCCGGCGGGACGGGGCTTCATGGGGCGGGACGCCGTCAAGGCCTCAGGCGTAAGACACCAGCCCCTTGATCTTTTCCTGGTCATAGCCCGACCAGGTTTCGCGGTCGGTCTCGACCACGGGCGCGCTGCGGTGGCCCAGGCCGATCAGGCGTTCGAGCTGGTCCTGGCTTTGGGTCAGATCCACGGTCTGGTATTCGATCCCCAGGATGTCCATGTCGCGCTTGGTGAGGTCGCATTGCGGGCAGTTGGGCTTCGAATAGACGGTGATGGACATATCAGATCCTTTTTGTTGATTGGGGTTCGATCGGGGGCTGGCGGAGGGCGTGGATTCAGAAATCCACGTCGAACACTTCGTTTTCGTCGTCGCGCTTCATCACGCCGACCTTGTACTGGGCCGTGTCTTCTTCCTGGTTGGAGGCCTGGACCTTGCTCATGTTCAGCCAGCTTTCCATGTATTTCAGGGGATTCTCGGTGATGATCGGGAAGTTGACGTCGTCCTGGACGCTGAAGAACCGGGCCACGTCGGTGGCGCTGTAATGGACCCAGTCCTTCATCATCTGGCAGGTCACGCCGGTCAGCTCGCGGCCTTCGGAGAAGGCGTAGTCGGTCCATTCGACCTCGCTGGCGGTGACTTCATTCAGGATTTCGGTGATCTTGCCGCGGCATTGTTCAAAGGCGGTACGGCCGCGCTCGGTCTTGAACATCGCGCGCAGGACTTCCTTGCCGTACTGGACGTGGACTTCGAATTCGTCCTGGGCGATCTTCTGGACCGCCTTGCCGATGGGCTGGAACAGGCCCGTGCCGTCGCAGATGCCGAAGGTCACGGCGAACGAGGCCAGGAACTGGATGCGTTCCATGCACAGGAGCGCGACGATGAACAGGTAGATGGCGTTGTAGGTTTCCTGGTCGTTCTCGCGCTGGCCGCGGGCGTAGTCATAGCTGACTTCGAAAGCCTGGTTGAAGACTGCGCTGACCACGTGCAGGCGGCTCATGGCCTCCTTGACCGACAGGATCTCGTTGAGGATGTCGTCCGGGTTGTCGAAGCTGTTGCGGACGATTTCGGAATAGGTGGCGGCGTGGACGATCTCGTTCTTGGTGATTTCCACCCAGCCGGACCAGGCTTCGCTGCTGGTGCAGACCGGGGCCAGCACGGCGGCGATGGAGCGCGAGGCGACGCTGTCGGCCTCCCATTGCCAGGCCAGGGTCTTGACCATCATGTCGTAGGTGTGACGGTCGCAGGTCTTGAACTGCACATTGCAGGTCGAATAGTCGAACTCGTTCTCGTCCCAGTCCTGGTTCTTCAGCGTCTTGTAGAGCTTCCAGATTTCGGGATAGAACTTGTTGATCGTGTCGAACAGGCCCAGGTCCTGGCCCAGGATGATTTCCGGGAAGGTGTAGTCGGACTTTTCGGTGTTGAAGATCTTGGTGGGCAGGGCTTGAGTCATTTTCGGTTCGTGCCGTAGGCGGTCGAAGACCCCGGAACGGGGTCCGGGGCCGGGAGATGCGTGTCGATAGGGCGGCCAGCACGCCCGGATGGGCGGGCTTGAGGCCGGCTTGAAGCGGGCCCCCGGAGGGGCCTTGTCACCTTACATCGTGCAGCTTTCGCAGACGACCTTGTCCTCGATGTGGTCATGGATGCTGCCGGCGTTGTCCAGCGTCTTGTCCGATGCCACGTTCGAGTTGTAGTAGTAGCGGGTCTTCATGCCGTACTTCACCATGGCGAAGTAGTGGGTCAGCAGTTCCCGGCTGGAGACCTTGTCGTCGTCCTTGATGCGGCGCCACAGGTCGGCCGAGATCCCCTGGTCGGTGAACTTCTGGAACACCGCGTAGGCCTTGATCATGTCGACTTCGGAAATGTCCCAGGCCGACTGGTAGAAGTAGGCCGGATTGTCGCTGTCGGGCGCGGCCCAGCGGATCGTGACCGAGCCGTCGGTCTTGTTCAGCGTGATGTCGCGCACGGGGTAGAGCGAATTGGGCTTGCCCAGCGCCTTGGAGGACGATTCGCCCGGCATGTACGCCACCAGGCAGGAATGGCCGATCCCGCCGTTCTGCATGATCTCGGTGCGCAGGGCTTCCCAGTCGTAGCAGTTCTGGAAGTCGCCCAGTTCGTCGACGTTGCGGTTGTAGGTGTCGATCGGCAGCCAGCCGTCAGGCCAGCGGGTCTTGTGCATCCAGGGCGCGACGCCGCGTTCCTTGCTGATGCGCAGCGAGGCCCGGATGGCGTGGTACATGTGGCGCTCGGCGATGCGGTGCAGTTCTTCGCGGCCCTCGGCGGTGTCGTAGCGCAGGCCTTTGCGCGCCATGTGGGTGGCCACGCCCATCAGGCCCACGCCGGCGTTCATGCGCGCCTTGGCGGTCACGGCCACGTGGGGCAGCACGTAGTGCGAGTTGAGGATGCAGTAATCGATCATCTTCAACGTCAGGTACATCGCCTCCTGGTAGGTCTCGTCATCGGCCTCGCCGATGGCGTCATAGGCGATGGCCCCCAGAGAGCACAGGGCGATTTCGGGTTCTTCGTGAACCTCGACCACGCGGGCGACCCGGCCGCCCTTGCCCGGCTCGTCGGACAGGATGTCGTCGCCCGCCTTCAGTTCGCCGGCGAAGATGACGCGCGGCAAGGTGGAGTCGGCGACCGCGACGGTCAGCGCGGCGTTGAAATTGAAGGTCTGCGTCGCGCCGTCGGCCAGTTCGACCGTGATCAGGCCCACTTCCTGGTTGGAATACAGATCCTGCATGTCCTGATAGGGACGGTTGGGCTCGCTGATTTCCAGGCACAGATTGCTGGAGTGGATGGGTTCCTTGAAGGGCGTGTGGCGGTTCATCTCGTCGATGTTGGCCAGGTAGGCCACCCCGGTTTCCAGCGCCTCGTTCAGCGAGGTCAGGATCAGGTCGCGCGGCTTGAAGGTTTCTTTCTTGAAGGACGGATCGCGTTCCAGGCGCTCGTATTCGCGCTTGAAGGCGGCCGAGTCGGGGCCGAAGAACAGCCGGGTCAGCTCGGGGGCGGTGCGCACGTTGAACGAGAAGGCTTCCTCGTTGCGGGCGGCCTTTTCGGCGAACAGCTTGTTGGTGACCAGCGCGTAGTGCAGGTCGCGGTTCTTGCGGTCTTCGGTGCTGCGCGGGTTGCGCAGGTAGGCGATGACCTCGGCTTCGGGGTCGAAGCCGGAATAGTAGGTGGTGCAGGCGCCGCCGCGTCCGGCCTGCATATTGGCGTGGACGGCTTTGCCCAGGGAGGCCAGGTAGGGCAGCTTGCCCTGGTGCTGGATCAGGCCGCCGCGCACCGGATCTCCTTTGCTGCGGGTGATCAGGTGGCTGCCGATGCCGGCCGAAGCGGCCGTCATGCGGTAGGCGATGTGGTCGCCGATGGCCAGGGACGCTTCGTTGTCATCCACCACGTACAGGCAGCACGAGGCGAAGCCGCGCAGCTTGGTGCCCAGGTTCACGTAGTTGGGCGTGGGCGCCGAGATCCGCTTGGCGGAGAATTCGGTGTAGAAGCGGCGCACCAGGTCGATCCGGCGCTCGGCAGGTTCGTTTTCCGACAGGGCCATGGCCATGCGCATGTAGACGAACTGCTGGGTTTCGTATTCCTGGCGGGTGACGCGGTTCTGCAGGCTGTACTTTTTGCGGATGTAGTGCAGCGAGAAGTGCGGCGTGTCGTAGTCCTGCTCGTGGTTGATGAAGGACTCGATCTGCTCGTATTCGGCGTCGGAGTAGTGCATGCGCACCATCACCCCGTCGGCGATCATGTGCTCGTGCAACGCCTTGACGGTCGGGATGCCGGCGCCGTGGATGATCTTGTGCAGATGGGACGCGTACAGCCGGCCGGCCATCAGGTAGTAGGACCAGGTGTCCTTGTCCAGGCAGTTCTGGATCAGTTTTTCCTGCAGATCGGCGGTCGAAACCGTCTCGGGCATGGTGCTGACGGCCTGCAGGACGATGCTGCTCCAGTCGACCTTCTGGCCCAGATTGGCGGCGGCCCAGCGTCCCCAGCCGTTGAGCTTGCTGGGGATATAGGGTTCGATGCGTCCGTCGCGCTTGACGATGTTCTTGATCACAGCGGGCTGTCCTTGGGGAGTGGCTTTGTTTTCTACATGTAGTGCAGCTTCAAATCATAAACACAATATATGGTGTGATCAAGCGCGGTTTCAAATTTCCTCACTGTAACGTTTTGAGGGTTTCAGAGGCCCCCGCGACGTGATACCCTGGACCGCTTTAGAGGCGTTGCGGCGTGTTTTCCGCGCCGCGCAATCCCTGGATCTCACCGCCTGGGCCCGTCCCGTACGGCTCGCCCGGGCACCCCGTGCGTCATCCCATGAATCGAATCGTCCGGTTGCTGGCTGCGTCGGCCTTGCTGGGCGCCGCCGGTCCCGTACCGGCCCAGGCCTGGCAGCCGGCCGATCCGGCGCTCATCGATCTGGCCCCCCAACGCTACGCCGTCCCTGACGTGCCCCGCGACATCGCGTCCGACGTGCCGCCGGACGCGGGCGTCGGCGCATCTGATCCGGACCCGTCCCCGGGCATGCGCTACGACCTGCTGCTCCTCGACGGCTCCGCCATGGTGGGCTACGGATACCGGCCGGACGGGACCCGCTTGCGCTGGTTCGGCGGACCGGCCGATGCGGTAGCCGGGCCGGGCGGTCTCGGCCCCCTGGCCTCCGGCGGCCTGGATACCTGGTCCCTGGGGGCGCACAACTGGCGTTACCGCAGTTCCGCCGGATATCGCGTGACGCTGGGCAATACGGGGTCGGGCGCACCGGACTGGGGACGGTCCGTGCGTCTGGCAGGGGTGGGCGTGTCCCGGTCCGTGCCCTCCGGGCGTCTGCAGGCTGGTTCCTGGGACTATGCCGTGGCGGCCGGCGCCCTGGACGGCACGGCCGGCCGCGCCGCCGCGGCGGGTGATCTGGCCTATGGCCCGATGGGGGTCGATGCCGCCACGCGCTATGCGCTGGATCGCGACCTGACCCTGGGGTCGCGGCTGCAAAGCGCACAGGATATGACGGCGCTGGGCCTGGGCGGCGAATACGCCATGGGCGGGGCGGGCGCCTGGCAGTTCGGGGCCTCCCGGTCACGTCAGGCGCTGGCCGAGGGCTGGCGCCGCCATCTGGGTTATACCCTGGGCCTGGTGCCGGGCCTGGATCTGTCCTGGGTGAACGCGCGCCAGGGGCCGGGCTACGCCGATCTGGCCACGTACGGTGGCGACGCCGGCTGCGACTGCGTCAGCAACCAATGGCAGATCGATTGGGCGGCAGGCCGCTGGGGTTCGATCAGCGGCTCGTTCGAGCGGCGGGTGGACGCCGGAGGCGGGCTGGACGAACGGGTCGGCCTGACCCACGGTTTCCGTTACGGCCCCTATCTGCGGGTGCGCCTGGAGACGAACCGCAACCTGAGCTCCGGGGACTATGGCCTGGGGGCGCGCTTTTCCTTGCCGCTGGATTAGCCGCACGGGGGCGCCGGCCTCAGGGCTCCGCCCTGCGGGGCGAAAAATACGCCTGCAGGTGTTCGATACAGGCTTTGACCTTGGCGGAGTTATCCAGCCGCTGCGGGTAGACCGCCCAGATGCCGGCGTTCTGCCGATAGCTCGGCAGGATGTGGACAAGCGCGCCCGTCTCCAGATGCTTGCGGGCATCCCAGAGCGAACGCAGGACGATGCCGTGGCCCGCCAGCGCCCAAGCCAGGGCGATCTCTCCATGATTGGTGATCAGGGAGCCGCTGACCTTGACGTTGGTGATGACGTCCTTGCGCGACAGCGCCCAGAGGCCCACCGGGTGGTCGCGTTCACGCACGATCAGGCAATTGTGGCGCGTGATATCCAGCAGTTTCCGGGGCCGGCCGTGCCGTTCCAGGTAGGACGGCGCGGCACACAGAATGCGATGGTTGTGCGCCAGAGGGCGGGCGATGTAGTTCGGATCAATCATGTCCCCGATGCGGATGTCCAGGTCGTACTGCTCCTTGGCCATGTCGACCAACTGGTCGAGGATGTCGAGCTTGACTTGGATGGCAGGGTGGCGCAGGGAAAAATCGGCCAGGGCGGGAGCCACGACCTGGCGGCCGAAACCCATGCTGGTCGAGACTCGCAGCACGCCTCGGGGTTCGCTCTTGAACTGGGCGATCCGGTCGTGCAGTTGTTCCACGTCTTCCAGGATCCGCAAGGCCATGGCATGGGCCTGTTCGCCCTGTTCGGTGAGCGCCACCTGGCGGGTGGTGCGGTGGAACAGCAAGGTGTCCAGCTCGGATTCCAGCAGCTTGATGTGCTTCGTGATGTAGGCGGGGGAACTGCCCAGCATCCGCGCCGCCTGGGAAAAATTCTGCGATCGGGCGGCTTCACAGAACACCCGCAGCGCGTCGATGGTCAGGTTTTCTTTCATGGTACATAAAAACTGTTTTAACGAAATGGGAATTGTAGGACGGAAATCTTCTTTATATATTCCCTGGGAAATCAGAAATGAAAAAGCCGCGGCTGATGGCCTCAGGGTCCGGATCGCGGCGTGCAATGGGCAGGGGGGTATCCATGGATTTGACGCGTCTTTCTCTCGAGCAACTGAGCGGCGGCCTGCGCCGGGGGGAATGGTCTGCCGCCGACCTGGCGCGGTGCTGTGCGGACAACCATCAACGGCATGAACCGGTTCTGCAGGCTTACAAGACCTGGAACGGCGAGGGCGCTGCCGTCACGGCGGGCCTGGCGGATCAGTTGCTGGCGCGCGGTGTCGATCTGGGGCCGCTCATGGGCTTGCCGGTGTCGGTCAAGGACTTGTATGCCGTGCGCGGCCTGCCCACCTTTGCCGGTTCGGTCGAGGCGCTGGGGGCGGCCTGGGAACAGCCTGGTCCGCTGATGGCCGGGCTGGAGCGCCAATTGGTGCCGGTCATGGGCAAGACCCATACCGTGGAGTTCGCGTTCGGCGGCATCGGCGTGAATGCCCATTGGGGTACGCCGCGCAATCCCTGGAAGGTCGCGGAGCATCGCATTCCCGGGGGCTCCAGTTCGGGAGCGGGCGTCTCGCTGGCGCAGGGTTCCGCCGTGCTGGCCCTGGGTACGGATACAGCAGGTTCCGTGCGGATTCCCGCCTCGGTGACTGGCCAGGCCGGTTTGAAGCTGACGCATGGCCGCTGGCCGCAGGAAGGCATCGTGCCCCTGTCCCCCAGCCTGGATACGCCGGGCATTCTGGCGCGTTCGGTGGAGGACCTGGTGTTCGGCTTCCGCGCCATCGAACAGGGCTTGGGCCGTGCGCCGGCGCCGATCATCGCGCCGGAGGCGCTGTCCGGCCTGCGCCTGGGCCGGGTGGATGCGTTCTTCCTGGACGGGGCCGATCCCGCCGTGGTGGCGGTCTACGACCGGGCCATGACGCAACTGGCGGCCCTGGGCGCGTCCGTGCGCGGTGCTGAATTGCCTGGCTGCAACGACGCTTACGATATCTTCCGTCAGGGCGGGCTGGCGGCCCCCGAGTTCTGCGCCTTTCTGAAGGCCGAGCTGCCCGGTCGGATGGATCGCCTGGATCCGGTGGTGCGCTTGCGCGTCGAAGGCGCCGCGTCCTTGTCTTCAGTCGATTATCTGCTGCGGGTGCGTGCCCTGCGCGAGGCCGCGCAACGGGCGCTGCCCGTGTTCCGCACGGCGGACGTGCTGGTGACGCCGACCGTGGCCGTCACGCCGCCGCGCCTGGACGCGCTTCAAGACCCCGAGGCCTACCGCCACGCCAATATGCTCGTGCTGCGCAACACCAGCATTGCCAATCTGCTGGGCCTGTGTGCCGTGACGTTGCCGATCGGGCTGGATGCCCAGGGCCTGCCGGTGGGGCTGCAGTTGATGGCTGCGCCGTGGGCCGAAGAGCGCCTGTTGGCGGCCGCCCTGTTGATCGAGTCCCATTTGGGCAAGCCCGCCGATGTGCTGGGCGCCCCCGATTTTCTGCAGTGAGCTGTTCCTTCTGTGCATTACCCCCCCATCGAATCCATAAGGAGTGAGACATGACCCGTTTCCCTATCGCCAAGCTGTCCCTGGCCATTGCCGGCGCCCTGATCAGCGCTTCGCCGGTTCTGGCAGCGGATTACACCTTTACCTTCGCTCACGTGCTGACCGAGCAGACGCCCAATGCGCGCGCTGCGGTCAAGTTCAAGGAGGAAGTCGAGAAGAACTCCAACGGCCGCATTGAAATCAATGTCCGGCCCGCCGCGCAGTTGGGCGGTGACGTGGAAATCATCGAGCAGACCCAGATGGGCCTGGTGCACATCGCGATTCCGCCGACCGGCAACCTGGCCAACTTCGAGCCCAAGATGTATCTGTACGACCTGCCCTACCTGATCCAGGGCGAGCAGTCGATGAAGCAGTTGCTGGACGGCGAAGTGGGCCGTGAACTGCTGGACACGCTGGAGAAGAGCGGTCTGCATGGCGTGAACTACTGGGGCGCCGGCTTTCGCAACATCACCAACAACATCCGCCCGATCAACGAGCCCGCGGACCTGAAGAACATCAAGATGCGCACCCTGCAGGCGCCGGCCATCCTGGCGACCTACCGGGCCTGGGGCGCCAACCCTACGGCCATGGCGTACACCGAGGTCTATAACGGCCTGCAGCAGGGCGTGGTCGAGGGCCAGGAAAATCCGCTGGCCAACATCGATTCGATGAAATTCTACGAGGTGCAGAAATACATGACCCTGACCAGTCATGTGTATCACAACTACGCCGCCGTGATGAACAAGGGCGCCTGGGAATCCCTGCCGGCGGATCTGCAGAAGGTCATGGCCGACGCCTTCGACGTTGCGCGGGATTACGGCCGTGAGCTGACCCGGGAAGACGAGGGCAAGATCCTGGAGAAAATCAAGGGCCAGATCCAGATCGTCGAGCTGACGGACGAGGGGCGCCAGAAGTTCATCGAAAGCTCCAAGCCGATCTACAAGCAGTTTGAAGCCAACATCACGCCGGAATTGCTGCAGCGCGCGATCAAGGCCGCCGCAGTGAACTGAGCCGATCTGAACTGACCCGATCCTTTTCAGGAGACGCCCATGCTTGCAGGAATCAATCGGTGCCTCGACCGCATCGAGTCGTTTGCCATGATCGCGCTGATGCTGGTGGCCACGTGCGTGGCCATCCTCCAGGTCATCGCCCGCTACGTGTTCAACAACTCGCTGTACTGGTCCGAGGAGACCGTGCTGTACGCGCTCATCATGATGAGCTTCCTGACCTGCAGCATGGGCGTGCGCTACGCGGCCCACATCTGCGTCGAGGTGCTGCCCCTGCTGGTGGGCCCCCGGCTGGCCCGGGGGCTGCTGTATCTGGCCAACATCCTGGGCCTGATGTTCGCCGGGGTGCTGCTCTATTACGGCGGGCGCCTGGCCATCAACACGCTGAACATGAACCAGTTGTCTCCGGCCATGCGCGTTCCGGTCGGCTATATCTACATGGTCATTCCGATCTCGGGCACCTGCATGGGACTGAGATACCTGTGGATCCTGTGGTGCATGATCACGGGCAAGGAATACAAGCCTCTGAGCCTGGGCATGAGCTCGGCGGGCTGAGCCCGGCCGATCCTGGACCTTCGTATAAACGGATAGAGAGATCCCATGATTGCCGCTCTGGTTCCCATTTTCTTCGTCTTGCTGCTGTTCGGCCTGCCGATCTTCGCCTCTCTGGCGCTGGCCGTGGCGCTGGCGCTCAAGAGCTTCGGCACGATCGACCCGCTGGTCGTGCCCATGCGTATGTTCTCGGGGATGAACAACTTTTCCCTGATGTCCATCCCCTTCTTCATCCTGGCCGCCGAACTGATGCGCATCGGCGGCCTGTCGGACCGGCTCATCGGCCTGGCCCGCGCCCTGATCGGCTGGCTGCCGGGCGGGATGGCCGCCGCCACGGTGCTGGCCTGCCTGTTCTTCGGCTCGATCTCGGGGTCCAGCCCCGCGACCGTGATCGCCATCGGCAGCATCATGTATCCGGCGCTGGTGGCGGCCGGCTACAACAAATTCTTCGCCATCGGCCTGATCACCACGGCCGGCACGCTGGGCCCGATCGTACCGCCCAGCATCGCCCTGATCATCTATGGCTCGGTCACCGGATCCTCGGTGGGCAAGCTGTTCGCCGCAGGCGTGCTGCCGGCCATTCTGATTGCGACCCTGCTGATCGTGTACTGCTGCTGGTATGCGACGCTGCGCCGCTATCCGCGCGAGCCCTTTCCCAGCCTGAAGCAGATCGGCGAAGCCGTCAGCCGGTCGCTATGGGGGCTGGGCCTGCCCGTGCTGCTGCTGGGCGGTATCTATTCCGGGCTGTTCACGCCGACGGAATCCGCAGCAGCGGCCTGCCTGTACGGCTGGTTCGTGGGGGCCGTGATCTATCGCACGATCTCGCTGTCGGCCACGCTGACGATTCTGAAGAACTCCGGTGTGCTGTCGGGCACCCTGCTGCTGATCACGGCGGGCGCCTCGGCGTTTTCCTGGATCCTGGCGAGCACCGGAGCACCCACCAAGCTCGCCGCCGAGGTCCTGTCCGGGACGACTTCGCCGATCATCATCCTGATGCTGTTCAATCTGATCATGCTGGTGGCGGGCATGTTCCTGGACAGCGCCTCGGCCATCATCGTGCTGGCGCCCCTGATGCAGCCCATTGCCGCCCAGGTCGGCGTGGACCCCATCCACTTCGGCATCATCACGCTGGTGAATCTGTCGGTCGGCATGTTGACGCCGCCCGTCGGGCTGAACCTGTTCGTGGCCATGTCGATTTCAGGGATGACGCTGTTCCAGGTGTTCCGGGCGGCGCTGCCGACCATCGTCCTGATGGTGGTCGCGTTGATCATCATCACCTACGTACCCTGGTTCAGCCTGGCCTTGCCCAAGCTGATGTATTGAGCGCTCTGATGGGCGCAGTCCGCGGGCCTTCCAGTGGTCGAGGGTCCGCCGTAGCATGAATGTCCCGACAGGAGGATTCACGATGGAACAACAGGCTGAAATCTTTGCCGCAGGCAATTACCGCTACGTACCCAGCGGCGTCATGCAGTATTCGGGCGGCGCCGCCGCGATGCCCGGCTATGCGATCCGGCGTGTGGTGTTTTCCCGCCCCGTGCCGCTGACCGAAGGCTTCGAGCGCATCGCGCAATGCCTGCAGGCCGAAGGCCGCCCCTTGACTGCGCTGTGCGGCTGCGAGCTGCGCTCGCCGGGGCAGTTCTCCGAGGAAGGCTTCGTGCGCTTCAATACCGAGTACGTCGGGACGTTGCAGGCCTGGGGCATTGCCAGTGATACGGTCAATCCTGTGCCGCGCAGCAATGTCTGCCCGCAGGTGGACCCGCCGGCCGTGCCGTCCTTTTACGCCTTCAGCTACACCGTGCCCAGCGACGTCGACGAGCGCAGCTTCGTCGTCGCCGGCAGCAGCGAGGTGCCCGAAGGGCATGCCAACTACAAGGACCACCTGATCGCCTATCAGGACATCTCGCCCGCAGGCATGCGCGAAAAAGCTCGTTGGGTGCTCGGTGAAATGGAACGGCGCATGCGGGTGCTGGGGTATGCCTGGGACGACTGCACCAGTTCGCAACTCTACCTCGTGCACGATCCGCATCCGTTCCTGGAGGACGAGTTCGCGCGCCGGGGCGCGATGCGTCTGGGTCTGACATGGCACTTCGTCCGCCCGCCGGTGGTGGACATGGAATTCGAAATGGACTGCCGCCGCGTCCTGCTGGAACGCGTCCTGCCGGTCGAAGCCGTATGAGGCGCGTCGTTGTCCTGACCACCGGCGGGACCATTGCCAGCCGGCCGGGCCCCGAAGGCCGCAACGTCGCGGGTGCGCTGCCGGGGGCGGAGTTGCTGCGCCCGGTGCCCGGGATCGAGGACCTCCAGGTCGAGGCGCATTCCTTGTTCCAGAAGGCCAGCAACGCCGTATCGCCGGAAGATCTTCAGGTGCTGCGCGCCGAGTGCCAGCGGCTGATCGCCGCGGGCGGGGTCGACGGCATCGTCGTCACCCACGGCACCGATACGCTGGAAGATACGGCTTACTTTCTGGAATGCGGCGTGCAGACGCGCGATGTCGTCCTCGTCGTGACGGGCTCGCAGCGCGTGCCGCATGCGCCGGGCACCGACGCCTATACGAACTTGCGGGATGCCATCCGGACCGCCGCCTCGCCCCAGTGCCGGGGGCTGGGCGTGCTGGTGGTGTTCAACGAGACCGTCCACTCGGCTGCGTTCGTGCGCAAGGCCAGCAGTTTTCAGCTCAATGGCTTCGAATCCCCCGGACTGGGCTGCCTGGGCTTTGTCGATGGCCAGGACGTGCATCTCTATCAGCAGCCCCGGCGTCAGCCTTTGCTGCAGGCTTCATTCGGCGCCTTGCCTCAGGTCGAGATCGCAGCCGCCAGTCTGGGGGCCAGCCCCCTTGCGCTGCGCGCCCTGATCGATGCGGGTGTGCCGGGGATCGTGCTGGAAGGCACGGGACGCGGCCAGGTGCCGCCCTCCTGGGTGCCCGAAGTCGAGCGGGCCACCCGTGCGGGTATCGCGGTGCTGGTGTGCAGCGCCACGCTGCATGGGGCGGTCCTGCCTTGCTACGAATATCCGGGTTCGCTGCATAGTGTGCAGGAGGCGGGCGCCCTGGGTGTCAGCGGCCTGTCCGCGCGCAAGGCGCGCATGCGGCTGATGCTGGCGCTGGCCTGCCTGGGCGGCCGGGCCGACCGCGACGCCCTCCGGCCGCTGTTTGGATGGGGCGCCGACCGCGACGCTTGAACCGGGCGCCTCCCCCGCTTTTTGATCACTATTGACGTACACGACATCATGCACACATTCAATATCGCCGTGATTCCCGGGGACGGGATCGGCAAGGAAGTCATGCCCGAGGCGCTGCGCGCGCTGGACGCCCTGCAGCGCCGGCACGGCCTGGACCTGCGGTTCGAGCCTCTGGATTGGGCCAGCGCCGACTATTGGCAGCAGCATGGCGACATGCTGCCCGCCGACTGGTTCGAGCGCCTGCAGGGGTTCGACGCGATCCTGTTCGGGGCGGTGGGTTGGCCCGACGTGATCCCCGATCATGTGTCTCTGTGGGGCTCGCTGCTGAAATTCCGCCGCGAGTTCGACCAGTACATCAATCTGCGGCCCGTGCGGCAGATGCCCGGCGTGCCGGCGCCCCTGGCGGGCCGCAAGCCGGGCGAGATCGATTTCCTGGTAGTGCGCGAGAACACCGAGGGTGAATACACCAACCTGGGCGGCCGGATGTACGCGGGCACCGAACGCGAGATCGTGATCCAGGAGTCGGTCTTTTCCCGCCATGGGATCGACCGCGTGCTGAGGTACGCTTTTGAACTGGCACGGCGGCGCCCCCGGCGCGCGCTGACCTCGGCCACGAAGTCCAACGGCGTGGCGATCAGCATGCCGTATTGGGACGAACGGCTGCAGGCGATGGCAGAACATTATCCGGACGTGGCCTGGGACAAGCACCACATCGACATTCTGTGCGCGCGTTTCGTGCTGCAGCCGCAGCGTTTCGACGTGGTGGTGGCCTCGAACCTGTTCGGCGACATCCTGTCCGACCTGGGGCCGGCCTGCACCGGCACGATCGGCATCGCCCCGTCCGCCAACCTCAATCCCGAGCGCCGCTTCCCCTCGCTGTTCGAGCCGGTGCATGGCTCGGCGCCCGATATCTACGGGCAGAACATCGCCAATCCGGTGGGTATGATCTGGTCGGCCCAGATGATGCTGGAATTCCTGGGCGAGCGGGATGCCGCCTGCCAGGCCGCCGCGGGCGAGCTGATGACGGCCATCGAGCAGGTGCTGGAACACGGTCCGCACACCCGCGATCTGGGCGGTTCGGCGAACACGACCGAGATGGGTCGCGCGATTGCGGAGCGTCTGGGTTAGCGCGAGGCGGCTCCGATCTCATCCATGAAGACCCGGCACAGGGCTTCCATGCCGCGCTGGTCGTCTTCGTCGAAGCGGCCCGTGACGGGGCTGTCGACGTCCCAGACGCCCAGCAGCGAGCCGTCCGCGCGCACCAGCGGCACGACGATCTCCGATTGCGAGGCCGAGTCGCAGGGGATGTGTCCCGCGAAGGCGTTGACGTCGCGCACGACCTGGGTCCGGCGGGTCTGGGCGGCGGTGCCGCAGACGCCGGAACCGATGGCGATGCGGATGCAGGCGGGTTTGCCCTGGAAGGGGCCGACCACCAGTTCCGTGCCGTCGTACAAGTAGAAGCCCGCCCAGTTCAGTTGCGGCAGGCTGTCGAACACCAGCGCGCTGAAATTGGCTGCGTTGGCGATCAGGTCGGGTTCCCCCGAAATCAGGCCGTGCGCCTGGGCGGCCAGGTCGGCGTAGTGTTCCGCTTTGCTGGCGTAGGTCTGGGGGGCGAAATGGAACATCTGGATTCCGGGAGCATGAAGAGAGAAAACCCTATTGTAGGGCGGCTGTCCGTCGGCCTGGGGATCACGTGATGATCGCTATCACTGTCACTATATAGCGCATCGGGGCCCGCCTGGCTTATCCTGTCTCTGACGTCAGGAGAACCGCCCATGGATACCGCCGAACTGCCGATCGCCGCCCTTGTGCATGAGCACGGGGATGGGGCCGATGCCTTGATGCGAGCCTTCGTCGAGCGTCAGTCGCATGCGGGGCTGGATGTGCGCGGCCTCGTGACGGAGCCGGGCGCCGTCGGCGCGCCCCGGTCCCGGCGCGGCTTGCGGGACGTCCGGACCGGCGAGATATTCCATATTTTTCAGGATCTGGGCGCGGGCTCGCAGGCGTGCTGCCTGGATGTGTTCCGGCTGGCGGCTGCCAGCGCCGCGCTGCGTCCGGCCGGGGACGGCCGCCCGGACCTCGTGGTGGTCAGCCGGTATGGCCGCCAGGAGGCGGGCGGCGGCGGTTTCGCCGCGGAATTCCTGGCCCTGATGGCGGAAGGCGTCCCGGTGCTGACCATCGTCGCCGGCGAATTCCTGGAGGACTGGCGGCGCTTTACCGGCGGCCTGGGCGTCGAACTGCCCGTGGATGCCGATCGGCTGCACGCGTGGGGCGCCCGGGTGTGTCGAGCGGGCGTGATCGTCGGCGTGGCTGGCTAAGTCGGTCTGTCCTCGGCGGATTGATTCCCGCCGGTTCCGTGTATATTTTCCCTTGACGGCACATTTCCTGGCGCCGGACATGACACGCAAGGGAGGCGCGGTTTGTCCGATTCTCGCGGCACGGGTCTTCGCGCCAGATTGCTCGACAGCCTTCGGGCCCGCCTGTTCCTGGCGGTCCTGGCGGCCATCGTGCCAATCCTTGGCGGCCTGGGCTACTACGTCTGGTATCAGTATCAAAGCCTGGCGAGCGAAAACGAGCGCGAGGCCGAAACTCTGGTCAGCATGACGGCGGCCTACGACCGGGCGCTGATCAACGATGCCAGCGACGTGCTCCACACCCTGGCGAACTCTCCCATCCTGCGCCAGGAGCGCTGGGGCGAATGCCGCGGATACCTGGCGTTCCTGCTGGGGCGCTTGCCGCGCTACCTGAACCTGGGCGTGACCGACGCCCGCGGCTATCAGGTCTGCTCGGGCCTGCCCGACCCGGACCCCAACGGCGCCTATCTTGGCGATCGGACCTATTTCCGCAAGGCCATCGAGCAGGCCGAGGTCACGCTGAGCGGCTTCATCATCGGGCGGATGTCCAATCTGCCCACGATCGTGCTGGCGACGCGCGTGCCGGGGGATTCGGGGGTCAATAGCGGCGTGGTCTTCGGAGGCATGAACCTGGGCTATTTGCGGGCCAGTGCGGCCATGCCCAATTTGCTGCCCGGCGGGCGCCTGTGGATTCTGGACCGCGAGGGGCACGTGCTGCAGAGCGTGCCGGATGATGCCAATCACTTGGGCGAACGGCTGGATCCGCATCCCGTCGAGTCGGCCGATCTGGTGCGCGACTCGTATCAGGACGCGGACGGCCGCCGCTGGACCGTGTTGTCCATGACGGCCGGCCCCCGGGACGATCCGCACGGGTTGTCGGTGCGCTACGAAGTGCTGGACTCGACGCTCTACGCCGAGGCGCGCCGCGCGCTGTGGATCGGGGTGTTCTTCATCGCGCTGCTGCTGTGCGTGGCGGTGCTGGCGGCCTGGAACCTGATGCAGTGGGCGACCGTGCAGGATCTGACCGAGCGCGAGATGCTGAGCCGTGGTTTGCGGGAACGCGAGCGTCTGATCAGCCAGTTGATGGACGTCACGGCGGAAGCCATCTACGGGCTGGATGCGACGGGTTGCTGCATCTTTGCCAACCAGGCTTGTGCGCATCTGCTGGGCTACGACCATCCCGACCAGTTGGTGGGACAGCACTTCCACAAGCTGATTCACTACCAGCACGAGGACGGCCGCCCCTATCCCATCGAAGAATGCCGCATGCATCTGGCGCTTGAGCAGGGGCAGGGGATACACGTGGACGACGAGGTCCTGTGGCGCCGCGACGGCACCTGTTTTCCGGCCGAATACTGGTCCTATCCGATCTGGCAGGACGGTCGGCTGGAGTTCTGCCTGGTGACCTTCCTGGACATCAGCGAGCGCCGGGCGCAGCAGCGGGCGCTGGCCTACCAGGCCGCGCACGACCCCCTGACCGGACTGTTGAACCGGGGCGAGATCCTGCGGCGCCTGCAGGCGCGCGTGGAACAGGACCCCGAGACGCCCTGGACGCTGGTCATGTCCAATCTGGATGGCTTCAAGGAGGTCAACGTGGCGCTGGGGCACGAAGCGGGCGACCGTTTGCTCCAGGCGGTCGCGCAGCGGCTCGATGGACTGCTGGACGCGTCGTGCGCGCTGGCCCGGTTGGGCAGCGACGAATTCGCCTTCTTGCTGGACACGGGGAACGAGGATCAGGCCCGGGCGAAAGTGCTCGTCCTGCTGTCGGTGCTGCGCGAACCGTTTGCGTTGAACGAACTGCAGATCCGCATCAGTTGCAGCTTCGGCCTGGCCCTTCATCCCGGACACGCCCGCGACCCCGATGAACTGGTCCGCTGTGCCGACACGGCCATGCGCCGCGCCAAGCGCGACGGCCTGGGGATCGCCGTGTTCAACCCTCAGGACAGCGTCAGCGTCCAGGACCACCTGCTGCTGCGGGGCGAACTGCGTGCGGCGCTGGCGCAGGGCCAGTTCCTGCTGCATCTGCAGCCCAAGATTTTCCTGAACGGCGGCGAGCAGACCCGGGGCGCGCCGATGGGCTTCGAGGCGCTGGTCCGCTGGCAGCATCCCGAACAGGGCCTGATTCCGCCGGGCCGCTTCATCCCGGTGATCGAGGTCAGCGACCTGATCCATCCCTTTACGCTTTGGGTCGTCGATCAGGCCGTGGCCTGTTGCGCCCGGCTGCAGGCCATCCATCCCGGTGTCGGCATGGCGGTGAACGTCTCCGCCCGGAATCTGCTGGACGGGGCGTTCCCCCGACAGGTCCTGGATGCGCTGCGGCGCCATGGGCTGGATCCCGCGCTGCTGGAGCTCGAAGTCACGGAAAGCGCCATCATGGCTGATCCCGCCCGGGCGCTGGACAGCCTGCATGCTTTGCATGCCCTGGGGGTGCGGCTGTCGATCGACGATTTCGGCACCGGCTATTCCTCGTTCGCCTATCTGCACCGGCTGCCCGTCGACGCGCTGAAGATCGACCAGTCCTTCGTGGCCGGCATGGCCGCCGACGCCGACATGCGCGCCATCGTGCGCTCCATCATCGAGATGAGCCACACCCTCGGCCTGACGGTGATCGCCGAGGGCATCGAGACGCGGGAAACGCTGGACCTGCTGTGGGGCATGGGCTGCGACGTCGGCCAGGGTTATTTCATCGGGCGCCCCGCGGCCGAGTCCAGCGCCGTGGCCTGGCTGCGCGATCGCTGACCGCTACGGGCCGTATCTGGCGTTTCATTGACGCGGGTCGACTGGCACGGTCGGGAAACGTGCTATCAATCGTGTCTTCGTGATGGTCTCGGGAACGTTGCCATGTCAGACAGATCGGATGCGGCGGCCCGGGAGGCCGTGAACCAGAATGCGCAGGGCTTGATGCGCTTCCTGCGGGAATATCCGCCTTTCGACCAGATGGAGCCGGCGCACGTGGGCTGGCTGATCGAGCGGCTGCGGCTGCGGTTTTACGAGGCGGGCCAGGAGATCGCCGCCCCCGGCGACGGACCTGCCGAGGCGTGGTATCTGATCCGCCAGGGCGAGGTCGCGGGGCGCCGTCCCGAGGCGGGCGCCGACGCCGGCACGGCGCCGACGCCGCCTGCGGGCGCTGCGTCGGCCGAGGGTTTCGTCCTGGGACCGGCCGACGCTTTCCCGGTGGCCGCCTTGCTGGCGCACCGGCCCACCCGCACGCGCTATCGCGCCGTGCAGGATACATTCTGCCTGCAGATGGATCGGTCGGATTTCGTCACGCTGCTGGAACGGTCCGAACCGTTTCGCGCCTTTGCGCTGCGCGGGGCGGGCAGCCTGCTGGAGCGGCTGCACCAGCGCACGCGCCAGGAAGCCGCAGCCGTTCAGGTGGACGGCTATGTTTTCGATCAGACGCTGGCGGCGATCATGGCGCGCGACCCGGTGGCCTGCCTGCCGGATCTGCCCTTGTCCCAGGCCGTGCGGCGGATGCACGAGCGCCGGGTGGGCAGCATCGTCATCACGGATGGGAATCGCCGTCCCGTGGGGGTCTTCACCCTGCGCGACCTGCGTCGTGAAGTGGCGGACGCGGTGGGCAGGCTGGACGCGCCGATCGGGACGTTCATGACGCGCGAGCCGGTGTGCCTGCCGCCCGAGGCCGCCGCCTTCGAGGCGATTCTGCTGATGGCGCATCGCCGCATCGGACATTTGTGCATCGTCAAGGACGGCGTCCTGACGGGCGTGGTGTCCGAACGCGATTTGTTCGCCTTGCAGCGGATCGGCGTCGTGCATCTGGCGCGGGCCATGCGCCAGGCCGAAGACGTCGAGACGCTGGCCGTGCTGCGTGCGGACCTGGCCCGGACGGTTTCGGGCATGCTGGCGCACGGCGTCGACGCCTTGCAGGCGCTGCGCCTGATCGCCCAGATGAACGACCACGCCACGCATCGCGTGATCGAACTGGCCTTGCGGGACGTCGGCGATCCCGGCGTGCCGTTCGCCTGGCTGGCGTTTGGCAGCGAGGGCCGGCGTGAACAGACACTGCTGACGGACCAGGACAACGGGATGTTGTTCCAGGCCGCGACCGACGCCGAGGCGCGCGTGCTGCGCGAGGTCCTGCGCCCGCTGGCCGAGGCGGTCAACCAGGGGCTGGACCGCTGCGGCCTGCCGTTGTGCCGGGGCAATGTCATGGCCCGCAATCCGGCCCTGCGGCTCTCGGCGCTGGAATGGGAGCGCTGGTTCGCCGAGATCATCCGGCGGCCCACGCCGGAAAACCTGCTGCAGGCGGTCATCTGTTTCGATCTGCGGCTGCTGTGGGGCGAGGACAATGGCTTCGAGGCGCTGAGCCGGTCCCTGCTGGACCGGGTGGCGGATTCCCCCCAGTTCCTGCGGATGCTGGCCGAGACGGCCCTGCGCAACCAGCCGCCGTCCGGCGGCCTGTTCGAGATCGCGGGCGGCGCCTGGAAGGTCGGATCTTCGGGCTTCGACCTGAAGACACAGGCGCTGACGCTCTTCGTGGACGCCGCCCGGGTCTTCGCCCTGGCCGGCGGCATTGCCGAGACCTCGACAGAGGGCCGCTTGCGGGCGCTGGCCGAGCGCGGCGTGCTGAGTGCGCGCGACGTCGGCACCTACGTCGAATCCTATCGCTATCTGCAGTCGTTGCGCCTGCGGCAGCATCAGGCGCAGTTCCATGCGGGCGCGCCCGCGTCCAACCACATCCAGCCGGGATCGCTCAATGCCCTGGACCGGCGCATCCTGCGCGAGGCCCTGCGCCAGGCCGCCGACCTGCAGAAGCTGCTGCGCTACAGCTATCGCCTATGAAACACGCTGTGCTGCAAGCCGCCGGGCCGTGCTTGGGCGGTCGGTCATGTGGATGAGAAAACGCGAGGTCTGGCGGGATCGGGCGTTCCGCGACCATCCGGCCGTGGTCTTTGACCTGGAGGCCAGTGGCCTGGACCCGCGGCGGGACCGCATTCTGTCGATCGGCGCGGTCCGTATCGAAGGCCTGGCGATCCCCCTGGGTCGCCAGTACGACCGGACCCTGCGCGCGCCCGGCCCGCTGGGCCTGGTCAGCCGCTTGTTTCACGGCCTGACGCGGGCCGACCTGGAGCGTGGCGCGCCGCCGCCGGACGCTTTGGCGGGGCTGCTGGATTTTGCAGGCGATGCGGTGTGGCTGGCGTTTCATGCCGGTTTCGACTGCGCGCTGCTGAGCCGAGCGCTGAAGGCGCACCTGGGACGGCGTTGGGATCTTGAGGTGCTGGACTTGGCGGTGCTGGCGCCGATGCTGTTCCCGGACCAGGCTGCGCGGCTGGGTCCGCACGCGGGCCTGGATGCGTGGGGTGCGGTCTTCGGGCTGGTGGCCGAGGCTCGCCATACGGCGGTCTCTGATGCCCTGCTGACGGCGGAACTCGTCCTCGTCGTCCTGAGCCGGGCGCAAGGCCGGGGCCTGCGCACCTGGGGCGAGCTGGCGGCGGCAGCGCGCGCCTGGCGGGCTGGCCGGATGGGCACGGGCGGTCCGGTTTTCTGATCCGGTGCGTCGCGCCGTATGATGAGGGCCGTGCGGCTCCGTGCTTGTCGGGGCCGCCTTCCGCTTCCTTCGCTTCTGATCCCCAAGCCCGCCATGACCGACATTCCCGAACCTTCCGACGCGCACCTGATCGAGACCCTGCTGCAGAGCGAGACCTTGTGCGAGGGCGGCTTTCTGAAGGCGCGCCGCGATACGGTGCGCATGCCCGACGGCGGCGTTTCGACGCGTGAATACATCGTGCATCCGGGCGCGGTGGTGGTGATTCCCCTGCTGGACGATCATCACGTGCTGGTCGAGCGCCAGTTCCGCTATCCCGTGGGCCGCGTCATGACGGAGTTCCCGGCCGGCAAGCTGGAGCCGGGCGAAGATCCCTGGCGCTGCGCCCGGCGCGAGCTGCGCGAGGAAACGGGCTGCACGGCGGCGGAATGGGCCCGCGCCGGGGGCATGCACCTGGCCATCGCCTATTCCACCGAGATCATCCACGTGTTCTTCGCCCGGGGCCTGAGCGCTGGCGAACGGCACCTGGACGCGGACGAATTCCTGGACGTCCGCACCCTGTCCGACGATGAGGTGTTCGAGGCCTGCCGCGAGGGCGCGCTCACCGATGCCAAGACCCAGACCTGCCTGCTGTGGCTGCAGAACGTGCGCAGCGGGCGCTGGACGCTGGATTGGCAGGCCAATCCCGATCAGGAGTCCGTGTAGGGCTCGAAACGGCCGGTGGCGGGATTGCGCACGAACAACACGCCCGTGGCGACGCCGAAATACGCGCCGTGGATGGCGAGCGTGCCGGCCTGGACGCGCTCGCGCACGGCGGGGAAGGTCATCAGGTTGCGCATGCTGTATTCCACCACGCCCCATTCCATCCGGCGGATCCAGTCGGCGTAGTCGTCCGTGCGCGGGCCGACCGCGTCGGCCACGGGCTTGATCTGGGACATCCACTTGCCGATGAAGTCGCGCTTGGACAGGGGGGCGGCCTGGTTGGCGTAGGCCGCCACGCCGCCGCAACTGGCGTGGCCCATGATGACGATGTGGCCGACTTCCAGGGCATTGACGCCGAACTCGACGCAGGCGCTGGTGCCGTGGAAGGCGGTTTCCGGGTCCTCGTCGCAGGGCGGGACGATGCCGGCGATATTGCGCACCACGAACATTTCGCCCGGGCCCGCATCGAAGATGGTCTCGGGCGCCACGCGCGAATCCCCGCAACTGATCAGCATGATGTCCGGATGCTGGCCGTGTTCGGCCAGGTCGAGGTAGCGCGCGCGCTCGGTGGCGAGCCGGCCGTGCAGGAAAGAGCGGTAGCCGTCGGTCAGTCGTTGAGGGAACACGATGAGGTCCTTGTGGGTTGAATGGGGTTGGGTGCGTCGGTGAAGATGCCGCCGGCCGTCTCGCGCGACAGCAGCTGGTTGAGCGGGCCCGCCAGGTGGCCGTGCCGGACCGTGATGGCGTAGAAATGTTCGGTCAGTTGAGAGGACTCGCCGACGTGCACCAGCTCGCCCGAGTGCAGCTCGTCCTGCACGACCACTTCCGGCAGCACCGTGATCCAGCCGCTGTCACGCGCGATCAGCCGCAGCATCGTCATGTCGTCGATTTCGGCGCGCAGCCGGGGCCGTACCCCGGCCGAAAAACACAATGCGTCGAATTGCAGACGCACACCGTGGCGGGCGCTGGGCATGGCCATTTCGATCGCGTCCAGGTCTTCGGGGACACGCAAGGTGGCGCCCGACCAGCGGTCGGCCCGGCCAACCAGCGAGATGTCCTGGCTGCCCAGGAACCGCGAGGACATCGGGCGGGCAGGATCAGAGGGCACGGGCTGGTTGGCGAGCACCACGTCCAACTGGTGGCGCAGCAGACGTTCCACCAGGGTCGGCAGCAGGCCGGATTCCACGGACAGTACGACCCTGGGGTCGTGCAGCAAGGGACGCAGCCAGTTGACCTGGAAGTTGCGCGACATGGTCGAGACGCTGCCCACCCGAATGGGCGCCGTGTCTTCGTCGCGGCCTTCGAGCCATCCGAGCATCTGTTCGCCCAGCCCGAACATGCTGTCGGCGTAGGCGAAGACCTGCTGGCCCGTCGCGGTGAGCGCCAGTTGGCGGCCCTGGCGGTCGAACAGCGGCGTGCCCAGGCGGGTTTCCAGCTGTCGGATCTGGGTGGAGAGGGCGGACTGAGAGGTCTGGAGCTGTTCGGCCGCGTGCGTGAGCGAGCCCTGCTGGGCCACGCGCCAGAAGTAGAACAGGTGCTTGAAGTTGAGTTGATTGATGTTCATCGTTCTGTTTTATAGAACAGTGAGAAATTATATATCCAGATTAAAGAACATATAAAGCAGAAAAAACACGCCCTCCGTGTTCGGGAGGGCGTGTCGGGGCCTGGGCGTGTGTGCCGGCGCTGGGGCCGGCGGCGCGCGGCTTACCGCTCGGTACGGGGAATCCCCCAGGGATTGCCCGCCCGCAGCGCGGGGGGCAGCAGGCCGTCGGCGATGTCCTGGTAGCACACGGGGCGCAGGAAGCGTGTGATCGCCAGCGTGCCCACCGAGGTCGTGCGCGGATCGGAGGTGGCGGGGAACGGCCCGCCGTGGACCATGGCGTCGCACACTTCGACGCCGGTCGGAAAGCCGTTGGCCAGGATGCGGCCGGCCTTCAGTTCCAGGACCGGCAGCAGTGCGGCCGCCAGGGCGTCGTCGGCGCCGGCCTGCAGGTGCAGGGTGGCCGTCAACTGGCCTTCCAGCGCCTGGGCGACGGCCGCGAATTCACCGGTCGAGGCGCAGCGCACGATCAGGGCGCTGGCGCCAAAGACCTCGGCGCCCAGCCCGGCCGGGTCCGCCAGGAAGGCCTGGGCCGTGGCCGTCGCCAGGCCGGCCTGGCAGGGTGCGGGACCGTCGCCCGCCGCGCCGCGCGCCAGGGGCTCGACGCCTGCGTGGCTGTGCAGGCGTTCGACGCCTTCCCGGTAGGACCGGGCAATGCCCGTGGTCAGCATGGTGGCGGCCGGTGCGGCGTTCACGCCTTCCGCGGCCTGGCGCACGAAGCGGTCCAGGTCCGGGCCGTCCAGGCCGACGATCAGGCCGGGGTTGGTGCAGAGCTGGCCCGCGCTGCCGGTCAGCGAGGCGACGAAGCCTTTGGCGATGTCCTCGGCGCGCGCGGCCAGGGCGCCGGGCAGCAGGAATACCGGATTGGTGCTGCTCATTTCGGCGTAGACCGGAATGGGGATGGGGCGCGCGGCGGCGGCGCGCATCAGCGCCAGGCCGCCCTGGCGGGAACCCGTGAAGCCGACGGCCTGGATGACGGGGTGACCGACCAGCGCCAGGCTCAGGTCATTGCCCGGACCGGCCAGCAGGGAGAACACGCCTTCATGCAGGCCGCATTGCTGGATCGCCCGGCGGATGGCGCGGCCCACCAGTTCCGAGGTGCCGGGGTGCGCGGGATGCGCTTTGACGATGACCGGCGCGCCGGCCGCCAGGGCCGAGGCCGTGTCGCCGCCCGCCACCGAGAAGGCCAGGGGGAAATTGCTGGCGCCGAAGACCGCCACCGGCCCCACGGGGATGTGGCGCAGGCGGATGTCGGCGCGCGGCAGCGGCGCGCGCTCGGGCAAGGCATGGTCGATGCGGGCGCCGACCCAGTCGCCGTCGCGCACCACGCGCGCGAACAGGCGCAACTGGTTCACGGTGCGTCCGCGTTCGCCTTCCAGGCGCGGCCGGGGCAGGCCGGTCTCGCGCATGGCGCGTTCGATCAGCACGTCGCCCAGGTCCAGGATGGATTGGGCAATGGCTTCCAGAAACGCGGCGCGCGCTTCCAGGCCGGTTTCGCGGTAGGCCGCGAAGGCGGCTTCGGCCAGCCGCGCCGCCTGGTCCACCTGGGCGGCGTCCGCGCCGCGCCAGGCGGGCGCCAGCGCTTCGCCGGTGGCGGGGTCGCAGGCGTGGAATTCGGCGCCGGTGCCGGGGATGTCCTGGCTGCCGATCAATTGGGTGCCGGTGAGTTGCATGCTGGGGTCCTTGGTATCAGAAGTCGGTCGGGGCCGCGCCGCCAGGGCGGCGGGCCGGGGTCGGGCGGACATCGAGCCGCAGGCCGATGTCCAGGGATTCGTCGGGCGCCAGGATGCGCAAGCCGGTGCCGGCTTGTCCGGACGCGTTCAGGTTGACGGCGTCGCAGACGTGGGTGGCCGGTTCGACGCACAGGTAGCGTCCGGCATTGGCGTGCAGCACCAGGTGTTCCAGCGGACCTTCGGCGTGCAGGGTCAGGCCTGGGCCGTGCGCCCAGTCGACCTGGGCATGGCCGTCCCAGCCGCCCAGGAAGGCGGTCCAGGTTTGCGTGCCGCGTTGCCAGTCCGCGCGCCGGTTGGGCCGGGGAAAGCGCGCCAGTTCTTCTTCGTGGGTCCACTCGGTCACGGCGCCCAGCCGGGTGCCGGTCGCCGTGAAGTAGGGATGCAATCCCAGGCCGGCAGGCATGGGGCTGTCCGACACGTTGCGCAGCGACAGGCGTACGCGCAGGCCCGCGGATTCCAGCCGGATGGCCTGGTGCAGCCGCCAGGCCCAGGGCCAGCCGCCGACGCCGGCGGGATGGTCCAGCAGCAGTTGGACGAAATCGACGCCGCTGTCCAGGACTGTCCAGGGCATGGCCTGGGCCTGGCCGTGCAGGGCATGCGGATGGCCGGGCAGGACTTCCAGCGCCAGGGTGTCGGCGCCCCAGTGCAGGCGGGCGTCGCGTACCCGGTTGGAAAATGGCGCCAGGGGGAAGATGCCGCCCTTGGGCCAGGCCCCGGCAGGCCAGCCATCGATGTCGACAGGGGCCAGCCAGTCGCGCGGTCCTGCAGGCAGGTCCGTGGTCCAGCGCAGGATGCGCCCGCCGGCCGCCGGAGCGACCACGGCCCGATGAGGGCCGTGGCGCAGGACCCGGTGGGTCGGTTCCGTCGCGTCCATCCAGGCGGCGTACAGAGACGGTCCGCCTGGAGGCGTGTGCATGCGGTCTGCGCTCATGCTTCGCGCGGTGCTTCCTTGACGCGGCTGACCAGTTGCGTCGGGCTGACGAAGCGCAGGGCGATCAGGACCCACAGCAGGGTGATGGCCATATAGATCATCGCCATGGCGTCGATCGCCTGCGGCGCCCGCACGCCGGTGGAGAACACCGCGTAGTACAGCGCCACCACCAGGGTCTGGGAATCCGGTCCCGCCGTGAAGAAGGTCAGTTCGAACATGCCGATGGTGCGCACCAGCACCAGCAGGCCCGCTGCCAGCATGCCCGGCACCAGCAGGGGCAGCAGCACGTGACGGAAATACTGGAAGGTGTTGGCGCCGAAGATGCGCGCGGCGGATTCCAGGCCCGGGTCGATCTGCTCGATGAAGGGGGTCATCACCAGGATCACGAAGGGCAGGGCAGGCACCAGATTGGACAGGATGACGCCCGTCAGCGTACCGCCGACGCCGATCTGGTACATCGCCGTGGCCATGGGGATGCCGTAGGTGACCGGCGGAACCATCATGGGCAGCAGGATCAGCAGCATGGCCAGACGCTTGCCCCGGAACTGGGCGCGCGCCAGGGCGTAGGCGGCGGGCACGCCCAGCAGGATCGAGAGGAAGACCGTGGCGGCGACGACTTCCAGTGTGACCACCAGGACGTGCGACAACTGGAAGTCGTCCCAGGCGCGGCCGTACCAGCTCAAGGTGAAGCCTTCGGGCAGCGGTGTGCCGAACCAGCGGGTCGCCACCGAATTGACCACCACGGTGGCGATCATGAAGATGACGTTGAGCAGGAAAAAGCCCATGACGGTCCAGATCGTGGCGCGCCACAACCAGCCCCAGCGCCGCGAGGGCGAGGCGGCAGGCAGACCAGCCTGGGAAGTCGGGAGAGTGTGTGCGTTCATGATCGTCAACCCTTGCCGCTGGTGGCCGGCCCGCTGTAGAAGGCGCGCCGGAAGGCGAAGATCGCGCAGACGATGAGCAACTGCACGAACCCCATGACGATGGCGATGGCCGAGGCCATGCCGTAGTCGTATTGTTCGAAGGCCGCTTCATAGGCGGCGATGGAGATCACCCGCGTCGGACCCGCCGGGGCGCCCAGCAGGATGGCCGAGGGGAACACGGCGAAAGCCTGGACGAAGGACAGCGCGGCGGCCATCGACAGCCCCGGCACCAGCAGCGGCAGATAGATCAGCCGGAACTGGTTCCAGGGGCCGGCGCCCAGCGTCCCCGCCGCCCGCGCCAGCGTCGGGTCGATGCCCGAGATGTAGGACAGGGTCAGCAGGAAGGCGAAGGGAAAGCCGGAGATCACCAGGGAAATCAGCACGCCCCAGAAGTTGTGGGTCAGGCGGACTTCGTCCATGTACAGGTGCAGGCCCTGCAGGAATTGCGGGAACCAGCCCGCCGGGCCGTAGAAGGTCAGCATGCCTTCGGCCACCAGCACGGTGCCCAGGGTGATCGGGATCACCAGCAGCGTCGTGACGATGCGCTGCGCGCGGCTGTTGCGGCGCAGGGCGAAGGCGACCGGCACGGACAGGCCGATGTTGATCAGGGTGGCGGGCACGGCCAGCTTCAGCGTCACCCAGAGCGTGCCCCATTGGGACTGCGTGGTGAAGAAATGCGTGTAGTTGGCCCAGAGTCCGCCGCCTTCCAGGGGCTGTGTCGAGATGAACACGCCGTAGGCGAAGGGGTAGACGAACAGGGCCAGCAGCACCAGGACGGCGGGCGCGACCAGCCAGCCGCGCCGGTCTCCGGTCGGCGCAACGGCATTCATGCTGCCTCCGCGTAAGCCAGGACCCGGTCGGCCGGGATGCGCAGCCGGATGCGGTCGCCCGGGGCGAAGGCGCCCGGCAGGCGGACGTACAGATCGCCCAGGTCGGTGGCGACCAGCAGCAGGGAATCGCGCCCGCCGAATTCCAGGGTCTTGACCGTGGCGTTGATGTTGTTGGCCTGGCCGTCGTCGGCGATCTCGAAATCGTCGGGCCGCATGGCGATGGCGACTTCCTGGCGGCCGCTCAGGTCGCCGATGGCCGTGCCGTTCAGTTGGACTTGATTGCGTTCGATGAGCAGACCGTCGCCGGCCTGGCGCACGAGGCGGCAGTCGAGCACGTTGCGATAGCCCATGAAGCGCGCCACGTGCAGGTTGTTCGGTCGGCCGTAGACTTCGCGCGGCGCGCCGATCTGCTGCACCGCGCCGGTGCGCATGACCACGATCCGGTCGGCCATCGACAGGGCTTCGTCCTGGTCGTGGGTGACGTAAATGGTGGCGCGTTCCAGTTGGCGGTGGATGCGGCGGATCTCCGCGCGCATCTCGATGCGCAGCTTGGCGTCCAGGTTCGACAGCGGTTCGTCCATCAGGATCACGGGCGGCTCGATGACGATGGCCCGGGCGATGGCGACGCGCTGTTGCTGGCCGCCGGACAATTGGCCCGGCAGCTTGTGCTCGTGGCCTTCCAGCTGGACCAGGGCCAGGGCCGACTGCACGCGGCGGGCGATCTCGTCCTTGCGCACGCCGCGCATCCGCAGGCCGAAGCCCACGTTGTCGCGCACCGACATGTGGGGAAACAGCGCGTAGTTCTGGAACACCATGCCGAAGCCGCGCCGTTCGGGGGGCAGCACGTCGATGCGGGTGTCATCCAGCCAGATGCTGCCCTCGGTGAGCGAGGTCAGGCCCGCCAGGCAGTTCAGGGCGGTCGATTTGCCGCAGCCCGACGGCCCCAGCAGGGCGATGAACTCCCCGCGCTGGATGTCGAGGCTGAGGCCGCTCAGGGCGGCGACGGCCGAACCGGAAACCGTATCGAATTTCCGGCCCACGGCGTCCAGGCGCAGCTGTTGAAAAGAATGATTCATGATCCTAGATCCAGGGAGGGCGGGCCGCCCGCGTGCCCAGGGCAGGCAGGCGGCCGTACACGGGAAAGCGACTGCTGATGACTACATTACTTCTTCAGGGCGCCGACTTCGGTGTCCCACTTGCGGAAGGCTTCGACCATGGCCTTGGCATCCAGCGGTACGGCGTTGGGGCGGCGGGCGATCAGCTCGTCGTATTCCGGGCGGCCGAACTTCTTGATGATTTCCTGGCTTTCGGCCGGCGCGGCGGACAGGGGCACGTCGCGGATGGCCGGGCCGGGGTAGAAGTAGCCGGAGTCATAGGTCATGGCCTGCTGCTTGGGTTCGAGCATGAACTTCAGCAGCGCGAACAGGACCTTCTGCTTTTCGGCCGAGACGCCCTTGGGGATCACCATGTAGTGCGCGTCGTTGACCCAGGTGAAGTTGTCGAAGGCCTGGATCTTGAAGTCGGCGGGCACCACGCCCAGCGCGCGCGGGTTGATGTCCCAGCCGGTGACGGTCACCGTCATGTCGCGGCTGCCTTCGCCCAGTTCCTTCATCACGGCCGAGGTGCCGCCCGGGTAGTAGGGCACGCAGTCGTTCAGTTCCTTCAGGAACTGCCAGGTCTTGTCCCAGCCGTTGATCGGATCATAGGGATCCTTGTCGCCCAGCAGGTAGGGCAGGCCCATCAGGAAGGTGCGGCCCGGGCCCGAGTTCGCCGGACGGGCGTAGATCAGCTTGTTGGGATTGGCCTTGCACCAGGCCAGCAGTTCGGCCGGGGTCTTGGGCGGGTTCTGGACCTTGGCCGGGTTGTATTCCAGCAGCGGGCCGGCCGGCATGAAGGTGACTTCCAGGCCATAGCCCTGGGCCAGCTCCTGCATGCGGGCGGGACCGCGCGCATACTGGGTCAGGATGTCCTTGAATTCGGCCTGGTGGTCGGGCAGCAGCTTCAGCCAGAGGTCTTGCTCGATGCCGGCGGCCAGGGCGTCGGTGCCGGTCAGGACCAGATCGATGTCCGAACGGCCGGCATTCTGCATGGCCTTGATCTTGCCGGGCAGTTGCGGCGAGGGGGCGTTGGTGAAGGTGATGTTCGAGACCAGTTCGGGATGCTGGTCGCGGAAGGCTTCCAGGGCCTTTTGCGTCAGGGCCAGGTTGCCGGCCACGTCGACGACGTTCAGCGTGACGGGGGCGGCATGGGCCGGGAGGGCGGCGCCGGCCAGAGCCAGGGCCAGAGCGCCTGCCAGCGCGTGGAATCGTCCCTGCCGAGGGGACTGCTTGGTGCCTTTCATGAGTTGTCTCCTAGGGTGTACGCCTGTACGTGTAAGAGGCCGGCGGACGGAATATCCGGCTCAGCCACGACCCGGGTGATCAGGCCGTTCTTCTCGTAAGTCATCATATAAGTCGATGGGCTTTCAGGACAACATTTTTTTGCATTGGCCCGGCATGGAAAGGTCCTTTGATAAAATATAAAAAAGATTTAATTATTTGATTTATATGGATAAAAATAGAGATTGGCATTGCGTATCGGTATATTCCCTAGTAGTCCTGGATTTCCGGGTGAATCTACAGTTTGCATGTCATATGACAACATAATTTCTTTTCGTCCAAGCAAGGCTCTCCATGAAACTGAAGACAGTCAAGATCACGCCCATCGCATTCAAGGATCCCCCGCTGCTGAACGCCGCGGGCATTCACGAGCCCTATGCGCTGCGCACCATCATCGAGCTGGAAAGCGACACCGGCCAGATCGGTCTGGGCGAAACCTACGGCGATGCGCCCATCCTCGAGCTGCTGCGGGCCCTGCAGCCCAGCCTGATCGGCCTGGATCCCTTTGACTTGAACGGCCTGCGCCGGCGCGTTCAGGATGTCGTGGCCCGGACCCAGGTCAGCGCCAACACGGCCTACAAGCTTGCGCCCGGCACCGATCCGGCCAAGAACGTCCAGAAGCTGTATTCGGCGCTGGAAGTCGCCCTGATGGACATGCAGGCCCGCCATCTGGGCGCGCCGCTGGTCGACCTGCTGGGCGGCCGCGCGCGCGACGCGGTGCCCTTCAGCGCCTATCTGTTCTTCAAGTATGCCCGCCACGTCGATCCGGTCTATCCGGATGACGCCTGGGGCGAGACCCTGACGCCCGCGCAACTGGTGGCTCAGGCCGAGACCATGATCGGCCAGTACGGTTTCCAGAGCATCAAGCTCAAGGGCGGGGTGCTGGAGCCCGGACAGGAAGTGGAATGCGTCCGGGCGCTGGCGGCGCGTTTCCCGGGCATGCCGCTGCGCATCGACCCCAACGGCAACTGGTCGCTGGAGACGGCGATCGAGATGGGCAAGCGCCTGGACGGCCTGCTGGAATACTACGAGGACCCGTGCCCGACGCTGGCCGACATGGCTGCGCTGCACCAGGCGACCGGCCTGCCGCTGGCCACGAACATGGTGGTCACGGACATGGCCCAGTTCCGCGATAATGTCTCCGCCAACGGCTGCCAGATCATTCTGTCGGACCACCATTACTGGGGCGGGCTGCGGGACACGCAGTTGCTGGCGCGCATGTGCGAGGTCTTCGGCATGGGCTTGTCCATGCATTCCAATTCGCACCTGGGCATCAGCTTGATCGCGATGGCGCACGTGGCGGCCAGCGTGCCGACCCTCAGCTACGCCTGCGACACGCACTATCCCTGGCTGGATCCCGACGAGGAAGTCATCGTCGGCGGGCACCTGAAATTCCACGACGGCGCCATCGTGCTGGGCGACGCCCCGGGGCTGGGCCTGGAAATCGACCAGGACGCCCTGGCGCGGCTGCACGAGCAGTATCTGGCCTGCGGCATCCGCTCCCGGGATGATGCCGCGCAGATGCGCAAGTATCAGCCGGATTGGAGCGGCAAGGCGCCCAGGTTTTAAGTGACCGGACCCGGGTTGAACAGCACCAGGTCATTCACGATGCCCCAGTGCTCGGCCCAGGTCTTGCGGCCGCTGGCCACGGCCAGGATCTGTTCGAACAGCTCCTGGCCCAGGTCCTCGATGCTGGCCTCGCCGGTGGCGATCCGGCCGGCGTCGACGTCCATCAGGTCGTGCCAGCGGCGCGCCAGGTCCGAGCGCGTGGCGACCTTGATCACCGGCACTTCGGCCAGGCCGTAGGGCGTGCCCCGGCCGGTGGTGAAGATGTGGACGTTCATGCCGGCCGCCAGTTGCAGGGTGCCGCAGACGAAATCGCCGGCCGGGGTGGCGGCGTACAGCAGGCCCTTGCCTTGGGCGCGCTCGCCCGGGGGGACGACGCCGCGGATGGGCGTGCTGCCGGACTTGACGATGGATCCCATGGCCTTTTCGACGATGTTCGACAGGCCGCCGCGCTTGTTGCCCGGCGTGGTGTTGGCGCTGCGGTCCGCCTGGCCGCGCGCGAGATAATCGTCGTACCAGGCCATTTCGCGGATCAGGTCTTGCGCGACTTCGGGCGTGGCGGCGCGTGCCGTCAACTGGTCGATGCCGTCGCGGACCTCGGTGACTTCGGAGAACATGATGGTGGCGCCTGCGCGCACCAGCAGGTCGGCGGCGTGGCCGACCGCCGGGTTCGCGGTGGCGCCGGAAAAGGCGTCGCTGCCGCCGCACTGCACGCCCACCACCAGATCAGACGCGGGGCAGGTTTCCCGGCGGCGCTGGTTCAGGCGTTCCAGATGGGTTTCGGCCATCGCCAGGATGTCGTCGATCATGCTGCCGAAGCCCACGTGCCGCTCGTCCTGCAGGCGCACCAGATCCGGGTGCGTCTCGCCGCGGTCCTTGAAGCGATCCGGCATCAGGCGCTCGGGTTGCAGTTTTTCGCAGCCCAGGCTGACGAGCATGGCCTCGCCGCCGAAGTTCGGATTCTGCGCGATGTGGCGCAGCGTCTTCACCGGGATCGAGGCGCCGGGGGCGTCGATGGCCACGCCGCAGCCGTAGCCGTGGTGCAGCGCCACCACGCCGTCCACGTTCGGATAGCGGGGCAGCAGTTCGCGGCGGATCCGGTCCAGGGCGATGTCCGCCACCCCGGCCACGCATTGCACGGTCATGGCGATGGCCAGGATGTTGCGGGTGCCCACGGAGCCGTCGGCGTTGCGGTAGCCCTCGAACGTATAGCCCGTCAGGGGCTCCAGGGCTGGGGCAGGGGCGGTGCAGATGGGCAGATCGTCCAGGGACGGCGCCGGCGGCATGCGCATCACGGCTTCGTAGACCCAGCTGCCGGCGGGCAGCGGCTTGGTCGCATGGCCGATGACGACGCCGTAGCGCACGACGGCGCCGCCTTCGGGGATGTCGCACAGGGCGACTTTATGGCCCTGAGGGATGGTGTCGAGCAGGGTCGGGCCGTCGGCGATGCGGGCGCCCGCGGGCAGCCCCCGGTCGTTGGCGATGATGGCCACGTTGTCGCCTGCGCGCATGCGGATCATGCGAGGGACCTGGACAGTCGGTTTGGGGGAATGCACGGGATGTCTCCTTGTCGTTATCTCATCATACAACTTGGGATTTATACTGACAATCCTGTTTTGATGGATGCACGAAACCCTTTATCCATGTGTGCTGATCTCCTGTCGGCTCTCGTTTGAGGGATCAATAATATGTCGTCGTATAAGTTATCTCTTGGAGAATGCAGTATCATGGATCGTCCGAATTTTCCAGGCTCCGCTCATGGCCTCCGTCCCCGCCCGTCGTTCGCGTAACCTCACCCAGAATGTCGTGGCGGCCCTGTCCGAACGCATCCGTCATGGCGAATTTCACGTCGGCGAGAAATTGCCGACGGAATCGGCGCTGATGGAGTCCTTCGGGGTCAGCCGGACCGTCATCCGCGAGGCGATTTCGCGTTTGCAGGCGGCGGGCCTGGTCGAAACCCGGCACGGCATCGGGACCTTTCTGCTCGAACCCCGCAACGAGCAGCAACTGCGCATCCGCACGGAAAACATCCTGACCATGCTCGACGTCCTGGCGATCCTGGAATTGCGGATCAGCCTGGAAACCGAGGCGGCGGGGCTGGCCGCGCTGCGGCGCACCGACGCCCAGGTCCAGCAACTGCGCGGCATTCTGGACGAGTTCGCCGAGCACGTGCGTAAAAAGACCGGCAATGTGGTGGTCTCGGACGTGGCGTTCCACCTGGCGGTGGCGACGGCGACGGGCAACCGCTATTTCCACGACATCCTCAAACAACTGGGCAAGGCCATCATCCCCCGGACGCGCGTCGATTCGGCGGCCCTGGCGGAAGACGACCGTACCGCCTATCTCGGCCGCGTCCATGTCGAGCACGAGGACATCTACAACGCCATCGTCCGCAAGGACCCGGACGCGGCCCGTGCGGCGATGCGCACGCACCTGACCAACAGCCGCGAACGCCTGCGCCGCGCCCAGGAAGCCGCTGAGCAGGGCGCCTGAACGCTTGTGTCATCGTATAAGCGATAAGCGACTGTGGCATGCCTTGTCCATTGACGAAATCGCCACACAAAATGACTTTATATAAGGGTATACGCTAGTCCGAAAGGATTCTTCTTGTTCATGGTTGTCTTATGTCATATGATGACGTACGACATGAACGGATAAGACAGGCGCCAAGTGCGCCTGTCCAGACCAGAGGACACCACGCAAATGACGACTTGCCAGGAACTGAAAGAAATCATGCGGGACGGACTGCTGTCCTTCCCCATCACCGATTTCGATGCTCAAGGAAATTTCGACCCCAAGGGTTACCAGGCGCGCCTGGAATGGCTGATGCCGTATGGCGCCCGCGCGCTGTTCGCGGCCGGCGGCACGGGTGAGTACTTTTCCCTGACGCTGGAAGACTTCTCGCAAGTCGTGCGCACGGCCGTGCAGACCTGCAAGGGGCACACGCCCATCCTGGCCGGTGCGGGCGGCCCCACGCGCACCGCCATCGCTTTCGCCCAGGAAGCCGAGCGCCAGGGCGCGGCCGGCCTGCTGCTGATGCCGCACTATCTGACCGAGGCGCCGCAGGACGGCATCGCCGCACACGTCAAGGAAGTCTGCCGGTCCGTCAATATCGGCGTGGTGATTTACAACCGGGGTCAGTGCCGCCTGTCGGCCTCCGTGCTGGAGCAACTGGCCGAAGAATGCCCGAATCTGATCGGTTTCAAGGACGGCATCGGCGACATCGAGAACATGGTCCGGGTGCGCCGCCGGCTGGGCGATCGCTTCTCCTACCTGGGCGGCCTGCCCACGGCCGAGGTCTTTGCCGAAGCCTATCGCGCCCTGGGCGTGCCGGTGTATTCGTCCGCCGTGTTCAACTTCATCCCCGCGACGGCGATGAAGTTCTACGAAGCGGTCCGCGCCGGGGATCATGAAACCACCGGCCGGTTGCTGGACACGTTCTTCCTGCCGATGCTTGAAATCCGCAACCGCAAGCAGGGTTATGCTGTGAGCATCGTCAAGGCCGGCGCCCGCATCGTCGGTCATCCGGGCGGTCCGGTGCGCGCGCCCCTGGTGGATCTGACGGCTGCGGAAGAAGACGAACTGCGCGCGCTGATCGAAGCGCTCTGATCCGCCCATGCCCATGTCCGCCGTCTCCGCCTCGCCTGCCGAACTGGTGCTGCACCCGCGCAACCTGACCGGGGAAAGCCCGGTCTGGCATGCGGGCGAGCAGGCCCTGTACTGGGTGGACATTCCCGCCGGGACGCTGCATCGCTGGCGCGCCGGGGATGGGCAGCACACCAGCTGGCGTGCCGATCAACGGCTGGCGTGCATCGCCCGACAGGCCGGCGGCGGCTGGCTGGGCGCCATGGAAGACGGCGTCTACCGTCTGTCCTTGCAGGCCGGTCAGCGCTTGGAGATGACGCCGTATGCGGGCGTGTCCCACGCGCATCCCGGCATGCGTTTCAACGACGGCCGCTGCGACCGCCAGGGGCGTTTCTGGGTCGGCTCGATGCTGGACAATGGCGGGCCGGCGGCGCCGGTCGGTGTGCTGTATCGCCTGACCGCTCCGGACGGTGCGCCGCGCCTGGATGTCTTTGAGCAGGGCATGCTGACGCCCAACGGGCTGGCCTTCAGCCCCGACGGACGCACCCTGTACCTGTCCGACTCGCATCCCGATCAGCAGCGCGTCTGGGCCTTTGACTACGACCCCGACGACGGGACGCCCAGCGGGCGCCGCCTGTTCATCGAGAAACTGCCGGGCGGCCGCCCCGATGGCGCGGCGGTGGACGTGGAGGGCTGCTACTGGATCTGCGGCAATGACGCCGGCCTGATCCATCGCTACACGCCCGACGGCCGCCTGGACCGCAGCCTGAGCGTGCCGGTGGCCAAGCCCTCCATGTGCGCGTTCGGCGGCCCGGACCTGGATACCTTGTTCGTGACCTCGATCCGCCCGGCCGGCGCCGGACCCCTGGCGCTGGACGGGGCGCTGTTCGCCCTGCGCCCGGGGGTGCAGGGGATCGAGGAACCCGCTTACGCGCCTTGATGCGCCTGGGCGGCGTGCGGCGGAAACGGCTGCCGCGGCGGCTCTTTATGCTATCTTGCTGACCGCCCTGTAACGGAGCTTTTCCGCATGACGTCTCCCGCTGTCCTGCCCCGCCGCACCGCCGTGGCCATCCTGCTGTTCGTGGGGGCGCTGTTCGCCGGCAACCACGTGTCGGCCCGCCTCGCTTTTGATGATCAGGCCGGCTTGCTGCTGGCCATCGTCTGCCGTTCCGGCCTGACCTTGCTGGCCCTGGCGGGCTTTGTGTTGTGGCGTCAGCCGCGCCTGCGCATGGCGCCCGGCCTGCTCAAATGGCAGATCACGCTCGGCCTGCTGGTCGCGTTGCAGAGCCTGTGCCTGTACTCGGCCGTGGCCCGCATTCCGGTGGCCCTGGCGCTGTTGATCGGCAATACCTTTCCGATCCTGCTGGCGCTGCTGACCTGGGCGCTGGGCGGGTCGGCGCCCACGCGGCGCGCCTGTCTGCTGATGGGCATGATTCTGTGCGGCCTGGTGCTGGTGCTGGACCTGCCGGCCTGGTTGTCGGCTTCAGAACCCATGACGCCGGCCTGGAAGGCCGGGATCGGCTTTGCCTCCCTGGCCGCTTGCGTGTTTGCCTGCGGGCTATGGATCACCGAGCATCGCCTGTCGTCCCTGCCGGGCGCGGTGCGCAGTCTGTACACCATCATGATCGTGTTCTGCGGCATGCTGGCGGCCGGTGCGGCAGGCGTGGTGCCCGGCGGCATGAACCTGCCGGCCGGCGTCCAGGGCTGGGCCGCCCTGGCTACGCTGTCGGTCTTGTACGCCACGGCGTTCACGGGCCTGTTCGTGTTCGTGCCGCGCCTGGACATGGCGCGCAACTCGCCGGTGATGAACATCGAGCCCGTCGCCAGCCTGCTGTTCGGCTGGCTGCTGCTGGATCAGGTCTTCGGCGGTCTGCAGTTGGCGGGCGGCGCCGTGGTGCTGGGCGGGATCGTGCTGCTGGCGTATTCGAAGCGGCGCTGAATGCGCCGGTTTCCCCACCTCGCCGCTTGCAAGCGGCTCCGATTCATCCACCTCGCGGCCTGCATGCCGCTCGGATTCGGCAGGCGCATCAGGGTCCGCAGGGACCCTGATGTGTCCTGCCTCATCCTGAGTTTCTCAATCCTGCGGCAATCCCGTTGATCGTCATGTGGATCGCGCGCTGGTCGCGCGATTCCTGCTCGTCGGCGGCGCGGCGCGTGGCGGACGGGCCGGAGCGCATGCGGCGCAGCAGCTCGACTTGCAGGTGGTTCAGCGGGTCGATGTAGGCGAAGCGTTCGGCCAGGGCGCTGCGCAGGGGCTCGTCGCGTTCCAGCAGATCGTGGCCGGTGACGGCGCGGAAGGCGTCCCGGGACGTTTGATATTCGGCGGCGATGCGCTCGAAGATCCGCTTGCGCAGGGGCTTGTCGGGCACCAGTTCGGCGTAGGCCCGGCCGATGGCGAGATCGGTCTTGGCCAGCACCTGTTCCATGTTGGACAGCAAGGTGCGGAAGAACGGCCAGTCCCGCGCCATGGCTTGCAGGCGTTGCAGGCGTTCCTCGCGCGACAGCGCATGGTCGGGGCCGCCTTCGGACAGATAGCGTTCCAGCGCCGTGCCCATCCCGTACCAGCCCGGCAGGGGCAGGCGGCACTGCGCCCAGGAGAACGACCAGGGGATGGCGCGCAGGTCCTCGATGCGCTGCAGGGCCTTGCGTGAAGACGGGCGCGAGCCGATGTTCAGGCCGGCGATCTCGCGGATCGGCGTCGAAGCGAAGAAATAATCCGTGAAGCCGTCCGTGCCGTAGACCAGGTCGCGGTAGGCGTGCCGGGCGGTGTCCGACATCCAGGCCATGGCCTCGCCGTAGCGGGCCGCGTGCTCGTCTTCGGCGCGGCTGGCCGGGGAGCCGGACGCCAGGCTGGCCTCCAGCGTGGCGGCGACGAACAGTTCCAGGTGCGAGCGCCCGACCTCGGCGTCCTTGTAGCGGCCCTGGATGATCTCGCCCTGTTCGGTCAGGCGGATCTGGTTGTTCACGGTGCCCGGGGGCTGCGACAGGATGGAGTCATAGCTGGGGCCGCCGCCCCGGCCCACGGAGCCGCCGCGCCCGTGGAACAGGCGCAGGCGGGTGCGGTGCTTGCGGAAGACTTCGACCAGACGCCGTTCTGTTTGATACAGCGACCAGTTCGAGGTCAGGTAGCCGCCGTCCTTGTTGCTGTCGGAATAGCCCAGCATGACCTCCTGGATGCCGTGCTGGGCGTGGCGCACGCGCGCGGCGACTTCGGGCAGCGACAGCCAGGCGTCCATGATGTCCGGACCGCGCTCCAGGTCGGGGATGGTTTCGAACAGCGGCACCACCATCAGTCCGCTGTCGGGGGCGGTGTCGCCGCCCGTGGTGGGGGCGATCAGGCCGGTTTCCTGCTGCAGCACCAGGACTTCCAGCAGGTCGCTCAGCGTTTCGGTGTGGGACACGATGGCCTGGCGCAGGGCGGCGGCGCCGAAGCGCCGGCGGCAGTCGGCGGCCGTGCGCAGGATGGCCAGTTCCTTGGTCGTTTCGGCCGAGTATTCGATCCAGGGCGATACCAGGGGACGCGGCTCGCGCAGTTCCTGGCGCAGCACGCGGATGCGGTCGGCTTCGGACAGCCTGGCGTAGCGCACGGGCTTGCCGTCCAGGGTCACGCGGGCGTGGCGCATCAGTTCGTCGATCACCCGCTCGTGGACGTCGGAGCTTTGCCGCAGGTCCACCGTGGCCAGGTGCAGGCCGAAGATGCCGACGGCCTGGCGCAGGTGCGTCAGGCGCAGCCGCGCCACCAGGGCGCCGTGATGCGCGTCCAGCGATTCGGCCACGACGCCCAGGTCGGCCGCCAGTTCGCCGGTCGTGCCGTAGGCCGGGGCCTCGTAGATGGTGCGTCGGGCCAGTCGCCGGCCCGTCAGGGCCTGTGCGGTGGCGGCGAGCCGGGCGTAGATATGGATGCAGGCGCGCCGGTAGGGCTCGTCCTGGCGATGGGGAGACGGGTCCTGGCTGGCTGCCGACAGTTCGGCCAGGGCCGGGGTGACGCGCGTCAGCGAATGCGAGATCGACAGTTCGGCGCCCAGGGCCTGGACCTCCGTCAGGTAGTAGCGCAGGACGTGCGTGCACTGGCGCAGCAGCGCCTGTTCCAGGGTGCCGGCGTCCACGTTCGGATTGCCGTCGCGGTCGCCGCCGATCCAGCTCCCCATGTGGACGAAGGGCGGCAGCGGCGCGTTGTCCACGTCGAACACGGTGCGCGCCGGCTTGCGCAGCAGCGCCCCCATGTCCAGGTGCAGTTGGGGCAGGGTGCTGAAGAAGGTGCTGGTGTAGTAGGACAGGGCGTTGTCGATCTCGTCGAGCACGGTGAGCTTGCTCTGGCGCAGCATGCGGGTCTGCCACAGGGCGGCGATCAGCCCGGTCAGGCGTTCCCCCAGCCGGGCGGATTCCAGCGGCGCATGAGGCGTGTCCAGATGGCGCAGGTGCCGGGCGATGTCCTGGTGCAGGTCCAGCGTGCTCTTGCGCTGGACTTCGGTGGGGTGCGCCGTCAGCACCGGCACGATGCAGGCCGAAGCCAGATGCTGGCGGATGCGGGCGCCGGACAGGCCGGCGCCCTGCAGCAGTTCGACGGCGTGCTGCAGGCTGCCCGGTGTGGCGGGGCCTTCGGCCTGCCACTGCCGGCGCTGGCGGCGGGTCTGGTCGCGGTCCTCGGCGATATTGGACAGGTGCAGGAAATAGCTGAAGGCGCGCGCCACGGAATTGGCCTCGCCGTCGGCCAGGCGGCGGATCTGGCGTTCCAGCATGCGGCCGTCGCTGTCCCGGCCTTCGCGGCGGAATTTCACGGCGGCACGGCGCAGTTTTTCGATCACGTCGTAGACGGCGCGGCCCTCGCAGTCCCGGATGACCTCCCCCAATGTGCGGCCCAAGAGCCGGATGTCCTGTCGCAGGGGGGAAATGGCTTCGTTCGGGGATGCGGGTCTCACGGGGTCTCCATCGTTGGGAATCGGTCTGCGCAATCCGCCCGCCCGGGCCGGCCGGGCGGGAGGAACCGTTTATGCGTTTATGTTTATGATAAGCGTTTTTGCCCCTTCCGCTTCCAGGACAGCCGCCATGCCGCACTATCGTTCCCGCACCTCGACCCACGGCCGCAACATGGCCGGCGCCCGCGCCCTCTGGCGCGCTACCGGCATGAAGGACGGGGATTTCAGCAAGCCCATCATCGCCGTGGTGAACTCCTTTACCCAATTCGTGCCGGGCCATGTGCACCTGAAGGACATGGGCCAGCTGGTTGCGCGCCAGATCGAGGCGGCCGGCGGCGTGGCCAAGGAATTCAACACCATTGCGGTGGACGACGGCATTGCCATGGGGCACGGCGGGATGCTGTATTCGCTGCCCTCGCGCGAACTGATCGCCGATTCGGTCGAATACATGGTCAACGCGCACTGCGCCGACGCCATGGTCTGCATCTCCAACTGCGACAAGATCACCCCGGGGATGCTGATGGCCGCCATGCGCCTGAACATCCCCGTCGTGTTCGTGTCCGGCGGGCCGATGGAGGCCGGCAAGGTCGTCGCCAAGGACGGCAAGACCGTGGTGCGCAAGCTGGACCTGGTCGACGCCATGATCGAGGCCGCCGACCCCAACATCACCGACGAGCAGGCTGAAACGGTCGAACGCAGCGCCTGTCCGACCTGCGGCTCCTGTTCCGGCATGTTCACGGCCAATTCCATGAACTGCCTGACCGAGGCCCTGGGCCTGGCGCTGCCGGGCAACGGCACGGTGGTCGCCACGCATGCCCGGCGCAAGGGCCTGTTCGAACTGGCGGGCAGCCTGATCGTGCAACTGTGCAAGCGCTGGTACGAGCAGGACGACGCCTCCGTCCTGCCGCGCAATATCGCGACGTTCGAGGCTTTCAGCAACGCCATGACGCTGGATGTGGCGATGGGCGGGTCCACCAACACCGTGCTGCACCTGCTGGCCGCCGCCCAGGAAGCCGGCGTGGCCTTCACCATGGCCGACATCGACCGGATTTCCCGCCGCGTGCCCTGCCTGTGCAAGGTCGCTCCGGCCACGCAGCAATACCACATCGAGGACGTGCACCGCGCGGGCGGCATCATGGGCATCCTGGCGGAACTGGCCCGTGCCGATCTGCTGAACCTGGACGTGGGCAATGTGCATGCCGGCACGCTGGGCGAGGCCATCCGCCGTTGCGACGTGCGGGGTGAGCATGGCGCCAATATGGCTGACTTTTACCGCGCGGCGCCCGGCGGCGTGCCCAGCCAGACCGCCTTCAGCCAGGACCGCTACTACGAAACCCTGGACCTGGACCGCGAGGCCGGCTGCATCCGCGACCGCGCGCACGCGTATTCGCAGGACGGCGGCCTGGCCGTGCTGTACGGCAATCTGGCGCCCAACGGCTGCATCGTCAAGACGGCCGGGGTGGACGAAAGCATCCTGACCTTTACCGGCCGCGCGCGCGTCTATGAAAGCCAGGAGACCTCGGTCGAGGGCATTCTGGGCGGCGAGGTCGTGGCCGGCGACGTGGTCATCATCCGCTACGAAGGCCCCAAGGGCGGCCCCGGCATGCAGGAAATGCTGTATCCCACGTCCTACCTGAAGTCCATGGGCCTGGGCAAGTGCGCGGCCCTGCTGACCGATGGGCGTTTCTCCGGCGGCTCGTCGGGCCTGGTGATCGGCCACGCCTCGCCCGAGGCGGCCGAGGGCGGCAACATCGCCCTGGTCGAAGACGGCGACACCATCGAGATCGACATCCCCAACCGTCGCATCAATCTGGCCATCGACGACGAAACCCTGGCGGCACGCCGTGCGGCCATGGAAGCGCGCGGCGCCAAGGCCTGGAAGCCGGTGGACCGCCAGCGCGAAGTCTCCCAGGCGCTGCTGGCCTATGCGGCCTTGGCGACCTCGGCCGATCGGGGCGCGGTGCGCGATGTGGGTCAGTTGAAGTGAGGTGACATGGCGGCGGCCCGCAGGCCGCCGCCATGGTGTTCAGGGTAATTCCTGATTCCAAGTCATACGATGACGTATCACAATACATCCGATCAATCAGTTCGATAATGCATTGGATGGAGAAGTGTGTGGCTGAAAACAGGTTCGAACGCGTGCTGCTGACGGGCGCGGCCGGCGGCTTGGGGCGCGTGCTGCGCGAAACGCTCAAGCCGATGGCGCGCATCCTGCGCCTGTCCGACGTCCAGCCGCTGGGCGAGGCCGCCGAGGGCGAGGAGCTGCAGCCCTGCGACCTGGCCGACCGCCAGGCCGTGGACGAACTGGTGCGCGGCTGCGACGCCATCGTCCACATGGGCGGCGTGTCGGTCGAGCGGCCTTTCGAGGAAATCCTCGAGGCCAACATCAAAGGTATTTTCCACATCTACGAGGCCGCGCGCCGCCACGGCGTGCGCCGCGTGATCTTCGCCAGTTCGAATCATGCGGTGGGCTTCTATCCCCAGGCCCAGACGATCGACGCCGCGATGCCCACCCGTCCCGACGGCTATTACGGCCTGTCCAAGATGTACGGCGAGGGCATGGCCAGCTTTTATCACGACCGCTACGGCATCGAGACCCTGTCCATCCGCATCGGTTCGTCGTTCCCGGAACCCCGGGACCGCCGCATGATGCACATCTGGCTCAGCTATCGGGACCTGACCGAGCTGATCCGCCGGGGCCTGTTCACGCCCGGCATCGGCCACACCATCGCCTTCGGCCTGTCCGACAACAAGGAGCCCTGGTGGGACAACCGCCTGGCGGCGCACCTGGGCTATACCCCCCAGGATACGTCCGAGGCCTTCCGCGCGCAGATCGACAGTCTGCCCATGCCGGCGGCCGACGATCCGACGATGGTCCTGCAGGGCGGCGCCTTCACGGCTCAAGGGCCGTTCGATCCGCTGGACGCACCCTCTTGAATATACGATGTCTTATCTTTAAGTCGTGAGTCGAGAGGCCTGGCGTGCGCTACACCTTCAATTTTCCCGGCCTCGCGCCTTACTGGGACGTCTTCCTGGGCGGCGCGCTGACCACACTGGAACTGACCCTGGCCTCGACCGTGTTCGGCCTGATCCTGGGCGTGCTGTGCGCCATCGGCCGGCGCGGCGCCCATCGCGGGCTGTCGGGGCTGTGCGGGGCGTACATCGAGACCGTGCGCAACACGCCGTTTTTGGTGCAGATCTTCATCTTTTACTTCGGCCTGTCCAGCCTGGGCTACACCATGCCCGCCGCCGTGGCGGCGGTGATCACCATGGTCATCAACGTGGGCGCCTATTCGGCGGAAATCATCCGCGCGGGCATGGATGCGGTGCCGCCGGGCCAGATCGAGGCGGCTGAATGCCTGGGTCTGTCGCGCGCCCGCATCTACTGGCACGTCGTCATGCTGCCGGCCTTTGAAAAGGTCTATCCGTCCATCACCAGCCAGTTCGTCCTGATGATGCTGATGTCCTCCGTGACATCGCAGATCTCGACCGAGGAACTGACCGGCGTGGCCAACAACGTGCAGTCCATCACCTTTCTGTCGCTGGAAACCTATATCGTCGTCGCCTTCCTGTATCTGTGCCTGGCTGTCCTGCTCAAGGCGCTGTTCTGGCTGGGCGGGACGCTGCTGTTCCGCCGTCGCCGGGTGGTGGCGCGGGCCGCGCGCCGTCAGGCCGCCGCCGCACCGCGCGGGGCCGTTCGGGAGATGCGCCATGGATGAATTCAGCCTCGTGCAGTTCGTCTATCTGCTGAAGGGCCTGGGCTGGACCCTGGTGTTGTCGGCCCTGTCCTTCGTCCTGGGTTCGGTCGCCGGATTCGGCGTGATGCTGGCGCGCGTGTCGCGCCTGGCGGTGGTCCGGGCGGCGGCGGTCCTGTTCATCCAGACGATCCAGGGCATTCCGTTGCTGGTGCTGCTGTTCGTCGTGTATTTCGGCGTCGGCATTTTCGGCATCGACGTGCCGCCGCTGCTTGCCGCCGGGGTCGCCCTGATGGTGTACGTCAGCGCCTTCCTGGGAGAAATCTGGCGCGGCAGTGTGGAAGCCATCGAGAAGACCCAATGGGAGGCCTCGGAATGCCTGGGGTTCTCGCGCTGGCAGTCGCTGATCCTGGTCGTCATTCCCCAGGCCGTGCGCCTGTCCCTGCCCGCCACCGTGGGCTTTCTGGTGCAGGTCATCAAGTCCACGTCCCTGGCCTCGGTGGTGGGGTTCGTGGAACTGACCCGCGCCGGGCAGATCATCAACAACTCCCTGTTCCAGCCCTTCCTGGTGTTCGCGCTGGTGGGCGGGTTCTATTTCCTGCTGTGCTACCCCTTGTCCCGGTGGAGCCGCGCCATGGAGAAAAAGCTCAATGTCGGCCGTCGTTAGTCTGCAGAACGTCCATAAGTCCTTTGGATCGAACCAGGTCCTCAAGGGGGTGTCCTTCGACATCGCCCGGGGGCAGGTGGTGGCCATCATCGGCCAGAGCGGTTCGGGCAAAAGCACGGCCTTGCGCTGTATCGACCGCCTGGAAACCATCGACGAAGGCCACATCCAGGTGTGCGGCCATCAGTTGGACGGCGGCAAGGTCGATCTGGAACAGTTGCGCAAGGATGTGGGCATCGTGTTCCAGAGCTACAACCTGTTCCCTCACCTGACGGTGGGCCGCAACATCACGCTGGCCTTGCGCCACGTGCGCAAGCTGCCGCGCAAGACCTGCGAGGAACGCGCCCGCCAGGTGCTGGAAACCGTCGGCCTGCTGGAAAAATACGACAGCTATCCCGAGCAGTTGTCCGGGGGCCAGCAGCAGCGCGTGGCGATCGCGCGTTCGCTGGCGATGGAGCCCCAGGTGATGCTGTTCGACGAGGTGACCTCGGCTCTGGACCCGAAGCTGACCGGCGAGGTGCTGAAGGTCATCGAGAAGCTGGCCGAGGGCGGCATGACCATGGTGCTGGTCACGCACGAGATGGCCTTCGCCCGGCGCGTGGCGGATCAGATCGTGTTCATGCACCACGGGCAGGTCTGGGAAACCGGCGGACCCGACATTCTCGTCAATCCGCAGACGCAGGAATTGCAGGATTTCATAGGCAACGGCCTATAGAAGAAAGCTGGGGCCCCAAGGCCCCGGCGCAACCACTTGATGGAGACTTCAATGAAACTCAAACAAACCATGCTGGCCGCTGTCCTTGGATTGTGCGCGGTTGGCGTCACCGCCCAGGCAGGCGATCTGGACCAGATCAAGAAGGACGGCGTGATCCGCGTGGCCATCGCCATGGGCGTGCCCATGTTCAGCTACGCCAACGCGCAGATGCAGCCCGAGGGCTCGGACGTGACCACGGCCGAAATGCTGGCCAAGGACCTGGGCGTGAAGCTGGAACTGGTGCCCATCACGAATGCCGCCCGCGTGCCGACGATCCAGACCGGCAAGGCGGACCTGGCCGTGGCCAATCTGTCGATCACGGAAGAACGCGCCAAGGTCATTGATTTCTCGGTGCCCTACGCCTCGTTGCAGATCATCGTCGCGGCGCCCAAGGACGTGAAGATCGCCGACTACAAGGATTTGAAGGGCGTGAAGATCGGCGTGACCCGCGCCACGGTGAACGATACCGACATCAGCAAGAATGCGCCGGATGCCAATATCCGCCGCTTCGAGGACGATGCGACGCTGGTGACGGCGGCGGCGTCCAGGCAGGTGCAGGCGATCTCGTCGCAGTGGCCCAATGTGGCCGAGGTCAACAAGAAGCTGAAGGCCGATCCCTACGAAACCAAGTTCGTGCAGCACGAATTCATGCTGGGCATCGCCATGCCCAAGCAGACGCCGCAATTGAAAGAATGGGTGGACGGCTGGGTGCGGACGAACCTGAAGAACGGCCGCCTGAACGAGGCCTACAAGAAGTACCACGGCAACGACCTGAGCCCCAAGGTCCTGGCCAACGGGAACTGACGGTTCCGCTTCGGGCGTCGCCCCTGCAGGGCGTCGCCCGCCTCGCGCCCGGGACGCCCGGGCGCGAGTGTTTCCGGGATCAGGGATCAGAACTTGTAGGTGACCCCCGCCGTCACGCTGCGGCCGTTGCCGGGCAGGAAGGTGGGGTCGGCGGCGCCGGCGGTGTTGCGGATGACGAAGGCGCTGGCGTAGGTCTGGTCCGTCAGGTTGTCGCCCTGCACGTAGGCCTGCCAGTGCTTGTCGATCTGGTAGTCCACCTTGAAGCCGAGCAGGGCGTAGCTGTCCTGCTGGGTGTCCGGCGTGTTGGCGTGATTGGTCTCCGTGGCCGCCGGCATCCAGCGCACGTTCGGGCCGAAGCGCAGTCCGCCGATGCGGTACAGGACCTCGGCGCTGAGCAGGTGGCGCGGCACGCCGGCGATGCGGTTGCCCGCGTACTCGCCGCCCTTGAAGCGGAAGTCGCTGAAAGTGTAGGCGACGCGGTAGTCGAAGGCCGCGCCTGCGCCCGGGGCGGGCAGGCTGCCGTTCAGGCCCAGCTCGATCCCCTGGTGGCGGGTGCCGCCGCGGTAGTTGTAGGTGCCCGCCGCCGTGCCGTTGGCGGTGCTGACCGACATCAGTTCGTCCTTCACGTCGCTGTGATACAGCGTCAAGGCCCAGTGCGGCGCATAGGATCCCGCGCCCAGCCGGCCCTCGCCGCCGATCTCGACGGTGTCGGCGCGCTGCAGTTTCAGGGCGCTGAGGCTGGTCGTCGCCGGAATCGGCATGACGGAGTTCGGGCGGGGCGGCACGGTGCCGTTGACGATTTCCCAGTAGGTCGGCGCTTCATTGCTGCGGCTGACGTTGACGAAGAAACGCTGGTCCTCGGCAGGCTGCCAGACCAGGCCCAGTTTCGGGCTGACGTAGTTCCAATCCTGGTCGAGGCTGTTGCCCGAGCCGCGCTCGCGCGCGTCCCGGACCGCCTGGGTGAACTTGGCATCGCCCACGACGGTCCATTGCGGGTTGACGTGCCAGGCGAATCCCAGCAGCGCGCTGCGATTTTCAGCCTGCAGGTCATAGTTCCCGAAGCGCTGCAGGCGCGAACCGTCTTCCGGCCGGACGACGTAGAGCTTGCGGTCCATGTTGCTGCGGGACCAGTCCAGCGCCACGCGGTAATCGATGGCGCGGTACTTGCCCGCGAGCTGCCACTGCGCGCCGTAGGTCATCCCGTCGGTCACGGTCGCGCTCAGGGGATCCTGGAAGGTGTCGTCGATGCTCTGGGCGTAGACGCCGAAGGTATTGTTCAGGTCCTCCGTGCCCCAATAAGTGCGATTGGCGGCGCGGAACTGGCTCGATGTGCGGTGCGGGTTGCGCTTGTATACGTTCAAGGGGTGATTGGCCGTATTGCCGTCGCCGATCACGCGGGTCGGATCGTCCTCCATCATGGCGCGAGGCACGACGAACGGAATGTCCACGTCCAGATCCACGTACGACAGGTACGTCCGGTTCTCGAAGCCGTCGCCCTGGACGCCGAAATTGCCCTGCACACTGGTGCGCTCGGACCCGGAGTGGTGGCGGTAGCCGTCGTATTTGTCGTGGGTGACGCTCAGGCGGCCGTCCAGGCTGTCGCTGCGGAATCCCTTGGCGGCCTGGGCGCCGAAGCGGCCGAAGCTGCCGCCTTCCACGCGCAGCAGGTCGCCTGCCGTGCCCGTCAGCGACTGGAAGTCCAGTTCGCCGCCCAGGGTGGTCGCGGCCGGCGACAGGGCGTTGGCGCCCCGGCGCGCGCTGATCAGGCCGGCGTTGCGCGGTTCCAGGAAACCGATCACGAAGGATCCGTCGGCCTCGTTCAGCGGCAGGCCGTCCTGCAGCAGCATGACGCCCCGGTTCACGGGGTTGCTCTGGATGCCCGAGCCGCGGATGTTCAGGCGCGGCTGGTCCAGCCCGCCGAAGAATTCCTGCACCACCAGGCCGGGCTGGTAGTCCAGGGCGTCCCGCAGCGTGGCCAGGCGGGTTTCTTTCTGCGGCTCGATCAGGTTGGTGCCGCCGGCCACGCCGTCCAGGCGGGCGCGTTCGGCCTTCACGCCGGGGTTCAGCGGCGTGGCCTGGGCGTCGCCGCTGACGGTGATGGGGTTCAGGCTCTGGACTTGCTGGGCGTGGGCGGGCGCCAGGCCGGTGGCTGCGAAGGCCAGGGCCAGAGCCAGGGGCGTGAGGGCGTAGGGTGCGCGCATGGGGGTTCCTCGGTGAGGGGATGTGGATGAAAAGGGTGGCAAGGATCGGGCTACGGACCGGCGGGCGGGGCGGCAGCGTTGGCCCCGTCCGGACGGCCGGCGGGGGCCGGCTGTTCCTGGACGCGGCCGCCGGCCACGCGCAGGATGCGGTCCACCAGGCCGGCGAGTTCCCAGGGCTGGTGGCTGATGCAGACCAGCGCGGCGCCGGTGGCGCGGGCCTGCTCGGCGCACAGCCGCCCCAGGTCGGCGCGCAGCGCCGGATCCAGCGCGCTGAACGGTTCGTCGAGCAGCAGCAGGTCCGGCTCCAGCGCCAGGGCGCGAGCCAGGGCCGCGCGCTGGGCCATGCCGCCCGACAGCTCGGCCGGCCAGGCCCGCGCCGCGTCGGCCAGCCCCACGCGGGCGAGCCAGCGGTTGCGCCGCGCGGCGATCTCGCCGGCGGGGACGCCGCCCGCGCGCAGGGCGATGTCCAGGTTGTCGGCCACGCTGCGCCAGGGCAGCAGTCGGGGTTCCTGGAAGACCAGGCGGGTGCGTTGGAAGGTATTGCGGCAGATCCCGCCGTCCGGGCGCAGCAGGCCGGCCGCCAGGCGCAGCAGGGTGCTCTTGCCGGCGCCGCTGGGGCCGATGACGCCGATGCGCTCGCCGGGGCGCACGTCCAGGCGGATGCCGTCGAGTACGGCGCGCGGGCCGAAGGCCAGGTTCAGGTCGCGCATTTCAAGCATGGCTGGGCTCCTGCCAGCGGGTCAGGCGGCGCTGGACGGGCTGCAGCAGCAGGAATTCCAGCAGGGCCACCAGGCCCAGGATCAGCAGCACCCAGGCGTACAGCCGGCCGCTGTCGAAGGTGCTGCGCGCATTGGCCAGCGCGTAGCCGACGCCGCTCTCGGCGCCCAGGACTTCGGCCATGACCACCAGCCGCACGCCGCCGCAGGCGGCGATCAGCAGCGCCGCCGTCAGGGGCGCGGCCAGGGCGGGCAGGTAGATGTGGCGCAGCCGCGTCCAGGCGCCGAAACGGTAGACCTGGCCCATTTCCAGCAGGCCGGCGTCGATCATGCGCATGCCCTTGACCGTGTTGACGTACATGCCGGGCGCCATCATCAGGACGGTGATGAAGATCACCATGCCCGAGCCCAGCCCGAACCAGAGCATGGCCAGCACGACCACGACCACGGGCGGAATGGCCATCAGCAGCCAGCGCAGCGGTTCCAGCAGGCCGCGCAGGCGCGCGTCGTGGCCGGCCAGCACGCCCAGGGCGAAGCCGATGCCGCAGCCCGCGCCCACGCCGATGGCGATACGCGTCAGGCTGTCGCGGCTGTGCGCCCAGAAACCCGGGTCGCCGGCCAGGATGCCGATCGAGCGCAGGGCCTCCAGCGGCGTGGCCATCAGCATGGGTCCCATGAGGCGGGCGGCGAGTTCCCAGCCGGCGAAGATCAGGACGACGCCCAGCGCGGACCAGCGCCGGGACGTGCGCTTGGGGCGGCCCGGCGCGGCCATCTTGTTCATGGCCCGTAGAAGCCGGCGTCGGGCAGGCGGCCGCCGACGGCTTCGGGGTTGTGCTGCAGGATCAGGCCGTAGAGGGCCTCCAGGTCGGGCTGCACGGCCTGCGCGTCGCGGCTTTCCAGGCGGGTGACGCGGATCGAGGCCTCGATGGCCTCGACCGGCAGGAAGTCCAGGTGCTTGTGCACCAGGCGCGCGCATGCGGCCGGTTCGGCCTTGCACCAGCGCGCCGACCGGTCGTAGGCGCGCGTGAAGGCCTCGCCCAGGGCGCGGTCGCCGGCCACGCCGGCATTGGCCATGATGCCGGCCTGCGGCAGGTCGGGATGGTCCGGGAAGGCGCCGCGCCAGGCGTCCTCCAGGCTCTGCACGCGGTGCAGCGGGGCGCCGCCGCGGCGGGTATTTTGCGCCAGCAGCAGCGAGACGGAGGGTTCCGGCAGCAGGGCGCTGCGGGCCTCGCCGGTCAGCAGCAGGGCGGTGGCGTCCTGGGCGTCGCGTGCATAGCGGATGACCGGCGCGTGCTCGCCGGTCAGGCCTTGCGCGTCCAGCAGCCGCTCCAGCAGCAGGGCGGGCAGGTCCCGCTGGAAGGTCGTCAGCAGCGGCTTGCCGGCCAGGTCGGCGACCGTGCGCACGTCCGGGTCGGCGCTGACGAACCACAGCAGTCCCCAGACCGAGACGTTCAGCAGGCGCACGGACATGCCGCGATTGGCCATGATGGCGGGCAGATTCACCGGCGTGGCGCTGAAGTCGACTTCCTGCTTGGCGAGCAGCACGCGCAACTGGTCCGGGCTTTTCCAGTGGCGGAATTCCACCGTGCGGGCCCAGTCCGCCAGGGCGCCGGTCTCGGCCATGTGGATGAGCGGAAAGCTGACGGCGGCCGTGGGGCCGGCCAGGACCAGGCGCTCGCGCGGCGCGGCCGAGACGGACAGGCCCGTACCCAGCAAGACGGTCAGCAGGCAGAGCCGCGCCAGGCGGTATGATGCTCGAAGGGATTCCCACATAATTGAATGCGAATTATTATCAATCTCGTATCGTCGCATCCCGAATCACCGAGTGCCAATGACAAAAGTCAATCCGACCGAGGATTCTCCCGCCCGGGTGCTGGGGCATCCGCTGTTCCAGGACGCGCCGTCCGAAGTGGCATCCCTGCTGCTGCGCGACGCCGCGATGCTCCACGTCCAGGACGGGGATGCGCTGTTCCGTGAAGGCGAGGACGCCATCGAGTACCTGTACGTCCTGAGCGGCGGCATCGAGGTGCTGCGCCACACCCAGGACGGCCAGGAGCGCGTGTTCCATATCTTTCGCGCCGGGCAGTTGCTGGCCGAGACGGCCATGTTCATGACCCACGGTCGCTATCCGATGCACGCCCGGGCGCATGGCGACGCGATCGCGCTGTGCCTGAAGCGGGCCGGCCTGCAGGCGGCCTGCCGCATCTGGCCGGCCCTGTCCATGCGGTTGCTGGCGCGCCTGAGCGACCGGATCTACCAGCGGGTCAACGAGGTGGAATGGTTCAGCGACAGCACGGCCGCGCAGCGCCTGGCCGACTACCTGCTGCGCCTGCGGCCGGGCGAGGGGGCGTCCGTGCATCTGCCCCTGACGCAGCGCCAGCTCGCGGCGCACCTGGGGGTGCGCGCGGAAACCCTGAGCCGCTTGCTGGCGGACTGGGTGGCGCAAGGCCGCATCGCGGGCGCGCGCCGGGACTGGATCCTGCACGATCCGGCCTTCCTCGACGATCTGGCGCAGCCGGCCCGGCGCAGCTTCTGAGCCCGAGGCGCCGCTTTCGCGCCCAATACCCGCGCCCGGCGTGCGCGTGTCCGGTCCGCCGGCGCGGAGAAGTCTTAAACTGAAAGATTCCGCACCGACTTTTCGAAAGGACTCCGTCATGGCCAAACCGCTGCGTTCCTCGAACATCACCCAGGGCGTCGCCCGGGCGCCGAACCGCTCGATGTATTACGCGCTCGGCTACACGGAATCGGATTTCGACAAGCCCATGATCGGCATCGCCAACGGCCAGAGCACCATCACGCCGTGCAACAGCGGCCTGCAGCCCCTGGCCGACGCGGCCGCCGCCGCCATCAAGGACGCCGGCGGCAATCCGCAGATGTTCGGCACGCCGACGATTTCCGACGGCATGGCGATGGGCACCGAAGGCATGAAATATTCCCTGGTGTCCCGCGAGGTCATCGCCGACTGCGTGGAAACCTGCGTCCAGGGCCAGTGGATGGACGGCGTGCTGGTGATCGGCGGCTGTGACAAGAACATGCCCGGCGGCATGATGGGCATGCTGCGCGCCAACGTGCCCTCGATCTATGTCTACGGCGGCACCATTCTGGCGGGCAGTTGCGGCGGCAAGGACCTGAACATCGTCAGCGTCTTCGAGGCCGTGGGCGAGCACGCGGCCGGGCGCATGTCCGAAGCCGATCTGCACGAGATCGAGACCCACGCCATTCCCTGCAGCGGATCCTGTGGCGGCATGTACACGGCCAACACCATGAGCTCGGCCTTCGAGGTCATGGGCATGAGCCTGCCGTATTCGTCCACCATGGCCAATGTGCACCAGGAAAAGACCGACTCGGCCGCCGAATCGGCCCGCGTGCTGTTGAACGCGGTGAAGCTGGACCTGAAGCCGCGCGACATCGTCACGCGCAAATCCATCGAAAACGCCGTGGCCGTCATCATGGCCACCGGCGGCTCGACCAACGCCGTGCTGCACATCCTGGCGATCGCCCACGCGGCCGGCGTCGAATGGACCATCGACGACTTCGAGCGCGTGCGCCGTCGCGTCCCCGTCATCTGCGACCTGAAGCCCAGCGGCAAATACCTGGTGGTCGATTTCCACAAGGCGGGCGGCGTGCCCCAGGTGATGAAGCTGTTGCTGAATGCCGGCCTGCTGCACGGCGACTGCATCACCATCACCGGCAAGACCATTGCCGAAACCCTGGCCGATGTTCCTGACGCTCCCAGTGCCGACCAGGATGTGATCCACACGCTGGACCAGGCCCTGTACGCCGAAGGCCACCTGGCCATCCTCAAGGGCAATCTGGCCGAACTGGGCGCGGTGGCCAAGATCACCGGCCTGAAGAATCCCGCCATCACGGGTCCGGCGCGCGTGTTCGACGATGAACAGTCCGCCATGGACGCCATCCTGGCCGGCAAGATCCATGCCGGCGACGTGCTGATCCTGCGCTACCTGGGCCCCAAGGGCGGGCCGGGCATGCCCGAAATGCTGGCCCCGACCAGCGCCCTGGTGGGCGAGGGCCTGGGCGATTCCGTCGGCCTGATCACCGACGGCCGCTTTTCCGGGGGCACCTGGGGCATGGTGGTGGGTCACGTCGCGCCGGAGGCGGCCGTGGGCGGCGCCATCGCGCTGGTCGAGGAAGGCGATTCCATCACCATCGACGCGCACCGCCAGTTGTTGCAGGTGAACGTGTCGGACGATATCCTGGCTGCCCGGCGTGCCGCCTGGACGCCGCCCGCGCCGCGCTACACACGCGGGGTGCAGGCCAAGTTTGCCTTCAACTGCTCCGACGCCAGCACCGGCGCGGTGCTGGACCGTTTCGAGGACCGCTGAATGAACGATGAGCAACGTGCGTTGCAACTCCAGATCCGTCTCTCCCTGGGCGTGGTCGACGCCTTCGACGCCCAGGCCGAAATCGAGCGGCGGGTGGAATTCCTGGCTGAACTGCTGCGCTCCACCGGCGCCCGCGCCCTGGTGCTGGGCATCAGCGGCGGCGTCGATTCCCTGACGGCGGGGTGCCTGTCGCAGCGGGCCGTTGAACGCGTGCGCGCGCAGGGCGGGGATGCGCGTTTCGTGGCCATGCGCCTGCCCTACGGCGTCCAGTTGGACGAGGCCGACGCCCAGGCGGGCCTGGCGGTGATCCGGCCCGACGACCTGCTGACCGTGGACGTGCGGCCGGCCTCGGATGCGATGCTGGATGCAGTGCGGGCCTCCGGCCAGACGTTCCGCGATGCCGCCCAGCAGGACTTCCTGCATGGCAACATCAAGGCGCGCCAGCGCATGATCGCCCAATACGCCGTGGCCGGTGCGCGCGGCGGGCTGGTGGTCGGCACCGACCATGCCGCCGAGGCGCTGATGGGTTTCTACACGAAATTCGGCGATGGGGCGGCCGACGTCACGCCGCTGGCGGGTTTGAACAAGCGCCGCGTGCGGGCCCTGGCGGCCGCGATGGGCGCACCCCATGATCTGGTGTTCAAGGTGCCCACCGCCGACCTGGAATTGCTCACGCCGCTCAAGCCCGACGAGGACGCCTTCGGCGTCAGCTACGAGCAGATCGACGATTTCCTGGAAGGCCGGGATGTGGCGCCGGAGGCCTTCGACACCATCGTGTCGACCTGGCGGCGCAGCGCCCACAAGCGGGCGCTGCCGATCGCGCCCTGAGCATCAGGCCATCAGCCCGGCCGCGATCTCGTAGGACCGCATCCGGGCCGCATGGTCGTGCATATTGCAGGTGATCATCAGCTCGTCCGCGCCGGTGCGTTCCACGAACGCGCGGATCTGTGCGGCGGCGGTGTCCGGCGCGCCGATGGCGGCGCAGGCCAGGACGTGGTCCAGCAACCCGCGGGCGGGCGGCGGCAGGGATTCCAGATAGCCTTCGACGGGGCGGGGCAGCAGCCCCGGCCGGCCGGCGCGCAGATTGACGAAGGACTGCTGCCAGGACGTGGCCAGGAAGCGGGCCTGCTCGTCCGTGTCGGCGGCGAACACATTGAAGCCCAGCATCACGTAAGGTTTGTCCAGGTGGCGCGAGGGCCGGAAGTGGCGCCGGTACACGGCGATGGCGTCCATCATCTGCGCCGGCGCGAAATGCGAGGCAAAGGCATAGGGCAGACCCATATAGGCGGCCAGTTGCGCGCCGAACAGGCTGGACCCCAGGATCCAGACCGGCACCTCGCAGCCCGCGCCCGGCACGGCGCGCACCGGCCCCTGTCCCTCGAAATAATCCATCAGCTCGGCCACGTCGCGCGGGAAGGCATCGGGGTCGGAATCCAGCGTGCGGCGCAGCGCCCGCGCGGTGGCCTGGTCCGAGCCGGGCGCCCGCCCCAGGCCCAGATCGATGCGGCCGGGATACAGGGTGGCCAGCGTGCCGAACTGTTCGGCGATCACCAGCGGCGAATGGTTGGGCAGCATGATGCCGCCGGCGCCCACGCGGATGCGCGAGGTCGCTGCCGCCACGTGGCCGATCAGCACGGCGGTGGCCGCGCTGGCGATGCCGGGCATGCCGTGGTGTTCGGCCATCCAGTAGCGCCGGTAGCTCAGGGCTTCGGCGTGGCGGGCCAGCGCAGCCGTGTGGGCAAAGGATTCGGCCGCGCTGCCGCCTTCGGCGATAGGGGCGAGGTCGAGGACGGAAAAAGGAATCGAAAGGCGCGTCATGCAGGTTCCGGCAGGTTGATGAGCGTTTGTTGCATCAGGGCGATGGGCGTTTTCTCGTCCGCATTCAGGGCGTAGACATCGACCTGGACGACGGTCAGCGTGCGGCCCGAGCGGATCACCCGGCCGACGGCTTCCAGGGATTCGCCCCGCGCGGGCGCCAGCATATTGATCTTGAATTCGACCGACAGCACCGTATGGCCCAGGGGGGCCAGCGTCATCCCGGCGAAACCGCCGGCGGCGTCGGCGATCGAGGTCGTGGCGCCGGCGTGGAAATACCCCAGGTGCTGAGTCAGCGTGGCGCTGTAGGGCAGGTGGATGTGCGTGCGGCCCGGGGCGACGTCCCCCAGGCGCGCGCCCAGGTGCAGCATCAGGCCGGAGCGGTCAAAGCTGTCCTGGATGCGGGCGTGCAAGGCGGCTGTGTCCGGCGCGGCGGTCGGTGACGTCATGGGCAGTCCTGTATAGTCGTGAGTCGCAAGCATCCAAAGATCGGAAGCCATTTTCGCTGTGCCCTACGATAAGCCATTTTCCCCTACGTCCTCAAACCCGGCGCCGGCGCTGGGGGCCGTGCCCACAAGGCTGGGCCAGGGCATCGGCCTGGCGGTCTGCCTGGCCGTGGCCGCCATGGTCAGCGTGCAGACCGGCGTGTCACTGGCCGTGCCGGTGATCCACGACTACGGCGCGCTCAGCACGTCCAGCCTGCGTCTGTGCTGGGCCGCGCTGGCGCTGCTGCTGTTCGTGCGCCCGCCGGTGCATCGTTACGGCCCGGCCGAGTGGCAGGCGGCCCTGATTCTGGGGGCCGGCATGGCCGTCATGTCGTTGGCCTTCTTCCTGGCGATCGAGCGCCTGCCGCAGCACCTGACCGTGGCGCTGGAGTTCTGCGGCCCCCTGGCCGTGGCGGCGTTGGGCGCGCGCGGCCGGCGTGCCCTGGCCTGGCCGCTGCTGGCGGCGGCCGGGATCGGTTTGCTGGTGTCGGGCGACGCGCACGCGGCCGGCGGCGTGGATCCTGTGGGCATTGCCTTCGCCCTGCTGGCGGCAGCCGGTTGGGGGGTCTACATTGTCATGATGAAAAAGGTCGGCCATGCATTTCCCGGGCTGCAGGGGCTGGCCGTGTCGCTGGTGGTCGCGGCGCTGCTGTCCTTGCCGTTTGCCGCGGTCGAGGCCGGCACCGTGCTGTTTCCCGGGCGTCAACTGCTGTACACGGCGGGCCTGGCCGTGCTGGTGCCGCTGGTGCCGTATGTCCTAGAATCCATTGCCTTGCGGCGCATGCCGGCCGCCTCGTTCGGCGTGCTGATGAGCCTGGAACCCGCCATCGGCGCGATGTCCGGCTGGATCCTCCTGAGCCAGGGCATGAGCCTCGGCCAGATGCTGGGCACCGGCCTGGTGGTCGCCGCCAGCGTCGGCGTCGTGCGGGCGGCTAAGGGACCTCTGATCAAGTCGAGCTGAAAACGGGACCGAGCGCGTGCTTTGGGAACTTGTTGCGAGACTCCGTTACTGAAGCACATACCTTCCTACATCCCGCCCGGGGGGCTCCCGGGCTCCCGGAGCCCGTTTTTCCATGCGTTTCCCGCTGATTCCAGCATTCCTGTTCAGTCTGTTGATCGCCACCTGCCTGGCCGCCGGGACCTGGATGACGGAAGGCTCGCTGCTCAAGGCCTATCGCGGCATCCTCGAATCCCGCTTCGCCATTGCGCTGGATCGTGCCGCCGAAGGCGCTACGCACGCCGCCTCTCTGGGCGTGGGGCTGGACAGCCAGGAAGACACCCTGGGCGCGGCTCTGCGGCGAGAGCGCACCCTGGACCCGGCCATCCTCGGCATGGCTGTTCAGGATGCACGGGGCCGGCGGCTCTATGGCGAAGGCGTCATGTCCGGTTCCTCGCCGGCCGACACCTTGCGGCAAACGCTGATCGACGACCTGGGGCTGCCGTTCGGGCAGATTCTGCTGCGTTACGATCCGCACGCCCTGGCCGCGCCTTCGGCGGAAATCCGCCGCGACATGCGCGGGCATGCCGTGCCTGTCGTGGCGGTCGCCGCCCTGCTGGGCCTGCTGGCGGCGCTGGCGCTGCGCGCCCGGCGCGCCGATGCCGGCCGCGTGGCGGCCCGGCTGCGCCTGCCTGTGGCGCTGGCGCTCATCCTGGGGGGCGGCCTGTTTCTGATCGACCACCAGGCCTTGCGCATCATCGACCGCACGCTGAATCCTCTGATCGAGACCAAGGTCGAATCTATCGGCAATGGCGCCCGTACGCTGATCGACAAGGCCCTGGATCTGGGGATCCCGCTCGATCAGATGCAGGGCGTGCCGGAATATTTCGAGTCCCTGCAGCGGCACTATCCGGAACTGGAGCGGATCACGCTGGATGCGGCGCCGGCCGCTGCCGGTGGCGACGCCGCGCCGGACAGCCTGGTTCTGCCGGTCCCGGCCCAGGGGCCTGTCGTGGCGAACCTGGTGGTCACGCCCGACACGCGCCAGGCGGCCGCCCAGATCCATGGCCTTTTGCTGGATACGGCCTTCCTGGGGCTGGTGGCGCTGCTGATCGGCTTCGAACTGCTGTCGATGCTGACGCAGACCGGCGCCTTCCGGCGCGCTCTCGACGCGGCTGATCCGCGCGTCGGCCCGTCCCCGCCAGCCGAACAGGTCCGGGGCGTCCTGTTCGTCTTCATGATGGCCGAAGAACTGAACCGGCCGTTCCTGCCCAGCCTGACCGAACGGCTGCTGCCGGCTGGCGCCCACGCGCCGCTGCTCGTCAGCCTGCCGATCGTCATCTTCATGGCCATCGTGGCCCTGGGGCAGATCCCCATGGCTCTGTGGTCCGAGTCTCTGGGCCGGCGCCGCGGCCTGGCGCTGGGCGCCGGCATCGCGGGTATCGGCTACGGCCTGTGCGCCTTCGCCGACGCCTATTCGAGCCTGCTCCTGGCCCGCGCGCTGAGCGCCGTCGGCTTTACCCTGGTCTTCACCTCGGCGCAGGGGCACATCGTCGATCAGCACGATCCCAAGGCCCGCTCGGCGGGGCTCTCGGTCTTCATCCGCGCCATCCTGACCGCCGCCCTGTGCGCGCCCCCCATCGGCGGCTTTCTGGCGGAACACTTCGGTGGCGGCATGGCCTTTCTGGGCGCCGCCGGTTTGTGCCTGGCGTCCCTGTGCCTGGCGCGGGTCATGATGCCCGCGACGCCGCCGCACGGCCGGCCGCGCGCCGCGCGGGGCACCGTCGGCGTGATCGGCGAGACCTGGCGCATGCCCGGCCTGCGCGCACTGCTGCTGGGCTGCGCCGTGCCGGCCAAGCTCATCCTCACGGCCCTGTGCTTCTTCCTGGTCCCCCTCATCCTGGCCGGCGAGGGCCATACGCTGTCGAGCATCGGTCGCGTCCAGATGATCTATCCGCTGATGATGGTGCTGTTCGTCCCGATCTTCTCCCGCTGGGACGAAACGCCCGGCCGCGACCCCCGGGCCCGCAAGATCGTCCTGGGCGGGATCATCGCCGGCCTGGGCGTGGCGCCGATCGTGCTCTGGCCGGGTCTGGGCGCCATCATGGCCTTCCTTGTCTTCCTCGGGCTGGGCCAGGCCCTGTCGATCACCCCCCAGTCCTCGCTGATGGCCACCTACGCCCACCACGGCCAGGGCCGGCATGCCGCCCAGGTTCTCGGGCTGTTCCGCCTGGTCGAACGCGGAGGGTCGGCCGCCGGCCCCGCCCTGGCCGGTGCCCTGCTGGGCCTGCTCGGTCCAGTGCCCACCCTGGCCTTGTTCGGTCTGTTGACCTCCGGCGGCGCCCTGCTCTACGGTTATGGGCAGTGGCGCCCCGCTTCCGATGCCTCAGGCAGCCTCTCATGAACGCTTACGTGCCCTCCCTTCCTCTCCGGCGCCGCCTGCTGCGCGCCGCCCTGGCCATCGGCCTGCTGGGCGGTGCCGCCCCCCTCGTCGCGCGCGCGGCGGACCGGCGCCGCATTCTGATGATCACCTATCGCGGGCGCACGGAAGTCGAGGACGGTTTCCTGGAATACCTGCGCGCGCAGGGCCGGGACCTGGACATCGTCCACCGCGACGTCGGCCAGGACATCCGCCGGCTGCCCGCCATCCTGGACGAGATCCCCGGCCTGGCGCCCGACCTGATCTACACCTGGGGCACGCCGGTGACCCTGGGGGTGGCCGGTTCCTGGCGGCATCCCGATCCCTCCGGCAAGGTGGGCCGCATCCCCGTCGTCTTCGCCCTGGTGAGCGCGCCGGTGGCCGCCGGGATCGTGCCTTCGCTCACGCAGCAGGGCCGCGACGTTACCGGGGCCGTGCACGTGGTGCCCACCGAAACCCAGGTCAAGGCCATGGCGGCCTACCGGGAATTCGGCAAGGTTGGTCTGCTGTATTCGACCACCGAGCCCAATTCCCGGGCGATCGCCGCCGAAATGGAGGCCTTGTGCCGTGTGACGCACCGCACGGCCATTCACCGGCATTTCCAGCTGGACGCAGCCGGGCGCCCCACCGCCGAAGGCCTGGAACGGCTGATCGCCGAACTGCGGGAAGAGGGCGCCGACTGGTTCTACCTGGTGCCCGACACCTTCCTGGGCACGGTCTACGACCGCGTGATCCCGGCCAGCATCGAACAGAAGCTGCCCACCTTCGGCGCCACGGAACTCGCCGTCCGGCAATATTCGGCCCTGACCGGCCTCGTCAGCCGCTACCGTTCCGTCGGGCGCCTGGCCGCCGTGCAGGCCGACGCCATCCTGTACCAGGGCACCCCCGCCAGCCAGATTCCCATCGAAACCCTGAAGCGTTTCGCCCTGCTGATCAATCTGCACACGGCCAAGGCGCTGGGGGGCTTCTATCCGCCCATCGAAATGCTGAACTACGCCGACGTGATCACCCGGGCTCCGCAGCCGACGAGGCATCTCGGATGAGCGCCGACGCGTTTTCCCGGTTGCGCTGGCATCGCCTTGGCCCGGCGGATCTCGACCGGATTTTCGCGCTGCACCTGCGCGCGATCCAGGGCCTGGGCCCGGACCAGGTCCGGCCCGAATCCCCCGGGTTCTTCGAGGCTCTGCTAGGCGGGGCGGGGCGGATCATCGGCGCCTGCGATCCGGACGAGGTCCTGGTGGCCTACGGCGTGCTGCAGGACGGCCCCGATCCCGGGACCCGGCCGGACCTCTGGCTGGGCTGGCACTTTGACGCACGCATCCAGAAGCTGGCCGGGTCCTCGGTCGCCCTGGAATACCGGGGGCATCGCCTGCAGCGCGAACTGATCCGCCGCCGCGTCGCCCTGGCCGATCCCGGCGCCTATCTTTACGCTACGGCTGCGCCGTCGAATCCGGCCAGCTGGCGCAGCCTGCTGGGAGAAGGCTTCGAGATCCGGCGGCTGCGCCGGGTCTACCAGGATTCGCTGCGCTATCTGCTGGCCCGCCGCGCCGGCCCGTTCGCTGCGCCGGCCTCGCCGGCGGACGGGGACGAGGTCCGGCCTCTCGACGGTCTTTCCCTGGACGAGCAGGACAGGCTGCTGTCGCAAGGCTGGCGCGGGCGTCTGACGCCGTCCGGCTGCGTCCTCGTGCTGCCGGAGGTCGTCGAGTGACCGCCGTCGTCAACGCCGATACGCCTCGGGTGGACATCGACCTGGGCCGCCTGGCCGTCAACTGGCGGATCGTGCGCGGCCGCTACACCGGCGCGGAACTGGGCGCGGTGGTCAAGTGCGACGCCTACGGCCTGGGGCTCGATCCCGTCGTCACGACGCTGTCGGCCCAGGGGTGCGGCCAATACTGGACCCTGGATTTCGATGAGGCCCGCCGCGTGCGCGTGCTGGCGCCGGCGGCCGAAATTTTCGTCCTGGGCGGGTTGCGTGGCGCCTCGCCGCAGGCCTTCCGGGACAGCCGCCTGATTCCCGTCCTGAATGCGCCGGACGAAATCGACCGGGCCCGCGACAGCGGCGCACTGACGGTGGCCATCGCTCTGGACACCGGCCTGGGGCGGCTGGGCCTGCGGCCCGAAGCCGTGCGCGATCTGGCTGCGCGGAGGCTGGACGGGCTGCGCGTCCGGGCCTGGATCACCCAGCCCGCCAGCTTCAGCGCGCCCGAAGGTCCAGGCAGTCAGGACCTGTACGACCGCTTCCTGGCGCTGGTCGCGCCGCTGCCTCGCGCGGCCTGCAGCCTGGCGATTTCGGCGAGCGTGTTCGCGCGGCCCGAGCATCACCTGGACATGGCCCGCGTGGGCAGCGCCCTGTACGGTGTGGACACCACCCCCGAGCGCGCTCTGCCGCTGCGGCCCGTGGCCCGCCTGGACGCTCCCGTCCTGCAGGTCGCGGACCTGCCGGCCGGCGCAGGCATCGGCTATGACGGGCAGTTTCGCTGCCCGAAACCCATGCGTGTCGCCACCCTGGGCATCGGCTACGCTCATGGCCTGCCCTACGCCTTGATGAACCGGGGGGCGGTGCGTTTCGGCGCGTACGCCGCGCCCATCGTGGGCGGCATTTCTATGGGCCTGACCAGCGTGGACGTGACCGGGCTCCCGGCCGATCTGGCCGTGCCCGGCGCGCGCGCCGAGATCTTCGGCGATCACCAACGGGTCGAGGATCTGGCGGCCCAGGCGGGTCTGCCCGCCAATGTGCTGCTGGGGCTTGCCGCTGCCGTGTGTCGCAAGCGCTATCATGCCCATCGTCCTGACCAGCCTCTCTCTCCCAGCCTGTCGGAAAGTCTGCCATGAGAACGCCCCTGCCCCTGATCCTGGCCCTGGCCTGCTGCGTCCTGGCCGCCGTGCTTGGCGCTACGCTGCTGACTGTGCGCATCGAGCAGCGGGCCATCGACCAGACCCGGCAGGCCCACGAGGAATACATCCTCGGCAATCTGCGCAATACGATCGAGGCCACCCTGACGCTGGGCCTGACCCTGGAACAAAGCTCCAGCCTGCAGCGGCTGATCGAGCGTGAAAAATCCGGCATGCCCGACATCCGGGACATCAGCATTCATGGCCCGTCGGGCCGGGTGCTCTACAGCACCGACCTGGGGTTGCTGGGTGCCGCCATGCCGACCGCCTGGGCGCGGCCGGGGGGCGGGGGCATCTGGTGCGCCGACGACCAGAACGGCCGTAGCTGCGGCATCGGCCTGCGCGACGAGCTGGGGCGGGATGCCGGTGGCCTGGTCCTGATGGCGCCGCATGCGGCGCAAGCCTACAGCCTGCAAGCCTGGCTCGCGCGCGGTCTGCCCACCTTGGCCCTGGCGGTGCTGGCCGTGCTGGCCTCCACGGCGGGCGCCTGCCTGCTGGCGCGCCGCCGCCTGCGGCCCTTTCTGCAGGCTGCCCGGATCCTGCGGGATCCGGCGGTTGCCGGCGACGTCCGGGATTCCCTGGTGGCGGCCGCCCGGCAGGCCGGCGAACGCCACCAGGCCAGCCAGAGGGCGCTGGACGGCCAACTGCTCCAACTGAAGGAACTGGATCATGCCGACGACTGACCGTTCCGTCCGCGCCTGGCTGCGCGACGCCGCCGGCGGGTTCCTGATCGTCCTGGTCGCGGCCGGCCTGGCCAGCGGGGTCCTGCTCTGGCGTCTCCAGGATACCGTCGCAGTCGCCACGCAAGGGCAGTCCCGCGATCTCGCCGCCTCGGTCGGCCGGTCCCTGGGCCGGCAGTTCATTCGCGCCGGTCAGTTGGGCATTCCGCTCGACGAGATTCCGGCCATCGATCGCAGTCTGGACGGCACGCTGACGCATGTGCGGCAGTTGACGGCAATCACGCTGACCAATGCGGATGGCAAGATCCTGGGCGACGCGCGGCGATCCCGGGCCGGCGCGCCGACGGCCGTGAGCACGGCACTGATGATCGGCGAACGGCGCATCGGCACGCTCGAGGTCGCGGCGGCGCCGCCCGACCTGCGCGGTTCGCATGCGGCCCTGCTCACCGGCATGCTGCTGCTGATTCTGCCCCTGGCCTTGCTGGGCGGGTTGTGCACCGGCCTGTACGGCGCGCATCTGCGGCGTCATCGTGGCCGGTTGCAGGCCATGCTGCTGACTGCGCCCGATGATCTCGTGCCGCCCGTGCCGGGTCCGCAGCCCGAATCCCGGGACATCCTAGGACAGGCCTGGCACGGCTTGCAGACGATGGCGGCCCGGACCGCGCAGCGGCGGGCCGACCTGGCCCACCAGGCGGAATCGCTGCTGGCGGTCGATTTCGACGGCAGCATCCAGCCCCGGCTTGCGGCCCTGGGTATCCCGCTGTCCGAGCCGGCTCCCCGGTTCCGGATCGTCCCGCCGGACCGGGCCCGGCGGCTTTCGCTGCGGCTGCGCCTGACCCTGGCCATCGCTCTGGGCTTTGCCCTGCTGATCGGTTCGTTGTCGGGCCTCCAGGCCCTGCGCGAGCACCTGCTGCGCCAGCAGGCCGCCAATCTCGGCCAGGAGGACCAGGACGCCCTCTGGAAGCAATTCCTGTCGTCTCAGACCCTGACGATCGCCGGCGAGCTGCAGGACGCGTCCGCCCGGTTCGAGGTCTCGGGCGCGGACGCCGAAATCCCGCGTGCCTGGACTACACCGCTGGACCGCCTGGTCCTGATCGATCCCAATCGCCAGGCCTATCCCCTGAAGGGCGACGCCACCAACACCGCGCTGCTTGATGCCGGCACGCTGGACGAAGTCCTGGCGGGTCGGACGGCGCAGGGGCTGCGCAACCTGGACGACGATCAGACCCTGCTGGTCGCGGCGCGGCCCGTGCGGCTGCAGGGCGGTACCTGGGCGCTGGTCGGCGCGCGCGCGCTGGATACGGCCCTGCAGCAGGTCGATCCGGACGGGCTCGACGCGCAATACAGCGTCCATTTCCTGAATCCCAAGGGCCGTCTGGTGGCCAGCACCGGGCGCGCGCTGTGGGCGCGCCTCGGCTTGACCCCGCCCGTCCAGCACACACAATACCGGACGCTCGAGGACGGCGACCGGATCCTGCTGCTCACGGCCACGCCCGTGGCCAGCGTCTCGGGCAGCGCTGGCGGCCTGCTCCTGATCCTCAAGGACGTCACCGCCCTGATGAAGCCCAGTTTGACCCTGGGCTGGCTGACGCTGCTGCTGGCCGCCGTCCTGGCCATTCTGGGGCTGGCGCTGATCCACCGCATCATCTGGCGCAGCTTCCGCCCGCTGCAGGATTCCCTGCAGACGCTGGACGAACTCAGCGGTCCGCAGGCCGACGCGGGCGGGCGGTCCGGCGGCCGGCGGGACGAGATCGAGCAGTTGGGGCGCAGCATCGCCGCCTTTCGCCACAAGACCCTGCAACTGGCGCGCGACCAGGCTCAGCAGGCGCGCATCCGTCGCCGCCAGGAAGCCGTCATGGCCGGCGAACTGCGGGCCCTGGCCGATTCCATGGACGCCGCCAGCCGCCAGGAGGTCCAGGCGCTGATCGATCGCCAGGGCGAGACCGGAGACGGCGATGGCCTGCGGCGTCTCGCGGAAGTCATGAGCGATCTGCGCCATCGGTTGGTCGAACAGCACCAGCGGCTGTCCGACATGGTGATCGAACTGCGCGACGCTCTGGTCACCAAGACCAAGCTGGCCGGGCTGCAGCAGGAACTCCAGATCGCCAGCGCCGTGCAGCTCAGCATCCTGCCGCGCGCCATGCCCGACGATCCGCGCATGGAACTGGGCTGCCGGATATTGCCGGCCCGCGACGTGGGCGGGGATTTCTACGATTTCTTCATGCTCGATGAGCACCACCTGGGCTTCGTCATCGCCGACGTTTCGGGCAAGGGGATCCCCGCCGCCCTGTTCATGGCGATCTCACGCACGCTGTTGAAATCGACGGCGCGCTTCGTCCGCAAGCCGGCCGCCTGCGTCGAGCGCCTGAATGCGCTGCTGGCGGCCGAGAACGAACAGATGCTGTTCGTGACGCTGTTCTACGCCACGCTGGATCTGCGCACCGGCAAGCTGGATTACGTCAATGCCGGCCACCATGCGCCCTGGCTGATCGACGCCCAGGGGACGTTGTCCGCCGTGCCGCTGACCCACGGCATCGCCGTGGGCGTCGAAGAGGAAATCGCCTACGAGCAGAAGACTCTGCATCTGCGCCCCGGCGACATGCTGTACCTGTACACGGACGGCATCACCGAGGCCTTCAATCCGGAAGGCGAGGTTTTCGGCGAGGCGCGTCTGGCCGGCCTGCTGCGCGCGCAGCCCGCGGATGCGGCGCTGGACGTCCTGACCGATGCGGTCATTGCCGATGTGCGTGCGTTCGAGAACGGCACCGATCCGACTGACGACGTCACCAGCCTGTGCCTGCGTTATCACGGCTGAGCCGTGACGCGGGCCGGCCGGATCCGGCGGTGCCCGAGACCGGTCGTCAGGCGATCTTCATGACCAGAGTCAGGCAGTTCCAGCCGTCCTGGCGCCGATAGGCGAGCGTATCCAGGTAGTGTCGCATCAGCCGTACGCCGTGGCCGCCGACCTCGGCCTCGTCCAGGCAGGCAACCAGGGGGGGCGGATCGCCTGCCGTGGGATCGTAAAGACGGCCGTTGTCGCGCAGTTCCAGTTCGATGCGCTGGCCGTCTGCCCGGCAGGACACGATGATGGCAGGATTGTCCGGTGCGCTGGTCTGATCGAAAGCATAGGACACCACATTCGTCAGCGCCTCGTCCAGCGACAGGGTCAGGCCGAAGGTCGCGCGGGGCGTCCAGCCCTGGCGCTCGGCCAGCGTCTCGAGCCATTGCAGGGCGAGCGGCACTGCGCTCAGATCGACGGGTAGATCGAGAGTGTGGTGGCTGTCGGGCATGGGATCCCTGGGGGCGTGGGGATGAATTACCGGGTCGCGTCGCCTCGGATACGGGCAGCGAGATCGGCGGCCACTGCGGCCGAAGGCACCTCGAAGGCCAGGATGCCGCGGTCCAGCGGGCCGCCGATGCGGGGTGCAGCCACCAGTTCGCGACCGATGACCAGGGCCAGCAGGCTGCCGACGTTCTGGCGGCTGACGGCATTTAGTCTTTCGGCGCCCGCAGGGGTCAGGCGCAGACCGACAAAATGCCCCCCCTGCCGATCCGAGAGGGCTGCAGCGTCGGTCAGATCTTCGCGGGCGAGGACGGGGCGGGCATGGAGATAGAGTGCCCCGTCGGGGATCGGGACGGCGACCAGTTGGTCGCCAGGGGCTGACTGAGCGAGATAGATGGCGATCGGCTGCACGACACGGGGTGTCCCGGCGGCACTGTTGCCGGATGCCGTGACCGGCGTGTCTGTCGTTGTCTGTGGAGCGGCCGAAGGCAGGGTTTTGCACCCTGACAAAGCCAGCAGGGCCGCCAGCAGGGTGGGAATGAACGCGCGAGTTGTCAGATACATGATGGGTGGTTCTGGTGGTCGGGCAGAGTGAAAACCGACCGCCGTGCGCCAGTGTGTCGCCCTGCGGGAACTAATCGCCGGGGATCTGTCACTCAGCAGCCAATCGGCGTGCAGCGACGCCATCACCGGAGACTATACACATGGATGCAAGCCAAGCCAATGTCTACGTGGCTGATTTAGGGCAGGCGTTAGGCCTGGGCGGCCTGAGCCTGGACGAGGGCGGGACGTGCCTGCTGGCGCTGGGGGCGGACGATGATCTGATCGTGTCTTTGGGGCTGGACGTGGCCGGCGGCCTGCGCATCATGATCTGTCTGGACGATGTCGTGCCCGAAGGCGAGCAACTGGCCGAGATCCTGACGGCGAATTTGTCCGGGGCATTGACCGAGGGCGGTACGTTTGCGCTATTGCCCGAGACCGGGGCCTTGGTGCTGCATCGCCGCTGCGGCGTGGATGAACTGCAGGCCGGCGGCCTGACTGCCGTGGTGGCAGGCCTGGCGGGTGTCGCACGGCACTGGCGCAGCCGGCTGGGGTCTGAACCCTTTTCGTCGGTGACGCATTCTTTTCTGGGAGATCGGGTATGAACGGCATTACATTGCGTCAATTTGAATCACTGGCGGGTCAAAATCAGTCCGGGGTCATCACGCTCGACAAGAGTAATCAAGACCTGTTGATCAATAACAAAGGCACGTTGGGCCGAGCCATTGTCAGCGCGTTCAAGGATATCGGGCAGGCGCTGGGCTGGGGTGATTCGACGCGCGCCCAACGCCAGTCAGAAGCCCTGGAGGTCTTTCAGAAACTGCTTGAAAGCCGGTATGGCAAGGCCGCCACGGCGCAGGCCATGCAGCAGGCGGGTTTGCAAGGCGCCAGTCAGTTGAATGCCCGGGACGTGGATCGCGTGATTCAGTTGGCCGCCCGGGGTCGCCACGAAAATCTGCTGGATCAGGCCGCGCGTCTGAGCAAGTACGAACCGCCGATTGCGGGGTCGGACCCTTCAGAGGCGTTCCAGCGCATTCTGTCGAGCTTCAAGCCCCCCGTGGTCTTGTCCAGCCTGAGCGATCAGGTCTGCCGGGAATACACGCAGCGCCTGTCCGAAGGGTGCAAGGGGATCAGCAACCTGGGGGTCAAGCCGCTGAGCGAAGAGAAAATGTTCGCTCTGGGACGTGAAACGCTCAAACATGTACTCGGGATGGAGGCACGGGGCCAACTGGACGATGCCCGTGCGGTGCGAGACAGCCTGCGCCAGGGCTGGAAAGACCTGCTCCTGGCCATCGGCCAGGGCGCGACCCCGCAAGACATCATGAATTGCCTGGACGTCATCCAGCAGCGCACCAGCCTGCTGCTCAGGTACGAGACCGGGCCGGACGAGGATATCGGCTCGGACTTTTTCCAGGAATGTGCGGGGACCGCGCTGTTGGGCGCACTGAACGAAATGCGCGGCGAACAGGCCCCGCTCGTGCGCAGCTTGCTGGACCGCGCGCTGGACGACCAGGGGGCGTTGAAATCGATCTATCTGGCTGTCCAGGATGGTCTGTCCGCATTCGATGAGCATGGCTCGTTGACCAACCTCCAGTTCGCCGGCCGTCTGCAGCGCGACATCGGCACGCTGGTCAGCGTGCTCACCAGCGCGATGGGCTCGCGTGGTGGCAGTGATGACGACAATATCGACCGCCTGGGCGCCGAGACGCTGAAAGGCTCGTTGCGTCAGGAGGGTGTCCAGATGTTCGAGCAGGCGCGGCAGCGGCAATTCGACCCGCAGCGCGATCTGATCCAGGGTTACCTGTCTCGGTATGATGATCCCGACACGGATGAAGACCTGCCGCTCTGGTACAAGACCGAGGCGCTGGTGCAGCTCGAGCAGGATGTGCTGGCACAGGCCGAGTCCCTGCAGCGCTCGCCTCGCGAAATCCTGTCCGACCTGCGGGTCGCGCTGGATACGTTCGAGGACATGCTGCCCGAATTCAAGGCCCGCATCGTGGCGGCTTTTGACGCCATCGAGGCCGGACTGACGATGCACGAGCGCCTGGATGATCATCCCGTGTTCGGTGTGTTGGCGCCGCAAGACCATTGGCGTCTGTTTACCCCCGGCAACCTGCAGGATCTGCCCGGTGCGGGCAAATGGACTCTGGAACAGTATGGTCAGGGCTCGTTGGCCGCCATGCAGCGCGCCTTTCTCGGGATGATCGACGACCTGCGGGATGGGGCCCCCCTGGACGACCGCTGGTTGGACCGGATCCAGCAGACAGGCTCGAAGAACACCTTTCGCAACGAAGACTTGAGCAACACCTACAAGACGTCTTTCAAAGCGATGGACGAGGACGGCAGCGAGGCGATCAGCCTGCTCGAGGAATCGCGTGTGCCCTCGGGCTATCGCAATGGGGACACCAACCTGAATCTGCGGCAGGACACCCAACTGACGCCCGCCGGCCGTGACGAGCTGCGGGCATTGCTGCAGAGCGATCCGTGGTTCAAGAGTATCAACGAGACCGACACTGGATTCGATATCTCTTTTACATCCAGGACGGACCAGGAATGCCGGGATCGGGCGCGCGACATCCTGGCGCGCCACGAACAGGACATGACTCGGGCGCTGACCGACGAGGACCGGATCGCCGTCATCGCGCGGACCACGCAGGCCCTGTACCGTTCGCACCTGTTCATGGACGGCAACACCCGGACCACTGTGTTCGTCGCCATGAACGGGCTCCTGCTCAAGGCCGGCCTGAGCCCCTGCATCCTGCCCGAACCCAAGGCGGCGGCGGGCTTTTCGTCCGACGAGTTTGCCCAGGAAATCATCAGGGGACAGCAGGTGTTTCAGGCTCTGTCGGACAACCAGGACAGCCTTTGACCGACCACAGGGGAACCCGGGCGGCGTCCGGGTTACTCAATCGTCAGGATGTCATGAGTTTTTGACAAAATTACGGAGAACGTGATGGCAATCGGCCTCGACAGTTTCAGACAGGTAGGCGGCGGGGTCTTCGAGCGGGAAATCCGCCAGAACCCCCAGGGTCAGGAAGGCGTCCGCCAGAGTGGCCTGTCGCGTCTGGCGGGTCGTATCCAGAACTGGTTCCGCTCTCCCGAGGACATGCAGGCGCGCCACCAGGAGCGTTCCCAGGTCAAGGAATCCTTTGTCAATCTGCTCATCAAGACCGAAGGCCAGGCCGGCGCCCAGCGCGCGCTGCGGTCCTGCGGCCTGCCGGACAACTGGGTCAGCAACGATCGCCCGCTGACCAATCATCAGGTCGAAAAGATCCTGAACAAGGCCCAGGAATACCGGCTGCAGGTGGTGCGGCACAACGAAACCCTGCTGAACGACACGCTGCAGGGCCTGGAAGGCCCCGAACTGCGCGATGTGCGGGCGGCCGTCACCCGCGCCGTGCGCAACGACTCCCGCTACGGCAATACCCCCCTGAGCCGGGTGGATGTCCAATCCTTGCGCACCCGGGCCGAGACCGAACTGCGCGATGTGCGGGCCCAGCAGTGCAAGGAACGTTTCCCGGCGCTGACGAAGCTGATCCAGATGGCGCCTCCGGGCAGCCCGCTGTCGCGGGTCGAGCTCAATCCCGCCCGCCTCACTCAGGACCTGCGCCAGATCTGCGGCAGTGTCGGGCGGTCGGACCCGCAACTGGTCGAGATGTTGAACCGGCTCGACCAGACCACCGAAGTGCTGGGCCGGCAGGCCTGGACGCAGGACAGCCTGCAGGGCTTGTCGGGGGACCTGGATCAGCAGCGCCAAAGCCTGACAGAGGGGCAGGCCCAGATGCTCGACCGGTTTCAGGACTTGAGGGAGGTGGAGGACGAAGTCCGGGTCGAGCTGCTGGATGTCGAGGATCAACTGAGTCAGAACCCGGATCCCGATACGCGCAAGCAATTACAGGGACAGAAGGATCAGTTGGAAGGCCAACTGCGCATGCTGAGCGACAAGCAGGATCTCTGCCTGGCGCTGCGCAAAGAAATGGATCGCCAGACCAGTCTGCTGGACGCCAAGAGTACGTATATCGATACCATGCGCCTGACCGATCCTCTGACCGACCGTTCCGTCAAACACAGCAATCTGGTCTGGGCCGAAGCAGGTCAGTATTTATTGAACCAGGTGGCCGAGGACGTGCGCACGGGCGAATTGGTGCTCACGGTTGAACAGCAAAATGTGCTGGAGCAGGTTTGGAATCAATGGGATCAGGTGTGTCTCGACTGCAGCCAGGCCTACCGGGACAGTGAAAACGTCGATACGCTGCAGACCATCGAGGCGCCTAGCGGTTCCAACAAGGACACGCATCCGATCGTTCAGGGTAAGCGCGACATGCTGCAGGATTTGCGGACACGCCTCGAGGGCGTCGGCATCCCCCGGGATGCGCTGGATGCGCTGTTCTCCAAGACCAGCCTGGCCCGCAGCGAACGTCTGGCCTTGTCGGGGCTGGACACCTGGCAACCGCTGCGGCGCGAGATGCCGGTGATGCGCGATGGCGTGATGCGCACCTATACCAGCGAGATCGTACCGGCCCAGTTCATCAATCACAGTCTGGGCGTTGACTTGGGTAACGGCCATACTGGCGGGGTGTCTGCCGGGGTCAAGGACAGCGACGACCATGCCCGCAATCTCAAGGTCAGCCGCTTGCTGGACCCCGATGGGCAGGTGATGACCACAGTGGTGGGTCATGGCGTGCTCGATATGTGGGGGATAGAGGACGAAAACCTCCGCCAGCAGTCCAACAAAGACGGTGCGCGCGAAGTGCTGGAGGTCGCCTTGACCAGCAATGACCGGATGCGCCGGGTGCTGACTGATCCGGATCGGCCGCAGGACGCGCCGCCGCCCAAGCTGGTCCATGTCAGCGTCAATTTGATTTCGCCCGATACGATGCGGGACTTCTTCGGTGTCAAGGACTACCAAGAACGCACCTACACGCGCAATCAGTTCCGGGCCTTCGAGGAAAACTCGGGGCCGAATCAAAGTCTGCGCGTGTTTGATCCGGACCATCCGGGCCAGCAGGGGCAGGTGCGGGACGTGGATGTGGACACCATCACCTTCTCGTTCGGTATCAACGGCATTGCCACCAGCGGCTTGCAGAATTTCATGGGCGTCTGGCACAACGTTCACGAGCACAATACCGCCAATATGATCAAGCTGGTGGGGGATCTCGGTGACGGGCAATTTGGCGCCCGGGGCGTGCGGCCGGGCGGCTTTGTGGGCGAGGTCTATGATCGTCTGGAAGCGGTAGTGAATGATCCTGGCACGCCGCCCGGACAATTCGCGAAGGCCCGGAGTCTGATGGCCCAGTTGCGCGGCCAGACTGATCTGGTGCGCGGCATGTTCACCGAAAAAACCTTCCGCGAAGGCAAGGGCGACACGGCCAAGATGGGCCGCGAGGTCCTGGTGCTGCAGGGCTTGGCCGAACAGGGCCTGGACCTGGTGGGCGCCACCGACCTGGCCGGCACGATGTCCAAGGGCTGCAAGAGCGACAAGGACCGGGGCGGCGTCACCGATGTCGAACTCAAGTCCAAGCTGATCCTGCGCGATCTGGGCGGTGAAATGAATCCGGACGAGCAACTGCAGGGCGACGACCAGGGTGTTTACTATACGGTCAGCTCCAGCTCCGGCCAGCTCGAAAACCAGCGTTGGAACACAGGCCTGTCCGGCAGCAAAGAGGCAGGCCACCTGAAAGACCGGCTGCCCGACCCCGAGGTCCGGCAGTTCCTGTGCGGACTCGGTCAGTTCGCCAAAGCCTGACCTGATCCCGCGACCCGATATTTCTTGAATCACAGGAGCACCGCATGTCTCTTTCTTCATACCAGGCCTTGATGGCCGAACTGGGCCAGACCTTGGGCATGGCCGACATGGCTGCGGGCGAGGACGGCTACGTGGGCCTCATGATCGATGCGCACGAGATCCACATCCAGTACGAGGCGGAAGACGATCTGGTCATCCTGTTCGCCCGTCTGCCCGAGGTCGACCCCGACCGCCGGGACGCCATTTATGCGATGCTGCTGGCGGCCAATGTGTTCTGGCAGGGCACGCAGGGGGCGACTTTCAGCGCTGATTTCGACACGGGACGCGTTTTCCTGGCGGATCGCCGCGTGCTGCCGGGCTTGGACGTGGCGGTGTTGTCGGCCTGGATCGAGCAGTTCACCAATGTGGCGGCGCATTGGCGCTCGCGCATCGAGGATGCCAACGACGGCGGCCCTTTGCGCACCGCCGGGGCACAGGCGGCGCCTCGGGCGCCGGCCGGCCTGCCCGGGTTCCCGCCCGGCGGCACTCTGGCCTGAACACGGCGCCGCTTGCCTCAAAACCAGGGAATGCCTGCGCATCCCCTGGTTTTTGCTATCTGTTCAAGGACGCCAGCCTGGCGTATTTTTGACACTCCTAGAACATTCAAGCCCGCTTGCTCGGGCATGCTTCCATGTCAGTTGACTCACCCTATGTCCGTTTGATCGCTGAATTGGGTTCGACGCTGGGCATCGCCGGCCTGGCGCCTTCGGCCGAGGGGATCTGCCAACTGGTGTTCGATGGCCGCCAGGTGGTCCAGGTGGTGCATGTGGGCGCGCATGGGCTGGTGCTGGTTTCGTGCCAGATGGCCGATCACGGCATCGACGCCCGCCAGGCCGACCGCATGGTCCGGGCCAATTTCATGCAGGCGGGCCACGGCGCGGTGCTGTGCCTCGCCCCGGACGGCCGGCCGCACATGCAGGTGGCCCTGAAGCTGGCCGAATGCACTGCTGCCACGCTTTGTCCCGTGCTGGAATCTCTGCTGGACCAGGCCGATGCCTGGGCGCAGGCATCGGTGGCCGCCACGGATGTGCCCGGCCCGCGCGACCCGGCCTTCTTTCTGCAATCCGTCTGAGCGCATCCCGGCCGGCCGAGGCCGCGGAAGCGCCGAGGCTGGCCAGGACGCCGCAGGCGTCGCGGATTCAGGACGATTTCTGGATAATGCCTTTGAGCGAATCCGCAATCTGCTTGGTGAGCGTGCTTTGCAGCTCGATCATCATCGTCCATTGCTGGGTCTGCTGCTGCAGCATCAGCAGATCGGCCTGTGAAATATTGCCGTCAGCATCCGCCTGCAGGCCGGAAATCGTGTCACGCAGCTTGCTTTCTTGGGTGCGGATGCCGCTGTAGATCGTGTTATTGACGGCGTTGAAGTTCAGGCCGGCTGAGCCGGAAAGACCGTTGAGTGCCATGATGGGTTCCTGGCTAGGGGTAAAAGGGGGTTAAAGCGGATGCGTGGGCCCGGACGAAGCCGGTGCCGCCGTATCATTGACCGGCCACGAGGCCAGAACTGTCTGCGCGGCGGCGGCGGCTTCGGCGACGCTGTGCCATGCCGGGAAATCCTGGCGCGGCAGGCCGTCGGCCATGCGGGCGCGCAGAGAGGTCTCCAGGCGGGCGGCGCGTGCGACCAAGGCATCGCGCAGGGCGCTGCCGCCGGGGGCGGCCAGCCGGGTTTCGAGGTCGGTCAGGGCAGTGGTCATGATGGGGTCCGTGTTCAGCGCAGCACGATGGCGGGGCGAGGGCCATCGAAGGTCAGGCGTTTTTCTTCGATGCCGGTCAGGCGGTAATTGCGGTAGGTGCCGCCTACGAGCAATTTACTCCCGTCTTCCAGCACGATAAAGGGTGTTTTCCCGCTGACGACGCTCAAGATGGCGAAGGGCACGGTATCGGCGGCGGGCCGGTCCGCGCCGGGCAGCGCGACGACATCGAAGAAGCGGCGGTTGAAATCGGCCACGATGGTTTCAAATCGGGCCAGTTGGGCGTCGTCCAGTCTGGAGGTGTCGGTTTGCAGATGATGGCGGTCCCAGGTCAGGGAAATGCCGCTCAGGCCCGCTGCCGCGAGTTCGCGGGTCAGGGCGTCGGCCACGGCCGGCGCCAGTTGGATGGTGTTGCCCATGACGGTCATGCCCGGCAGCTGCTCGCGCACGGCCTCGATCGCCGCCGTCCGGCCCGTGTCGTCGGCCGCGATGCCCAGGATGCTCAGGCGGCCATCGCCGTCGTAGCGGGGCTCGTACTTCACCGAATAGCCGTCCAGGGCGGTCCGGGCGGTCCGGACCGCGTCGGCCTCGACGCTGACCTGCATGGCCGGCATGGGCCAGATCTGCGCCAGCGCGGCGGCCAGCGCGTCGCGTTCGGCCGCGTCGCGCACCCAGCCGGAGACCTGCGCCGTCGCGCCGCCGTCCGCCAGGGCCGCCCGCAGGCGCGAGGCGAGGCCCAGGCGTTCCAGCGCGGCCTGGATGTGCGGCAGCGATTGTTCAGCGGCCATGCGTGGATCGGCGCGGGCAGGTGTCGGAGGCGTGGATGGCAGCAGCCAGGCCAGCAGCAGCGCGATGGTGATGGCCAGGCCGGCAGCGGCCAGCCCCAGGGTCATGATCCAGGATCGGCCGCGTGAGGGCTGGATAGCCGTGTCGACGGCGTGGTTCGGGCGGGGATCGGCGCGGATCACGGGCGCGGCCTGCGGCGCGTCCTGGGGATCGGGCGCGGTGTCCGGTTTGGCATCGGCCGTCACGGCCGTTTCGCCGATCGGGTCGTCATCCGGGATCGTGGCGTGCGCGGTGCCGTCGCCGCCGTTTGCGGCGGTATCCGGCGGCGGCGCCCAGGGGTCTTCGGGACGGGCCACGGTGAGCCAGACGGGCCCGAGGGGCAGCGGCTGATTGTAGGCCGTGTCGGTTGATGTGTCCGGGCCGTGCTCGCCGTCGCCGGACGTCAGATTCCAGCCCTCGGCACCCAGGACCAGCCGGGCGGCTCGCGCCGGCAGGCCGGCATCGGCCAGGACAATGTCGCAGTCCGGGTCGGCGCCCACAAGATCGCCGTGGATGGCCGGGCAGCGCGCCTCGCGGTGCAGGCCCGACAGCACGCGCAGTTCGAGTGCTGCGTTCATGCAGGTCTCCGATCAGGGCGACACGGCGAGGCGGTCGCGGACCGGCAGGCGGCGGATACCGTCATAGCTCCACCCGGGCCAAGGGCTGTACGTTGATTTCCTGGGTCAGTTCCTGGTAGGACAGCACGGGCAGTTCGTACAGATCCTGTTCGATCATTTTGCGCAGGTAGCGGCGGATATCCATCGAGGTCAGCAGCACCGGTTTGCGGCTATTGGCTGAGATTTCGCCCACGGTTTTGCGAATGTTTTCCACCAGTTTTTTAGTGGCGTTGGGATCCAGCGCCAGGTAGCTGCCGGCCGAGGTCTGGCGGATCGCGCCGCGCACGGTTTCTTCGACGTTGGGCGCCAGCAGGTAGGCGGGCAGGATGTTCTGGCCGCTGGAATATTTGTAGCTGATATGCCGTTTGAGCGAGACACGCACATATTCGGTCAGCAGCACGGAATCTTTTTCCTTCTGGCCCCATTCGATCAGGGCTTCCAGGACAGCGCGCAGGTTGCGCACGGAAATGTCCTCGGACACCAGCCGCTGCATGATCTCGGCGATCTTCTGCACGGGCATGACGCGCAGGGCTTCCTTGACCAGGTCGGGGAAGCGGTCCTCCATGGCGGTCAGCAGGAAGCGTGTTTCCTGGATGCCGATGAAATCCGAGGAGTATTTTTTCAGCACGAAGGCCAGATGCCAGGTGAGAATCTGGTGGGCGTCCAGGCAGGGGATGCCGGCGGCGGCCAGCATGGGGACGTGCGAGGCGTCGGTCCACAGCGACGGGATTCCGGGCAGGAAGGGCTTGTCGGTGGTGTAGGGCACCTGCAGCGCCTGCAGGTTTTGTTCGGTGTCGCGCACCAGTACGTGGCCCGGCCGCAGTTGGCCCTGGGACACCGGGACCTCAGAGAGCAGGATGAGATAGGTGTTTTCCGGCAGCGCGTCGTTAAAGCGCAGTTGAATCCCCGGAAAAGGCACCCCTAGGTCGAAATACAGTGCGCGGCGGATTTTGATCAGTTCTTCGTTGAGTTCATCTGCGTCGAAATGCCGCTGCAGACCGGCAGCCACGTCCATCATCAGGGGCAGGGTGGGGGCGAATTCGGCGCCACCCTCGGTCCGGGGCTTGGGGGCCGGCTGGCCATCGGCCGCCAGTGCAGGGATCTCGGTGATTTCGCCCGTCTTTTCGTCCACGACCTTGCGGGTGCCGCGTAGCAGCACAAAGCCGATCGTGCCCACAACAGCGGCCAGCGCAAGAAAGGTGAGGGTGGGCATGCCGGGGATCAGGCCCATGCCCAGCGCCACCGCCGCAGCGATCAGCAGGGCGCGCGGCTGGGCCAGCACTTGGGCGCCGATGTCCTTGCCGACGTTGGAGGGGCCGCCCTCGCCGGTCTGCACGCGCGTCACGATCATGCCTGCGCAGATGGCGATGAACAGCGCCGGGATCTGGGCGATCAGGCCGTCGCCGATGGTCAGGATGGAATAGACCTGCACGGCTTCGCCGGCCGTCAGGCCGCGCTGCATCGTGCCGATCAGAATGCCGCCCAGCAGATTGACGGCGACGATAATCAAGCCGGCGATGGCATCGCCCTTGACGAACTTCATGGCGCCATCCATGGCGCCGTAGAGCTGGCTTTCTTTTTCGACCGTGCTGCGGCGTTTGCGCGCCTCGTCCATGTCGATGGTGCCGGCGCGCAGGTCGGCGTCGATGGACATCTGCTTGCCCGGCATGGCGTCCAGCGAGAAGCGGGCGGCCACTTCGGCCACGCGTTCGGCGCCCTTGGTGATGACCACGAACTGCACGATGGTCAGGATCAGAAAGACTACCAGGCCGACGATCAGGTTGCCGCCGACCACGAAATTGCCGAAGGTCTCGATGATGTGACCGGCGTCGCCTTGCAGCAGGATCAGCCGCGTGGTGGCGATGGAGATGCCCAGACGAAACAGGGTGGTGACCAGCAGCACCGAGGGAAAGGACGAGAAGGCCAGCGGCGAGGGCAGGTACATGGCCACCATCAGCAAGATGGCCGATATCGTCATGTTGGTGCCGATCAGCACGTCTACCAGCGAGGTCGGCAGCGGCAGAATCATCATGAAGATGATCGAGACGATCAGCACCGCCAGGACGATGTCGTTGCGGCTGGTGAGGAGCGCGACGGCGCGGTTCAGGGTCTGTTGCATGGCGGTTCAGCGAGAATCGGCGGGGGCGGTCTGCCGGGCGCGCAGATCCATATAAGCCCGCATGGCGGCTTCGGCTTCGGCCTCGCGTTCCAGGGCGACCAGGGTCTGGGCGCGGACCAGGTGGAAGGCGCTGCTCAGGCCGCCCTGGAGCGCTATGCGGTCCAGAGTGCTCAGGGCGGTTTCGGGCTTGCCGGAGCGCAATTGCGCCAGGGCCAGCGAGGTGCGTTGGCGTGCGTCCGCCAGACCCAGCTCATCCAGCGCGGCCAGCAGGACCGCCGCTTTTTCCGGGCGATCATTTTCCAGATAGATGTAGGCCAGCAGATCCAGCAGCGCAGGCCCGCGCTCGCCCAGCGGGCCGGTCGCCTCGGGCGCGGCTGCGTCAGTCTGATCAGACGGTGCGCTGCTCATGGTGTTATCCCTGGTATAAGGCGCTACGGTACATGGCAACCAGATCGCGCAGATTGGTTTCTTCTTTGAGCAGGCGCACGGCGCGGTTCAGGATGCGGCTGTCACCGCCGCTTTCAGCCATGCTGGCGAGCGCTTTCAGGGCCTCGCGCAGGGCTTCGGCGAATTCCGAGGGCATGAGCAGATCACGGTTGCCGATGTCGGGGCGCAACGCGTCTTCCAGGAAATGGCCGATGTTGGGCTTTTCGAGTAGCTGTGTCAGCTGGGCGCGCACCGGATCGTCGGACGGCATCAGGTTGCGCCGGTCGGGCAAGCCTTGAGCGGCCTGCTCGTTCTTGCGGGCGTAGGTGATGGTGTCGATGCCGTGATCGAAACTCATGAGCCGGTTGGGGCTGATGTCAGGCATGGCGCGCTCCGGTTCAGGTGTCGGCGCTCAGGGCGTCGAGCCATTGGGCCAGGTATTCAAGCGCCTGGCGCAGGCGCAGCTCGGTGAATTCCTGTTCGTTCATGCGGACCAGTGCCAGCAGATGCGGGACGCCCAGGTATTCACGCAGCGCAGGCTGCACCGGCCAGTCGCCCAGGTGGCTGTGGTGGGCGCGCTTGCAGGCGCGCCGCAGCCAGTCTCCGCTGTCATAGTGAACCGGCAGAGCAGTGTAGACCAGAATTTCCTGATCGGCCTGTTCCAGGCCCAGCAAGCGGCCTGGCCCGGTGCGGAAGACGGCCTGGCCGCGAGCATCGAAGCGCAGGTTGGGGATGCCTGCGGCTTCGCCGAATTGCTGCAGAATGGCTGCGGGACCGCTCATCAGAGATCTTCCTCGTCGATGGCCATGTCCAGGGCGTCCTGGATGGCGTTCAGGGTGGCTTGCCGGGCGTCGGGGTCCGGGAATACCTGGATGGGGAGATCGCGCATCAGCGCTTTGATGCCGGCCAGGAATGCCACTCGCCCCTCGGGCGAGGTGACGCCATGCTGCTGCGCCAGAGCCGTAAAGCGTGATTCATTGAGCCATTTGTCCCCGGTGAGCCCCACCAGGTCGCGCATCAGGCGTTCGTTGTCGGGCGCGCCCAGACCTTTGGCTTGCAGCTTGCCGGACAGTTCGGTGCAGCCATCGAGCACGGTCACGGCGACTTGCAGGTGATACAGATCGCCCGTGAGCGCCTGCAGCCGTTGGGGCGAGGTCGAAGGGCGCGCCGAAGACAGGTCCTGGCCCAGGGCCAGCACCAACTGTTGCAGGCCGCGCCCTACGTCCTTGCTGCCGAACCGGTCCAGGGCCAGATCCAGGGTCTTGCCCAGACTGTTTTCCCCCAGAACAATGTCGCGGTAGGTATCCTGAAAGGATTGGACGCCCTGGGCATCGGCAGCGAATGCACCGGCGCTGTCCAGCGTGTTGAGCCCGGCCCGGATCCGGGGACCGCTTTCGATCTCCAGATCAGCCAATGCGTCGCGCAGAGATTCCAGCAGTTCGGGGGCGGCGCCTTCCTGTTCGCCCTTGCGCAGGGCGTATTGCAGGGCCAGGTATTGCTGCGATACGTCGCCGAAAGCCTGGGCTGTCTGCTGCCGGGGCGACCCCCGGCCCGACAGCAGTTTGGCGGTCAGTGCCTCGAGCTTGGCCTGAGCGTTCGGGTCCTGGGTCTGCTGCAGCATCTCGAGGACTTCTTCGAGGCGCATGAGTTCCATGGGACGTTCGGGCTTGACCTTGCGTTCGGCGTGGTGCTTGTCTTCGGTTTTTTCAGCCATGTGCAGGCTGATTTCCTCGGCCGCGTCGCCCAGCGAGGACACTTCTCCTTCGAGCAGCACGGCATGCTCGCCCAGCAGCGTGCCGGTCCGGGGCTGCCCGGTGTTGAACCCGGCCTGTTGGCCGAGCGAGCCGAAGCCGGGGGCGGGTCCGCCGGTGTCGATGCGGTTCATAGTGAGACGAGACTCCGAGGGGATGCTGTGCCCGGATAGTAACCGCCGGGGGTGAAAAGGTTCCCTGGAAAGTATGGGACACCCTCTGGTGGCGTATCGCGCTAGGGTTTTCCCTGGTTGTCGCCAGGGTCATGGAACCGGCGAGGGGGTGAGTGACACTACATCCGGGAAGGCGGCCTCGTGAGGCGCCGCGCCTCCCGGGGTCCGAGCCGGGGAATGTCCATCGGGAATCCATCATGAACATGACAGTCAACAACAACGGCGGCATCAATTTCCAGGCCGCGCTCGCAAGCGGCGACATCCAGACCATTATCCAGATGGTGCAAAGCGAACGCGTCCGGCTGCTGGATTCGCAGCTGGTGGATCAGGTCAAGACCGTGCAGGCGCGCAACGACCAGATCGCCAAGCTGAACAACGTGCTGTCCGAATTGAACGCTGCGGCGGCGCGTTTTGACGGCAAGTCCGATCCCACTTCCAAACTGAACAGTACCAAGGACTGGGGCAAGTCCGAGCAGCACGTCACCAACGGGACCACGGTGAACCAGGGCACCAACGTGCGCGACAAGGTCGGGATGGCGTTGGGCGAAGCAGGCCTGGACAGCAAAACCATCCTGAATGCGACGTTTCAGGCCAACAAGGGAGGGGGCACCGGTTCGATCGGTGATGTCACCAAGGGCGACATCGACGCCGCGATCACGAAGATCAAAGGCATGATCGACGCCGAGAGCAACAACCAGCAGATGGACATGCTGCGCCTGCAAAGCCTGAACAACAAAAAGAACGAGTCCATCGAAATCCTGACCAACACGCAGAAGAAGCATACCGACGCTGCATCCAACATCATCCGCAACCTCTGACGCGATCCAGACCCGCACGGTGCGGGCCGATGCCATCACTCATCTCGCCGCCCAGGCGGTCCGACTCAAGGAGCAGATCATGAATACTTCCGGCGTAGGCAGTTCCCTTCCCATCGACATCAGCCAGGCGATCGCCTCGGGCGACATCCAGACCCTGATCCAGATGATCCAGGGCGAACGGGTCAAGCTGCTGGACCAGCAGCTGGTGGATCAGGTCAAGGCCGTGCAGGCCCGCAACGACCAGATCGCCAAGCTCAACAACGTGTTGTCCGCGCTGACCAAATTCCAGGGCGCCATCGAGGGGACCGATGCCGGCAGCAAGGTCAAGGACTGGAACTGGGACAAGGTCGACAAATACGAAATCCCGCTGAACGACGCCATCAAGGAAGCCGGCGTCGGGGACCTCGGGTTTTCCGGCGCGGGCCGTGTGACCCCCGAAAAGGGCCAGAGTGTGGACGACGGGCACGGCCATGTGGTCAGCGGCCAGACCAATATCAGCAACGGCAACACGACCAAGGGGCAGATCGAGGCGGCCATCACCAAGATCAAGGGCCTGATCGACGCCGAGAGCAACAACCAGCAGATGGACATGTTGCGCCTGCAGAGCCTGAACAACAAAAAGAACGAGTCGATCGAAATTCTGACCAATACGCAGAAGAAACACACCGACGCCAATTCCAATATCATCCGCAATCTTTAAACGCGAGGTAACGAGGCCATGACCAAGAAGACCCCCGAAGACATCATGCGCGAAGCCGAGGCGCTGATCGAGCAGACCCGGCAAAGCCTGGCGGCGACCTCCGATGCCTATCGGGACCATGGCCTGGATCCGCAGAAGCTGTCCGACGGTCTGGACGAAAAACACCGGGCCGAGGCTGAAGCCCTGTTTCGCCAGGATATGGAAGCCATCGAGCGCGAGGTGGCCGAGGAATCCGCACGCCTCAGTTTCGCCAATGCCGCGCCCCGGACGGGCGGTTCACGCAAGATGCGCAACATGATCTGAGAACCGCCCCCGCTGCGGCGCGGCGGCAAGCACACACTGAAGGAATACTCATGAATGCACCGACGGAACCTGAAATCACCGACCAGGAAGCCGCTGCCATCTCCGAGAACCTGCTCGGCCTCTGGAAGGCGGGCGGCACGCTGGCCCAGGCGATGGGCCTGTCTTCCCGGGAATGCGAAGCCATGTACGCCCACGGCCACGCGCTCTATGCGCAGGGCAAGTACAACGAGGCCTTCAAGGTGTTCGCCCAGCTGGTCGCCTACGATCATATGGACTCGCGCTATCAACTGGCGCTGGCCTCCGCGATGCAGATGACCAGGCGCTACGAAGAAGCGCTGCAGCACTACATGATCGTCACGGTGATGCGGCTGGACGATCCGGTGCCGGTCTTCCATTGCGCAGAATGCCTGCTCGCGCTGGGCAGGCCCGCCGAGGCGGCCGAGTCGCTGGAACTGGCGATCAATACTTTGTGCAAGCCGGGCGAGCACGATGCCGTCAAGGCCAGGGCCGAGGCGCTGCTCCAGGCGATCCGCGCGCGGGCGCCAGTGGACAAATGACCGCCCGGCATGGAACGACTTTGCTTCTGATGTGCACATAGCTTGTATGGACGCCGATCACGGCGCAAGACGAAACACCGAGACAGCATTCTGGAGCCTATGATGACGATCTCCCTGCAATCCACCTTTCCGCCTGGCTATATTCCGCCCGGAGTCGATCCCAAGTCGCTCGACCCTGCCACCCAAAAAATGGTGGAAACCACGGGCATCACGCTGGAAGCCGCGCTCAAGCTGATCGGGGTAGAGGTCAACGAGTCCAACGCGGGCCGCCTTGAAGCGCTCATGCAGTCCCTGCTGCCCGAACCCTCCGGCGACAAAAGCACGGGAGATCCTTTCGGCAAGCTCACCCCCGAGAACGTGGCCATCGACATCTATTCGGTGATGGCGCTGTTCCAGAAGTGCGCCCAGGACATGCGCAGCCAGGCGCGCGAGGTCCGCAATTCCGAAATGCAGGCCCAGGTCTCCAATCTGAAGAACGCAGCCCAGGAAATCCGCAATGCCGCCGAAGACCGCCTGCAGGCGGCCATCATTCAGGGGGCGTTCCAGATCACCGGCGGCGCGGTGTCGATGGGCATGGGGCTGGCGGGCGGGATCATGGGGGCCAAGGGCATCAAGGCCGACCCGACGACCGTGACGGGCATGCAGTTCAGCAATACCGCCAGCATGCTGTCCAATTCGGCTCAGGGAGCCGGCAGCATATTCACCGGCATCGGCACCATGGCTTCGGCGGGCAAGGAAAAAGAAGCCGCCGAACACGATGCGAAGAAATCCGAGTTCGAGTCCGACGCCCGGGTGCACGAACAGGGCGTGCAGCAGGCCAACGACCTGATGCAGCAGATGATGGACGTGATCCGCGATGTGCGCGAAAAACTCGGCGCCATCGATCAGGCGCGCAACGAAACCATCCGTGGCATTGCGCGCAACGTCTGACCGGCGCGCCTTTGACAGACAGGAACGAGCATGAATACGACGATTTCAAACGGACCGGGGTATACGCCGCCGATGGGCGGGGGCTCGTTGGGCCAGATCGACGGATCCGGCGGCACGGCCGGTGCGGGGGGGGCCGATCAGGTCGACCTCGAAAAGCTTTATCAGGACGTCCTGAATTACGTCAAGCAGCAGGACGGGTCTGACGGCGGCGGCAATCCGCTGGTCGACGGCAACGGCGCGCCGCGCATCGACACGCCGAATCAGGTGTTCAGCGCCAACGACATGGTCGATTTGCTGCGCAGCCTGCGCAGCAAGACGCAGGACGAGCAGCTCAAGACCTCGCAAGAGGGCCTGGAATCCGCGCGGATCAAGGCCGAGAAGAACACCGAGCACCAGCTCGAGAAAATCAAGGAATGGATCGACAAGTGCGAGGAGGCCAATTCCAAGGGGGCGCTGGGCAAGATTTTCGGCTGGATCGGCAAGATTTTTGCCTTCGTCGCGGCCATCGTGGCGGTGGTCGCCGCTGCAGCGGCGACGGTTGCCACCGGCGGCGCGGCGGCGCCGCTGCTCGCCCTGGCCATCGTGGGCGCCATCAGCGCCACCATGACGCTGGCCAGCGCCATCTCCCAGGAATGCGGCGGCCCTGAAATCAGCCTCAACAGCCTGATCCAGAACACGGTCGGCAAGTTCCTCACCGAGGTGTGCGGCGTGGACCCCAAGGAAGCCGAGAACATCTGCAAGATCGTGGGCGGGGCGCTGGCGATCGCCTGCCCGGTGATGCTGGCCATCGAGCCCTCGCTGCTGGGCAATATGGCGCAGAGCATCGCCCTGATGGCCGGCGCGGACGAGAAGACCGCCGGCTACATCGGCATGGCGCTGACGATCGCGGCCGCTATCGGGGTGGGCATTGCCATGGCGGTGGCGACGGGGGGCTCGTCCGTGGCTTCGACGGCGACCCAGATCAGCAACAAGGTGGTGCTCTCCGCCCTGAAGACCTTCAACACGGTCTTGACCGGCACCTCCGCCGTCGTCTCCGGCAGCACCCAGATCGCGCAGGGCGGCCTGAACATTTCCAAGGCCCAGTCCGAAGAAAAAGCCCAGCAGGCGATCTCGGACAAGAAGGACCTCGAGGCGATGATGATCAAGCTGCAGAAGCAGATGGAAGAAGGCCGCGAGGAAATGAAGAAGATCATCCAGCAGATCGAAGAAAGCACTCAGGCCGTGAGCAAAATGATCGCTGGCACGACCGACAACATGAACCAGATCGCCATGAACATGGGCAGCAAGTCGACGGTGTGATCGACAGCACGGACTCCAGGAGAGAAACACATGCCCCAGAACGCCACCCCATCCCGCGGCCCCTTCGGTCAGCAGCTCCATGACGGCTTGCGGGCGTTGCCGGCCAGCACCCGCCTGAGCAACGAGCAGCTTGAAGTGATCTACGCCCTGGCCTATGCCCACGTCACTCAGGGGCAGTACGCCCAGGCGCTGCCGGTCTTTTCAATTCTGGCCACTTACGGCCCCACGCGCAAGCATTACCTGGCCGGACTGGCCTTATGCCTGGAACAGTGCGAACGCTACGAGGAAGCCATCAGCATGTATTCGCTGCTGATCGTGCTGTTTCCGGGCAGTCCGGAACCGGCCCTGCAGATCGCCGAATGCCTGCTGATGCTCGGCCGTACAGCCGAGGCGGCCGAGGAACTGGACCGGGTGCTGCGCAGCATTGCGGAATCGGGCGGCCAGTACGAGGCCTTGCGGTCGCGTGCTCAGGTGCTGCGCGATCTGGCCGGGCGAAGGGCCTCCTGATGCGGGCGGAGCGAAAACCGCCCGCCGGTGCCTTCGTGCCCGGATCCCAAGCCGTCTCTCACGAGACGGCTTTTGTGCTTGATGCCGACGACGCGCGATTCCTGACCGAAATCGGGATGCTGGCCGCCGGTCGAGGGGATGTGCGACATGCGGATACAATTTTCGACGCGTTGCGCGGTTTGAGACCGGACCGCGCCTATCCGCTGGTGGGCCTGGCCGTTGCGCGCCTGAACGCCGGCCGTGCCGCCGAAGCCGCCCGTCTGCTCGAAGACGCCGATCTTGCCGGACCGGAAGAACGGGCGACGGTACGGGCCTGGTACGGTCTGGCGCTACAGCTGGCCGGGCGCGCCGCCGAAAGCCGCCGGGTGTTGGCCGATGCCGCCACGCTCCCTGGTGAAGGCGGGGTGCTGGCCCGGCAGATGCTGGGGCTGGCGGTGGAAATACCGAGTGATGTGCCTGATGTCTGATCAAGGAGCCTGAAGATGGAAATCGCCGCACTGACTGCCGCGCTGGGCGCCCAGGCGCTGCCTGCCGCCCCTGCGGTGCGCGCCGAACCCGCCGATCTGGCGGCCGAACGTTTCAATGCGCTGATGAGCGCGCCCCTGGACCCTGCGCTGAACGGGGTCGCGGCCGCACTACAATCGGCGTTCGTCGCGGCGCCGCTGGATGCTGCGCCCACCTTGGGGGGCCAGATTTTGTCGGGTCTGCGGGGCGTCGCGACCGAATTTTCGGGTAAATGGCAGAACATCGCTCATGGCCTGGATGGCCTGGGGGCGCAGCCGGCGATCAGTGACATGCTGCGTTTGCAGACGGAACTGCTGCAGGTCTCGGTGCAGTACGAATTGGTGGGCAAAGCCGTATCGCGCTCCACCCAGAATATTGATACGCTGGTCAGGATGTCTTGATGGCTCTCTCTTGCAGGCTTGCTTTCCGATCTTTCTCCAGCGCGTTGCGCTGGCTGCTGGCTGCACTGGTGCTGTCGGTCCTGACGGCCTGCAGTTCCAGCGTCACGCTGTACTCCTCCGCCAGCGAAGGCGAAGCCAACGAACTGCTGTCGGTGCTGCTCGACGCCGGTATCCATGCCGAAAAAATCTCTGGCAAGGAAGGCGTGGCGGTCTCTGTGGACGGCGCCCAGGTGGCTCGCGCCCTGGATATTTTGCGAACCCGCGGTCTGCCGCGCGAACGCTTCGACGGTATGGGTCAGATCTTCCGCAAAGAAGGTCTGGTGTCCTCGCCCCTGGAAGAACGCGCCCGGTACATCTACGCCCTGTCCCAGGAGCTGACCAACACCCTGTCGCAGATGGATGGTGTGTTGGCGGCGCGCGTGCACGTCGTGCTGCCTGAGCGGGGCGAAATCGGCGAGGCCGCCACGCCCTCGACGGCGGCCGTCTTCATCAAGCACCGGGTCGGCTATTCATTTGACGCCCTCAGGCCGCAGATCCGTCAGCTGGTGACGCACGCCATCCCCGGGCTGACCGAGGACCGGGTTTCCATCACCCTGGTGTCCGCCCAGCCCGGCACGGCGGGACACGAAACACCCGTCCAGACCTCGGTCCTGGGATTCCAGGTGTCGCAGGCCTCGGCCGGTGGGCTGACGCTGCTGCTGGGTGCGCTGGTGCTGCTGGTGCTGGCGCTGTCCGGCGGTCTGGGTTATCTGCTGTGGCGCGGGGGTTGGCTGCCTCTGGGTGCTGAACCACGAGAACGCCATGAACCGGCGGTTCGCCCGCCGGTACGCGAAGGTTCCGAATGAATGCCGCCCTGTTTGGCGAGCGCTTGCTGGCGTTCAATCTGCTGCCCAGCCTGACGCTGCATCCCAGCCGGTACGCGGCTTTCGGCGCGCCATCGCGTCCCGTCCCGGCAGCTTGTGCGGCGGCCTGGCACCGGCATTGGTCTGCGGCGATTTTGCGCCGTTTGAATCTTCGAGACCGCCCCGTGGCCGATGCGGATCGGCCGGAGCTCCCCCTGGCGCTGCTGTCCCCGGACCGATTGGCCAGGGTGGCGCGTCACCTGGGTGCTGTGTGCTGTGCGCCCCGTTTGCGCCGGGTGATCGCGGGCAGCGAGGTGCGCGTCCTGGCGGTGGCTGTGGGCGGGGATGTGTTGGCTTTTGCGCGTCAAGCCGAGACGGGGGGCTGGTCGCGTCCGGCGGACCTGGATGACGGCCTGACCACCGGCTGGGCGGATCGGCTGGATCAGATCGGTTGTGCGGCGTTGCGTCATATTTTTCATGCGGCCGGCCCCGAACTCGGCTTGCGCGCTGAACTCCGGCTGGCCGATGAGCCCGCCGTCAATGTGCCGGATGCAGGCCAGATCCCGCTGGACTTGGCCCTGGACATCCTCGAACGGATCGAACCGACATGGCATTCCTCGTTTCACGCGACGCGCTGAATCCGCGTACCCTGACGGTGACGCCGGACCCGGCGGCCCGCGTGCTGCGCGCGGCCGACCATGCTGCGCTGGTACAGGCGCAGGCCTTGCTCGACCAGGCGCGCACACAGGCCGACGCCATTCTGGCGGGGGCGCAGGAGGCCTTCGAGGCCGAACGCCGCCGCGGCTATGAAGACGGCAAGCAGGAAGCCCTGCTGGACCAGGCCGAAAAAATGATCGAGACCGTCAGCCGCACGGTCGATTATTTCGCGGGCGTGGAAAACGAGATGGTCGACCTGGTCATGGCGGCTGTGCGCAAGGTCGTCGACGGTTTCGATGATCGGGAAAAGGTCATGGTCGTGGTGCGCAACGCACTGGCCGTGGTGCGCAACCAGAAACAAATGACCCTGCGGCTGCATCCAGACGATGTCGAGGTCGTGCGCGAGCGCATCAATGACATTCTGGCGGCCTATCCCGGCGTCGGTTATCTGGACCTGCTGCCCGACGCCCGCTTGTCGCGGGGCGCTTGCATCCTCGAAAGCGAGATCGGCATGGTCGAGGCCAGTCTGGAAGGCCAGATCGAAGCCGTGCGCGGCGCGTTCCAGCGCACCTTGGGCAGCCGGGTGTAGAGGCGGGATCATGCGTCAATTCGACTACATCACCGAAATGATGGAAATGGCGCTGCACGACACGCCGACCCTGCGCATCAAGGGGCGGGTGACGCAGGTCATCGGCACCATCATCAAGGCCGTCGTGCCCACGGTGAAGGTCGGCGAGGTCTGCATCCTGCGCAATCCGGGCGAGGATTTCGAGATGAAGGGCGAGGTCGTCGGCTTCGCCCGGGACGCCGCCCTGCTGACGCCGCTGGGCGATATGTACGGCATTTCCTCGGCCACCGAGGTCATCCCCACCGGCCGGGCGCACATGGTGCCCGTGGGGCCGGGGCTGCTGGGCCGGGTGCTCGACGGCCTGGGCCGTCCCCTGGACGAGGCCGAGCGCGGTCCGCTGGAGGCCAGCAAGTTTTATCCGGTGTTCGCCGAGGCGCCTGATCCGCTCAAACGCCGCATCATCGACAAGCCGCTGGAGCTCGGGGTGCGGGCGCTGGACGGTGTGCTCACCTGCGGCGAAGGCCAGCGCATGGGGATCTTCGCGGCGGCCGGCGGAGGCAAGTCCACGCTGATGGGCATGCTGGTCAAGGGCGCCGACGTGGACGTGACCGTGGTGGCGCTGATCGGCGAACGCGGCCGTGAAGTGCGTGAATTCCTGGAGCATGAACTCGGTCCGGAAGGGCGGCGCAAAAGCGTCATCGTCTGCGCCACCAGTGACAAGTCCTCGATGGAGCGTGCCAAGGCTTCCTACGTCGCCACCGCCATTGCGGAGTATTTTCGCGATCAAGGCAAACGGGTGCTGTTCCTGATGGATTCGGTCACGCGCTTTGCGCGCGCGCAACGCGAGATCGGTCTGGCGGCGGGTGAACCGCCGACGCGCCGGGGCTATCCGCCGTCCGTGTTCGCGACCCTGCCCAAACTGATGGAACGGGTCGGCATGAATCAGCACGGCTCCATCACCGCGCTGTACACCGTGCTGGTCGAGGGGGACGACATGACCGAACCCATAGCCGACGAGACGCGTTCCATCCTGGACGGGCACATCGTGCTGTCGCGCAAGCTGGGCGCGGCCAACCATTATCCGGCCATCGATGTCCTGGCTTCGGCCAGTCGCGTCATGAATGCCGTGGTCACGGATGAGCACAAACGGGTGGCTGGCCGCGTGCGTGAGCTGATGGCCAAATACCAGGAAGTCGAACTGCTGGTGAAGATCGGCGAGTACAAGCGCGGCGGCGATGCCGTTACGGACGAGGCCATTGACAAGGTCGACGCCATCAACCGCTTTCTGCGGCAGAAGACTGATGAACATTCGACGCTGCCCGAGGCGCTCGAAGCCATGGCCGGGATCGTCGGCGGGGCGGCCGCATGAACGTGTTCCGCGAATTGATGGCCATCAAGCGCTTTCGCGAGGGGCAGGCGGAATTGGCCGTGACCCGGCAGCGCCAGGTGCTGATCGAGGCCGAGCAACAGCGGGTTCAGGCCCTGGAACGGCTGGAGGAATACCGGACCTGGTCGCAGACAAGAGAACGCGACATGTACCAGGATCTGTGCAGCCGTCTGGTGTACGTGCGCGACATCGAGGATGTGATGCAGGGTGTGGCCGATCTGCGCCAGGGCGAGCATGCGTGTGAAGCCCGTGTCGAGCAGGCCGCCGACCAAGCGCGTCTCGAAACCGAGGCGCTGGCCGAGCGCCGGGAGGCGCACCGGAACGCCACGCGCATGGTCGAAAAATTCGTCCAGCTGGCCAGCCTGCATGCTGCTGACGCACTACGCGATCTGGAGCGCAAAGAGGATCTGGAAATGGAAGAGGCCGCGTCTGTGATGCGCGACCGTGATGACTGGCAGCAACATGACGAATACGAACCTTCATGAACATGACTGACCGTCCCATTCACCTGGATATTGGTCTGAACCGTGGTCTGTCCAATCCGGACCTGGGCGGGCAGGGGGCTGGTGCGTCGCGTCGCGAGGCGTCCGATACGGATCGCAAGGCCTTTGAACAGGCCCTGGCGCAGGGCGGTCAGGACCCGGCGCCCGAAACCGCAGCGTTGTCGGCGGATTCCCCGGACGAGGCGCCGCGTCCGTTTGCTTTGTTTTCCGGCCCCGCCGCGCTTGGTGCGGCCTTGATGTCGACCGCTGTGCCGACCGGACTGGCGCAGGCCCTGGGTGAGGCGGCGGATCGCATGCTGGTGGGGGATGGCGGCAGCGGTCGGCGCGAGGTGCGCCTGGACCTGAAGACCGAAGTCCTGCCGGGCGTGACTTTATCCGTCTACGAGGAAGAGGGCCGCCTGGTGGCCGCTTTTGCCTGCGCCAGTGAATCCTCGCGCGAAACGCTGAACCGCTGTGCTCCTGCACTGGCCGAAGAACTTGCGCAATCGCTGGCGCGCGCCGTGCTGGTGCGGGTGAGCACCGACGATCCCGAGGACCCCTGTTTATACGAAGCGGCTGCGGCCGCATGACTCTGACTGTTTCATGGATGCGATGAACTTCTCGACCGCCCGGACTGCCGTCCTGCCGCGCCTGAGCGCCAGCCAGGCCCAGGCGCTGACGCTGGTCGCGACCCACGGCGCGGACCTGCGGGTGGGGCTGCCGGCGCTTGAAGGCGCCGAGGCTGCGCCCGGTGTCTGGCGCCTGGGTTTGACGCCGGGCGCAACGCCCGCTTTGCGACAGGCGGCAAGCCTGCGTTCCGATCTGGAGTGGGCGGGTGCTGCCTTGCGGCTGAGCCTGCCGCCCAGCGCCCTGGCGGCCTGGACCGACGCCCGCCTGCCGGATCTGGGGCCAGGGGAGCTGCCCGAGGTTTTGCAGGCGGCTGCGCTGGAAACCTTGCTGGCTGAAGCCGTTGCCGCGCTGACGCCGGTCTCGGCGGGCGGGCCGGTGCGTGTCCTGACCGAACCCCGGGATGTGGTGCTGCCGCATGTCTGGACGCTGTCGGCCCGCGCCGAAGCGCGCGGTGAAACTGTGCTGGCGGTGCTGGAATCCGACGATCTGGGGCTGATGCTGCTGGCCGGCTTGCTGGGTCAGGTGCCGCCGGGCGCGGGGGGGATCGACGAAGCGGCCCTGCCCGTGCGCTTGCGCGCCGAAATCGGGCGTGCGGTCCTGTCCGTTGACGAACTGCATGCGCTGGACGCAGGCGATGTGATTTTGCTGACCGAATACCTGGTCGACACCACAGGCGGACTCTGGCTGGGGATTCCCCAGGGCCAGGGCCTGCGCGTGCGTGCCGAACAGGCTTCCTATCTTGTGACTCAAGGCTGGACTTCTCTTATGGCACAGACTGATTCCCCCGTCGAAGACACTTCATCTGCCGAGCCGCTGAACCTGGACGCTATTCCAGTGCGCCTGAGCTTTGATCTGGGTGACCGTGCGCTGCCCTTGGCCGAACTGCGCCAATTGCAGCCGGGCGCGGTGTTCGATTTGCAGCGACCCTTGGCCGATGGCCCGGTCATGATCCGTGCCAATGGCGCGCTGGTCGGGACCGGTGAACTGGTCGAGGTCGACGGCCGCATCGGCGTGCGTGTCGGCACCCTGGGCAGGCGCTGAGATGCGTGCGACAGACCGCCGTAAGGGGATGCGATGAGCGGTAGCTTCGATCCCATCAGTCTGGCGATCGCGCTGGCGCTGCTGGCGCTGCTGCCGCTGGCTGCCGTAATGACCACGTCCTTTCTGAAGCTGGCCGTGGTGTTCGCGTTGGTGCGCAATGCGCTGGGTGTGCAGCAGGTACCGCCCAATATGGCGCTCTACGGCCTGGCCTTGATCTTGTCGGTGTATGTCATGGGGCCGGTGGTGATGCAGGTTGGAGACGAATTGCGCGCGGTCAGTGCGCCGACCAGTCAGTCGGCGGCCTCCGCGACGCGCGAGGATCCGGTCGGCGCCATGCTGAACGCCGTGACGCGCGGCACCGAGCCGCTGCGCGCTTTTATGCTGAAGAACAGCCGGGCGGAACAACGGGATTTCTTCGTGCGTACCGCCCGTCACTTGTGGGGCGAGACTCAGGCCCGTGATCTGCGTCAGGACAATATGATCGTGTTGATCCCGGCCTTTTTGGTGTCAGAACTGACGGCTGCGTTCCAGATCGGTTTTCTGCTGTATCTGCCCTTTGTCATCATTGATCTGATTGTCTCCAACATCCTGCTGGCGATGGGCATGATGATGGTGTCTCCGGTGACGATTTCCATGCCGCTCAAGCTCTTTCTGTTCGTCATGATTGACGGTTGGACGCGGCTGATCCAGGGCCTGGTCCTGTCTTATTCCTGAGGCGCGCATGGGCACCGTCGACATCGTTTCCTACATGACCCAGGCGCTCTACCTGACCCTGTGGTTGTCGCTGCCGCCGATTGCCGTGGCGGCCGTCGTGGGGACGTTGTTTTCGCTGTTCCAGGCGCTGACCCAGATCCAGGAACAGACCCTGTCTTTTGCGATCAAGCTGATTGCCGTGTTCATCACTCTGTTGTTGACGGCGCGTTGGCTCAGCGGCGAACTATACAACTACGCCATTTCCGTGTTCGATCTGTTTTACAAGATCCATTGAGGACGACACGAGATGCTCAACGGTGCGGCCACTGCTGAAATCCATGTGTTCCTGGGGGCCTGGGCGTTGACGCAGCCTCGCCTCCTGGCCATGTGCAGCATGTTGCCCCTGTTCAACCGGCAACTGCTGCCGGGCCTGCTGCGCTACGGCATCTGCGCCGCCCTGGGTCTGGTGCTGGTTCCTATGCTGACGCCGCGCTATGGAGAACTGGACCTGGGGACGATCGGTCTGATCTTGCTGGTCGCCAAGGAGGTTTTCGTTGGCTTGGTGCTGGGCTTTATGGTGGCGATCCCATTCTGGGTTTTCGAGGCAGTGGGCTTTGTCGTTGACAACCAGCGCGGGGCCAGTCTGGGCGCGGTCATCAATCCGGCCACGGGCAATGATTCTTCGCCGCTGGGCATTCTCTTTAACCAGGCGTTTCTGGTGTTCTTCCTGGTGGGAGGCGGCTTCACTCTGATGTTGACGCTGCTGTACGACAGCTTTCGCCTGTGGGATTTGTGGTCCTGGGCACCGACGCTGCGCGCCGACAGCATCCCGCTGATGCTCGACCAGCTCAGCCGCTTCATGCGGCTGGTGCTGCTGTTCGCCGCGCCAGCCATCGTGGCGATGTTCCTGGCCGAGCTCGGCCTGGCTCTGGTCAGCCGCTTTGCGCCGCAGTTGCAGGTGTTCTTCCTGGCCATGCCCATCAAGAGCGCGCTGGCGCTGCTGGTGCTGGTGCTGTACATGAGCACCCTGTTTGAATATGCCGGTGACACGGTGCGCGGGATTCCCGGCATTCTGCCTTTCCTCGACGATCAATGGAGACTGCCATGAGCGGAGAGAAGACCGAACAGCCCAGCGCCAAGCGGCTGCGCGAATCCCGCGAGAAGGGCGATGTCGCGCACAGCAAGGACTTTACCCAGACCCTGCTGATCCTGGCCTTGTTCGGTTATATGTTGGGCAACGCCTCGAACCTGATCGAATCGTTGGGGCGGATTTTGCTGGTGCCCTCGACCCTGACGGGCATGTCCTTTGAACTGGCGCTGAAAACCGCGCTGGAGGCGACGCTGCGCGAAGCCTTGACGCTGTTGCTGCCGTTCTTGTTGATTGTGCTGGGCGTGGGCATGTTCAGTGAGTTTCTGCAGGTCGGTATTGTGCTGGCCTTCAAGAAGCTGATTCCATCGGGGCAGAAACTCAATCCTGCCAGCAATCTCAAGAACATCTTTTCCAAAAAGAATCTGGTCGAGTTCCTGAAGTCAGCGATCAAGATCGCCTTTCTTTCTGTGCTGGTCACGATGGTGGTCAGCGACGCGTTGCCGCAGCTGATGTCGGTGCCCCACAGTGGCCTGGCCGGGCTGCAGACCGGGGTGGGGGGCATGTTGCGCACGCTGCTGGTCAACGTGGCCGTCGCCTACACCATCATTTCCCTGGCCGATTTTGTCTGGCAGCGTCTGCAGCATCGCAAGCAGCTGATGATGAGCAAGGAAGAGATCAAGCAGGAATACAAGGAAATGGAAGGCGATCCCCACATCAAGGGCAAGCGCAAGCATCTGCACCAGGAAATGGTCATGCAGGGCGCGGTCCAGAGCGCGCGCAAGGCGACGGTGGTGGTGACCAACCCGACGCACCTGGCGGTTGCTCTGTATTACGACCAGGACGAAACCCCGCTGCCGGTGGTGCTGGCCAAGGGCGAAGGCACACTGGCGATGGACATGATGCGTGCCGCGCGCGAGGCCGGGGTGCCCGTCATGCAGAACATTCCCCTGGCGCGGGCGTTGATGGCCGACGCCCAGCTTGATCAATACATCCCCAGCGAACTCATTGAACCTGTTGCCGAAGTGCTGCGTCTGGTGCGCAAGCTGGCGGCAGAATGACCGGAGTAGAACGATGAACGTCCCCTCCCATCCCCTGGTCGCCGACTACGCGGCCCGCCACGGTATCCTCGACGCGGTCCGCAGCGACGGCCGCCTGACGGTCCTGATCGACGACAAGTATCGTGTGCATCTGCAGGGCGCCCGCAACGGCTGGCTGGTGATCAACGCACGGCTGTGTACCTTGCCGCCGGACGGCTTGGGGCGCGAACGTTTCTTGGCCGAAATCGGCCGACAGGCCGCCGGCATGCTGAGCAGCCAGGCCTCGGCCTGCGTGGTCGATCCCGACGAAGACGCGTTGTGGTTGCAGCAGATGGTACGGCCCGATACGGATGCCGTCGGCGTGGACGAAGCCGTGGGCGGCTTCGCCAACGCCCTGTCGTTCTGGACTGGCACGGCAAGGCGGGTCGCATGATTCGATCAGGACATCCCCAGAGGGCAAGCCGTGTGGCACGCAGAGGAAATACTTTGTTGAAACGTTGGATGCCAGCCTGCGCGCTGGCCTTGTGCCTGATGGGCACGACCGCCCGGGCCGCGCCCAATTGGCCGCTGGCGGCTTACAGTTATTACGCCGAGAACGAGAGCCTGCAAAGCGTGCTGCGGCAGTTTGCGGGCGGGTTCAGCCTGGCCCTGGAATTGGCGCCCGGTGTAAAGGGCACGGTCAACGGCAAGTTCAATACCGCGACCCCGACTGAATTCATGGACAAGCTGGGCGGGGTCTACGGATTCAACTGGTTTGTCTATTCGGGTACGTTGTTCGTCAGTCCGGCCAGTGCCATGGTCACTCAGTCCATCAGCGCCATGGGCAGTTCGATTACCGCATTGCGTGATGCGTTGATGGAATTGGGGGTGCTCGACCCGCGCTTCGGTTGGGGAGAACTGGCTGACCAGGGGATTGCGCTGATTTCGGGGCCGCCGGCTTACGTCAAACTGGTGCAGAAAATGGTGGCCGCATTGCCTTTGGGGGCGGGCGGGCAGCAGGTGGTGGTGTTCCGCCTGAAGCACGCTTCGGTCAATGACCGCACGGTCAGCTATCGTACGCAAAGCGTGGTCACCCCCGGCCTGGCGACGGTGCTGCGCAACCTGATCCTGGGTTCGGGATCGGGCGCCAACAACGAGACGCTGGCCGCCGTGGCCGCGCCGTTGCGCGAGAATCCGCCCGTGTTTTCCAGTGCGGATGACGATGCAGGCAAGGCGCCCGGTGCGGGCACGCCCGGCACCGCAGCACCAGAACCCAGGCGGCGTACGGGCGGGGGACTGCGGTTTCGTGAACCGACGGTTCAGGCCGATCCCCGCCTGAACGCGATCATCGTGCAGGACATCCCTGACCGCATCCCTATCTATCGACAGCTCATCGAGCAGCTGGATATGCCCAGCACCCTGATCGAAATCGAGGCCATGATCGTCGACGTGAATTCCGACAACGTCAGCGAACTGGGTGTCACCTGGGGTGCCAAGGCGGGAAATGCCACCTTCGGGTACAGCGATTTTGGCCTCAGCCCCAGCAATGGCCTGCCGGTGGACGCTGCGGCCTCGCTGGCCCCGGGTACCTTGGGGCTGTCTGTCACCAATGTGCTGGCAGCCCGTCTGCATGCACTGGAAACCAAGGGGGCGGCCAATATCCTGTCGCAGCCGTCGATCCTGACGGCCGACAATATGGGCGCCCTGATCGACCTGTCGGACACGTTCTACATCCAGACCATGGGCGAGCGTGTGGCCACTGTCACACCGGTTACGGTGGGCACGTCGCTGCGTGTGACGCCGCGCTACATTGAGGGCAGCGGCGACCGCCGCCGGGTCGAACTCACGGTCGATATCGAAGACGGCCGCATCCAGGACGAGCGCAAGATCGGCGATCTGCCCACGGTGCGCAAGAGCAGCATCAGCACGCTGGCCATCGTGGGCGACGGGCAGACTCTGCTGGTCGGCGGCTACAACAGCAGTCAGGACAGTCAGCAGGTCGACAAAGTACCCGGCTTGGGCGACATCCCGCTGCTGGGTGCGCTGTTCTCCAGCAAAAGCAAGACGACGCAGCGCCGCGAGCGCCTGTTCCTGCTGCGGCCGCGTGTGGTGTCGATCCAGGGCAATCCGGTGACGCCGCCGCGCCTGCAGTCCAGCGATACCGGCCCGGCCCTGAGCGCAACGTGGCCGGACAATGGCAAGCCCATGAGCGCCGGCGAATACCTCGACCTGATCCAGGGCCAGCAGACGCGGGTGCGATTCGACGCTGTGCGTGAAGCCTCCGTCAGCGGCCCGGTGCGGGTGGGGCCGTCCTTTGTCGAATCGAAGGCGCTGGGCGATGCCGATGTGCCGCGCGGGGGGGCTGCTGCGGTTGCCGGAGGGAGCGACGTGCATGTCGAACTGCACCCGGTCAAGCAGTAGAAAGAAAAGGGTCCCCAGGCCGTCCCAAGGTCAAAGGGAACGCTCCGTGCTGTGGTGTTACTGAAGCGGGGTAGGGCGCGACTCGCTTGTCGCGCCCGCAGACCGCGAGAGCACCCATGGACGTATCCAGCCTGATTTCACTCTTCGGCCAGGAGGCCGGTGTCAACCTGACGCTGAGCGAGGCCGGCACGGCATCGCTGGCCTTTGAGTCGGGGTCGGTGCTGCACCTGGAACACGACCCGCAGGCTGACGCGCTGCATTGCTATGTGGTGCTGGGACAGGCGCCTGCCGATCCCATGCGACGTCACGACGTATTCCGGCGGATGCTGGCCGCCAATGCCTTCGGCCGCGATACCGACGGTGCGACGCTGGGGCTGGACGAGGTCACGGGTGAACTGCTGCTGTCGCGCCGGCTCGACCTGTCGTACGCCGACACGGCCTGCCTGCGCGCCGCTGTCGAATCCATGGTGGCGGTGGCGGCGGACTGGCAAGGGCGCCTGAATGGGGCGGATCCGACCCCTGCGTCTGATGCCGCCGAGGGGATGTCCCCGTCGGGCGTGCTGCCGCCGGATTTTGGTCTGCGTGTCTGACACGCACGCTTGATCCCAAGGAGACTTTCATGCCTGGTATTCAGAACCTCGGCCAGCCCGGTATCCAGAATCTGCAGCGTCAGCATTTAAACGCCGGTCCGCTCGGCCAGGTCGGCAATCTGCGCTTCAAAGCCGAATCCGGCGCCACGCCGCGCGCGTCCGCCCCCAATGTGTTTCAGCGCTTCGGCCAGTTCATGTCGAAACTGGCGTTTTATGTCGGCGCCAGCCCCACGCAGCGGGCCCAGCAGTTCGTGCTGGATCAGGCGCGCGACAACAGCCGCCGCGTCGGCAACCTGCTGGGCAATCTGACGGCCTCGCCCAATGACCCGAAGGCCCGGTCAAAAATCGCCGAGGGGCTGGCCCGTTTGGGGGATCTGTCCGGCGGGGACCTGTCCAACCTGCCGGGCGGCAAGGAATCCCTCAAAACCTACCTGAGCGAGCTGGGTTTCAAGGATCTCGGCGCCTTGCGCAGCGGTGTGCTGGGCAATCCCGAGGCGCGTCAAGCCGTGATCGACCAGGTCGATCCGCCTCGTCTGCGTGCTCAGGCGGGCCAATTGCTGGATCAGATCGCCGCCGCGCTGGACCAGGCGTTGGCCGGTCAAGCGGTCCAGGAGCCGTTGGAGCAGGTCCGGACCCTGTTGGCGGGCAAGCCGGTGGATGGGCAGGCTCTGGACACCCAGTTGACCCGCCTGTCGGAAAATCTGGCCATGTTGGGCGGGGACAAGCTCGACACTTATTTGCAGACCTTGTCCGATGCCGATCTGAAGGCGCTGCAGGCGGTGCTGAATCCCGACAAACTAGGGGCCGCCAAGGCGTCGCTGACCCAGATCCGCAACCCGGACGTTCAGCCCCTGTCTCTTGAAGAAGCCCCGGATCTGCGGCACGAAACGTACGATCCTCAATTGATCCAGAGCGGCCGGATCCAGCAGGGCGAGACCCTGCTGGACCGCATCAGCGGGGCGTTGGACAAGGAAATCCAGGGGCGGATTGATCAGGCGCTGCCAGATCTGCTCAGCGGTCTGGAGACCGCCGTTCAGAGCGGTGATCGTGCCGCCATCGCCAAGGCGCTGTTCAGCCTGAATCAGCAGGTCGATCACCTGAATCTGACTTATGGCGCTTTGCCGGTGGATACGGCGCGCGCCGTGCGCGAACAGGTCGTCCTGGCCATGGACGCGCTGCGCGACCCGGAAACCAATCCTGATGGGCCGTTGACGCGGGATTCGCTCAAGCGCCTGGATGACGATACGCTGGGGCTGCTGCGGCGCAGCGGCGGGGCCTTGTCGGCCTTCGGCCTGAAGCTGAACCGCGAGGATGCCCGGGCCGAGGGCCTGTCGCGTGTCGAGGCGCTCAGCCGGCAGGTGGTCGAGGGCATGAGCGACATCCTGACGACGCTGTCCAGCGAGACGCCGGACATGCCGGCGCTGATGCGGCAACTGCGCGACTTGTCCGAACTGGAACTGCAGCGCGGCCAGCAACTGGCCCGGCTGGGCCATTACGGCGACATGGCCAGCGTGGACGACCGCAAGGACATGGTCGTACAGGCCTTCCAGCAGGCGCTCGACTCGCTGGGCGATGAGCGCGACGAGGTCAGCGCGCGGGCGCGCCAGCATCTGGGCCTGCTGATCGGCATGGAGGATCAGTTCCATGGCGCGTCTTCCGGTCTGAGCCAGATCATGGATGGAGGCGATTTTGCGCGGGGCGGCACGGAAGCCCTGAAGCGGCTCGGCACCACCCAGCACATGCTGGGCGGCATCATCACGGCCCTGCACGGGACCATCACCGACGAAGCCGAGTCGGAAAAGCGCATTCCGTCCATCGACCCGCCTGGTTCGTTCCTGACCTCGCTGGTCGAACAATATGGCGTCCGCTTCGATCCCGAGACCTACGAATCGACCCTGGTGCTGACCGACGGGGCCGGGGCCAAGCTGGCCCCGCATCTGGAAGAGCCCATCGATCCCACGCTCCATCCCACGCGCAAGGTCACCCTGCCGGTGCGCGGCACGGACACGGAATTCTCCGTCGGCTCATCCTTTTTCAAGGACGGCATCGAACGGACCAGCCTTTCGCTGTCGGTCCGGGGCGTCGATGTGGAGGGCGGCATGGTGCGTTCCACCTGGCCCCGCAGCGTGCCCGAAGGCCGGCGCGACGAAATCATGGGCGAGGCCCTGGATGCCCTGGTCAAGATCGCCGGGCCCGCTGCCGAGCCCCTGACGCGCCTGATGAACCAGCAGTTGGGGGCGGGCATCCTGAAAGGCCTGCAAGACATGGGCGTGGATTCGCCGTTCAAGCTGGAGGATGGTTCCGTGGTCATGCCGGTGGGCGCCGGGCGCTTTCATTTCGACATCGAAAAGACCGAGGACGGCGGTTTCCGCGTGGGGGCGACGATGACCATTCCTATCCAGGACGCGGTCGGGCTCGACAAGGACGGCGTCGGTTTCCCGGTCGCCATGGACCCCGCGGCCAGTTGGGCTCAGGTGCGGGTGACGCTGGATGTTTCGTCCGATGGTCTGCAGTTCCGCATGTCCGAACCGCCGCAGTTCCAGCACCATTTCGTACTGACGGAGCCGCGTCATGATTAACGGCGCCCAGGCGCGGACCGGCTAGAAATTCAGCGGCAGGCCTTTCTGTTCGAGCCGGTCGCGCAGCGCGGCGCGTGCCCGTGACAGGCGGCTGCGGACCGTGCCGATCGGTACCGACAGCAGCGCGGCGGCTTCCTCGTAGGACAGATTGTCCATCCCCACCAGCAGCAGGATGCTGCGCATGCTTTCGGGCAGTTCGTCCAGGGATTCCTGCAGCAGGCGCATGGACTGGGACTGCGCGGCGGCTTCTTCGGGGGTGACGGATTCGGCCGCCAGATCGTCCAGGCCGCTGTCGCCGACGAAGTCGTAGCGGCGCTCGGGCGCGCGGGACAGGTGGTTGCGGATCAGATTCAGCGCGATGCCGTACAGCCAGGTCGAGAGCTGCGATTCGCCGCGAAAGGTCTGGTAGGACCGGGCGGCCTCGGTGAAGGCCTGTTGGGCGATGTCCTCGGCTTCGCTGATGTTGCCGATGTGCCGGATGATGAAGCGTTGCAGGCGGCTGCTGTGTTCCTGGACCAGATCGCGAAACAGGCGTTCGTCCGAGGGGCTGGGCGGTTCGATGGGGGCTGCCTGGTGCGCGGTGTCCGGCGCGGTGCCGTCGGGATCGGGAGAGGGGTTCATGAGGCGGGACGGAGTGCAAGGACGGCGCTGATCGGCACGATTCTAGATCAGGTCATGGAGCCTTACAAGAAATTACCTTGGGTTGATCGTCCCGGTTGGGTTGATCGTCCCGGCCGGCCGGCGCGGCCGCGCGGTCCGGGCGTCGGCGGGCGCGGAGACGGCAGGCGGGCGGCGCATGGCGGGTCAGTCTTGCAGCAGCGCGCGCAGCCAGTCCTGGGCGGTTTCGGGCGCCACGGGGCTGCGGCCCTGAGCGGCGGCCTGGTCGAACCGCTGCTGCATGGCTTGGTCGATGTCCTGGCATCGCTGCGGGTCCAGGTTGGACGGATCCAGACCCAGTGTCTGGCAGGCGGCCTTGAAGCCGGCCCCCTGGGCGCTGGCGGAACAGTCCAGACGGGTGACGAAATCCACGCCCGACAGCGCCTGGCTGGAGGTCTGCGCCATGTCCAGCGCCTGCGCAACCGTGCGCGCGGACAGCGGCTTGCCAGGGCTGGGCTCCAGCCCCAGTTCGCGGGCCACGGCCTGGGCGATGCCGGGGCCGTAGCTGTGCGCCAGCGCTTCGGTGAACAGGCGGGTCGTGTCCACGTCGGGCGCGACCCAGGCCACGCTGCGCCCGCCCGGGGTCGTGCCGGTGCCCAGCACCTGCATGGATTGCCCGGACACGGAGATGTAGATCGATTCGGCGCCGTGCGTGGCCGCCTCGAAGCGGTCCAGGCTGGGAGGTTCGTGTTGAGGAAGCGAAACGGACAGGTTGATATTCATAGGGGAATCGGTTCGGACTACGGCGGTGGTGGCGGTCATGCCGCAAGACGAAAAGTCGGCTTTACACCCTGAGTAACCAGCATAGAGGAAAGGTTCCAGTCCGGTTATATCCCAAACTTTGCTGATGTGTCTTTTGCTTGCAGGCGCGCGCCTGCCATCGGGCGGGTGTTTCGCGTATGATGAGGATCAATTTCACCCTCTTTGCCATCCCCCTGCCGCCCCCATCATGCCCTTTGCCACCGACAAGTCCGGATCTGCGCTCATCTGCCACCCCGAAGGTCAGGTCAACAGCGCCAACGCGGCTGCCTTCGAGGCCGATCTGATGGCTCAGGTCGACAAAGGCGAGCAGCATATCGTGCTGGATCTGGGGCGCCTGGACTATATTTCCAGTGCTGGCCTGCGTGTCGTGCTGCTGCTGGCCAAAAAGCTCAAGCAATCGGGCGGCGCGCTGATCCTGTGCGACATCCAGCCCAATGTGCGAGAGGTCTTCGAGATCAGCGGGTTTCTGGCCATCCTGAAGGTCTGCGCGACCCGCGCAGAAGCCATCGCCGCACTGAACTGACGGCCTCAGGCCCGTCCCCGCACCGGCCTGGATCGGTGCGCGGGCCTGTTCGGGGTTGACCGCTCAGCATTCCACCACGTTCACGGCCAGGCCGCCGCGGGACGTTTCCTTGTATTTCGACTGCATGTCGGCGCCGGTCTGGCGCATGGTCTCGATGACCGTGTCCAGCGAGACGTGGTGCTTGCCGTTGCCGTGCAGCGCCAGACGCGACGCATTGATGGCCTTGTTGCCGCCCATCGCGTTGCGTTCGATGCAAGGGATCTGCACCAGGCCGCCCACCGGGTCGCAGGTCAGGCCCAGATTGTGCTCCATGCCGATTTCCGCAGCGTTCTCGACCTGGGCCACCGTGCCGCCCTGGACGGCGGTCAGGCCGGCCGCCGCCATGGAACAGGCCACGCCCACCTCGCCCTGACAGCCGACTTCGGCGCCCGAGATCGAGGCGTTTTCCTTGTACAGGAAGCCGATCGCCGCCGCCGTCAGCAGGAAGTCCACCACGCCGTCCTCCGACCAGTCGGGGATGAAGGCGCGGTAGTAGCGCAGCACGGCGGGCAGCAGGCCCGAGGCGCCATTGGTCGGCGCCGTCACCACCCGGCCGCTGGCGGCGTTTTCTTCGTTCACGGCCATGGCGTACAGGTTCACCCAGTCCATGGCGAACATCACGTCGTCCTCGCGTTTCGGGCTGTTCTTCAGTTGGGTGTAGAGCGCCGGGGCGCGACGGCGGACCTTCAGCCCGCCGGGCAGAATTTCGTCGGCGAACGCGCCTTGCAGGCCGCAGCCCCGGTCGATGGCCTCGTCCATCACGTGGGCGATGTGCAGCACGCCGGCGCGGACCTCCTCGGGCGAGCGCAGCGTGGTTTCGTTCGCCATCATCAACTGGGCGATCGTCAGGCCGTGCCGCTGACAGGCCTCCATCAGTTCGGCCCCGGTGGAGAAGGGGTAGGGCATCGGCGCGTGCTCGGGCACGGTTTCATCGGTCTCGATGCTGTCCAGTGCGCGGATGAAGCCGCCGCCGATCGACACGTAGCGTTCGTCCAGCAGCGTGTCGCCCGTCGCGTCCACAGCGGTGAAGCGCATGCCGTTGGGGTGTTCCGGCATCGGCTTGACCCGTCCGGAAAAGGCCTGCCCGGGATCGAAATCGATGGTGTGGCTGCGCCACAGCGTCAAGCGGTGGTCGCGCGTCACGGCCTCGATCAGGCGGCCGATCGCGGCAGGGTCGACCGTGTCCGGGGCTTCGCCCATCAGGCCCAGCATGATGCCCATGTCGGTGCGGTGGCCCGCCCCCGTTTCCGCCAGAGAGCCGTAGAGCTGGATGTGCAGGCCGGTCACCTGGGGCAGCAGCCCGCGATCGTCCAGATTGCGCGCGAAATTCCGCGCGGCGCGCATCGGCCCCACCGTGTGCGAACTGGAAGGTCCGATGCCGATTTTGAAAATGTCGAAGACCGACAGCGCCATGATCATCCTCCTTGAATGTGTCGCCCAGGCGTCCGCCTGACGGTTCCAGACGGTCTTGCGGATGCATGGGGGCTTTTGGTCGATTCTAGTGATTTGGCAAATTCTGGATTGGATAAAAACGACATCAAGCAGGAATGGAATGCTCTATCATGGCGTGAGCATCGCCTGTGTCACGTTAGCTACTGGGGGATGTTTTTTATAATTAGAATGTAAGCGACGTAAAATCTAAAATAATGAACGGAAACGACATCTCTGTCCGCATTGGATTCGTCCTGCTGCCGCAGTTCGCCATGGGGGCCTTCGCCGCGTTCGCCGATCTGCTGGGGCTGCTGGACGCCCAGACCGGCACGGCCGGCCCCTGCGCCTGGGAGGTCGTCGCCGACACCCTGATTCCCGTGCGTTCGGCCAGCGGCATCCAGGTCGTGCCCACCGATCTGCTGGGCGATCCCTTGCGTTTCGACTATGTGGTGGTCGTCGGCGGTCCTTTGCCGCCCATGGCCGAGGCCGGGCCGGCGCTGTCGGACTGGCTGCGCCGGGCGGCACGGGGCGGCCGCCATCTGGTCGGCCTGTGCAATGCCGTCCACGTGCTGGCCCGGGCCGGCGTGCTGACCGGCTACCGGCTGTGCGTCGGCGGCGACCAGTACCGTGATTTCACCGACCGCTTTCCCGCCATCGAGCCGGAGCGGATCGTCACCGACCGTCCCTCGGTGTTCGACCGCCGCCGCATCACCTGCGTCGGCGGGGCCGCCGTGACCGAGGTCGCCGTGCGCATCTTGCGCCGCCATCTGCCGGAAGCCGACGTCCGCCGCGCCTTGCGCAGCCTGCAGATCGACACGGCCGCAGGGCAGGGCGGCCAGATCCAGCCTCCGCCGCCCGGCGTCCCGGCCGACAGCCCCTCGGCCCTGCGCCGCGCCACCCTGGTGATCGAGCAGTACGCGGGCCAGATTCCAAGCCTGGGCGACCTGGCCGATCGCCTGGGGCTGTCGCCCCGCCAGTTGCAGCGCCTGTTCCGCCAGCACCTGAACACCACGCCGCAAGCCTATGCCCGCACCGTGCGCGTGCGCCAGGCGGCCTGGATGCTGCGTCACACCGACAAGACCATCGCCGCCATCGCCTCGGACTGCGGCTTTGCCGATGCCTCCCACATGGGGCGGGTCTTTCGCGCCGCGCACGGCATGGCGCCCGGCCCCTGGCGACGGACCGAAACAGTGCCCGAAAACACCGTATAATAGCGATCCTCTTTCCGGCTCGATGCCCTGTCGAGCCGACTCTGCCCGAGTGGTGAAATTGGTAGACGCAGGGGACTCAAAATCCCCCGCCGCAAGGCGTGCCGGTTCGATTCCGGCCTCGGGCACCATCCCCAAATCTTCTGGTAATTCAAGTTATTAGAAGATTTCGCAGCACAAGCCCCGCATCGGGAGATTTTCCTAAAAGTGATTTGATAGCTGGTTTGGCCAAATGATGACCTACATCATGCAAATCGCTTTGGTGACAACGGTTTTCGGCATGGGGCATGAAGTCCTTCAACGCGCTGACGGCCAAGGTGCCCGCTGTCACTATCGACCACCCAATCGCCACGATACTTGAAATCCTGAGGCATTACGCTGACCTTACTGCAACGGGCATACGAAGCAGCATCGCAATTGGCTGGCGGCGTGTCATCGGCAGGTATCGCGCTGAGACAGGTTAGCCAAGCTGCAGCATCCCCTGTCTTCAAGTGCTGAACAGTCAGACAATTCGCCGCGATATGCAAAGCGGCATGATCGTCACCGGGGGCTGGCTCAATGATCTTGCAGCAGGCAACCCCATGTGGAACCCGGCGCATCGGCAACACGTCTTGCTGAACATGGGCAAGAACTGGGGACTGGCTACAGGTGGCTCAGTTGAAGGCGATTAACTTGCCATCTGCCTCTGTGTTGACCTCGCTCTCGGCGAGGCCCTTTCATTTCTAACGGCATATCTCCGCGCTTCGCTTGGGCAACCCCTTCGGTTGCATCCCGCGTCCGATCTTGCCGGACTGGCTGCGGGGGCAGGCCCGGCGGTTTTGCTTTGTTCCTACCCCTTGCCGACAGGTTGCATGGCCTCCAGATGCGTCAAGGGCGAAGGCTGCGCCCGGCATCCTCACCCGATCCCTACGCTTTGCTCTGGGCTGCGGCCTCCGGTCCCGCCCTTGACACCTCTTCCAGCCAGAATCGCTACCTGCATGCCGAATCGCGCCATAGTCAGTGCGGATGACGGGTCAAGAGGTGTGTTGGTACGGCCCGCAGCCCTACGGGCGAGGACACGGCCCCTTGACGCGGCAGGAGTGCCCACACGCTGCGTCCGGGGGTGGGTGTTCAGGGCCATCGGCCCGTAACTCCTGCCCCCGAGGTTCCCGCCGGCGAGGGTGGAGAGTCCAGAGAGGCAAAGCCTCTTTGGGAGGGTCCTCAAGGCTGTCAATCGAGAAAACTGAATCGCCCCGGAACCTCTAGACACCCACGTGCCTCATAATGAGGCGATGAGGAGTTGTCATGAGCA
>NZ_JBHSDY010000004.1:0-246601 GCF_042651965.1 Castellaniella hirudinis
CGGTGCAATACCGAACTCAGGCCTTGACCGCCTAATCTGTGACCGTCCAACTTCTGGGGGTCAGTTCACAAGGGGGCGCTTTTCATCTTGGGGCGGCCCGACGATGAAAAAAGGCCCCCACGCTACGCCCTCCGGGCTCGCTGCCCCCAAGGGGGCGCTTTTCATCTTGGGGCGGCCCGACGATGAAAAAAGCCGGGCGACCGGCTTTTTTCATTGGATCTGGCCGGGATACCTCAAACAAATCCCAGCGACAGCTCGGGCGACCCGATCACCCGGCTGCCGACGGCCTCGCCCCGCGCAAACGCCAGGGCGGCGGCAATCGTGTCCGGGTCGTCCAGCAGGCGGCGATGCCCCAGGCCCTGCGTGCTCAGCAGACGCGCACCAGGCAAGCGATGCGCATAGTATTCCCCCTCGCTCCAGGGCACCTGCCTGTCGTCCAGATCATGCACGATCAATGCGGGCTGCCCCAATGCGGGCAGGCGACGGTGGATATCCAGGGTCTCGATTCCCACGCCGGTGCGGCGCAGCAGCCAATCGGTGCAGGCCGGGCGCAGCGATTCTCTGAGCCACAGCCGGCGCAGATGCCGGCCGACCACTTCGGACAGGTCGGCGGGGGGCGCGACCAGAATCAGGCGCTGAGCCTGCCAGGTTTCATCCTGGGCCAGGGTCAGCGCCGCACCGCCCAGGGAATGCCCGATCGCCAGCGCCGCCGGTCCGTAGACGGCGCCCACGGCGCGGATCGTCGCGACGAATTCCGGCAGCGAACAGTGCGCGCCCGTGCTGCGGCCATGGCCGGGCTGGTCAAACGCCACCACGGCGTAGCCCTGCGCACGCAGGCCGTCCACCCACGGGCGGAAACACAGGCCGTGGCTGGACCAGCCATGCGCCAGCAAGACGTAGGGCTGGGTGCCGGGATCGCCCCAGACATAGGTGGCGACGGTTTCGCCCAGGACCTCCAGCCGCCCCTGCTGCGCACCGCCGCCCTCGGGCACCCGCCGCGCCCGAGGGGACGGAGTGGCGAACAGCCGTGCGGCCCAGCCGGCCGCATGCCGGGGCGCCAGCCAGGCGCTCAGCATCAGGCCGGCGCGCAAGGCCCCCAACTGCAAGGGGGCGGGGACGGAGAAGGAGGACATGGGATCGCCTCTGGGTCAGGGTCGGATTCAGGGCTGCCAGCTACGCCAGAGGCGTTCGAACGCCGCCATGGCATGGTGCAGGGCCTCGTCGTAGCCGAACAGGCCGCCGTCATGGTGCAGGGCCAGCATCAGCGCGTAGATCTCGAAAGCCACTTGGGATGCGTCGGTGTCGGCGCGCAGATGCCCCGCCTCCACCGCCTGCATGACGGCTTTTCGCAGTTCGTCGCGCCAGCCTGTCTGCTGCGCCAACACGGCATCGCGCAGCGCGCCTTCGCGGCCGTCGTATTCACTGGCCGCAGACAGCAGCACGCAGCCGCTTTGGTAGCGATGGGCCCAGTCGAACCAGTTCGCCACGATGGCGCGCAGGCGCGGCAAGCCGCGCGGCTGCTTCAGCGCGGGCAGCAGCACGCTGGCGAGCAGCCGTTCCTTGCCGGTATTCAGCACGGCAAGCTGGAGATCCTCGCGGGACCCGAAATGAGCGAACACCCCGCTCTTGGACATGCCGACGCTGGCCGCCAGGATGCCGATGGACAAGGCTTCCAGCCCGCCTTCACAGGCCAGGGCATAGGCGTTGTCGAGGATGAGTTCGCGCGTGGCGACGCGCTTGCCGGGAGCGGATACAGAAGTCATGCCCAAAGAATAGCACGACCGTTCGTTCTATTCAATGGCATGAAACCCGGCGGGGACGCGAAGCCGCGCCCCCACGCGGTCCATGAGACGGACGTCTCAGACCGTGAACGATTCCCCGCAGCCGCAGGCGGCTTTTTCGTTGGGGTTGTTGAAGCGGAAGCCTTCGTTCAGGCCTTCGCGGGCATAGTCCAGTTCCGTACCCTGCAGATACGGCAGGCTGTCGGACGGCACATACAAACGGGCGCCGAACTGCTCGAAGATCTGATCGTCGGCGACGGGATCGTCCACGTATTCCAGTTGATAGGACATGCCCGAGCAGCCCGAGGGCTTGACCCCCAGGCGCAGGCCCAGGCCCTTGCCGCGTTTTTCCAGATGGCGCTGAATGTGCTCAGCAGCGCGTTGTGTCAGCGTGATTCCCATGATGTGCCTCAGGAACAGGATGTTTATCAGTGTAATCGGCCACGACCGCGCGGATGGCATCCTGGGCCAGCAGCGCGCAGTGCAGTTTTTCGGCAGGCAGATCCAGCGCCTGGACGATGTCCTGGCTGCTGATGACCAGCGCCAGGCTCAAATCACGTCCCCGCAACCATTCTGTCGCCAGGGAGCCGGCCGCGATGGCCTCGCCGCTGCCGAACGCCCGGAAGCAGGCAGATTCTATGGTAGCGCCATCCACGCGGATCTGCAGTTTCAGGATCTGACCCAGCTCCGGCGAACCCACCAGCGCAGTGCCCACCCGGGGATCGTGCGCATCGAAAGAGCCGACGTTGCGCGGATGCAGGTAGTGTTCCAGGACCTGCGGCCCGTACGACGGACCGGCCATCAGCAATGCTCCGCCCAGGCGCCCAGGGTGCCCTGCTGGCGCATTTCCCACAACGGCGACAGATCGCGCAGCCGCCCGATCTGGGCGCGCAACAGCCGCACGGCGCGGTCCACTTCATCCTGCGTGGTGTAGCGCCCCAGGGTCAGGCGCAACGAGCTGTGCGCCAGGGTGTCGCTGCGCCCCAGGGCGCGCAACACATGGGACGGCTCGAGACTGGCCGAGGTGCAGGCCGAACCCGAGGACACGGCCAGTTCCGGCACCGACATCAGCAGGGCCTCGCCCTCGATGTGGGCCACGCTGACATTCAGCGTGTGCGCCACGCGCCGTTCCGGGTCGCCGTTGAGATACACGTCCGGCAGATCGCGCAGACCGTCCCACAGGCGGTCACGCAGTGCGCGGATGCGCGGGATTTCATCATCCATCAGTTCACCCGCCAACGCATAGGCCGCGCCCATGCCGACGATCTGGTGGGTGGGCAATGTGCCCGAGCGCAGACCGCGCTCGTGGCCGCCGCCGTGAATCTGGGCCTCCAGGCGCACGCGCGGCTTGCGGCGCACATACAGCGCGCCGACGCCCTTGGGACCGTAGGTCTTGTGCGCCGACAGGGACATCAGGTCCACGCCCAGCGCCTCGACGTCCACCGCCAGCTTGCCGGTGGCCTGGGCGGCGTCGGTGTGAAACAGGATGCCGCGCGCACGGCACAGCGCCGCCAGCGCGGCAACGTCCTGGATGACGCCGATTTCGTTGTTGACCAGCATCACCGAGACCAGAATCGTATCGGGGCGCAGCACGGCGGCCAGCGCACCGGGACTGACCAGTCCGTGGGCATCCACGTCCAGCCAGGTCACGTCAAAGCCCTGGCGTTCGAGTTCCAGGCAGGGATCCAGCACCGCCTTGTGCTCGGTGCGGACCGTGACGATGTGTTTGCCCCGGCCGGAATGGAAATGCGCCGCGCCTTTGATCGCCAGATTGTCGGACTCGGTGGCGCCGGAAGTCCAGACGATCTCGCGCGGATCGGCATGGATCAAACCCGCGACCTGAGCCCGGGCCCGTTCGACGGCCTCTTCCGCATCCCAGCCCCAGGCGTGACTGTTCGACGCCGGATTGCCGAAGCGTTCGCTCAGCCAGGGCAACATGGCCTGGAGGACGCGTTCGTCGACGGGCGTGGTGGCGGAATAGTCCAGATAAAGCGGGCGATCCGGGGGCAGATGAGGCATTGAAACTCCGGGAAATCAGGCCGATACGGGCTCCTGGGCCTGGGAATCAGCCGCCATCGGCGTAATCGGGATGGTCGTGCGGCCGTGACGCATGTGGCCGGATTCCTGCCATTCGCGCAAGCGCTGCTGATCAACCAGATCCTGCAGCGAAACCGAGTCCAGGTATTCCAGCATTTTACGACTCAAAGTCGCCCACAGGTCGTGGGTCATGCACTTGCCGCTCTGCCCGTTGCGGCCGATGTCGCAGTTTTCCTTGCCGCCGCAGCTCGTGGCATCCAGGGGCTCGTCGACGGCAAAGATGATGTCCGCCACGGAAATGTCACGCGCATGCCGGGCCAGCGTGTAGCCGCCTCCCGGGCCGCGCACGCTGTCGACCAGTTCGTGCCGGCGCAGCTTGCCGAACAACTGCTCCAGATAAGACAGGGAAATGTTCTGGCGCGCGCTGATGGCGGCCAGCGTCACCGGTCCACTGTGATGGCGCAAAGCCAGATCGATCATGGCCGTCACGGCAAAACGCCCTTTGGTCGTCAAACGCATGGTGAAGTCCTCTGTGGGTGCGAAGCATTCCCGGATGTGGCGAATACCCGACTGTTCAAGTCAAGTGTACCCTTTTACCCGACTAAAACACTCGGTTTTAAGCGATGTAAATTAACAAAACTTGATGCTTGTCAATTTTGACCATATTGCAGGCAAGGGTTCGCTCGCCCGCCCGACACGGCATCCCCGGATATGCAAAGGGCGCCTCAGGCGCCCTTTTTGCACGAGAAAGGAGGAATCGATCAGGCAGCCTGATACTGCAGCGCGCGCTTGCGCACCAGTTCGAGGACGCCCTGGCAGGAGTCTTCGATGTAGTCCAGGACCTTGTTGAAGCCTTCGGGACCGCCATAGTAAGGATCGGGCACGGTGGCTTCCTCGAATTCGTTCGAGAAGCGCATCAACAGCATGAGCTTGTGCTGGTAGACCTTGGGGCACTGCTGCTGCAGCGCGGACAGGTTTTCCCAGTCCATGGCCAGAATCAGGTCGGCATCGCGGAAGTCTTCGGCGCGGATCTGGCGAGCCACCAGCGACGACAGATCATAGCCACGCTTGCGCGCGGCAGTCTGGGCGCGCGCGTCCGGCGCCTCACCCACATGGAAGTGGTGAGTCGCGGCGGAATCGACGGCAATCGCGTCGGACAGACCGGCCTCATCGACGATGTGCTGGAAGACGCCCTGGGCAGTGGGAGAACGGCAGATATTGCCCGTACAGACAAAAAGTACCTTATGCATGATAGGTGAAAGTGTGCGGGAAAACCCGGAATTTGGCAAGCATTTTCTGGGGAAAACCACAAAAAAACCTGATACTTGAAGCACTTCCGAAACAGCCCCTCGGTCGGCCCCTCACTCCATCAAGGCGCGGGCCTTCAAGGTGCGCAGGGTGTCGCGCACCGCAGCCGCCTGCTCGAATTCCAGGTTGCGGGCATGCTCGTTCATGCGCTGTTCCAGGCGGCGGATTTCCCGCGCCAGGGATTTCTCGTCATGCAGGGCCGACTCGTCGTACCCGGCGCCGGCAGGCGTCGCCGCCGCAGTCACAGCCACCCCGTCGATCAGGTCGCGCACCGCCTTGCTGACGCCCCTGGCGGTGATGCCGTGTTCGAGGTTGAAGGCCTGCTGCTTTTCCCGGCGGCGGGCCGTCTCATCCATGGCGCGGCGCATGGAGTCGGTCACCCGGTCGGCGTACAGGATGGCGCGCCCGTTCAGATTGCGCGCCGCCCGGCCGATGGTCTGGATCAGGCTGCGCTCCGAACGCAGAAAGCCTTCCTTGTCAGCATCCAGGATCGCCACCAGGGAGACCTCCGGGATGTCCAGGCCTTCGCGCAGCAGGTTGATCCCGACCAGCACGTCAAAAGTCCCCAGGCGCAGGTCACGGATGATCTCGACCCGTTCCACCGTGTCGATGTCGGAATGCAGGTAGCGGACCTTGAGGCCGCTTTCCCCCAGATATTCCGTCAAGTCCTCGGCCATGCGCTTGGTCAGCGTGGTGACCAGCACCCGTTCGTGGCGCGCGATGCGCAGCTTGGCCTCGCCCAGCAGGTCGTCGACCTGGGTGACGGCCGGACGCAGATCGACCTCCGGGTCCACCAGGCCGGTCGGACGCACGACCTGCTCGACCACCTGGTCCGCATGCTCGGCTTCGTAGGGGCCGGGCGTGGCGGACACGAACACGCATTGCGGCATGCGCGCCTCGAATTCCTCCAGGCGCAAAGGCCGGTTATCCAGCGCCGAAGGCAGCCGGAAGCCGAACTGCACCAGCGTGTCCTTGCGCGACCGGTCGCCCCGGTACATGCCGCCCAACTGGCCGATCGTGACGTGGCTCTCGTCGATGAACATCAGGGCGTTGGCGGGCAGATAGTCGATCAAGGTCGGCGGCGGTTCACCCGGCAAGGCCCCCGACAGATGCCGCGAATAGTTTTCGATGCCCTTGCAAAAGCCCAGTTCCTGCAGCATTTCCAGGTCGAAGCGGGTGCGTTGTTCCAGCCGCTGGACTTCGACCAGCTTGCCGGCCTCGGTCAGCTCGGCCAGCCGGTCGCGCAGTTCTACCTTGATGGTCTCGATGGCGCGCAGCACGGTCTCGCGCGGCGTCACGTAGTGCGAGCTGGGGAAGATCGTGAACCGCACCAGACTCTGGACCGGCTTGCCCGTCAGAGGGTCGAACAGGTCCAGGGACTCGATCTCGTCGTCGAACAGCGTGATACGCAGGGCCTGTTCGGCGTGTTCGGCCGGAAAAACATCGATGACCTCGCCGCGCGCCCGGAAAGTCCCCCGGGAAAACTCCATATCGTTGCGTTCGTACTGCATGGACACCAGCCGCGCCAGGACTTCCTGGCGGCCGACCCGGTCGCCGGTGCGCAGCGTCAGCACCATCGCGTGGTAGTCGCCCGGATTGCCGATCCCGTAAATGCAGGACACGGTGCCCACGATGATGGTGTCGGGGCGTTCCAGCAGGCTTTTGGTGGCCGACAGACGCATCTGCTCGATGTGCTCGTTGATGGACGAGTCTTTCTCGATGAACAGGTCGCGCGAAGGCACATAGGCCTCAGGCTGGTAGTAATCGTAGTAAGACACGAAATATTCCACCGCATTGCGGGGGAAGAATTCACGCATTTCGGCGTACAACTGAGCGGCCAGGGTCTTGTTGGGCGCCAGCACGATGGCCGGGCGTCCGGTGCGGGCGATCAGATTGGCCATGGTGTAGGTCTTGCCCGAACCCGTCACCCCCAGCAGGGTCTGGCACATGAGCCCATCGCGCACGCCCTCTTCCAGCGCGTCGATCGCGGCCGGCTGGTCGCCGGCCGGCGGATAGGGCTGGAACAACTGGAACGGGCTGTCCGGATACTGGACGAACCCCGGCACAGCCTCGGGGGCATCCGGGGACTGGCCCTGTTGGATTTCGACCTGATGGGACATGGGCTCAACTAGACACTGTTCGGGTAAACCCCTTATTATCACACTGTTGGCCCACGTGACCAAAGGAACCTCTGCATAAGTCGAGCGTTCAGAGGTTCCCAAGACTCCTCTCCTTTGTCCTCCCGGTAACCATGTCCTCCATCTTCGCATCTGTCGAACTCGCTCCGCGCGACCCCATCCTGGGCCTGAACGAACAATTCAAGGCCGACACCCGGTCCACCAAGGTCAATCTCGGCGTCGGCGTCTACTATGACGACGCGGGCCACATCCCCCTGCTGAAAGCCGTCCGCCAGGCCGAAGCCCGCCTGTTCGAACAGGCCGCACCGCGCAACTACCTGCCGATCGACGGCATCCCCGGTTACAACACGGGCGCCCGCACCCTGCTGCTGGGCGCCGGTTCGCCGCTGATCGCCGAACACCGCTCGCTGACGGTCCAGACCCTGGGCGGCACCGGCGCGCTGAAGATCGGCGCCGACTTCCTGAAGCGGATTCTGCCCCAGGCCCAGGTCGCCATCAGCAACCCCAGCTGGGACAACCACCAGGCCCTGTTCAGCGCCGCCGGCTTCCCCATCGTCCACTATGACTACTACGACGCCGCCACGCACGGCCTGAACTTCGACGGCATGCTGGCCTCGCTGCGCGCCTTGCCCGCCGGCACCGTCGTCGTGCTGCACGCCTGCTGCCACAACCCCACCGGCGTCGATCCTACCCTGGACCAGTGGCAGGAAATCGCCCGCACGCTGCAGGCCGGTCAACTGGTGCCCTTCCTGGACATCGCCTACCAGGGCTTCGGCGCCGGCATCGAAGAAGACGCCGCCGTGGTGCGCCTGTTCGCGGACCTGGGCATGACCATGTTCATCAGTTCCTCGTTCTCCAAGTCCTTCTCGCTGTACGGCGAGCGCGTCGGCGCCCTGACCCTGGTGACCGGCGGCGACGAGGAAAGCGCCCGCGTGCTCAGCCAGCTCAAGCGCGTCATCCGCACCAACTACTCCAACCCGCCCACCCACGGCGGCGCCATGGTCTCGACCGTGCTGAACACGCCCGAACTGTACGCCCAGTGGTCCGAAGAACTGGCCGGCATGCGCGATCGCATCCGCACCATGCGCCACCAACTGGTCGAAAAGATCCAGGCCCAGGGCGTGGACCAGGACTTCAGCTTCGTCAAGGCCCAGCGCGGCATGTTCTCGTTCTCCGGCCTGACCAAGGCCCAGGTGGACCGCCTGCGCGAAGAATTCGGCATCTATGCCGTGGGCAGCGGCCGCATCTGCGTGGCCGCCCTGAACAGCGGCAACATCGACTACGTCGCCCAGGCCGTGGCCCAGGTGATCAAGAACTGATCGTTCTCGCGCGTCGGCTTGCGGGCCGGCGCGTTTGATGCGCAGTCGCCCGGCGGGACCCTTGCGAGGGTCCCGTCGTCGTTTCCGGCGCTGCAGCGGCCTCCCGCTTGCGCCGCACTCGGCCTTCCGTCACAATACAGGCTGTGTTTCCATCCAGTACCTCGACATGGCCCTGAAACTCACCGCCCGACAGTCCCAGATCCTGGATCTCATCCGGCAATCCATGCAACAGACGGGCCGCCCCCCGACCCGGGCCGAAATCGCCCGTGAACTGGGCTTTCGCTCGGCCAACGCCGCTGAAGACCATTTGCGCGCGCTGGAACGCAAGGGGTACGTCCTGCTGTCGGCCGGCACCTCGCGCGGCATCCAGCTCACCGGACAGGCCCAGTCCGCCTCCACGGCCGACGATATCCATGCGGCCGACGCCACCGGGACCACCGATGCGGTCGGGCGCACATCCCGTCCGGCGCCAGGCCGCACGCCCGGCCCCCTGCCCGGCGCCCCGACCTGGATCGAACCGGCCGACAACCGCCTGGTGCCGCTGGTGGGCCGCGTCGCCGCCGGCAGCCCCGTCCTGGCGGCCGAACACGTCGAACGCGAAATCCCCCTGGCCCCCCACCTGTTCGAGGCGGCCCCCGATTATCTGCTGCGCGTGCGCGGCAGCAGCATGCGCGATGCCGGCATCCTGGACGGCGACCTGCTGGCCGTGCGCAGCACGCCCCAGGCCCGCCACGGCCAGATCGTGGTCGCCCGCCTGGGCGACGACGTGACCGTCAAGCGCCTGGACCACCAGGGCCGCCGCATCCGCCTGCTGCCCGAAAACCCGGACTTCCAGCCGATCGACGTCGGACCCGGCGACGACTTCGCCATCGAAGGCATCGCCGTCGGCCTGATCCGCACGACCGCGCTGCATTGATTCAATCAAAACAAAGGCCTGTGTTTTCAACAAACACAGGCCTTTTTGCTGGGAAGCGCCGAAAGAAATCAGTGCTTCATCACCCCGCCGCTGCCGGATTCAACCGGCTTGGCGGCAGCCACCGCCTCGGCCGCCAGACGAGCGACTTCTTCGTCTGACAAAGGCACGGGCATGCGCTGCAAGGCGACTTCCAGCACCCGGTCGATCCAGCGCACCGGGATGATTTCCAGGTGGTTTTTCACGTTGTCCGGGATTTCAGCCAGATCCTTGACGTTTTCCTCGGGGATCATCACGGTCTTGATGCCGCCGCGATGCGCCGCCAGCAGCTTTTCCTTCAGGCCGCCGATCTCCAGCACCTCGCCGCGCAGGGTGATTTCCCCCGTCATGGCGACGTCGGCCCGCACCGGAATGCCGGTCAGCGCCGACACCATGGCCGTGGTGATCGCGGCCCCGGCCGAAGGACCGTCCTTGGGCGTGGCGCCTTCCGGAAAGTGGATGTGCAGATCGCGCTTTTCGAAGGCCTGATCCGCAATGCCCCACTTACGGGCGCGGGCGCGCACCACAGTGCGGGCGGCCTCGACCGATTCCTTCATCACGTCGCCCAGCGAGCCCGTGCGCAGGACCGCGCCCTTGCCCGGCATGTCGGCCGCCTCGATGGTCAGCAGGTCGCCGCCGACTTCCGTCCAGGCCAGACCGGTGACCTGGCCGACCTTGTCTTCCTTTTCGGCCACGCCGAAATTGTAGCGGCGCACCCCCAGGAAATCGTTCAGATTGGCGGCGTTGACCACGATGGCGGCCTGGTCGTTGGTCTTGCGGGCCGACTCGGCAGGATTGCTGAGCAGACGCTTGACGGCCTTGCGGCAGATCTTGGAGACTTCGCGTTCCAGCGCGCGCACCCCGGCTTCACGCGTGTAATAACGCACGATGTCGCGGATGGCGTCCTCGGAAATGCTCAGTTCGCCGTCCTTCACGCCGTTGTTCTTCATCAGCTTGGGCAGCAGGTGGTCGAAGGCGATGTGGACCTTCTCGTCTTCGGTGTAGCCCGACAGGCGGATGACTTCCATCCGGTCCAGCAGGGCCGGCGGAATGTTCAGCGTATTGCTGGTCGCCACGAACATCACATCCGACAGGTCGAAATCGACCTCGATGTAGTGATCCTGGAAGGTGTGATTCTGTTCCGGATCGAGCACTTCCAGCAGGGCCGAGGACGGGTCGCCGCGGAAATCCGCGCCCAGCTTGTCGATCTCGTCGAGCAGGAACAGCGGATTGCGCACGCCGACCTTGGTCATGTTCTGCAGGATCTTGCCCGGCATGGAACCGATGTAGGTGCGCCGATGGCCGCGGATTTCGGCCTCGTCACGCACGCCGCCCAGCGCCATGCGCACGAACTTGCGATTGGTCGCACGGGCCACGGACTGGCCCAGCGAGGTCTTGCCCACGCCCGGGGGGCCGACCAGGCACAGGATCGGCGCCTTGAGCTTGTCCACGCGCTGCTGCACCGCCAGGTATTCGACGATGCGTTCCTTGACCTTTTCCAGGCCGTAGTGATCGGCGTCGAGGACTTCCTCGGCATTACGCAGGGCATTGTTGACGCGGCTCTTTTTACGCCACGGCAAGCCCACCAGCGTGTCGATGTAGTTGCGCACCACGGTGGCCTCGGCCGACATGGGCGACATCAGCTTGAGCTTCTTCAGTTCGGCGTCGGCCTTCTTGCGAGCTTCCTTGGGCAGATGCGCCGAGGCGATGCGACGTTCGAGCTCCTCGATGTCGGCGCCTTCTTCGCCTTCGCCCAATTCCTTCTGGATGGCCTTGACCTGCTCGTTCAGATAGTAGTCGCGCTGGCTCTTTTCCATCTGCTTCTTGACACGGCCGCGGATGCGCTTTTCGACCTGCAGGATCTCGATTTCCGATTCCAGTTGGGCCAGCAGCGCCTCCAGGCGCTGTGCAGCACCGGGCATGTCGAGCAGGGACTGTTTCTGCTCGATCTTCAGGGGCAGATGGGCGGCGATGGTGTCGGCCAGACGGCCGGCGTCCTCGATCCCCGACAGCGAAGTCAGGATTTCCTGGGGGATCTTCTTGTTCAGTTTGACGTACTGTTCAAACTGGGCCACGACGGCGCGGCGCAGGGCTTCAGCCTCGGCCTGGCCGGACTGGTCTTCGGCGATGCCGGAGACGCTCGCCGCGAAATGGGTTTCGGCGTCGGTGACTTCGTGGATGCGGGCGCGCTGCAAGCCTTCGACCAGCACCTTGACGGTGCCGTCGGGCAGTTTCAGCATCTGCAGGATGTTGGCCGCGCAGCCGATCTCGTACAGATCGTCAGGCGTGGGTTCGTCCTTGCCGGCGGATTTCTGGGCCACCAGCATGACGCTGCTGCCGGCCTCCATGGCCAGTTCGAGCGCCTTGATGGAACGCGGCCGTCCCACGAACAGCGGGATGACCATGTGGGGAAAGACCACGACGTCGCGCAAAGGCAGCAACGGCAGTTCCACAGGTTCCTGAGTCAGAATCTGGCTAGCAGACATGGTGGATTCCTCAAACGATTGAATCTGAAAGAAAAAGGAAGCGCGGGCTTCCTTTTTCGTATAGTGCCTGCTGATGAATATGGTGCCGGACGGACGCTTTTCAAGAGCCGGGGCACACGGCCAGTATACGGGAACCGGCTCCGGGCTGCCCCGTCCGGAGGACGGGAACAGCGACCGGATGCAAGATCAGGCGGCGGCCGAGCGCAGCGGCTTTTCTTCGACCTGGCGCTCGGGCCGGGGCCCCTTGACCAGCGTCGGCGTGTCCTGCCCTTCGACCGCGTCCTTTTCCAGGACCACGCGGTTGATGTCCTGACGCGAAGGCAGTTCGTACATCGTGCTGAGCAGCGATTGTTCCATGATGGAACGCAGGCCGCGGGCGCCGGTGCGACGCTTGATGGCCCGGCGGGCGATCGCCGTCAGGGCCTCGGGAGTCACGTCGAGTTCGACGTCTTCCATCTCGAACAGCTTCTGGAACTGCTTGACCACCGCGTTGCGCGGCTCGGTCAGGATGCGCACCAGCGTATCCTCGGTCAGTTCTTCCAGGGTGGCGACCACCGGCAGGCGGCCGACCAGTTCCGGGATCAGGCCGAACTTGATCAGGTCTTCGGGCTCGACCTCGGCGAACAGTTCGCCCACACCGCGCTCGGAACGCGCGCGCACCGTGGCGGCAAAGCCGATGCCGGAGCGTTCGCTGCGATCACGGATGATCTTTTCCAGACCATCGAAGGCGCCGCCGACGATGAACAGGATGTTGGTGGTGTCGACCTGGACGAAGTCCTGGTTGGGGTGCTTGCGCCCGCCCTGCGGCGGCACCGAGGCGACCGTGCCTTCGATGAGCTTCAGCAGCGCCTGCTGCACGCCCTCGCCCGACACGTCGCGGGTGATGGAGGGGTTGTCGGACTTGCGCGAAATCTTGTCGATTTCATCGATGTAGATGATGGCGCGCTGGGCCTTTTCAACCTCGTAGTTGCAGTTCTGCAGCAGCTTCTGGATGATGTTCTCGACGTCCTCGCCGACGTAGCCGGCTTCCGTCAGGGTGGTGGCGTCGGCCATCACGAAAGGCACGTCCAGCATGCGCGCCAGCGTCTGCGCCAGCAGGGTCTTGCCCGAACCGGTCGGCCCGATCAGCAGGATGTTGCTCTTGGACAGTTCGACGTCGCCGTCCTTGGCGTCCTGGTAGCGGATGCGCTTGTAGTGGTTGTAGACCGCCACCGCCAGATTGCGCTTGGGCGTTTCCTGGCCGATGACGTAGCCGTCCAGAAAGGACTTGATTTCCTGCGGCGTGGGCAGTTCTTTGCGCACGGCGGCCCGTGCCGCGTCCTGGGACTCTTCGCGGATGATGTCGTTGCACAGGCTGATGCATTCATCGCAGATGAAGACGGAAGGCCCGGCGATCAGCTTATGGACTTCGTGCTGGCTTTTGTTGCAGAAGGAGCAATGCAGCGCCTTGTCCTCGCTGGAACCTTTTTTTTCGGTCATGGCTATCCAATCACTTGATTTCGTCAGTGCGCGAAACCAATACCTTGTCGATCAGTCCGTATTCCCGCGCTTCGTCGGCGGACATGAAATTGTCGCGTTCGGTGTCCACACCGATGCGCTCGATGTCCTGGCCGGTGCGTTCGGCCAGAATGCCGTTCAGGCGTTCGCGCAGGCTGAGGATTTCCTTGGCCTGGATCTGGATGTCCGAGGCCTGGCCCTGGGCGCCGCCCGAGGGCTGGTGGATCATGATGCGCGAATTCGGCAGCGCGTAGCGCTTGCCCTTGGCGCCCGCAGCCAGCAGGAACGCGCCCATGCTGGCGGCCAGGCCGGTGCACAGGGTGGAGACCTCGGGCTTGACGAACTGCATGGTGTCGAAGATCGCCATGCCGGCGTAGACCGAGCCGCCCGGGGAATTGATGTACAGCGAGATGTCCTTGTCAGGGTTCTCCGATTCCAGGAACAGCAACTGCGCCACGACCAGATTGGCCGACTGGTCGTTGACCGGACCCACGAAGAAAATCACCCGTTCGCGCAGCAGGCGCGAATAGATGTCGTAGGACCGCTCGCCGCGACCGGACTGCTCAATGACGATGGGCACGTAGCCCAGGCCGGTGGGGACGACCGAGTCCCCGCCGTACATCGACGCGTAGAAATCGGTGAACCGGTTCATCTCAGCGGGCACCCATCAAAGTATCAAAATCAACGGCCTCGTCAGCCACCTGAGCGGCCGCCAGCACGTGGTCGACCAGATTGTCTTCCAGGACCAGCGATTCGATCTCGGCACGACGCTGGCGGTCGGACAGGTAGTAGGCCACGACCTGGGCGGGCTGCTCGTAGCTCTTGGCGAACTCTTCGATGCGGGCGCGGACTTGTTCCGGCTTGGCCTTGAGGTCGGCGGACTGGACGAGTTCGCTGACCAGCAGGCCCAGGCGCACGCGGCGCTCGGCTTCCGGACGGAAGGTGTCTTCCGGGATGGGGATGCTGTCGGCGTTGGGCAGCCCGCGCTGCTTCAGTTCCTCGCGCGCGGCGGCGGTGCGGTTGGCGACTTCGCCGTCCACCAGGGCCTTGGGCAGATCGAAATCGCAGGCGGCCGCCAGGGCGTCCATGACGCTGGCCTTGGTGCGGTTTTTCGCACGGGCCTGGGCTTCGCGTTCGACATTGGTGCGCACATCGGCCAGCAGGGCGTCCACATCGCCTTCGGCCTGGCCCAGGGCGCGGGCGAAGTCGGCGTCGATCTCGGGCAGTTCGGGCTCGGCGACTTCCTTCACGGTAATCGTGAATTCAGCCGTCTTGCCGGCCACGGCGGGGCTGCCGTAGTCTTCCGGGAAGGCCAGCGGGAAGACCTTGGTCTCGCCGGCCTTCAGGCCGGTCGCGGCGGCTTCGAATTCGGGCAGCATGCGGCCCTGGCCCAGCACGAAGGGGAAGTCCTGGGCGGTGCCGCCTTCGAAGGCCACGCCGTCGATGGTGCCGGCGAAGTCCAGGGTGACGCGATCACCGCTCTGGGCGGCGCGGTCGGCAGCCGGCTTGAAGACCGTGCGCTGGCGGCGCAGGATGTCGATGGTCTGCTGCACTTCGGCATCGCCCACCTGCACGGTATTGCGGGTGACCTTCAGGGCAGCCAGGTCCGGCAGCGTGATCTCGGGATAGACCTCGAAGGTGGCGGAAAACGACATCACGCCTTCTTCGGTCTCGTCGACCTTGGGTTCCAGGTTGGGGGTGCCGGCCACGCGCAGCTTGGCGTCCTCGATCACCTTATCCAGGGATTTGCCGATCTGGCTGTTGATCACGTCATAGCGGACCGACGGGCCATGGCTGCGTTCGATGACCGACAGGGGCGCCTTGCCGGGACGGAAGCCCTGCACCTTCGCCGTCTTGGCGACGCGCTTGAGCTGCGCCTGGACTTCTTTTTCGATGTCGGCGACCGAGACGGTCAGATCAACGCGGCGCTCCAGGCCGGACAATTTTTCAACCACGGGCTGCATTCGGAACCTATTGAAAGATGAACAATAAACGGGGTATTTTAGCGGAAAGTGGAAAGCCTCGTAGGCGTCCCGAAACGCCCGCCGAATCACGTTATAATGATTGGCTTGTCTGGCGAACGTGGCGGAATTGGTAGACGCACCAGATTTAGGTTCTGGCGCCGCAAGGCATGAGAGTTCAAGTCTCTCCGTTCGCACCACGCGGCTTCCATCTCCCCTCCAGGCTTCGCGCCCCCCTGCTTCCAGCCACCGAAACGCCCGGCCTAGTACGCGCTTTCCAGCAGGTTCTGCCGCTCCATGATTTCCTGCAGCCCGTTGGACGTCGCCCCCTCGCACGCAAACCGGCAGTTCTGATCCAGCGGATAGTTGCCCCGGCATTTTTCCATCAGCACGCACCCCTGGAAAACCTCGGTGATCCAGTCGACGAACACGTGGACCTTGGAAGACAGGTGCCGGCTCTGCTGATAGACGACGGAGATCGGCATCGGCGGCGGCGCCCAAGGCTCCAGGACCTCGATCAGCTCGCCTGAATCCAGATGCGGCTGGACCATGTAACGCGGCGGCTGGATCATGCCGAACCCGGCCAGCCCGGCGCTGACGCAGGCCTCGGCATCGTTGACGGACAGGGTGCTTTTCATCGGGACATTCACGATTTCACCTTCCACCTGGAAGCTCCAGTCCACTGTGCGCCCAGTCCGCGCCAAAAAATAATTGACGGCTTGGTGACGGCTCAGGTCCTCGATACGCTCCGGTGTCCCGAAGCGCTCGAGATAGGACGGCGCCGCGCACGTCAGCGTCCTGAAAACGCCGATGCGCTTGGCGATCAGCGTGGAATCCCGCAATTCTCCGATCCGCAGCACGCAGTCGACGGCCTCCTGCACCATATCGACCACCCGATCGCTCATGCCGACCACCAGTTCGATCTCCGGATAGCGATGGTGGAATTCGCACAGCCTGGGCATCAGCACCAACCGGCCCAGGTAGGGCGGCGCATCGATGCGCAGGCGGCCGCGCGGGCCGCGCGCACGGTCACGGAAAGACGATTCCGCATCATCGACGTCGGCCAGGATGCCGGTGCAGCGCTCATAGTAGGACGCACCGTCCGGCGTCAGGCTCAGACGGCGGGTGCTGCGGTTCAGCAGTTGCGCCCCCAGGTGTTTTTCAAGCTTGCGGATGATCGTGCTCACGGTGGCCCTGGGCATGCCCAGGCTGTCAGCGGCCAGGGTGAAGCTGTTGGCATCGACGACCCGCGTGAAGACGCGCATGGCTTGCAGATGATCCATCTCGGTGCTCCGGGCGCGCGGCCAGGCGGGCTGCGTGCCATTGTTTGCTGTATTTGAACAGTGATAACAAAAATTGGATATTTATCCAAATTTGCGAATAACAAATAATAGCGCACTCTTCAAAAGGAATCCCGCCATGCCTTCTTTCCAAGCACGACACGTCGCCCTTGCGCTGGCCGGACTGCTGCTCGCCGGCGGTGTGCTGCTGATGCGCGAAAGCGTCGGCACACCCGCCGGCGGCGGCAAGCCGCCCCCGGCGCCCGCAATCCAGGTGGACGTCGCCACGGTCCGGTACCAGGCCATCACGGACTGGCACGAATATTCCGGCCGCCTGGAAGCCGTGGACCGGGTCGAAATCCGCCCCCTGGTGTCCGGCACCCTGACCCAGGTCCATTTCCAGGACGGCGCGCTGGTCCGGCGCGGCGACCCGCTCTTCACCATCGACCCGCGTCCCTATCAGGCCGCCGTCGATGAAGCGCAGGCGCAGTTGACGGCAGCCACCGCGCAAGCCGCCTATACCGGCGCGGACCTGGCCCGGGCCCAGCGCCTGCTCGCCGGCAACGCCATCGCCCGGCGGGACTTCGAGGAAAAACGCAACGCCGCCCGCGAGGCCTCGGCCCGCGTGCAGGCCGCGCAGGCCGCACTGCAGTCGGCGCGGCTCGATCTGGAGCACACCCGCATCGTCGCCCCCATCAGCGGACGCGTCTCGAAGGCCGAAGCGACCGAAGGCAACGTCGTCGATCGCGGCAACGCGCGGCCGCTGACCACCATGGTCTCCGTCTCGCAGCTCTACGCCTCGTTCGAGATGGACGAACAGGCTTTTCTGGGCATGAACGGCGCGGCGGCCACGGGCGCCGGGGCGACCGTCCCCGTGTCCATGGGACTGGCCAATGAGCAGGGATACCCCCGTCAGGGCCGGCTGGCGTTTCTGGACAACAGCCTCGACCCCCAGACGGGAACGATCCGCGTGCGGGCGCTGTTCGACAACCCGGACGGCCGGCTGCGGCCCGGCCTCTACGCCAGGGTCCGCCTGGGCGCGGGCGCGCCTCACGAGGCTGTCCTGCTGCGAGAACAGGCCATCGGCACCGACCAGGCCAAGCGCTTCGTCATGCTGGTGGACGCCGCCAATACCGTCAGCTACCGGGAGGTGACCCTGGGCGCCAGCCGGGAAGGCTGGCGCGTCGTCCAGAGCGGCCTGGCGGCCGGCGACCAGGTCGTCGTGAACGGCCTGCAGCGCATCCGGCCGGGCGACACCGTGCAGCCGACCCTGGTCCGCGCCGACGGCAGCGCACTCGCGGCGGGCGACGCCGCCCCCCTGCCCGGCCCGGCGCCGGATGCACAGCACCGATCCTGAGCAGCCCCACATGAACATTTCCAAATTCTTCATCGACCGGCCGATCTTCGCCGCGGTCCTCTCCGTCCTGATCCTGCTGGCCGGCCTGCTCGCCGTCTTCCGTCTGCCGATTTCCGAATATCCGGAGGTCGTGCCGCCCTCGGTCGTCGTGCGCGCGCAGTTTCCCGGCGCCAACCCCAAGGTGATCGCCGAAACGGTGGCGGCGCCCCTGGAGGAAGCCATCAACGGGGTCGAGAACATGCTGTACATGCAGTCGCAGGCCAACAGCGACGGCAATCTGGCGGTGACGGTCAATTTCCACCTGGGCATGGACCCCGACAAGGCCCAGCAGCTGGTGCAGAACCGGGTCGCGCAGGCCCTGCCGCGCCTGCCCGAGGACGTCCAGCGCCTGGGCGTGACGACGGTCAAGGCCACCCCCACCCTGACGATGGTCGTGCATCTGGTCTCGCCCGACCAGCGCTATGACCTGACCTATCTGCGCAACTACGCCGTCCTGAACGTCAAGGACAAACTGGCGCGGATCCCGGGCGTGGGCGAAGTGCAGCTCTGGGGCGCGGGCAACTACGCGATGCGCGTCTGGCTGAACCCGGAAAAAATCGCCGAGCGGGGCCTGACGGCCAGCGATGTCGTCGCCGCCATCCGGGAACAGAACGTGCAGGTCGCCGCAGGGGTCATCGGCGCGGCCCCCAGCAGCCCCGACGTCGCCATGCAATTCTCGGTCAACGCGCAGGGCCGCCTGCACACGGAGGAGGAATTCGGCGACATCGTCCTGAAATCCTCTGCCGACGGCGGCGTCACCCGGCTGCGCGACGTGGCGCGCATCGAACTCGCCGCCTCGGACTACGCCCTGCGGTCCCTGCTGGACAACAAACCGGCCGTGGCCATGGCGATCATGGAGGCCCCGGGCGCCAACGCCCTGGCCATTTCCGACGCCGTGCGCCAGACCATGCAGGCACTGTCGGCCGACTTCCCTGATTCGCTGGAAAGCCGCATCGTCTACGACCCCACGCAATTCGTCCGCTCCAGCATCAAGGCGGTCGTGTCGACCCTGCTCGAAGCCATCGCCCTGGTCGTGCTCGTGGTCATCGTCTTTCTGCAGACCTGGCGCGCCTCCATCATCCCCCTGCTGGCGGTGCCCGTCTCGATCATCGGCACCTTTTCCCTGATGCTGGCGTTCGGCTACACCATCAACGCCTTGTCCCTGTTCGGCCTCGTGCTGGCGATCGGCATCGTCGTGGACGACGCCATCGTGGTGGTCGAAAACGTCGAACGCAACATCGAGGCCGGCCACAGTCCCCGCGACGCCACCTATCGCGCCATGCGCGAAGTCAGCGGCCCGATCATCGCCATCGCGCTGACGCTGGTCGCTGTGTTCGTGCCGCTCGCGTTCATGACGGGGCTGAGCGGGCAGTTCTTCAAACAGTTCGCCATGACGATCGCCCTCTCGACGGTCATCTCGGCATTCAATTCCCTGACGCTGTCGCCGGCGCTCGCGGCCCTGCTGCTGAAACCCCATGACGCCAGGCCGGATGCGCTGACCCGGGGCATGGACCGCGTCCTGGGCGGCTTTTTCCGCGCGTTCAACCGCACGTTCGGACGGGCCTCCGACGGCTACGCGCGCGGCGTGGGCGCCGTCGTGCGCCGCAAGGGCGCGACTCTGGGGGTCTATCTGGTGCTGCTCGCGCTGACGGCGGGAGTCGCGTATATCGTCCCCAGCGGTTTCGTGCCCGGACAGGACAAGCAATACCTGGTCAGCTTCGCGCAACTGCCCAGCGGCGCCTCGCTGGAACGCACGGACGCCGTGGTCCGGCGCATGGGCGACATCGCGCTGGCCCAGCCGGGCGTCAAGAACGTCGTCGCCTTCCCGGGCCTGTCGATCAACGGCTTCACCAACAGCGCGAGCGCGGCCGTCGTCTTCATCGCGCTCGACGAGTTCGACCGGCGCCGGGACGCGTCGACGTCCGCGCAGGCCATCACCGCCGCGCTGAGCCGGCAATTCTCCGGCATCCAGGAAGCCTTCATCGCAGTATTCCCGCCGCCGCCCGTGATGGGCCTGGGCACGGTCGGCGGCTTCAAGCTGCAGATCGAGGACACGGCCGGCCTGGGCTACGACCGCCTGAACGACGCGGCCCAGGCCTTTATGAACAAAGCCGCGCACACGCCTGAATTGGGGCCCGCTTTTTCCAGCTACCAGATCAACGTGCCGCAGCTCGACGTGGATCTCGACCGGGTCAAGGCCAAGCAATTGGGCGTGCCGGTCACGAACGTGTTCGACACCATGCAGATCTACCTGGGCTCGCTCTACATCAACGACTTCAACCGCTTCGGCCGCGTCTACCAGGTCAAGGCTCAGGCCGACGCGCCCTTCCGCTCCAGCCCCGAGGACATCCTGCGGCTGAAGACGCGCAGCGCGTCGGGCGCGATGGTGCCGCTGGGTTCTCTGGTGTCGCTGACACCGACCTACGGGCCGGAAATGGTGGTGCGCTACAACGGCTACACGGCCGCCGACATCAACAGCGGCCCCGCGCCCGGCTATTCGTCCGGCGAAGCCCAGGCGGCGGCCGAACGCATCGCGGCGGAGACCTTGCCCAAAGGCATCAAGTTCGAATGGACGGATCTGACCTACCAGCAGATCCTGGCCGGCAACGCAGGCATCTGGGTGTTCCCCATCAGCGTCCTGCTGGTCTTGCTGGTCCTGGCCGCACTCTATGAAAGCCTGACCCTGCCCCTGGCCGTGATCCTGATCGTGCCCATGAGCGCGCTCGCCGCCCTGGCCGGCGTCTGGCTGACCCGCGGCGACAACAATATCTTTACCCAGATCGGACTCATGGTGCTGGTCGGCCTGGCCTGCAAGAACGCCATCCTGATCGTCGAGTTCGCCCGCGAACTGGAAGCGCAGGGCCTGTCCGCGGCGCAAGCCGCGCGGGAAGCCAGCCGCTTGCGCCTGCGCCCCATCCTGATGACCTCCATCGCCTTCATCATGGGGATCGTGCCCCTGGTGCTGTCCACGGGCGCCGGCGCGGAAATGCGCCACGCGATGGGCATCGCCGTCTTCTTCGGCATGCTGGGCGTCACGCTGTTCGGCCTGTACCTGACCCCGGTGTTCTACGTGCTGTTGCGCCGGCTCGCCGGCCGATCCGCCCCGGCCCGCCCCGCCGAGCCGGACGCCCCGCCCCCCCTCGTTCCCGCCGCGAACCCCCACGTGGAATTCCACTCATGATCACACGCTTCTCCCACGCCGCCGCGTCGGGCCTGCTGACCGCCCTGCTCGCCGGATGCTCCGTCGCCCCCACATACGAGCGGCCCGCCGTCGAAATGCCCGGCGCCTTCAAGGAGGCCCGCCTGAGCGCCGCCGAGCAGCAGCGCTGGAAGGCGGCCCAGCCGGCCGACGACCTGGCGCGGGGCCGCTGGTGGGCCATTTTCAAGGACCCGGCACTGGACGCCCTGCAGGAACACGCCATGCAGGCGAACCAGGACCTGCAGGCCGCCGCCGCGCGCGTGAAGCAGGCGCGCGCCCTGCAGAAAAACGCGCGCGCCGACCGCTTTCCTGAGTTGACGGCCGGCCTGGGCGCCAACCGCCAGCGGACCTCCGAAGCGGCCGGAGACCCCGCCAGCGCAGGCGGCACGGCCACGCTCTGGCGCGCGCAGGCCGGCCTGTCCTACGAGGTCGATCTGTTCGGCCGCGTGGCCTCGGAAGTCGATGCGGCCGGCGCCGACACCCAGCGCGCCCAGGCCCTGTACCACTCCGTGCTGCTGGCGCTGCAGGCCGACGTCGCGCAGTCCTACTTCCTGATCCGGCAACTGGACGGCGAAGCCCTGCTGTACGAGCACACGATCGCCCTGCGCCGCCTGAGCCTGGATCTGGTCGAAACCCGTTTCCGGGAAGGCGACATCAGCGAACTCGACGTCGCGCGGGCCCGCTCCGAACTGGCGGCGGCACGCGCCGAGGCGCTGGGCGTCGAGCGGCAACGCGCCGCCGCCGAACACGGCCTGGCGGTGTTGCTGGGACGCCCGCCCGCCGATTTCTCCCTGTCGCATCAGCCGCTGGCCCGGATCGCGGTGAGCATTCCGGCCGGGCTGCCCTCATCCCTGCTCGAACGGCGTCCAGACATCGCCGCCGCCGAAAGAGCGCTGGCGGCCGCCAATGCCCGGGTCGGCGCCGCCCGGGCCGCCCTGTTCCCGCAACTGGCCCTGACCGGCTCCTTCGGCTTCGAGTCCTCCGAACTGGACGAACTGCTGCGCTGGTCGAGCCGCAGCTTTCTGCTCGGCCCGCTGATCGGCACGGCCCTGAGCATGCCGATCTTCGACGGCGGCCGACGCCAGGCCGGCGTGGACCGCGCCCGCGCCCGCTATGAGGAAGACGTGGCCTTGTACCGGCAGAGCGTGCTCAAAGCCTTCGGAGAAGTCGAGGACGGCCTGTCCTCGCTGCGCCTGCTGGGCGAGCAGACCGAGGTGCAGGACACCGCCGTGGCCGCGGCAGCCCGCGCGGCCGAGCTGTCCAAGACGCAATACGAGGCCGGGTCCGTGAGCTATCTGGACGTCATCGACGCCGACCGCGAAGTGCTGCGGCATCGGCGCGCCGTCGTGCAACTGGACGGCCTGCGCGCGCATGCGGCGGTGCAGCTCATCCGCGCGATCGGCGGCGGCTGGGAGGATAGCCGGGGGTGATCGTTCAGGCGCTTGAGATCAGTCCAGCATCAGCCAGATGCCGATGCCGGCGATCAGGGCGCCGGAGACGCGATTCATCAGCCGCACATTGGAGCGGCTGGCCAGCAGCCTGCGGGCGACCGAACCGCCCATGGCATACAGGATCAGGCAGCACAGTTCCATGCTCAGGATGATGGCCAGCAGCAGGCTCAGTTGCGGGGCCATCGGCTGGTCGAAATTCAGGAAAGGCGGCAGCAGGGCGATGAAAAAGGCCCAGCCCTTGGGATTGGCAATGGCCGTCACCAGCCCTTGCATGGCCAGTTGCAGGCGGCGCGGCGCCTGGGCGCCCTCTGCCGTTTCCGGGATCGCCAGAGATCCCCTGGAGCGCCACATCTCGATGCCCAGCCACACCAGATAGGCGCCGCCGCCCCATTTGAACGCGGTGAACAGCGGCGGATATTGCAGCAACACCGTGGCGACGCCCAGCACGGACGCCGCCGCGACCACGCCGACGCCGAGCAGTTCCCCCGCCCACATCCAGGCGGTGCGGCGCACGCCGACGCTCATCCCCAGGCTGAGCGACAGCATCATGCACATGCCCGGCGTCAGCGACACCAGGAAAAAGGTCAGCAGGAAAAGCGAAAGGGTCGCCGATGTCATGGTGGAGGGCCTTTGAATCCGGGCCTGCCCCCGATGGGGCCGCAGGTATCCGCAACGAGCCGGCCGCACAGGACGTGCAGGCCGGCTCGGAATGGATCACAGTGTACTGCCGCCGCACGGCCTCCGGCGCCGGGTTGATGCCATGCAACAACACTGTCGCGCCCCCTGCCCGCCGCAGCGCCGGCACCCCGCCTGACCAGCGGGCAGGACCGCACCTGACAGCCGATTGAATACGCTCCCGACATGCCGGGACTGCGCTGATAAAATTCAGGGTTCGGCTTTTCTCCATCAAATTCAGAATCCCACTGCCATCATGCATTCCGCCCTCGAGAGCCTCATCGACACCGCCTGGGAAGACCGCGCGGCCCTGAATCCCGCCCAGGCGCCGGACGCCCTGCGCCAGGCCGTCGACCAAGTCATCGCCGGCCTGGACGACGGCACGCTGCGCGTCGCAGAAAAAATCGACGGCCAGTGGCAGGTCCGCCAATGGATCAAAAAAGCCGTGCTGCTGTCCTTTCGCCTGGCGGACAACCGCATCGTGGGCCAGGCGCCCCAACTGTATTACGACAAGGTGCCGCTGAAATTCCAGGACTACGGCCCGGACGATTTCCAGCGCGGCGGCTTTCGCGTGGTGCCGACCGCCACGGTGCGGCGCGGCGCCTACATCGCGCCCGGCGCGGTGCTGATGCCCTCCTACGTCAATATCGGCGCGCGCGTGGGCGAAGACACGATGGTGGACACCTGGGCGACGGTGGGTTCGTGCGCGCAGATCGGCCGCCACGTCCACCTGTCGGGCGGCGTGGGCATCGGCGGGGTGCTGGAACCGCTGCAGGCCGGCCCCACCATCATCGAGGACAACTGCTTCATCGGCGCGCGCTCTGAAGTCGTCGAGGGCGTCATCGTCGAAGAAAATTCCGTGCTGGCCATGGGGGTCTTCATTTCCCAAAGCACGCGCATCTATGACCGCGCCACCGGCGAGATCCACTATGGCCGCGTGCCGGCCGGGTCCGTCGTGGTGCCGGGCGCCCTGCCCGCCGCCGACGGCAGCCACAGCCTGGCCTGCGCGGTGATCGTCAAGCGGGTGGACGCCAAGACCCGCGCCAAGACCAGCATCAACGACCTGCTCCGGGCCTGAGACCCGCTCACCGCTTCCAAGGAGCCGCGCATCATGGCAGACGCCGACGTCCGCACACTGGCCCGCGCACTGATCGCCCGCCCTTCCGTCACGCCGGACGACGCGGGCTGCCAGGATCTGATCACTGAACGCCTGCAGCCGCTGGATTTCGTCTGCGAATCGCTGCCCAGCGGCCCGGTCAGCAACCTCTGGGCGCGACGCGGCACGACGGCCCCCTTGCTGGTGTTCGCAGGCCACACGGACGTCGTCCCCACCGGGCCGGAGGCCGAATGGCCCAGCCCGCCCTTCGTTCCCACGGAAGCCGGCGGCATGCTGGTGGGCCGGGGCGCCGCCGACATGAAGACCTCGATCGCCGCCTTCGTGGTCGCGGCCGAGGAATTCATCGCCGCCCATCCCGGCCATCCGGGCTCGATCGCCCTGCTGATCACTTCCGACGAGGAAGGCCCGGCCACCGACGGCACGGTCCACGTCTGCAGCGTCCTGGAAGCGCGCAATGAACGGCCCGATTACTGCATCGTCGGCGAGCCGACCTCGGTGAAAGCGCTGGGCGACACGATCAAGAACGGCCGTCGCGGCTCGATGTCGGCCCGGATCACGGTGCGCGGCGTCCAGGGCCACGTGGCCTACCCGCACCTGGCCCGCAACCCGATCCACGAACTGGCGCCCGCCCTGGCCGAACTGGCCGCAGTCCGCTGGGACGAAGGCAATGAATACTTTCCGCCCACCACGTTCCAGGTCTCGAACCTGCACGCGGGCACCGGCGCGGGCAACGTCATCCCCGGCACGGCGACGATCGACTGCAATTTCCGCTTCTCGACCGCCAGCACGCCGGACGGGCTGCAGGCCCGCGTGACGGCGCTGCTGGACCGCCACGGCCTGGATTACGACATCGCCTGGACGATCAGCGGCCTGCCCTTCCTGACCCCCCGGGGTACACTGTGCGCGGCTTTGCAGACCGCCATCGCCGAGGAAACCGGCGTCCAGGCGGAACTGTCCACGACCGGCGGCACCTCGGACGGGCGTTTCATCGCCCGGATCTGCCCGCAGGTCGTCGAATTCGGCCCGCTGAATCAGACGATTCACCAGACAGGCGAACACATTCCCCTGGACAGCCTGGCGCCGCTGAAAAACATTTACCGCCGCACGCTGGAAAAGCTGCTGGCCTGAGCACTGCGCCCGTCCGCCGGACGGGCCACACTCCTTTTGCACACCATGCCCTCTCCCCACACTGAACTCCTGACCCTGCGTGACCTGCTGCGCTGGTCCATCAGCCGCTTCCACGCCGCCGAACTGGTCTTCGGCCACGGCAGCGACAATGCCTGGGACGAGGCGGTCTACCTGCTGCTGCACGGCCTGCATCTGCCGCCCGACACGCTCGAACCCTTTCTGGACGCGCGCCTGCTGGAACGCGAGCGGCAACGCTGCGTCGACCTGATCCACGAACGCATCAATACGCGCAAGCCCGCCGCCTACCTGACGGGCGAAGCCTGGCTGCAGGGCGAACGCTTTCTGGTGGACGAGCGCGTGATCGTGCCGCGCTCGCCGATTTCGGAACTGCTGGCCGAAGGCCTGGCGCCCTGGATCGACGATCCGGACGCCGTCGAACAGGTGCTGGACCTGTGCACCGGTTCGGGCTGCCTGGCGATCCTGGCGGCCCATGCCTTCGGCAACGCCGCCGTGGACGCGGTGGACGTGTCCGCCGACGCCCTGGCCGTCGCGCAGTCGAACATCGAACTGCACGGCCTGCAGGATCGCGTCCAGGCGCTGCGCAGCGATCTGCTGTCCCAGGTGCCGCCAGACCGCCGCTACGACCTGATCGTCTGCAACCCCCCGTACGTCAATGAACAGTCGATGAAGGCGCTGCCGCCCGAATACAAGCACGAACCCCGGCTGGCGCTGGCCGGCGGCGACGACGGCATGGACCTGGTGCGCCGCATCCTGGCCGGTGCGCCTGATCTCATGGCGCCCGAGGGCCTGCTGGTGCTGGAAATCGGCCACGAGCGGGCGCACTTCGAGGCCGCCTTCCCCGGCCTGGAACCCATCTGGCTGGACACCGAGGCCACCACCGACCAGATCCTGCTGCTGCGCCGCGCGCAGCTCGCCTCGTGATCCGCGCCAGCGGCCTGACCCTGCGGCGCGGCGTCAAGGTCCTGCTGGACAACGCCGAATTCGTCGTCCACCCCGGCGAGCGCGTCGGCTTCGTCGGCAAGAACGGCGCGGGCAAGTCCTCGCTGTTCTCTTTATTGCAGGGGCAGATCGACCCCGACGCCGGCACGCTGGACATGCCCGCGTCCTGGCGGCTGGCCAGCGTCGAGCAGATTCTGCACGACACCGACCGCCCGGCGCGCGAGTTCGTCATCGACGGCGACCATCACCTGCGTGAACTGCAGGCGCGCCGCGCCGCGCTGGACCCGGACCAGGGTCAGGCGATCGCCGAACTGGAATCCGCCCTGGTCGATGCCGAAGCCTGGAGCGCGCCTTCGCGCGCCGAACAGCTGTTGGCCGGCCTGGGTTTCGCTCCCGACGAATGGGCTCGCCCGGTCGCCAGTTTTTCCGGCGGCTGGCAGATGCGGATCGCCCTGGCGCGCGCGCTGATGGCGCCGTCCGATCTGCTGCTGCTGGACGAGCCCACCAACCACCTGGACCTGGACGCCATGCTGTGGCTGGAGCGCTGGCTGGCCGGCTATCCGGGCACGGTGCTGCTGATTTCCCACGACACCGAATTCCTGGATGCGGTCGCGCGCGTCATCCTGCATTTCGAGCAGCAGTCGCTGGTGCGCTACAAGGGCGGCTATGAATCCTTTCTGGAACAGCGCGCCGAGCGCCTGCGCCAGAACCGCCTGACCATCGAGCGCCAGTCGCGCGAAGCGGCCCACCTGCAGTCCTTCATCGACCGCTTCAAGGCCAAAGCCAGCAAGGCCAAGCAGGCGCAAAGCCGGGTCAAGGCCCTGGCGCGCATGCAGACCCTGGCGCCGCTGGCCGTGGAATCGGGCATCGACATCCGCCTGCCCGAACCGGTGCAGACGCCCGACGTGCTGCTGACCCTGGAAGACGCCGCCCTGGGCTATCCGGCGGGCAGCAACGGCGCCGCGCGCACCATTCTGCAAGACGTCGGCCTGATGGTGCGCGGCGGCAGCCGCATCGGCATCCTGGGCGTCAACGGCGCCGGCAAGAGCACCCTGGTCAAGACCCTGGCCCGCGAACTGGAACCCCTGGCGGGCGGCTACCGGCCGGCCAAGGGCCTGGAGATCGGCTATTTCGCCCAGCAGCAACTGGACGTGCTGGACCCGGAACTCAGCCCGCTGCAGCACTTCGTGCGCATCGCCCCCGACACGCGCGAGCAGGAACTGCGCAATATGCTGGGCGGCTTCGGCTTTGGCGGCGACATGGTCAGCCAGCCGGTGGCGCCCTTTTCCGGCGGCGAAAAAGCCCGCCTGGCCCTGGCCCTGATCGTCTGGCGCAAACCCAATCTGCTGCTGCTCGACGAGCCCAGCAACCACCTGGACGTGGACACCCGCGAAGCCCTGGCGCGCGCACTGGCGGAATTCCCCGGCAGCGTGCTGCTGGTCTCCCACGACCGGCACCTGCTGCGCACCACCGTGGACAATTTCTGGATCGTCGCCGACGGCCGGGTCCAGCCCTTCGACGGCGACCTGGAGGACTACCGCGACTGGCTGCAGCAGCGCCAGACGCAGCGCAACCAGACCGCACGCGCGGCAGCCGGTCCCGCCCCCGTCCAGGACCGCAAGACCCAGCGACGCGAACAAGCCCAGGCCCGCCAGGAACTGGCCGCCCGCCGCAAACCGCTTGAAACGCGCCTGAAAAAAGTCGAAGACGCCATGGCCAAGGCCCAGGCCCGCCTGGCGGAACTGGACACGCTGATGGCCGACCCGGACTTCTACACCGACAGCCACAAGGACACCCGCCCCGGCCTGATGGCCGAGCACGGTGAACTGAGCAAGGCGCTTCAAAACCACGAGGAAGACTGGCTGGAGATCCAGACGGAGATCGAGGCGCTGGAGGCGTCCTGATTGCTCACGGACGGCAGGCCTCGGTCAGCGGCACATGAGGCAGCGCCCCGCCTCTCGGCAGGACGGTGTGCGCCCCGTTTCGGGACTGTTCGAAGCCTGTTCCGAAACGGGGCGCGCATCGGCCGAGGTCATGACAGACGCCCGACCACTGAAATTCTTGCTACGCAAGCTTTCATATTCCATAGCTGAATAATTTAATACTCTTATATTCGTTCGGTATGAGGATGGCGATCCTTAGAATGGGCAAGTCTTATAACTTCCCGTTCAGAAGATCTGCGCCATGAGCCGCCTCCCCATCCAATCCGTCGAATCCGCCCCCGCCGAAGCCCAGGACCGCCTGCGCGCCGCCGCTCAGGCCAACGGCTTCCTGCCCAACCTGCTGGGCGTCCTCGCCAATGCCCCCACCGCCCTGGAAACCTACCAGGTCGTCGGCGCCATCAACGGCCGCAACAGCCTCACGCCCACCGAACGCGAAGTCGTCCAGATCACTGCCGCCACCTACAACGGTTGCGGCTTCTGCGTCGCCGGCCACACCAAGCTCGCCTACAAGAAGCTGCAACTGCCCCAGGAACTCGTCGAGGCCCTGCGCGGCACCCAGGCCCTGGCCGATCCCAAACTGAACGCCCTGGCGCAGTTCACCCTGCAGGTCCTGGAACATCGCGGCCAGGTGCCCGACGAGGCCCTGGCCGGCCTGCGCGCGGCAGGCTACAGCGACGCCCAGGCGCTGGACGTGGTGCTGGGCGTCAGCCTGGCCACGCTGTGCAACTACGCCAACAACCTGGCCCGCACCCCCATCAACCCGGAACTGCAGGCCTACGCCTGATCCTGGAGATCCGCATGTCCACCGACCTGCTGCCCGCCGTTCACGGCGATGGCATCGACGCCCTGATCCATGACACGCTGGCGCCCCTGGCGAACGCCGTCGACCAGGGCCAGTATCCGGGCGACTTCATGCGCGCACTGGGCCGCCTGAGCGGCTTCGGCGCCGCCCTGCCCGCCGGATCGGGCGGCCTGGGCCTGGACCTCGCGGCCCAGATCGAGGTCATCGCCCGGGTCGGGCGCGTCTGCGGTTCCACCGCCTTCCTGGCCTGGTGCCAGTCGGCCTGCGCCTGGTATTTCCAGCAGACGGACAACGCCGCTGCGCGCGCACGCTACCTGGCGCCCATCGCCCGGGGAGAAATCCTGGCCGGCACCGGCATGTCCAACTGCGTCAAGCATCTGGCCGGCATCGAACGCATCAATCTGCGGGCGCGGCGCGAAGGTGACGGCTACCGTGTCAACGGCGCCCTGCCCTGGGTCTCGAACCTGGGCGCCGGCCATCTGCTGATTGCCGCCGCAGCCGTGGAAGAAGGCGGCTACATCATGTTCGCCGTGCCGCCGGGTGCGGACGCGCTGACGCTGCGCCCCTGCCCGGCCTTCGCCGGCATGGAAGGCACCGGCACCTACGGCGTGCACCTGAAGAACGCCTGGATTCCTGCGGAAGACGTACTGGCCGAACCCACGGCCTTCGAGGCCTACATCGGCCGCATCAAGCCCGGTTTCCTGCTGATGCAGATCGGCATGGGCCTGGGCCTGACGCAAGCCAGCCTGGAAACCATCCGCACGACCAATCAACGCCTGAGCCACGTCAACGCCTTCCTGGACGACCAGGACGAGACGCTGGAACGCGACCTGCAGGCGCTGCAGTCGGAAACCGTGCGCCTGGCCCGCCTGGGGCTCGACGCGCTGCCGCTGGACATCCTGCGCGCCCGCGCCCGGGCATCCGAACTCAGCCTGCGGGCCACGCAATCCGCCGCGCTGCACGCGGGCGCCGCCGGCTATCTGATGAGTCATCCCGCCCAGCGCCGCCTGCGCGAAGCCCTGTTCGTCGCCATCGTGACGCCGGCCCTGAAGCACCTGCGCAAGGAAATCCACGCGCTCGAGCAACAGGCGGCCTGAATCGTGGGACTTGCCATGGCGCTTCCCGATCCAGCGATCGAATCCGCAACCGCCCCCGGCGTGCTCAGCGCGACGGGCGTGGCCCTGGGCTATGCACGGCCCGGCGCCGGCACCCACTGCATCCTGCAGGACTTTTCCCTGGAGCTGCAAGCCGGCGAAATCGTCGCGCTGCTGGGCCCCAGCGGCGTCGGCAAGTCCTCGCTGCTGCAAGTGCTGGCGGGCCTGCAACGGCCGCTGGCCGGCCAGGTCCGCCTGCACGGCCGGCATCTGGCCGGTCCCGCGCCCGACGTCGGCTTCGTCTTCCAGGACCCCTGCCTGCTGCCCTGGCTGACCCTGGAGGAGAACGTCGCCTTCGGCCTGGATTTCCGCCACCAGCCCCGGTTGAACGATGCGCTGCGCCACCAACGCGTACAGCAGGCCATTGCCGAAGTCGGCCTGACGCACGCCAGGACGCGCTATCCGGATGAGCTGTCGGGCGGCATGGCCCAGCGGACCGCGCTGGCCCGCAGCCTGGCGCGCGCGCCCGAGATCCTGCTGCTGGACGAACCGTTCAGCGCCCTGGACGAAGTCACCCGCAGCGAAATGCAGACGCTGTTGCTGGAAGTCAGCGCGCGCCACCACGCCGCCGCGATCCTGGTGACCCACGACATCGATGAGGCCCTGCTGCTGGCCGACCGCATCCTGCTGCTGGGCGGCCAGCCTGGCCGCCTGATCGGCCAATGGCGGCCCGACCGCGCCCACCCCCGCGACGAGACCGACCCCCACCTGACGGCGCTGCGCGTCGAAATCCTGCAAGCCCTGCGCGCAGCCCGTCCCCCGAAACAGAACCCCGCATCATGACCCTGAAACTCATCGATCCCTGCTGCGGCGCCGCCGCCGGTGCCCTGGCCGGCCGCCGCCAGTTCCTGAAACTGTCCTCGCTGTTCACCATGGCGGGCGCCCTGCCGCTGCTGCAAGCCGGACAGGCCGCACGCGCCGCCGAGACCGACGCGCCGGTGCGCATCGGCTATCTGCCGATCACCGACGCCACGCCGCTGCTGGTCGCCCACCACAACGACCTGTTCAAAAAGCGCGGGCTGCAGGTCGAAAAGCCCCGGCGCTTCCGCAGCTGGTCGCAGATCGTCGAAGCCTTCCTGAGCGGCCAGGTGAACGTGGTCCACCTGCTCATGCCCATGACCATCTGGTCGCGCTACGGCAGCAAGTCCCCCGCCAAGGTGGTCGCCTGGAACCACATGGAAGGCTCCTGCCTGACCGTGCGGCCCGACATCCACAGCCTGGCCGATCTGGGCGGCACCACGGTCGCCATCCCCTTCTGGTATTCGGTGCACAACATCGTCCTGCAGGCCATGCTGCGCGAAGCCGGACTGGAATTCATCAGCGACGGCGAGCCGACCAAACAACAGGTCAAGCTGGTGGTCATGTCGCCCGGCGACATGCTACCCGCCCTGGGGACGAAACGGATTTCCGGCTACATCGTGGCCGAACCGTTCAACGCCAAGGCCGAAGAGCTGGGCGTGGGCAAGGTCTGGCGCTTCACGGGCGACGTCTGGCGCAATCACGCCTGCTGCGTGGTCACGATGCACGAGCGCGACCTGCAGGAGCGCCCCGAATGGTCCCAGAAGGTCGTGGACGCCATCGTCGAGGCCCAGGCCTGGACGCGCGGCCACCGCGAAGAAACCGTGCAGATCCTGGAGCGCGGCAACCCCGCCGACTACACTCCGCACGACCACTCGACCCTGGCGCGCGTGCTGCTGGCCTCGCCCGAGCGCGATGCGGAATACGCCCGCAGCGGCGCCATCCGCCACGCCGACTGGAAAGAGCAGCGCATCGACTTCCAGCCCTACCCCTTCCCCAGCTACACGGAAAAGCTGGTGGAGCTGCTGAAGACCACCTATGTGCTGGGCGAGAACGCTTTCCTGAAGGACCTGGACCCCGCCGAGGTCGCCCGCGATCTGGTGGACGAGCGCTATGTCCGCAAGGCCATCGAAGCCCAGGGCGGCCCGTCTGCCTTTGGCATCGAGGGCTACACGCGCACGGAAACCTTCTCGGTCGCCTGAGCGCCCAGACCCCGCCCAGGCCCTGCCGGACCCGCCGCACGAGAACCCCCGACCATGAAAATGCGCACGTCTCCCTTGACCGCCCCCAGCCGCCTGGCCCTGAGCCTGGGCGGCCTGCTGGTCCTGCTGCTGCTCTGGGCCGCCGGCATCGGCCTGATGGGCGAGGACACCGCCATGGCCGGCCTGTTCTCGCCGCTGAAGGCCCTGCCCAGCCTGGCCCACCTGGTCCTGGACAATCAGTTGACGGTGCACACCCTGGTCAGTCTGCAGCGCGTGGCCGTGGGCCTGTTCTGGGCGCTGGTCTTCGGCATCCCCCTGGGGCTGGCCATCGGCGCTTCGCAAAAGCTGGAACTCGCCACCAGCGGCGCCTTTCAGTTTCTGCGCATGGTCTCGCCCCTGTCCTGGATGCCGGTCGCCGTGATGCTGTTCGGCATCGGCGACGCGCCCATCTACTTTCTGCTCAGCTTCGCCGCCGTCTGGCCCATCATCCTGAACACCAGCGCGGGCGTGCGGCAACTGGACCCGCGCTGGCTGATGCTGGCGCGCAGCCTGAGCGCCACGCGCCGGGAAATCCTCTGGAAGATCGTGATCCCCGGCTCGCTGGGCCACATGCTGACCGGGCTGCGCCTGGCCATCGGCATCGTCTGGATCATCCTGGTGCCCTGCGAAATGCTGGGCGTGAGTTCCGGCCTGGGTTATTTCATCCTGGACACCCGCGACCGCCTGGCCTATTCCGAACTGATGGCCGTGATCGTGCTGATCGGCGCTTTGGGCTTTCTGCTGGACGCGACGGCGCAGCGGCTGCATCGGCGCTGGGGACGGGGGCGCTGATTGCGCCCTGATGATGCGATTACGGTTTGCCCGAGGATTCGCCGGCAGACCCATCCGTCCCGAACACACGATCCCAGAACGGCGTCGTCACACCGTACCAGCCTTCGGCGCCCGGCCGATGATGCCGGGCGTGGTCGCGCTTGCGGGCCTGCATCCAGGAACCCGGCCGCGCCCGCCAGTGGTGGGTGGCGTGATGAACGGTCACGTACAGCAGATAGCCGAGCGTCATGCCCAGGGTGGCTGCCAAGGCGATCCAGGGTCCGGTGACGGCCGACAGGGGCCAGAACACCAATGCAGCAAACGCCGTCATGCTGACAGGCGTGGACGAACCGATCAGGGCGAAGGGGCGCTCGTGGTGCGTTTCGTGCCAGTGCTTGAACGGCGGCAAGCCATGAAGCACGAAGCGGTGCAGCGCATATTCGACCAGGCTCCAGGACAGAAACCCCAGGACTGCCGCCGCAAGCAAGGCCCCGACCGAGCCGTGCGCGTATTCGATCAGCACAGCCATCCCGCCCACGATCACCAGCGGATACAGCACGAAATCCGCAAAATACATGGCCGGACGCTGCTCGAACTTGAAAGCCCCCATGACGAATCCGCAGTCGAATCTCTGGGATCAGTATAGTCCTCGCCCTGGGGATTTCCCTAGTATTTAGTCCAGGACTTCCAGCTTCGCCACGCCCAAGGCCAGGGTCTTGGTGCCGGCATCGCGGAACTCGATCCGCGCCTGGGCCTCGGCGCCGCTGCCGCTCAAGGCCACCACGGTGCCTTCGCCGAAGCGCCCATGGCGCACCCCGGTGCCGATCCGGAAGGACTGTTCGCCCACGGTGACGCCGGCCGCCTGGGTGCGGGGCGAACGCGGCGCGAAACTGCTGCTCTCATCGCGCAAACCGCCCAGGCCGCGCCGGAAGGCGCCGCTCCAGGGCGCTGGATCAACGGCGGGACGCTGGCGCGGCGTGATCCATTTCAGATGCTCTTCCGGAATCTCGTCCAGGAAGCGCGAACGCAGGCCGTAGCGCGTCTGGCCATGCAGCATGCGGCTTTGCGCCAGGGTCAGCGTCAGGCGCTCGCGCGCCCGCGTGATGGCCACGTACATCAGGCGGCGTTCTTCTTCCAGGCCGCCCGGGTCCAGCAGGCTGTTCTCGTGGGGGAACAGGCCTTCTTCCAGCCCGGTGATGAACACGGCGTCGAACTCCAGGCCCTTGGCCGCATGCACGGTCATGAGCTGCACGGCGTCCTCGCCGGCCTGCGCCTGGTTGTCGCCGGCCTCCAGCGAGGCGTGACTCAGGAAGGCGCCCAAGGGCGACATGACGACGGGTGGCGGCTCCACGCCGTCGCCAAACGTCAGATCGGGATCCGAGGCCGGCGAAGGTGCGATGGCTGCACCCTCGGGGATGCGGCCGGCGGCCAATCCCTGGAAGCCTTCCTCGGCCACGAAGGCGGCCGCCGCGTTGACCAGTTCCTGCAGGTTTTCCAGGCGGTCCTGGCCTTCGCGGTCGGCCCGGTAATGGGCCTCGAGGCCGCTGTGGTGCACCACGTGGCCGATCAGTTCAGGCAGGTCCAGCGTGCGGGCCTCCTCGGCCAGTTCGCGGATCAGGGTGGCGAAACGGGCCAGGCTGGCGCCCGCCTTGCCGGGCACGAAGGCGACCGCCCCGGCCAGACTGGTGCCCTGTTGCGCCGCCATGTCGGCCTGCTGTTCCAACGTGCGCGCGCCGATCCCGCGCGTGGGAAAGTTCACCACCCGCATCCAGGAGGTGTCGTCGTTGGGATTGTCGATCAGGCGCAGATAGGCCAGGACGTGCTTGACCTCCTGGCGCTCGAAGAAGCGCTGGCCGCCATAGACCCGGTACGGCACCCGGGCGGAAAACAGGGCGTGCTCGATCGGGCGCGACTGGGCGTTGCTGCGGTACAGGATGGCGATTTCGTGGGCCGGACGGCCTTCGCGGATCTGGGCGCGGATCTCGTCCACCAGCCACTGCGCCTCCAGCGCGTCGGAGGCCTGCTCGACCACGCGCAGAGGCTCGCCCTCGCCCGCGTCGGTCCACAGATTCTTGCCCAGGCGGCGGGTGTTGTGCGTGATCAGGGCGTTGGCCGAGTCCAGAATATGGCCGTGCGAGCGGTAGTTCTGTTCCAGACGGATGACACGCCCGTGGGCATGGCGCTGTTCAAAGTCGGCCATATTGCCCACGTTGGCGCCGCGAAAGGCGTAGATGGACTGGTCATCGTCCCCCACCGCAAACACCGGCGTATGCGTGCCCGCCAACAGCATCAGCCAGCGGTATTGCAGGACGTTGGTGTCCTGGAATTCGTCGACCAGGATCTGCTGGAAACGGCGCTGATAGTGTTCGCGGATCGGCGCCTCACGCTGCAGCAGCTCGTAGGCGCGCAGCAGCAGTTCGCCGAAATCGACCACGCCCTCGCGTTCGCATTGGTCCTGGTAGCGCTGGTACAGATCCGCCAGCCGCCGGGCGTGCGGATCGCGCGCGTCCAGGTCATGGGGCCGCAGGCCGTCTTCCTTGGCGCTGCCGATCATGCGCTGCACGTCGCGCGGCGGAAAGCGTTCATCGTCGATGCCGGCGGCCTTCAGCATGCGCTTGATGGCCGAGAGCTGGTCGGCGCTGTCCAGGATCTGAAAGGCCTGCGGCAGCCCGGCCTCGCGGTAATGCGCGCGCAACAGGCGGTTGCACAGACCGTGAAACGTTCCGACCCACATGCCCCGGGTATTGATGGGCAGCAGCGCCGACAGCCGCGTCAGCATTTCGCGCGCGGCCTTGTTGGTGAAAGTGACGGCCAGCAGGCCGTGGGGGCCGACCTGCCCGGTCTGGATCAACCAGGCCATGCGGGTGGTCAGGACGCGGGTCTTGCCGCTGCCCGCACCGGCCAGTACCAGTGCGTGTTCAGCCGGCAAAGTGACGGCCGCCCGCTGTTCCGGGTTCAGGCCTTCCAACATCCCATCCATCATGCTGCGTAACGTCCCAGGCGCAAAGCGAATTCCTCGAGTCCTTCGATGCCGCTGGCCTGAGCGCGCCGGCACCAGGCGCGCAGGTCAGCCAGCAATTGTTCGCTGCTGGCGCTGGAGGATTCCCACAAGGCCGTCAGTTCGCGGCGCATCTGCACCAGCGTCGAGAGCGCGGGCGCCAGCGACAGCGCGTGATCCACCTGGGCCTGTTCCTGGGGCGCCAGTGCGGCGGCATCGCGCACCAGCCATTTGCGGCAGCGCCGCAGCAACAGGCGTTCACCGCGCCGCTGGCGCAGTTTCAAGGCCTTGAGTTCGTGCCCCACGGCGGTCTTGATCACCCCGGAATAGCGGGCCAGGACTTCGTAGCGGTGGGCGATGATGCCCTGGAGCTGATCCGGCCCCAGCGTGTCGGCAGCGGCCGGCGCGCGCAGGCGCAGGCGGGGCGCGACCCGACGCACCTTGGCCAGGCCCAGGGTCTGCAGGACGCGGATATAGGCCCAACCCAGATCGAATTCGTACCAGCGTGACGAAAATTTCGCCGAGGTTCCATAGGCGTGATGATTGTTGTGCAGTTCTTCCCCGCCGATCAGCAGGCCCCAGGGCACGACATTGGTGCTGTCGTCCGGGCAGGCAAAATTGCGGTAGCCCCAGGCGTGGCCCAGGCCGTTGACCACCCCGGCGGCCCAGAACGGAATCCAGGCCATCTGCACCGCCCAGACGGTCAGGCCGATGACGCCGAACAGGGCCAGATCCACGATCAGCATCAGGCTGATGCCCAGCAGATTGCGGCTGTACAGCTTGCGTTCGATCCAGTCGTCGGGCGCGCCATGGCCGTAGCGCGCCAGGGTTTCGGCGTTGCGCGCCTCGTCACGGTAAAGCTCAGCGCCCCGGAAGAAAACCTGGGCCAGGCCGAACACGGCGGGCGAATGCGGATCGCCGTCCCGCTCGCATTTGGCGTGGTGCTTGCGATGGATGGCGACCCATTCGCGGGTCACCATGCCGGTGGTCAGCCACAACCAGAAGCGGAAGAAATGCGCCACGACGGGATGCAGGTCCACCCCCCGGTGGGCCTGACTGCGGTGCAGGTACAGGGTCACCGCCGCGATGGTGATGTGGGTCAGCGCCAGGGTCACGCCGACCAGGGCCCAGGGGCCCAGATCCAGCATGCCGCCCTGCAAAAAGGAAAGCCAGGTATTCATCGTGTCCGGGCCGGGCCCGCGCAATACTGAAGATATTCTCAGTGTAGCCCACGCGGTTTGCCCGCGTCAGGGGGACAACCCCGACACGGACGCACCGCCGGGCGACGCTCAGGCGGGATCGCCGGTCTCGGCCGGGGTATCGGCGTCCTGATCCGCCTGTTCCGCAGCCTTGTCCGTCGCCGGCCGCTCGGCCTTGGCGCGCTGCATCACGGCGGCGAAGAAGCCGTCGGTGCCGTGCACGTCGGGCCGCAGCTTCAGGAACGGTCCCTCCAGGGCCAATTCAATGTTCCGGTCGGCCAGCACGGTGCTGGCGTCCAGCAGGGAAAATTCCGGATGCCCGGCCAGAAAGGCTTCGACCTGCCGCTCGTTTTCCTCGGGCAGGACGCTGCAACTGGCGTACACCAGCCGCCCGCCCGGCATCACGCAGGCGGCGGCGTCGCGCAGGATCGCCGCCTGGGTCTCGCGCAACTGCTCCAGCGACTCGGGGTGTTGGCGCCATTTCAGGTCGGGATTGCGGCGCAGCGTGCCCAGGCCGCTGCAAGGCGCGTCCACCAGCACACGATGCGCCTTGCCGCGCAAGCGCTTGACGCGCTGGTCGTTGCGCTCGGCAATGGCCACCGGCACGATGTTGGACAGGCCGCTGCGGGCAAATCGCGGCTTGGCCCGGGCCAGGCGGGCGGCCGACACGTCAAAAGCGTACAGCCGGCCCGTGGAACGCATCAGCGCGCCCAGCAGCAGGGTCTTGCCCCCCGCCCCGGCGCAGTAGTCGATGACCATCTCGCCGCGCTTGGGCCCGACCAGTGCCGCCAGCAACTGGCTGCCCTCGTCCTGGACTTCGATCTCGCCGCGCTCAAAGGCCTTCCAGCGGTTGACCGGCGGGCGTCCCTGGATGCGGATGCCCCAGGGGGAATACGGCGTCGGCTGCGCCGCCCAGCGGGCCTCGGGGCCGGCCGCCCAGGCGGCCAGCATGGCCTCGCGCTCGGCCTTGAGCGGATTGACCCGCAGATCCAGGGGCGCGGGCGCATTCAAGGCCTGCAACAGGGATTCGGCGTCCGGCAGGTCCGCCAGGCGCTCGTCCAGCCAATCCGGCACGCTGTGGCGCACCGCCCGGGGCAAACCGGCGGCGGACAGGGACAGGACGTGATCCAGCCAGGCGCGCTCGGGCTCGTCCAGCCCGGTGTCCAGGGTCTCGCGCGGCCAGACCGACGCCAGGCCCAGCACCGCCAGGCGCCGTGTGCCCGAGCCCGCGCCGATCTCGGCAAACTGGCGATAGCGCCGCAGATGGCGCAGCACGTCGAACACGGCTTCGGCGATTTCGCCCCGGTCGCGCAGCCCGGCATTGGTATGGGCGCGGAACCAGTGCGACAACACGGCGTCGGCCGGGTACTTCCATTGCAGGACTTCGCCCAGCACCTGGCGCACCTGCTCGATGCGCGCCGCCGCCATGACGTAGGGCCGCGCGGGCTGGCCGGCCTGCCTGCCGCCGCGTCCGCCGTCCCGGCCCTCCCGGCCTCGGGGCGCCTGCTCGTCCCGCCGGCTCTGCGGTCCGCGCGCGGGCGAGTCGCCGCGCCCGGCGCGGGGGCGGTCCGCCGGTTCGGCACGGCGGCCCCGGTCGGCACTGTCGGCCGCGCGTCCGCGCGGTTGGGAACGGGACCCGTCCCGTGTGTCATTCCTGCTCATGATGATCCTTGTGGAAAAGCGTCGTGCCGGCCCAGGCGCGGTGCGGGATGTCCGCAACCGCGACCCGGCCGTCGGCTCCCAGCCGCACGCGGCGCTGCGCCAACCAGCGCAAGGTCTGGGTGTAGACCTGATGCTCGACCGGCAGCAGCCGCGCCGCCAGGGTGTCGGGCGTGTCGTCGGCCTGCACCGGAATGGCGCCCTGGGCGATGATCGGTCCATGATCCAGCACCGGCGTGACGAAATGGACGGTGCAGCCGTGCCATTGCACGCCCTGGGCCAGGGCCTGTTGGTGGGTATGCAGGCCGGGAAAGGCCGGCAGCAGCGAAGGGTGGATATTGACGATGCGGCCGTCGAAATGGCGCACGAAATCGGCGCCCAGCACCCGCATGAAGCCGGCCAGCAGAATGTAGTCGGGCGCCAGCGCATCCAACCGCGCCTGCAAGGCGGCGTCAAAAGCCTCGCGGCTGGCGAAATCGCGGTGCGCCAAGGCCTCGGCGGGCAGGCCGCGCGCGCGCGCCCAGTCCAGCCCCGCCGCATCGGCGCGATTGGACAGCACGGTGCAAATCTCGACGGGCAGGCCTTCGGCGGCCACAGTCTCGGCCAACGCCTGCATGTTCGAGCCACGGCCCGAAATCAGGATGGCCACCCGGATCGGCCGGTCGGGGGAATGCGGCATGCGCAGGGTCTCCAACGTATTAAAAGCACATCGTCCGCCCAGCGAACGCTTTGGGCATAAACGTAAAATTGTAAACTCTCGCCTGTGAATACCGAACTTCGCCTCTACCGCCACCTGCCCCGGCACGATTCCACGGCCCCCAGCGCCGTGACCATCGGCAATTTCGATGGCGTGCACCGGGGCCATCAGGCCATTCTCGCCCAGGTCCGGGAACAGGCCGACGCGCTCGGGCTCGTGCCCACCGTGATGACCTTCGCGCCCCACCCTCGCGCCTTCTTCGCCCACAAGGGGCAGCGCCCGGAACTGGTGCCCACGCAGATCAGCAGCCTGCGCGACAAGGCCGCCCGGCTGGCCGAACACGGCATGCGGCAGATCGTGATCCAGCGCTTCGACCAGCACCTGGCCGACATGGACGCCGGGGACTTCATCCGCCGCTTGCTGGTCCGGGGCCTGAACACCCGCTGGCTGCTGGTCGGCGAAGACTTCCGCTACGGCCACAAGCGCAGCGGCGACATCGACCTGCTGCGCCGCATGGGGCGCGAACACGGCTACCAGGTGCAGACCCTGGCCGACGTCGCCGATGACCAGGGCCAGCGCATTTCCAGTTCCGCGCTGCGCACCGTCCTGGCGGTGGGCAATCTGGCACGCAGCAGCGAACTGCTGGGCGCGCCCTACTGCATCGGCGGGCACGTCATCCACGGCCGCAAGCTGGGCCGCGACCTGGGGTTTCCGACCCTGAACCTGCGCGTGCCCGACCCCTGTGCGGCCCGCTCCGGCATCTATGTGGTGCGCGTGCACGGGCTGGACGCGCAGCCGCTGCCGGGCGTCGCCAGTCTGGGCGTGCGCCCCACGGTCACCCGCGACGGCGCGCTGTTGCTGGAGACGCACATCCTCGATCGGCGGGTGGACGCCTACGGTAAACTGGTGTGCGTCGAATTCCTCGAATTCCTGCGCGACGAGGAATCCTTTCCCGACCTGACCACCCTGACCGCCGCCATCCGCCAGGATGCGCAAGGCGCTCGTGACTATTTTGCCTCCCATGGACTATAGAGACACCCTGAACCTGCCCGAATCCCCCTTCCCCATGCGCGGCGACCTGCCCAAGCGCGAGCCGGGCTGGATCAAGGAATGGGAGGAAAAAGGCATCTACAAGCGGCTGCGCGACGCCCGCGAAGGCGCGCCGCTGTTCATCCTGCATGACGGCCCGCCTTATGCCAACGGCAAGATCCACATCGGTCACGCGGTCAACAAGATCCTCAAGGACATGATCGTCAAGAGCCGCCAGCTCGAAGGCTTCGACGCGCTGTACGTGCCGGGCTGGGACTGCCACGGCCTGCCGATCGAAAACGCCATCGAGAAGCTGCACGGCCGCAACCTGCCGCGCGACGAGATGCAGGCCAGGAGCCGCGCCTTCGCCACCGAGCAGATCGCGCAGCAAATGGTGGACTTCAAGCGCCTGGGCGTGCTGGGCGACTGGGATCACCCTTACAAGACCATGAACCACGCCAACGAAGCGCTGGAGCTGCGCGCCTTGAAAAAGGTGATGCAACGCGGCTTCGTCTATCGCGGCCTCAAGCCCGTGTACTGGTGCTTCGACTGCGCTTCATCGCTGGCCGAATTCGAAATCGAATACGCCGACAAGAAAAGCCAGACGCTGGACGTGATGTTCCCTGCCGCCGAGCCTGCCAGGCTGGCGGCCGCCTTCGGCCTGGATGCGCTCGACAAGCAGGCCTTCATCGTCATCTGGACGACCACGGCCTGGACCATTCCCGCCAATCAGGCGCTCAACGTCAACCCGGCCCTCGAATACAGCCTGGTCGACACCGAGCGCGGCCTGCTCATCGTCGCCTCGGCGCTGGTCGAGAAGTGCCTCGAACGCTGGAAACTGCAAGGCCGCGTCATCGCCACGGCCCTGGGTGAAAAGCTGGATCACATGCCCTTCAAGCATCCGCTGGCGCACGTGCACCCGGGCTATGACCGCATCTCGCCCGTGTATCTGGCTGACTACGCCACGGCCGAGGACGGCACGGGGATCGTGCACTCGTCGCCCGCCTACGGTCTGGACGACTTCAATTCCTGCCTGGCCAACGGCCTGGCGTACGAAGACATCCTCAACCCCGTGCAAGGCCAGGGCGTCTACGCGGACGATCTGCCCTTGTTCGGCGGCCAGCACATCTGGAAGGCGGTGCCCGCCATTCTCGACGCCCTGAAGGACGCCGACCGTCTGGTGGACACCACCACCCTCAGCCACAGCTACCCGCACTGCTGGCGCCACAAGACGCCGGTGATCTACCGCGCCGCCGCGCAGTGGTTCGTCCGCATGGACGAGGGCGAAGGCGTGTTCACCGACCCGGCCCAGAAACCCGCCAAGACGCTGCGCCAGATCGCGCTCGAAGCCATCGAGCAGACCCACTTCTACCCCGAAAACGGCAAGATCCGCCTGCGCGACATGATCGCGGGACGGCCCGACTGGTGCATCTCGCGCCAGCGCAGCTGGGGCGTGCCCATCCCGTTCTTCCTGCACGTGGATACGGGCGAACTGCACCCGCGCACGATGGAAATCCTCGACCAGGCGGCCGACATGGTCGAACAAGGCGGCGTTGAAGCCTGGAGCCGCGTCACGGCCGAGGACATCCTGGGCGCCGAAGACGCCAGGCACTACACCAAGAGCACCGACATCCTGGAGGTCTGGTTCGACTCCGGCTCGACCTTCTGGCACGTGATGCGCGGCTCGCATCCGGCCATGCACCACGACAACGGCCCCGAGGCCGATCTGTACCTCGAAGGCCACGACCAGCATCGCGGCTGGTTCCACAGCTCGCTGCTGCTGGCCTCGGCCATCTTCGGCCGCGCGCCCTATCGCGGGCTGCTGACCCACGGCTTCACCGTGGACGGCCAGGGCAAGAAGATGAGCAAGTCGCTCGGCAATACCGTGGCGCCGCAAGAAGTCAGCGGCAAGATGGGCGCCGAGATCATCCGCTTGTGGGTGGCCTCGACCGACTATTCGGGCGACCTGGGCATCGACGACAAGATCCTGGCGCGCGTGGTGGACGGCTACCGCCGCATCCGCAACACGCTGCGCTTCCTGCTGGCCAACACCAGCGATTTCGACGCGGCGACGGACGCCGTGGCCTACGAGGATCTGCTGGAGATCGACCGCTACGCCCTGGCGCGCGCGGCCCAGTTGCAACAGGACATCCTCGGCCACTATCAGGTCTATGAATTCCACCCCGTAGCCGCCAAGCTGCAGTTGTTCTGCTCCGAGGATCTGGGCGGCTTCTACCTGGACGTGCTCAAGGACCGCCTCTACACCACGGCCCCCAAGAGCCTGGCGCGCCGCAGCGCCCAGACCGCGCTGCACCAGATCACCCATGCGCTGCTGCGCTGGATGGCCCCGTTCCTGTCGTTCACGGCCGAAGAGGCCTGGAAGCTGATCGGCAGCAGCGACAGCATCTTCCTGGAAACTTTCACCACCCTGCCCGAGGGTGACGAGGCCTTGCTGGCCAAATGGACGCGCATCCGCGAGATCCGCGACCAGGTCAACAAGGACATCGAGACCGTGCGTGCCGAAGGCAAGATCGGCGCCTCGCTGCAGGCCGAAGTGACCGTGGCGGCCCAGCCCGAAGACCTGGCCCTGCTGCAGTCGCTGGGTGACGACCTGAAGTTCGTCTTCATCACCTCGGCGGCCCAGGCCGTGGCGGGCGACGGCGATCTGCACACCACGGTGCAGGCCACGGCGCACGACAAGTGCGGCCGCTGCTGGCACCACCGCGCCGACGTCGGCCGGGACCCGGCGCATCCGGAACTGTGCGGCCGCTGCGTGGACAACCTGTACGGCGATGGCGAAGCCCGCGCCCATGCCTGATCCGGTGCCGGACCAGAAGACCCGCCGGCCGGACGCAGGCCCGGCGGACACGCAGGCCGTGCCGCACGCGTCCCGCGTGCGGCCGATGGCGACCTGGCTGGCCTGGGCGCTGATCCTGGTGCTGCTGGACCAGGTGACCAAGATCTGGGTGTCGGGCGCGCTGGGCTATGCGCAGCGCATCCCCGTGCTGCCCGTCTTTGACCTGACCCTGCTGTACAACACCGGCGCGGCCTTCAGTTTCCTGGCCGATGGCGGCGGCGCCCAGCGCTGGCTGTTCACCGGCATCGCCGCGGCGGCGGCCGTCCTGATCCTGCGCTGGCTCTACACCCACACCACGGATCGCCTGCTGTGCGCAGCCCTGGCCAGCATTCTGGGCGGCGCCCTGGGCAACGCCATCGACCGCCTGCAGCACGGCCACGTCGTGGACTTCCTGCTGTTCTACTGGCGTGACTGGTATTTCCCGGCCTTCAACCTGGCCGACGTGGCCATCACCTGCGGGGCCGTGCTCTTGATCCTGGACGAAATCCTGCGCGCCCGCCGCGCGCGCTCATCCTGAAGGAGGCCCCCATGGACCTGTCGGGCAAACGCATCATCCTGGGGCTGACAGGCGGCATCGCCTGCTACAAATCGGCCGAACTGCTGCGCCGCATGCAAGACCAGGGCGCCACGATCGATGTGGTGATGACCGAGGCCGCCACCCGCTTCATCACGCCGGCCACCATGCAGGCCCTGTCCGGCCGCCCCGTCTGGGTGGACGCCTGGGACGAGCGCATGGACAACCGCATGGCGCACATCAATCTGACGCGCGGCGCCGACGCGGTGCTGGTGGCGCCGGCCAGCACCGATTTCCTGGCCCGCACCGCCCACGGCCTGGCCGACGACCTGCTGACCACGCTGTGCGTGGCGCGCGGCGCCGTGCCGCTGCTGGTCGCCCCCGCCATGAACCACGAAATGTGGACACACCCGGCCACTCAGCGCAACGCCGCGCAGTTGCGCGCCGACGGCGTGACGCTGATCGGCCCGGACGCGGGTCCGCAGGCCTGCGGCGAGACCGGTTCGGGCCGCATGATGGAACCCGATCAGATCCTGCGCTCCCTGATCGCTTTCTTCCAGCCCAAATCGCTGGCGGGCCGCCGCGTGCTGCTCACCGCCGGTCCCACCAGCGAAACCATCGACCCGGTGCGCGTGCTGACGAACCGCTCGTCCGGCCGCATGGGCTATGCCCTGGCCCGGGCAGCGGCCGAGGCCGGCGCCGACGTCACCCTGGTGTCCGGCCCCGTCGCGCTGCCCTGCCCGGACGGCGTCGAGCGCATCGCCGTGCGCAGCGCCGCCGACATGCATGCCGCCGTGATGGCGCGCGCCGGCGAGGCCGACCTGTTCATCGCCGTGGCGGCCGTGGCCGACTGGGGCATCGCCAACCCCTCGGCCCTCAAACTCAAAAAACAGCCCGGCGGCCGGCCGCCGCAATTGGACTTCGTCCAGAACCCCGACATCCTGGCCGAAGTCGCCGCGCTCCCCGACGGCCCCTGGTGCGTGGGTTTCGCCGCCGAGACCGACCACCTGGCCGAACACGCCCAGGCCAAGCGCGCGCGCAAGGGCATCCCCGCCATCGTCGGCAATCTGGCCCAGGACGCCATGGACGCCGAAGACACCGAACTGGTGATCTTCGATGACGCAGGGGCCCACCCCCTGGCCCGGCAGCCCAAGCTGCAGGCCGCGCGCCAGTTGATCACCTGGATTGCCGGACGCCTGCCCGGCTGAACCCCTGAACGGAAAACCTCGCCATGCAACGACGCCTCATCCAGGCCCGCATCGTCAACCCCCTGCTGGGCACCGACACGCTGCCCCTGCCCGACTACGCCACCGGCGGCTCCGCCGCGCTGGATCTGCGCGCCTGCCTGGAAGCGCCCCAGACCCTGGCTCCCGGCGCGCGCCTGCCCGTGCCGACCGGCCTGGCCTTGAACATGATGGACCCCGGCCTGGTGGCCATCGTGGCCTCGCGCTCGGGCCTGTCGTTGAAACACGGCATCCGCGTCGCCCAGGGCATCGGCGTCATCGATGCCGACTACCACGGTGAAATCAAGGTCCTGCTGACCAACGACAGCGACGTCCCCTACGACATCCAGCCCGGCGAGCGCATCGCGCAACTGCTGTTCCAGCCGGTCGTGCAGGTCGGCCTGCACGTGGTCGAGACCTTCGACACGGTCACCGAGCGCGGTGAAGGCGGCTTCGGCAGCACCGGCCGGCATTGAGCAGGGTTTATCCCAGTTTTTATAAAAATATTATAAATATATTATTAACCCGGTCCAGAATGACCGAATGAAACTGCATGAATCAAGGATTCCGGAAGGATTCCAAGGAGATTCATCTAAGCGATTTCCCTGGTTGCACTCGCAGATTTCAGGTAGTTATACTTCGCCCATCTTTTGGGTTGTTCCTTTTGCGGCATGCAAAGGTTCTACCTGATCGACAGGGTTAACCAAACTCCTCGCACGGTCCTGCCGTCCTTACGGCGGCATGGCCCGAGAGGCCCCGGCCCTCTTTCCTCCGAGACAAGGGAATCCCCCGGAAAGAGGCCGATTGCATCGCACGCGCTCTACCGAACCACCACGCGATTGGATCCGTCACAAAGGAGAATCCAGACATGAGCAGCCTGACCAAACTTTCCACCCTCACCGCAGCGATCCTGATGGCGACCGGCGCCGGGACGGCAATGGCCGCCGACGGTCCGATCAAGATCGGTGTGCAGGCCCCCATCACCGGCGAATACGCCGCCGAGGGCCAGGGCATCGAAAACGGCGTGCAACTGCTGGTCAAGCAGCAGAACGCCGCCGGCGGCCTGCTGGGCCGCCAGATCCAGGTCATCGTGTGCGACGACGAAGGCAAAGCTTCGCAAGCCGCCATTTGCGGCCGCAAGCTGGTGAACGACGGCGTGACCGCGGTGATCGGCACCTACACCAGCGGCGCCGCCCTGGCCGCCGCCCCGATCTATTCCGCTGCCAACGTCATCCAGACCTCCGACGGCACCAGCGACGAACTGACCCAGCGCGGCTGGAAGACCTTCTTCCGCAACGCGCCGCCCAACAGCGACGAAGCCGAATTCGTCGCCAACTACTTCGTCAAGGTCAAGCAGTACCAGCGCATCGCCGTGCTGAGCGACCACTCCAGCTACGCCACCGGCCTGGCCAAGGCCACGACCGAAGCGATCAAGAAAGCGGGCGGCAACCTCGTGGGCGAGGACTTCATCAACGCCGGCACCCAGGACTACAGCGCCGTGCTGACCAAACTGAAGGCCAAGAACCCCGACGTCCTGTTCTTCTCCGGCTACTACACCGACGGCGGCCTGATCCGCGCCCAGATGAAGCAACTGGGCATGGAAACCGTATTCGTGGGCGGCGACGCCAACCAGAACGAGAACTTCGCCAAGATCGCCGGCAATGCCGCCGCGGGCGCTGTGATCGTCAACGTGCCGGCGCCGGAAAACCTTCCCTATCCGGAAGCCAAGCAATTCCTGACCGACTACACCAAGGCCTTCGGCGCACCGCCCCCCAGCATCTACACCTTCACCAACGCGGACGGCCTGCGCGCGGTCTTCGCCGCCATCGAAGCCACCAAGAGCACGGACACCGCCAAGCTCATTCCCTGGCTGCACGACATGAAGCAGCCCTTCAACGGCTTGACCGGCCCCTTCACCTGGGATGACAAGGGCGAACGCATCGGCAGCCCGATGTCGGCCTTCGAAGTCCAGGCCAACGGCGGCTACAAGACGCTCTACCCGACGAACTAAATCCGTCGTCTGACGGCGCCCGCTCCCCTTCGGGGCCGGGCGCCGCTCTTTCCACCGCGCCCGGTCACGGGCGATGCATCTGCCGCACCGCGGCTTTCTCCGGAAACCGATCGATGGACTTTATCCTCCAGCAATTCATCAACGGGGTTACGGTCGGGGGCATCTATGCCCTGATCGCCCTGGGCTACACGATGGTCTACGGGGTGCTGAAGATGATCAACTTCGCCCACGGCGACTTGTGCATCCTGGGGGCCTTCATCGGCCTGACCACCCTGACCTCGGGCGTCTTCGGCGGCCTGTCCACCCCGGTGCTGCTGGTCATGGCGTTCCTGATTGCCATGGTCATCGTGGCGGTCGCGGGCACGCTGCTGGACCAGTTCGCCTATAAGCCCCTGCGCAAGGCGCACCGCCTGTCGGCCGTGGTCTCGGCCCTGGGCGCCTCGATGCTGATCGAGAACGGCATCATGCTGATCTGGTCCCCCAACGTGCAGGTCTTTCCCAACAACCTGCTGCCCAACATCACCTGGCAGATCGGCGGCGCGTACCTCAGCTTCGTCCAGTTGCTGATCATCCTCTGCGCCTTCCTGCTGATGGCCTGCCTGTATTTCTTCGTGAACCACACGCGCCTGGGCACCGCCATCCGCGCCACGGCCATCGACCAGGACGCCGCCCGCCTGATGGGCATCAACGTCAACCGCATCATCGCCATGGTCTTCGTCATCGGTCCGGTGCTGGGCGCCATCGGCGGCCTGTTCATCGGCCTGTACTATCGCCAGACCTTCTTCACCATGGGCTGGTCCTACGGCCTGAATGCCTTCATCGCCGCCATCATCGGCGGGATCGGCAACATCCCCGGCGCGATGCTGGGCGGCCTGGTGCTGGGCCTGTTCAACGCCTTTGCGGCGGGCTACATCTCCAGTTCCTGGCAGGACGCCATCACCTTCGCGCTGCTGATCGGCATTCTGCTGGTGCGCCCCTCGGGCCTGCTGGGCGAACGCGTTGCCGAAAAGGTCTAAGCCATGACTCAATCCAAGCAAGTTTCCGCTGAAATGTCCGTTGCCACCCCCGCCGGCGTCGCCCCGCCCGCCAGCGCAAGCACCCGCTTCCTGCGCGTGCTGGGGCCCGTCCTGTGGATCATCGGCCTGGCCATCCCGTCCATCATGTCACCCGCCTGGATCACGATCGGCGGCATCTTCGCCATCTATGCCATCGTCGCGCTGTCGCAGGACATCGTGCTGGGGCGCGCCGGCATGTACGACATGGGACACGCCGTGTTCTTCGGCATCGGCGCCTACACCAGCGCCATCCTGTCCCTGTCCTTCAACTGGCCGATCCTCTGGACCATCCCCGTGGCCATCGTGCTGTCGGCGGCGCTGGGGGCGATCCTGTCGGCCCCCATCGTCAAGCTGCGCGGCGACTACCTGCTGGTGGTCACCATCGGCTTCAACGCGATCTTCGTGCTGGCCATGAAGAACAATCTGTTCGGCCTGACCGGCGGGGCCGACGGCCTATTCGGCGTCAGCGGCCCCTCGCTCTTCGGCCATATGTTCGGCACGCAAAGCGATCTGTTCTACCTGAACTGGGTGGTCCTGGCCATCGTGCTGTGGCTGATGCGCAATCTCGACCGCTCATCGCTGGGACGCACTTTCCGCTACATCAAATACGATGAGCTGGCCGCCACCACGCTGGGGGTCAACGCCCGCAACTACAAGGTCGCCGCCTTTGCCCTGTCGGCCGGCATCGCAGGCCTGGCGGGCACCCTGTTCGCCATGCAGCTCTCGGCCGTCAGCCCCGGTTCCTTCCAGTTCACGGACTCGGTGGTGCTGTTCGCCATCGTGCTGGTGGGCGGCCAGGCCTCGGTGCCCGGGGTGCTGCTGGGCACGGCCATGATGTTCGTGGTCCCGCAGATCTTCACGGAATTCGCTCAATACCGCTATCTGGTCTTTGGCATCGCCATGATCCTGGTCATGATTCTGCGTCCGCAGGGCATCTGGCCCGCACGCAAGGGAGCCCTATGAATTCGCCCCTGTCCCCTACCCCGTCGTCCGACGTCCTGCTCGAACTGGACCGGATCGGCATCAGCTTTGGCGGCCTGCGGGCGGTCGACGACCTCAGCTTCCAGGTCCGGCGCGGCGAGATCGTCGGCCTGATCGGCCCCAACGGCGCCGGCAAGACGACGGTCTTCAATATGATCACCGGCGTCTACCGGCCCACGGACGGCCAGATCCGCTGGCACGGCCGCGACATGACCGGACTGCCGCCCCACCAGGTCGCCCAGGCCGGCATCCGCCGCACCTTTCAGACCATCCGCCTGTTCACCGACATGACGGTGCTGGAAAACGTCATCGCCGGCCAGCATCTGCAGATGAAGCAGTCCTGGTGGCAAGGCCTGCTGCGCACGCCGGCCCAGCGCCGCGAGGAACACGTTCTGGTCGAACGGGCCATGGCCGTGCTGGAACAGCTCGACCTGGCCGACGTCGCTCAGGAAATCGCCACGTCCCTGCCCTACGGCGCCCAGCGCCGCGTCGAAATGGCGCGCACCCTGGTGGCGCAGCCCGAACTCATCATCCTGGACGAACCGGCCGCCGGCCTGAATGAACAGGAATCCGCCGGTCTGAATGACACCATTCGCGCCATCCGGGACCAGGGCATCACCGTCATCCTGGTCGAACACGACATGAGCGTGGTGATGAACGTCACCGACAACATCGTCGTCATCAATTTCGGCAAGAAGATCGCCGAAGGCAAGCCCGAAGACATCCGCACCAACCCGCTGGTGATCGAGGCCTACCTGGGCCAGGACGATGACGACGAGGACGATCCCCTGATGAACGCCATCCACGAAGAACAGGCCCAGTCATGACTTCTCTGCTTGAAATCGAAGACCTGCGCGTCAACTACGGGCACATCCAGGCCCTGAAGGGCATCTCGCTGCAAGTCCAGGAAAAGGAAGTCGTCGCCATCCTGGGGGCCAACGGCGCGGGCAAGACCACGCTGATGCGCACGCTCAGCGGCTTGCTGACTCCGCATTCCGGCAAGATCACCTTTGCCGGCCAGGACACCACCCGCATGGGCGCTGACCGCATCGTGCGCCTGGGCATCGGTCAATCCCCCGAAGGCCGGCGCGTCTTCGGCACGCTGTCCGTGGCGGAAAACCTGCGCATGGGCGGCTTCACCCGCCCTCCGGCGGAAATCACGGAAAGCTGCGAACACGTCTACAAGATTTTCCCGCGCCTGTACGAGCGCCGCGCCCAGTTGGCCGGCACGCTGTCGGGCGGCGAACAGCAGATGCTGGCGATCGGCCGCGCCCTGGTGACCAAGCCGCGCCTGCTGCTGCTGGACGAACCCAGCCTGGGCCTGGCGCCGATCATCGTGCGCAACATCTTCCAGGTGCTGCGCGACGTGCGTGACACGGGCGTCACCATTCTGATCGTGGAACAGAACGCCCGCATGGCGCTGAAACTGGCCGACCGCGGCTATGTGCTGGAAGTCGGCAAGCTCTCGCACGAAGGCTCCTCACGCGAGCTGCTGTCTTCGCCGGAAATCCAGGCGGCCTATCTGGGGCACTGATCTAGAAAAAATGCCGGTACAGCGCCGCCGCCGCGATGCCGGCGGCGATCGCCGGCAGCGGTTTTCTCAGCAGCAGCATGATGACCGCCGTGCTCAGCAGCGCCAGCCGCGCGCCATGATCGCCGTTGACCGCCAGCGGCGCCAGCAAGGCCACCAGCACCGAGCCGGACATGGCGCTGATGAAGCGGCGCACTCCGCGCCCGATGGGCACGAAGGACATGACGAAAATCCCGCCCCAGCGAGTGGCCAGCGTCACCACCGCCATGATCAGGATGATGAGCAAGGTGCCGAGCGCGGAGGTTTCGATGCTCATGACTTGTCCTCTGTCCAGCACGCGCCCAGGCCCCCGCCCGCCAGGGCGCCCACGACGACATGGCTGTTTTCCGGCAGGTACCAGTACGCCAGCAATGAAGCGCCGGCCGCGACGACCCAGATGACGAACATCCGCGCATTCTTCTGCCCGCTCACCACCATCGCCAGCAGAAAGCAGCCCATCACCATGTCCAGGCCCCAACTCACGGGATCGTGGATGGCGCTGCCGAAATAAAGGCCCAGCCAGGAGCCCAGGACCCAGGAGGACCAGAGGGCAAGACCGCCGCCCAGCAGCAGGCCCAGGCCCGACTCGCCCCGCTCAAAGGCTTGCATGGACATGGCCCAGTTGGCATCAGAGGCGACGAGCATCACGCCGTAGCGTTGCCCGGGCGGCAGATGACGCAGCCACGGATAGAGCGTGGCCCCCATCAGCAGATGGCGGGCGTTGACGGCGAAAACCGTGACGACCAGCGGAATCAGGGGCACCTTGGCGCCCCAGAGGTCCAGCACGGCGAACTGCGCCGCACCGGTAAAGGCCAGGGCGCTCATGAGCACGACCGAGGCGCCGTCCATCGTGGACTGCACGGCGGCCAGTCCGAACGCCAGGCCAAAAATCACGACGAACAGGGAAATGGGCAGCAACTGCCTGAAGCCCAGCCACACGTCGCGGCGATCGAGGCGGTATGCCGTTACGGAGGGGTTCGTCACAACGCAGTCCTCTTGCTGTGCGTCCGCCGCAATCCACCGGCCGGCGCCGGACGGCCGGACGTTCGAGTCAAGCTTCGGGTTAAGCTATAGGGATTGCTTTTCAAGTACCGTCTTCTCAAGCATCACCCTTTCTTTCATACACAGGAAAATCTCATGACCCAAGCCTCCGCCCGCCACATCCTGGTCGACAGCGAAGAACAGTGCCTGAAGCTGAAGGCCGACATCGAAGGCGGCGCCGACTTCGCCCAGGTCGCCCGTGAACACTCCAGTTGCCCGTCCAGCCGCGACGGCGGCAATCTGGGCACTTTCGGCCGCGGCCAGATGGTACGCGAATTCGACGAAGTCGTATTCAGCGCGCCGGTGGGCGTGGTCCAGGGACCGGTCCGCACCCAGTTCGGCTACCACCTGGTGGAAGTGACCGATCGGCAGGATTGATCCGTGCTCAGCAGGTGACATAAGGGTGCCGGCAAGCACCCTTATGTTTTTTTTACCCTACCATCATCAAGCTGGCGTTGCCCCCGGCAGCAGCGGTATTCACGCATACCGAGACCTCGCGGACCAGCATTTCCAGCGGATAGGCGCGGCCGGCGGACAGTTCATCGGCGCGGCGGGCCAGCACCGGGACGATCGGGCCGGGACGGCCGACGATCGCGCGGGTCAAGGCCTGCAGGCCGTCGCTGTCGCCCTCGTAAAGCACTGCCTGGAAGTCGGCCGGGACGGCGGCGTCCGCGGCCACCCAGCGCACGGCGGCACTCGAGGGATGCGCGGCGTGGAACGCGCGCACTTCCGGATGATCCACCCACAGCATCTCGTTGCCCGTGCGCTGGCAGGCGTCCAGTTGCGCCTGCGCGCCGGCTGCGCTGGCGGCATGGCACAGCACCGTGCCGCGCGGTTTCAGGTGGTACTGATTGGTCTCGCCGGTGGGGCCGGGCAGCGTCAGCGGCCGGGCGCCCTTGCCCACGATGCCTTCAACCGGCAGGTAACCGGGCGCAGCCGACAGCAGGCGCTGCAGGTACAAGGGGCCGCCGGCCTTCGGGCCGGTGCCCGACAGGCCCTCGCCGCCGAAGGGCTGCACGCCCACGGTGGCGCCGACAATGTTGCGATTGACGTAGATATTGCCCGCCTGGATACGCTCGGTGACGTGACGCACGGTCTCGTCCAGGCGGGTATGGACGCCGAAGGTCAGGCCGTAGCCCCGGCCGTTGATGGCATCGATCACCGCATCGAGGTCTTCGCGGCGGTAGCGCAGCACGTGCAGGACGGGGCCGAAGACCTCGCGTTCCAGTTCGGCGATGTCGGAGATTTCGATCAAGGTCGGCGCCACGAAGGTGCCCTGGCGCGTCTGTTCCTCGTCCATCGGGTGCCGATCGACGGTGTGGCCGGCGGCCCGCATCGCCTGGACGTGGCGCTCGATCACGGCCCGGGCCTCGGCGTCGATCACCGGACCGATGTCCGTGGAGAGCAGTTCGGGACGTCCGACGCGCAATTCATTCATGGCGCCGCGCAGCATCGTCAGGGTGCGGTCGGCGCAGTCCTCCTGGACGCACAGCACGCGCAGCGCGGAACAACGCTGGCCCGCCGAGTCGAAGGCCGAGTTCAGCACGTCGAAGACGACCTGTTCGGTCAGCGCGGAGGAATCCACGATCAGGGCGTTCTGCCCGCCCGTCTCGGCGATCAGCGGCACGGGGTGGCCGTTGCCGTCCAGGCGGTCCGCCAGGGTGGCGGCGATCAAGCGGGCGACCTCGGTCGAGCCGGTGAACATGACGCCGCGCACCGCCGGGCTGGCGACCAGGGCCGAGCCCACCGTCTCGCCCCGGCCCGGCAGCAACTGGACCGCATCGGCCGGCACGCCGGCGCGATGCAGCACCGACACGCCGTAGGCGGCGATCAGATTGGTCTGTTCGGCCGGCTTGGCCAGCACGACGTTGCCGGCGGCCAGCGCGGCGGCCACCTGACCGGTGAAGATGGCCAGGGGGAAGTTCCAGGGGCTGATGCACAGCACCGGGCCCAGCGGTCGGTGGCTGTCGTTGGAGAAGGATTCCTCGATGCGCACGGCGTAGTAGCGCAGGAAATCGACGGCTTCGCGGACTTCGGCGATGGCGTTGGGGAAGGACTTGCCCGCCTCGCGCACGATCAGGCCGATGGCCGACTGCATTTCGTCTTCCATCAACTGCGCGGCGTGCCGCAGGCACTGCGCCCGTTCGGCGGCCGGCGTCGCTTGCCAGATCGGTGCGGCGTATTCGGCCCGCCCCAGGGCGGCCTGGACGTCGGTCGCATCAGCCTCGATCACCTGGCCGACCACGTCGCGGCGGTCCGCCGGATTGAGGACGGCGTATGCGCGCTCATCCTGCCATTCGAGACCGGCCGGCGCAGCGCGCCAGGTTTGAGTCGCGCCGCCCAGCAGCGCAGCCGCCAGCGAGCCCAGGCGATGCTCATTGCTGAGGTCCAGGCCGGCCGAATTGGCGCGGTCTTCGTGCGCCCGGTACAGGTCCCGCGGCAGCGGGATGCGGTCGTGCGGCGCGCCCAGGGGCTGGAGGGCGCGGGCCTTGCGGACCGGGTCTGCGATCAAGGTCTCGATCGGCAGGTCGCGGTCGCCGATCTGATTGACGAAGGACGTGTTGGCACCGTTTTCCAGCAGACGGCGCACCAGATAGGCCAGCAGGGTTTCGTGCGTGCCCACGGGGGCGTAGACACGGCAGGGCCGGTTCAGGCGGCCCTTGGACACCGGACCGACGACTTCTTCGTACAGCGGTTCGCCCATGCCGTGCAGGCACTGGAATTCATATTGCCCGGGATAGTAGTTCTCGCCCGCCATGTGGTAGATGGAAGCCAGCGTCTGGGCGTTGTGGGTGGCAAACTGGGGAAAGACGGCTTCCGGGGCGGACAGCAGCTTGCGCGCGCAGGCCAGGTAGGACACGTCGGTGTGAATCTTGCGCGTGTAGACCGGATAGCCTTCCAGGCCGTCGACCTGGGCGCGCTTGATCTCGGAATCCCAGTAGGCGCCCTTGACCAGGCGGACCATCAGGCGATGCTTGCTGCGGCGCGCCAGATCGATCACGAAATCGATCACAAAGGGTGCGCGCTTCTGGTAGGCCTGAATGACGAAGCCGATCCCGTTCCAGCCGCGCAGACGTTCATCGAAGCACAGGGCTTCCAGCAGGTCCAGGGACAGCTCCAGGCGGTCGGCTTCCTCGGCGTCGATGTTCAGGCCGATGTCGTAGCGGCGCGCCAGCGCGGCCAGTTCGACCATGCGCGGCAGCAGCTCGTCCATGACACGGTCGCGCTGGGCGCGCGAATAGCGCGGGTGCAGCGCCGAGAGCTTGATGGAAATGCCGGGGCCTTCGTAGATGCCGCGCCCCTGGGAGGCCTTGCCGATGGCGTGGATGGCCTGCTCGTAGGACTGATAGTAGCGATCCGCGTCCTGCGCCGTGGTGGCGGCCTCGCCCAGCATGTCATAGGAATAGCGGAAGCCGATGTCCTCGAACTTGCGGCTGTTGGCCAGGGCCGAAGAAATCGTCTGGCCGGTGACGAACTGCTCGCCCATCAGGCGCATGGCCATGTTCACGCCGCGCCGGATCAGCGGCTCGCCGCCCTTGGCGATCAGGCGCGTCAGCGCCTGGGACAGATTCTGTTCGCTGTTGACGCTGACCAGCTTGCCGGTGACCAGCAGGCCCCAGGTGGCCGCGTTGACGAACAGCGAGCGGGATTCGCCCACATGCGCGCGCCAGTCGCCATGGCTGATCTTGTCGCGGATCAGGGCATCGCGCGTGGCCTGGTCGGGAATGCGCAGCAACGCCTCGGCCAGGCACATCAAGGCCACGCCTTCCTGGCTGGAAAGCGAAAATTCCTGGATCAGGCCCTCGACCCCGCCACCGGTGCGCTTGTCGCGCAGGGTCTGCACCAGACGGCGCGCCAGGGCATCGACCTGATCGGGCTGCGTCGATTCCGCCTGATCCACCAGCATGGCCACGCATTCTGTTTCCGGACGGCGGTAGGCTGCGGTGATCGCGGCACGCAGCACGGACTGCGGCAGGACCTCCTGGGCGAATTCGTGAAACGGCGCCAAGAGTTCGGATTCCACCGAGGCGTCCGCGGAATCGGCATCCGTGCGCCGGTCGATCTCGGCGGGCACCTGGCCACGCTCGATGGCCTCGATATAGCTGAGCAAAGCCTGCTTGTGCAGCCAGTGCGGCGTGCAGCCCAATGATTCCGCTAAGGTCCTCAGGCGCTCGCGCAGCGCCTCATCGACCTTTACACCCAAGGTAACAGTAGCCATGTTCGGGGTTATTCCACGTTGGTCGCGCCGGCTGGGGAGCCCTGCCTGCATCTGGCGACATGCTAGAAAGTTGTACCTTTTTTTGCCATTATGGTTAACCCGAAAATGACTAGGTACAACCTGATTTTGACAGGGTTGAACCGCCTTGTAAATCAGCCGGGGCGCCCGAGGTGCCGGCGGCGATCAGCGCGGCCAGGCGATCCAGCGCCTGGCGCTGGGCCTCGACCAACGCCGCCACACTTGCAGCAGCAGGCAGACGCACCGAAGCCCGGCACACACGGGACCGGTCCGCCCCGGGCGCGCGATCCGTCCAGTCCGCGTCCAGCGCCACAAAACGCCCCCAGACCAGGTCGAAACGGTCGATCCGCACTTCGATACGCCGCACGGACCGTGCCTGCGCCTCTGACAGCCGCCGCGGGTCCACGGCCCCCAGCCGGCGGCCGAGTCCATCCGCCAAAGCGGCGCGGATCTGGTCGCCCAGCGGCGCCGCCCAGAGCGAATCGTTCAGCACCTGCACCGCCGGGTCCCGGGCCGGGTCACGCACCACCAGCTGGAGACGCTCGGCCTCGACCGGAATTCGCGTCACCGCGAGCGACAGCCCCCCCTGCGCCGCCGCGCCGGCGACGCCGGATACCGGCTGATCCGTCGCGGGCGCCGCCAGGCTGTAGTACTGGATCGGCGGCGCCGCGCATCCCGCCAGCAAGCCGGCCAGACCCAGCCGGCATGCCCAGGTCGATATCGTCCGTTTCATGGCGCAGTCCTCATGCTTGTCCTCATCAGTGCAGCGCATCGGGCGCCCGCCCCCGGATCAGGGCGTCGGGCCGGGCCTGCAAGGTATCCGCCAGCAGGCGCAAGGCCCGTGCCGCCCGGTCCAGTTCGCTCAGGGTGTCCCGCAGCCCGCCCAGCAGGGGTGCGTCGGGGGCCAGCACCTCGCCGATACGGTCCAGCGACGTGGTGGCCGAGGACAGCGCCCGGCTCGCCTGAGGCGCCACCTGGGAGTCCAGGCGCCGCAGCAGGCGGTTCAGGGACGACAGGCTGTCGCCCAGGTCGCGGCCGATCGTCTCGATCGGCAGCTTGTCCAGCTTGGTGACGATATTGCCGATCTGCCCCTGCAGCCGGTCGAAATCCCCTTGCACCGTGGGCACCAGATAACCCTCGTGCCGGTCCGAGCCGCCTGGAATCACCGGCGGCTTGTGCGCCTCGCCGGCAAAGAAATCCAGCGCCACGTACTGCTGGCCGGTCAGCAGGCTGGCGGTACGCAACTGGGCCCGCAAGCCGCGCTCGATCAGCGGTTTCAGCAGGGCCTCGCCCCCCAGGCCGCCGGCCGATTGCATCAATTCCAGGTAGGCCTTGTTGAAGCGCATCGGATAGAGCTGAGCCCGCACACGGGAATAGAAGCGCTTGCGCTCGCTGTCGAAAGCAAGATCGATGTCGATCACCTTGCCGATCGAAATGCCGCGGAAATCGACGCCCGCCCCCAGGCTCAGGCCCCGGATCGACTGGTCGAAGCGCAATTCGATGGGCACGGGATCGCCGTCCGGGTCGGCCAGCGCATCGTCTCGCGTATCGAACAGCCGGTACGCGCTGCCGGCGGCGGCCGGCGCGGAATCCACGGTCCCCTCGTAGGCGGTGGACTCGTCCGCCTGGGCAAAGGCAATGCCGCCGTCCAGGATCGCCGACAGGCCGCTGGTGCGCACCTGGACACCGTCCGGCGAGACCGACATATCCACGCCGCTGTCGTTCCAGAAACGCGTATCCGGCGTCACATAGCGGTCATAGGGCGCTTCGATGAAGACGTGCAGATTGACCGAGCGGCCGCCGGGCGCCATCTCGTAGCTGACGACACGGCCGACCTCGATGCGGCGGTAATGGATACGCGACCCGACCCGCAATGAACCCAGCGAATCCGAGTGCAGCACGAAACGGGTGCCGACCTGGCCGCTGAGCACCTCCGGCGGATTGCCCAGGCCCTCGAATTCGTAGACCGGGGAGCCCTTGGGCTGCACGGTCGGCGCGTCCACGCTGAGATAGACCCCCGACAGCAGCGTGTCCAGCCCGGAGACCCCCGCCAGACTGACCTGGGGACGGACGATCCAGAACTTGGAGTCCTTCTGCGTGATGTATTCCGAACCCTCGCGCCGCAGTTGCACGTCCACCTGCACGTGCTGGCGGTCTCCGGCCACGCGCACGTCCGACACCTCGCCCACCACCACGTCGCGGTAGCGCAGCTTGGTCTGGCCGACCTCGACGCCGGCCGCCGACAGGTAATTGATGGTGATCACCGGCCCGTTGCGGACCCAGACCGAAGCCAGCAGGGACAAGCCCACCGCCAGCGCCAGCAGCGGCACCAGCCAGACCCAGGACCAGTGCAGGGACCGGCCGGGCCGGATCACGGGCGCCACGACGCGCTCGGCGGGGCGCTCGGCGCCGGCCGCATCACGCGGCGTCTGGGTAGGCGTGTCCTCAGTATCCATGGGTTTCCTTTGGCCGCCGGGCGTCCCGTAGAGCGTCCCAGCCTCGACGCGGATCATAGCGCATCGCAGCCACCATCGTGAGCACGACCACAGCACCGAAATTCAGAGCGGCAGGCCCGGCGCTGATCTGCGACAGGCCCGGGAAATTCGCCATGCCGGCCATGAGCACGACGACAAAGACATCCAGCATGGACCACTGGCCGATGAACTCGACCACGGCATACAGGCGCGTGCGCTGTCGCTGGACGCGCGCGTCCATGGGCCGGTTGCGCAGCAGCAAAAAGCTCAGTGCGAACAACTTGGTCACCGGCACCAGCACGCTGGCGACGAAGACGATCACGGCCAGATCCCAGGAACCATATTGCCAAAGCTCGATCACCCCGCCCAGTATGGTGTGGCCGCTGCTGCCCAGCACCGTCCGGATCTCCATGATGGGCAGCACATTCGCCGGAATGTAGAAAATGGCGGCCGCCAGCACCAGGGCCCAGACTTGCGCCGCATTGCCGTGACGGACATGATCCATGCCCGCGGCGCAACGCAGGCAGCGACCGGACGGCGGATGGGGCTGGACGCAGCCGCAGGCGTCGCATACCCGGCCCTGCCCCTGCGCGCCGGACACCGGCACCAGGCCGGCATCCTCCGCCTGACGCCATAGCGCGCGCGCATCCCAGCGGCTGAGTCCGGACAGCAGGAAGCACAGTGCGAGGAAACCCAGCATGCCGGGTTCGACCTGCAGGCGCGCCAGGCCGGCGACCTTGACGATGGACACCAGAATGGCGAGGATCAGCACCGTCGCCATGGACCAGGGCGCCAGCCGCCCCAGCAGGCGCAACACGCGGCCCAGGTCAGGCGGCGGGCGCCGCAGCGCGATCGCCTGCATCACCCACAAGGTCAAGGCGATCCGCAGCAGCGGAAACCAGAACCCGACCAGCCCGGTCATCACCGAGACCCCGTAATAGCCGCGATCCCAGCACAGGCGCAGGGCCTGCCAGTAGGTCAGGCTGAGATCCAGCCCCTGGATCGACAGGTGGACGATGGGAAACCACTGGGCGATGGCGAATACGAGCAGGCTGGTCCAACCCAGCGCCACCCACTGATCCAGCGACAGCCAGCCGCGCCGGTAAAGTTCGGTACCGCAGCAGCGGCATTCGGCCCGACCCCGCGCGCCCGGATCGAGCCGGACGTGCAGCGTGTCGCAATGCGGGCAGGCGATCAGGGGCCCGCGCGGCATCAAGGCCTGTTCACGTGCATGGGCCTTAGTCCACGAGCTCGGGCTCGGGCCGGGAAGGCTCGGGCACGGCCCCCTGGTCCCCTTCGGGGAAGACCAGCACGACCTGTTCGTTGGCGTCCAGGCCGACCTCGACCCGCCCGCCGTGCACCAGACGGCCGAACAGCAGTTCATCGGCCAGCGCCCGGCGGATGGTGTCCTGGATCAGGCGCTGCATGGGCCGCGCGCCCATCGCCGGATCGAAGCCCGCCCGGGCCAGGTGGTCGCGCAGCGCCTGCGTGAACAGGACCTCGACGTGCTTGTCGTGAAGCTGGTCTTCGAGCTGCATGAGGAACTTGTCCACGACCTGCAGGATGACCTCGCGCGGCAGCGACGCGAAACCGATGATCGCGTCCAGCCGGTTGCGGAATTCGGGGGTGAACTGACGCTTGATTTCGGCCATCTCGTCGCCGCTGCGCTGCGGCGCGGCGAAGCCGATGCTGTTGCGATTCAGCGTATCGGCGCCCGCATTGGTGGTCATCACCAGGATCACGTTGCGGAAGTCGGCCTTGCGGCCGTTGTTGTCGGTCAGCGTGCCGTGGTCCATGACCTGCAGCAGGATGTTGTAGACGTCCGGATGCGCCTTTTCGATTTCGTCGAGCAGCAGCACGCAATGCGGCTGCTTGGTCACGGCCTCGGTCAGCAGGCCGCCCTGGTCGAAACCGACGTAACCCGGCGGTGCGCCGATCAGGCGCGACACGGTGTGGCGTTCCATGTATTCGGACATGTCGAAGCGCAGCAGCTCGATGCCCAGGACAAAGGCCAGTTGGCGCGCAACCTCGGTCTTGCCCACACCCGTGGGGCCGGAAAACAGGAAGCAGCCGATCGGCTTGTCGGGGCGCCCCAGGCCCGAGCGCGCCATCTTGATCGAGGCGGCCAGCGCGGAAATCGCCTGGTCCTGGCCGAACACCACGGCCTTCAGGTCGCGTTCCAGCGTGGCGAGCTTGTTGCGGTCGTCCGTGGACACGTTCTGCGGCGGGATGCGGGCGATGCGCGCCACCGTGGTCTGGATCTCGGTGCGGCCGATGAGTTTTTTCTGGCGCGACTTGGGCAGCAGGCGCTGGGCGGCGCCGGCCTCGTCGATCACGTCGATGGCCTTGTCGGGCAGGAAGCGGTCGCTGATGTGACGCGCAGCCAGTTCCGCCGCCGCCGTGATCGCCGCCCCTGAATAGCGCACCTGGTGATGGGCCTCGAAGCGCGCTTTCAGTCCGCGCAGGATGCGGATGGTCTGTTCGACGGTCGGTTCGGGGACGTCGATCTTCTGGAAGCGCCGCGCCAGCGCGTGGTCTTTTTCAAAGACGCCGCGGTATTCGGTGTAGGTGGTCGCCCCGATGCACTTCAGGTAGCCGGAGGACAGCGCCGGCTTGAGCAGATTGGAGGCGTCCAGCGTGCCGCCCGACGCGGAGCCCGCGCCGATCAGCGTATGGATTTCATCGATGAACAACACCGCGTGGCGGTTGTCTTTCAGGGCCTTGAGCACCAGTTTCAGGCGCTGTTCGAAATCGCCCCGGTACTTGGTGCCCGCCAGCAGCGCGCCCATGTCCAGCGCGTAGACCTGGGTCTCGTTCAGGACTTCGGGCACGTCGCCCTGGGTGATGCGCCACGCCAGGCCCTCGGCGATCGCGGTCTTGCCGACCCCGGCCTCGCCCACCAGCAAGGGATTGTTCTTGCGCCGACGGCACAGCACCTGGATGACGCGCTCGACCTCGTCCTCGCGACCGATCAGCGGATCGATGCGGCCCTTGAGGGCCTCGGCGTTGAGGTCCGTGGCGTAGGTTTCCAGGGGCGACTTCTGCTGCTCGGCCTTGGGGTCGGCGGCAGGCGGCTCCAGGCGCGGATTTTCCGCCGCCGGAGGTTCCTCGGAGACTTTGGTGATGCCGTGGGACAGGTAATTGACCACGTCCAGCCGGGACACCCCCTGCTGCACCAGGAAATACACCGCGTGCGAGTCCTTTTCGCCATACATGGCGACCAGCACGTTGGCGCCGGTCACGGCGTTCTTGCTGGACCCGTTGGAAGACACGTGCATGATGGCGCGCTGTATCACGCGCTGGAACCCCAGCGTGGGTTGCGTGTCGACGTCGCCCTCGCCGGGAAAGACCGGCGTGTTTTCGACGATGAATTTACGCAGGTCCTGACGCAGCAGTTCGATGTCCGCCGCGCAGGCGCGCAGGACTTCGACGGCCGAGGCATTGTCCAGCAGGGACAGCAGCAAGTGCTCCACGGTGATGAATTCGTGTCGGGCGGCGCGGGCCTCGACGAACGCCATGTGCAGGCTGACTTCGAGTTCTTCGGAAATCACGCTTCCTCCATTGCATATCGGAGCGGATCAAGCAATCCGTTATGCCTATTCTATGACTAAAACAGTCCGCCGTTTGGCGCATGGGGACTCGGGATCGTCCCTAAGCGCCGCTCGGACACTGCGTTGGGGGAGAGGGAAAGGGCCCGACTGAACCGTTGCGTCAAAAAAACGGCACGGGTTCCATCAGGCATTGCAGGGGGTGCTGATCGGCATGGGCCAGATGCAGCACGGCGTCGACCCGGGTGGCGGCCACGTCACGGGTATAGATGCCACAGACGCCCCGGCCCTCGTGGTGGACCTGCAGCATGATGCGTTCGGCTTCTTCGCCGCCCTTGTGGAAGACCCGCTGCAACACGAGCACGACGAAATCCATCGGCGTGTAATCGTCGTTCAGCAGCACGACCTGATACATCGGCGGCGGCGCGAGGCGCACCGGCGCGGTTTCACGCACCAGTTGCTGCTGATTTTGAATATCGGTCGGCATGTGGATCAAAACCTAGTGGTTTCCATAGTTGACTGAACGATGCGGAATTCAGCATGATCGTCGTGTCCCGTAGGCCGTCCGTCAAAGACAGCCGGGGTCCGTTCAAACCCTACACTATAGTCGAGAGGCAGTTTGCATGTCGGAATCCATCGAAAACACCGGAGAGTCACAAAAGCTGACGGGGACGGTCAAATGGTTCAATGACGCCAAGGGCTTTGGCTTCATTACCCCCGACAACGGGGGCGAAGACCTTTTCGCACATTTTTCATCCATCCAGATGAACGGCTTCAAGACCCTGAAAGAAGGGCAGAAGGTCGTTTTCGATATCGCGCAGGGCCCGAAAGGCAAACAAGCCCTGAACATCACCGCAGGCTGAAACAAGGCCAGATGTTCTCTTTCATTTTAACGCGATGCGGGGCCCCGGGCGGGCCCTGTTTTTTTGCTGCGGCAGCCGCCCCGCTGCTGGCAGGCCTGCTATACGGCATCCCCGCAGCAGCGCAGCCGCCGCTGCCCGCCGTGACGCTGCGGGTCGGCGCTCATGCCGTTCAGGCGGAACACGCCGCCACGCCCGAGACCCTGCGCGAAGGGCTGATGCACCGGACCACGATGGCGGCCGACGCCGGCATGCTGTTCGAACTGGGTGCGCCGGACATCCACTGCTTCTGGATGAAGAACACCCTCATCCCGCTGTCCATCGCCTTCATCGATCAGGATGGGCGCATCATCGACATCCAGGACATGCAGCCGCGCAGCCTGGATCCTCATTGCCCGCCGACGCCCATCACCCAGGCCCTGGAAATGAACCAGGGCTGGTTCACCCGTGCCGGTGTGCGGGTGGGGGAACGCGTGACGCGCTGAAGCACGGGTTCGCCCCGGATCAGGACGCGGCGTTCTCCTGCTGCCCGGGATCGGGGTCCTTGCGCCTGGCCATCATGGCCAATGCGGCAAAGGCCAGCACGAGCGGCGCGAAGGACACCCACAAGACCATGTCCCAGCCATAGGCGGCGAGCAGCCCGCCCGACGAGAACGAGCCGATCGCCATCAGGCCGAACACGATGAAGTCGTTGAGCGACTGCACCCGCGTCTTTTCCTCAGGGCGATGACATTCGAGCACCAGAGCGGATGCGCCCAGGAAGCCGAAATTCCAGCCCAGGCCCAGCAGGATCAGCGTGATCCAGAAATGCGGCACGTCCACACCGCCCAGTCCGATCACGGCGGACAAGCCGGTCAGCACCAGGCCCGCCGCCACCACACGGCCGGCCCCCCAGCGCGTGATCAGGCTGCCAGTGAAAAAACTGGGCGCGTACATGGCGATCACATGCCATTGCAGGCCCCAGTTGGCGGACTCCTGGGAATGCCCGCTCATGTGCATCGCCAACGGTGCGGAGGTCATCAGGAAATTCATCAGCAGATACGTCACCGCCCCGCACGTCGCCGCCGCGATGAAACGCGGCTGGCGCGCGATGAATCCCAGCGGCCGGCCGCCCGCGACTTCCTGCGCCGTGGGCCGGGGCAGTTTCACCCCCAGCAGGATCAGGGCGGACAGCGCCGCCACGACCGCCTGCATCAGATATGTGGCCGTAAAACGGTGCGGCGGCCACCAATCCATCGTGTAGGTGACCAGTTGCGGCCCGACGACGCCGGCGGCGACCCCGCCGGCCATGACCAGCGAGAGCGCGCGGGCGCGCCGTCCCGGCGCAACGCCGTCGGCGGCCGCGAAGCGAAACGACAGCACCACGGCCGCATAGCCGCCGCCGAAAAAGGTCGCCAGGCAGAACAGCCAGAACGACCCCAGCAGCACGGCGCACATGGCCAGCAGGCCGGCCAGCACACCGGCGCCGGTTCCGGCCAGAAAGGCGGTCAGCCGCCCATGCCGCCGGGCAAGCGCGCCCACGGGCAAAATGCAGGCCGCCATTCCCACCACGAAGATCGAGATGGGCAGCGTCGCCAGCACCGGCGAAGGCGCCAGTTGGGCGCCCACGATGGCGCCCGTGGCGTAGACCACCACCGCGTTCGCGCCGGCCAGCGCCTGGGCGATGGACAAGCGCCAGATATTTTCGTTCTGGATTTTTTCAGGCAGCAGATCGGCGGCGTCAGCGTGGGCGTGCGTCATCTTGTTCCCATACATGGAAAAACGGCGGACGCAGTATTGCGTTCGCCGTTTTCGTGGGGAGATCCGTAACTGGATTCGTCAGGCGAGGTTGGCTGCCGCGAAGTCCCAGTTCACCAGGTTCCAGAAGTTTTCCAGGTACTTGGGACGGGCGTTGCGGTAGTCGATGTAGTAGGCGTGTTCCCACACGTCACAGGTCAGCAGGGCCTTGTCGTCGGTGTTGACGACGGTGCCGGCGTTGCTGGTGTTGACGATGTCCAGGCTGCCATCGGTCTTCTTGACCAGCCAGGTCCAGCCGGATCCGAAGTTGCCGGCGGCGGATTGGGTGAAGGCGGCCTTGAAGGCGTCCACACTGCCCCACTTGGCTTCGATGGCCTGGCGCAGCGCGCCGGAGGGCTCGCCGCCGCCCTTGGGCGACAGGCTGTTCCAGTAGAAGGTGTGGTTCCAGACCTGGGCCGCGTTGTTGAACACGCCGCCGCTGGATTTGCGGATCACGTCTTCCAGGCTCAGGGAGGCCAGATCCGTGCCTTCGACTGCCTTGTTCAGGTTCGTCACATAGGCCTGGTGGTGCTTGCCATAGTGGTATTCCAGCGTTTCCTGGGAAATATGGGGCGCCAGGGCGTCCATTGCGTAAGGCAGCGGCGGCAGAGTAAAAGCCATGACAGTTCCTTCAAAGAAAATCAGTTCGAGTGACCTCGGCCTGGGCGTGGCCCTGGCCAAACTCGATCTCGATGGGCTCGTGAACTTTCAAGTCTAACGCATTTTTGACGATCGTCCCGTCGGCCTGACGGACCAGCGCATAGCCGCGCCCCAGCACCCGATGCGGGTCCAGCGCGCCCAAGGCGGCCAGGACCGCGTCCAGCCGCCGATGGCGGCGTTGCAACAGACCGTCCAGGCCCGCAGACAGGCGCTCCAGCGCCGCCGGCGGGCGCTGGCGGCGTTCCCGCAGCAGGCGGTCCAGGCCGGCCTGCAGCCGCCGGGCGGCGAACTCCAGGCGCTGGCGGCGCAGTTGCAGGCGCTGGGCCGGGGACACGAGCTGGGCGCGGGCCCGGTCCAGGCGGATGGCCGCGTGCTCCAGACGGCGTTGCTGGCCTCGGGTCAGCAGGTCGCGGGCGGCCCTCAGGCGGCCCAGGACCTGCGCGCGATCCTCGCAACACAATTCGGCCGCCGCCGTCGGCGTGGGCGCGCGCAGGTCCGCCACGAAATCGGCGATGGTGAAATCCGTCTCGTGCCCCACCCCGCTGACGACCGGCACCGGGCTGGCGGCGATACGACGCGCCAGGGTCTCGTCATTGAAGCACCACAGGTCTTCCAGGCTGCCGCCGCCGCGCACCAGCAGCAGCGTGTCGATCTCGGCCCGCTCGGCGGCCCTGTCCAATGCGGCGCACAGTTGCGGCGCGGCGTCGCGCCCCTGGACCTGGGCCGGATAGATGATGACACGCACGTGCGGCGCGCGCCGCGCCATGACGGCAAGCACATCGCGCAGCGCGGCCGCCGACAGCGAGGTCACGACCCCGACCGTCCGGGGCTGAGGCGGCAGCGGCCGCCGCCGCGCCGGATCGATCAGGCCTTCGTCCGTGAGCCGGTCGCGCAGGCGCAGGAACGCCTCGTGCAGATCGCCCCGGCCCGCCTGGCGCAGGGACTCGACCTGCACCTGATAGTCGCCCCGGGGTTCGTACAACGAGACCTGGACGCGGAACTCGTAGCGGCCGCCGACTTCGGGAACGAATCCCACCGCCTGGGCGCGGCCGCGAAACATCACCGCTCGCACGGCGGCGGCCTCGTCCTTGATGGAGAAATACCAATGTCCGGAAGCCGCACGGGTGAAATTGGAGATTTCGCCCGCCACCCAGAGGCGCGGCACGCCGTCCTCCAGTAATTGCGCTACCCGGCGATTGAGCTGCGACACGGTCAAAACCGCGTCGCCCCCCGGAACGCCGCTCTCCGCAAGCCTTGAAGCCGAAAAACTCATCGAAACCTATCCACAGAAAGCCCTGATTTGTCAAACTCACCTGTTTTCGGGCGTATCAGGATGACTCATCAATGTTCACTTCAAAAAATCAACGTAAGTCATTGATTTTTAATTCATTGAAAATTTAGCGCCAAGTGTGCAAAAAATAACCAATCTAGTTCGAAGGGCCATAAAACGTGCGCCTTCGGACTCTTGTACACAGAATTATCCACAGGAACTGTGGATACCGGCGGGAAAGCCGCACCCTGATTCACGCTCAGGCTATAAAAAGGCCCCCACGCTGCGCCTTCGGCTTGCTGCCCCCCGAGGGGGCGCTTTTTACCTTGGGACGGCCCGGCGGTAAAATGCCTGTTTACGCCGACTCCCGGCCCCGCACACTAAGGATCAGGACTGTGCTGGACATCATTCACGCGGCCGGCTGGCCGATCTGGCTGCTCGTCGCCACCTCGGTCATCACGCTGGCAATCATCATAGAACGATTCGTGGCCCTGCGCGCCCGCCAGGTCATGCCCGCCGGCCTGCCCGAACAGGTGCTCGAACTGGTGCGCCGCCAGCAGGACGAGCCCGACGCCGTGCTGCGCCTGGCGCGCGGCAGCCCCATGGGCCGCATCCTGGCCGAGATCGCCGCCCATCGCCATCAGGACGACGCCTGGAGACTGGCCGCCGTCGAAGCCGTCGGCCGCGACGTCTCCTGGCGCCTGAACCGCTACCTGCCCGCCCTGGCGACGATTTCCGTCATCGCGCCGCTGCTGGGCCTGTTCGGCACCGTGGTCGGCATGATCGAGATCTTCGGCGCCTACGATCCGGCCGGCGGCGACCCGGCCCAACTGGCCCGGGGCATTTCCATCGCCCTCTACAACACCGGCTTCGGTATCCTGATCGCCATCCCCGCGCTGGCCTTTCACCGCTATTTCCGCTCCCGCGTCGAATATTTCCTGCACACCATGGAACGCGAAGCCGAAACCCTGAACCGCCTGATCAGCCGGCGCGCCGCCCCATGAACTTCCACCGCCGCCGCGCCCACGACGAGCCCGAGATCAACCTGATCCCGCTGATCGACGTGCTGCTGGTGATCCTGATTTTCCTGGCGGCCTCGACCTCCTTCACGCGCCAGCGTCAGTTGCAGGTCGCCCTGCCCCAGGCCCAGGCCGAGGCGCCGGACGCCTCGCCGTTTCTGGAGCTGGCCATCAGCCGCGACGGCCTGTACGCGCTGGACGGCCATTTCGTCGACGCAGCGGACGACGCCGCCCTGGCCGACGCCCTGCGCCAGGCAGCGGGGGCCAAGCCCGACCTCGCCCTGCGCATCGACGCCGACGGCCAGGCCACGCACGCCTCCGTCGTCCGCGCCCTGGAAGCCGCCCGCCTCGCACACATCGGCAAGGTCCATTTCCTGACCCAGGCGCGGCCATGAGTACGCCGGGCCACCCCAAGAGAGCCCCGTGAGCCGCCGGCTCGAAGACCTCCTGCTGGCCATCTGGAGCCGGCGCGGCGCGGCCAGCACCCTGCTGCTGCCTCTGGCCTGGCTCTACGGCCGGCTGTCGGCGCGGCGCCTGCGCGCCCAGGCCCGGACCGCCTGGAAGGCCCCGGTACCGGTTCTGGTCGTGGGCAACATCCTGGTCGGCGGTACCGGCAAGACTCCGGTCACGATCGCCCTCTGCCAGGCGCTGCAGGCACGCGGCTGGCATCCCGGCATTGTCAGCCGCGGCTATGGCGCCGCCGTGGGACCGGAACCCCGCCTGAGCGACACCGGCGGCGACGCCGCCCGCCTGGGCGACGAACCGGCGCTGATCCACGCCGCGACCGGGGCGCCGGTCGCCGTGCATCCCAAACGCGCCCAGGCGGCGGCGGCGCTGCTGGCCGCCCATCCCGAGGTGGACGTGCTGGTCGCCGACGACGGCCTGCAGCACACGGCGCTGGCCCGCGACCTGGAACTCATCGTCCAGGACGGCCGCGGCGCGGGCAACGGCCGCCTGCTGCCGGCCGGCCCGCTGCGCGAGCCGCCCGCCCGTCTGGCGCAGGCCGACTGGCTCATCACCCATCTGGCGGCTGACGAGCCGGAGCCGCCGCCCGCCTCCGGGATCCACACGGGCTCGGGCACAGATACGCACACGCCCACAGGACACGCGCCACGCAGCGTACTGATGCGCCTGGAACCCGAAGGCGTCACCCACCTGGCCAGCAGCCGCGACCTGCCCTGGGCAGACTGGCGGGCCGAACACGGCACGGCCCCCTGCAGCGCGGCAGCGGGCATCGGCCGACCCGAACGCTTCTTCGCCATGCTGCGCGCCGCCGGCGTCGTCCTGTCGCGCACCCTGCGCGTTCCCGACCACCAGGCGATCCCGGCGGACGCGCTGCGGGACCTGCCGCCCGGCCCGATCCTGATCACTCCGAAAGACGCCGTGAAATGCGTCCCGCCGCACGATCCCCGTCTGTGGGCCGTGCGGGCGGCCCCGGGATTCTCCGACGCCGGCTGGCTGGACGAGATCGACCAGTCGCTGCGGACCGCCGCACGAGCCCGCACAAGCGCGGCGGCAGGCATTACACTCTAGGCTTCCCTTTCGTTCCGGATCTACGCCCGCCCATGGAAACCCGCCTGCTGCAGATTCTCGTCTGCCCCGTCTGCAAGAGCGCGCTGCGCCACGACCGCGAACGCCAGGAACTGGTCTGCGCTGCCGACCGCCTGGCCTTTCCCATCCGGGACGGCGTCCCCATCATGCTGCCGGCCGAAGCCCGCTCGCTGGACGTGGCGCCGGCGGAATAACCGCGCCGAGCCGCCCCCAACACGAAGACCGCATGAACTTCACCGTCGTCATCCCGGCGCGCGCCGCGTCCACCCGCCTGCCCGGCAAGCCGCTGCTGGATCTGGGCGGCCTGCCGATGGTGGTGCGCACTGCGCGCCAGGCCGCCCGCTCGAACGCCGGCCGGATCCTGATCGCCACCGACCACGCCGACATCGCCCGCGCGGCGGCCGAGCACGGCATCGAAGCCCTGATGACGCAAGCCGACCACCCCACCGGCACCGACCGCCTGGCCGAGGTCGCCACCACGCTGGGCCTGGGCGACGACGCCATCGTGGTCAACGTCCAGGGCGACGAACCGCTGATCGAACCCGGCTTGATCGATGCCGTGGCCGCCCTGCTGGCACAGCACCCCGACGCGGCCATCGCCACCTGTGCGGCGCCGATCCTCGACGCCGAGACCCTGTTCGACCCGAATGCAGTCAAGGTCGTCTGCGGCGCCGACGCCCGCGCCCTGTATTTTTCCCGCGCCCCCATCCCCTGGGCCCGCGATGCGCTGGCCGATGGCCGGCAGCGCCTGGCTCCCGGGCTGCCGGCCTGGCTGCACATCGGCCTGTACGCCTACCGCGCCGGGTTCCTGAGGCAATTCCCGACACTGCCCCCGGGCCGGCTCGAACGTGTCGAGGCCCTGGAGCAACTGCGCGCGCTGGAACAAGGCTTTCCCATTCTGGTCCACACCGCCGACGCCGTCCCGGCGCGCGGGGTGGACACCCCTGAAGACCTGGCCCGGGTGCGCGCCTTGTTCGACAGCGGAGGCTCCCCGCCCACGGCGGCCTGAATCCATGCAGGACTTGCTGCATTGCGGCATAATCGGAAAAATTTGAAAAAGACTGACTGATCGGAGGACATCATGCGTTTGATTCTGCTCGGCCCCCCCGGGGCGGGAAAAGGCACCCAGGCGGCCTACATCACCGAAACCTTCGGCATCCCGCAGATTTCGACCGGTGACATGCTGCGCGCAGCAGTCAAGGCGCAGACCCCGCTGGGCCTGGAAGCCAAGAAGATCATGGACAGCGGCGGCCTGGTCTCCGACGACATCATCATCGGTCTGGTCCGCGACCGCCTGCAGCAGCCCGACTGCAAGTCCGGCTATCTGTTCGACGGTTTCCCGCGCACCATTCCCCAGGCCGACGCGCTGAAACACGCCCACGTGGCGCTGGACTACGTGATCGAGATCGCCGTCCCCGAGGAAAACATCATCGAGCGCATGAGCGGCCGGCGTGTGCACGTGGCCAGCGGCCGCACCTATCACCTCAAGTTCAACCCGCCCAAGCGCGAGGGCCTGGACGACGAGACCGGCGAACCCCTGATCCAGCGCGACGATGACCGCGAGGACACCGTGCGCCACCGCCTGTCGGTCTACCGCGACCAGACCCGCCCGCTGGTGGACTACTACTCCGGCTGGGCCGCGACCGGCGCGACCGAAGCGCCCCGCTACGCCCAGATCTCGGGCGTGGGCTCGGTCGACGAGATCCGCAACCGCATCCTCGACATCCTGCGCGCGCACCACGCCGCCTGATCCGCCGCCGGAACCGGACATCGCCATGGATATTCGCAATCAAGTCATCCTCATCACCGGCGGCGCCTCGGGTCTGGGCGCCGGCACGGCCCGCGCCCTGGCCGCCCGGGGCGCCCGCGTGGTCCTGGCCGATGTTCAGGACGAAACCGGCCAGGCCCTGGCCGCCGAACTCGGCCAGACCTACATCCATTGCGACGTCACTGCCGAAGCCGACGCCCAGGCGGCCGTCGATGCCGCCACGGCGCAGGGCACGCTGCGCGGCTTGGTCAATTGCGCCGGCATCGCGCCCGCTGCGCGCATCGTCGGCAAAAACGGCCCGCACGAACTGTCCCTGTTCCGCCGCGTGATCGACATCAACCTGATCGGCACCTTCAATATGGCCCGGCTGGCGGCCCAGGCCATGTCGGCCAACGAACCGCAGGCCACCGGCGAGCGCGGCGTGCTCGTCAACACCGCCTCGGTCGCCGCCTACGACGGCCAGATCGGCCAGGCCGCTTACGCCGCCTCCAAGGCCGGCATCGTCGGCATGACCTTGTCGATCGCGCGCGACCTGTCGCGCCTGGGCATCCGCTGCATGACGATTGCCCCGGGCATTTTCGGCACGCCCATGCTGTTCGGCATGCCCCAGGAAGTCCAGGATTCCCTGGCCGCCAGCGTGCCCTTCCCTTCGCGCCTGGGCCGCCCCGAGGACTACGCCAGGCTGGTGCTCTCGATCTTCGAGAACGACATGCTCAACGGCGAAACGATCCGCCTGGACGGCGCCATCCGCATGGCGCCTAAATAAAAAAATTGAGCCTCCTCCGCTCAGCCGCGACGATCAGCGGCCTGACTCTGTTTTCCCGTGTCACCGGCATGCTGCGCGATGTGCTCATCGCGTCGATGTACGGCGCGGGGCCGTTGACGGACGCGTTCTGGGTGGCTTTCCGAATCCCCAATCTGCTGCGCCGCCTGTTCGCCGAGGGCGCTTTTTCCCAGGCCTTCGTCCCCATCCTGGGTGAAGTCCGCCAGCGCGGCGACCATGAAACCCTGCGACGCCTGCTGGACCGGGTGGCCCTGCTGTTGTTCGTCGCCCTGTGCGGCGTCACGCTCGTCGGCATGCTGGGAGCGACCTGGGTCGTCACCGCCATGGCCAGCGGCATGCGCAACGCGGCCCGCGCCCATGAATTCGGCGAGGCCGTGTGGATGACCCGGCTGATGTTCCCCTACATCATCTGCATGTCGCTGGTGGCCTTTGCCTCGGGCGTGCTCAATACCTTCAGCCGCTTCGCCGTCCCGGCGTTCACCCCGGTCCTGCTGAACCTGTCGATGATCGGCGCCAGCCTGCTGCTGGCCGACCGGATGGCCGAACCCATCCACGCCCTGGCGGCCGGCGTCATGATCGGCGGGGTGCTGCAATTGGCCGTGCAGTGGGTCGCACTGGGGCGCCTGGGCCTGCTGCCGCGCTGGGGCCAGGGCCTGCGGGCGGCCTGGGGGGATCCCACGGTGCGCCGCATCCTGCGGCAGATGCTGCCGGCCACCCTGGGGGTGTCGGTCGCGCAATTGTCCCTGCTGATCAATACCAATATCGCCACCTGGCTCGCGCCGGGCAGCGTCACCTGGCTGTCCTTCGCCGACCGGCTGATGGAATTCCCCACCGCCCTGCTGGGCGTCGCCCTGGGCACGGTGCTGCTGCCCAGCCTGTCGGCGGCCCACGCGCGCCAGGACCACGCCGCCTACAACGCCCTGCTGGACTGGGGGCTGCGCCTGGTGCTGCTGCTGGGCCTGCCGGCCGCCCTGGGCATGGCCCTGCTGTCCGACGGGCTGGTCGCCGTCCTGTTCAACTATGGCGCCTTTTCCCCCGCCGACGTGGCCCAGACCCGGCTGGCCGTGATGGCCTACGCCGTCGGCCTGCTCGGCCTGCTGGCGATCAAGATTCTGGCGCCCGGGTTCTACGCCAAGCAGGACATCCGCACCCCGGTGCGCATCGCCATCGCCGTGCTGGTGTTCACCCAGTTGCTGAACCTGGTCCTGGTGCCCTGGCTGGCCCATGCGGGCCTGGCCCTGTCCATCGGCCTGGGCGCCAGCGCCAACGCCCTGACCCTGGTGATCCTGCTGCGCCGCCGGGGACTGTACGCCCCGCTGCCCGGCTGGCCCCGCTTCTGCCTGCGCCTGCTGCCCGCCCTGGCGGCCCTGGCCGCCGTGCTGCTGGCCGCCGACCGTCACCTGGACTGGATCGCCCTGGGCGCCCATCCGGGCCTCCGCGCCGCCTGGCTGACGGCCGTGCTGGCCCTGGCCGTGCTGGCCTATTTCAGCGCCTTGTTTTTATTCGGTTTTCGTCCGAGAGACTTTACACGTCGGCGTGCATAGGCTAGAATCGCTGTCTTTGACGCAACCCCGCATACAAATACTTTTATGGCTAATTCCGCTCAAGCTCGCAAGCGCGCCCGCCAGGCTGTCGCTCATAACAAACACAACGCCAGCATGCGTTCGATGCTGCGTACCGCCATCAAGCGCGTGCGCCAGGCCATCGAAGCGGGCGACCAGACCGCCGCCAACGACGTCTTCCGCAAGGCCAGCGCTGTCATCGACCGCGTGGCTGACAAGCAGATCATCCACAAGAACAAGGCCGCTCGCCACAAGAGCCGCCTGTCGGCCGCGATCAAGGCCCTGGCCTGATCCAAGCCCCGGGGCTTGCGCCAGAAAAAAGGACGCTGCGGCGTCCTTTTTGTTTTGGATAAAGCGGGCTTTTAATTGGGATGGATGAGCTTGTCAGACAAGGCGCAAACCGCAGCGATAGCCCAGCTATCGCGAGGATTTGCAACGCAGTATGGCGAGCTCAGGCGCCTAATCTTCCCAATAACAGGAACTCCATCAGGGCCTTCTGCACATGCAGGCGGTTTTCCGCCTCGTCCCAGACGACGCTCTGCGGCCCATCGATGACCTCGCCGGTGACTTCTTCGCCCCGGTGCGCCGGCAGGCAGTGCATGAACACGGCGTCGGCATTGGCGGCCGCCATCATGCGGGCGTCTACACACCAGTCGGCAAAGGCCAGGCGGCGGGCTTCGTTTTCGGCCTCGTAGCCCATGCTGGTCCAGACGTCCGTCGTGACCAGATCAGCGCCCTTGCAGGCCTCGATCGGGTCATCGAATTCGCGCAGGATGGAAGCGGGCTGGCTGCCCACCCGCAGCGGGTCCAGGCGGTAGCCGGCCGGCGCCGACACGTGCAGCGTGAAGCCCAGCAGTTCGGCCGCCTGCAGCCAGGTGTAGGACATATTGTTGGCATCACCGATCCAGGCGACCGTCTTGCCCCGGATCGAGCCGCGATGCTCGATGAAGGTCAGGACGTCGGCCAGGATCTGGCAGGGATGGTATTCGTTGGTCAGGCCGTTGATGACCGGCACCCGGGAATGAGCAGCAAAGCGCTCGATGCGCGTTTGCTCAAAGGTGCGGATCATCACCAGGTCGACCATGCGGGAAATCACGCGGGCAGTGTCCTCAATGGGTTCGGAACGGCCCAGCTGAGAGCCTTCGGTGGTCAGATAGATGACCGCACCGCCCAACTGGTACATGCCGGCCTCGAACGACACCCGGGTGCGGGTACTGGCCTTTTCGAACACCATGGCCAGGTTGCGGTCATGCAGGGTGTGGTGCGGCAGGTAGCGCTTGAACTTGTCTTTGATGAGGCGCGCCCGGTCGATGACGTAGAGGATCTCGTCCTCGGAAAAATCACGCAACTGCAGAAAGTGACGCAAAGGCCCGGTCGGATTGGCGGCAGACATGTCAAACCCTGAGTAAAACGAACATCTTACCGTGTGCCCGAAACACGTGCAAAGCTTTGCCCCCCTCGATCGGATACAATGCGCGGCGAAGGGGATGTCACCCGTCCTTGATTTCGTACGCCATCCGGCCCGCGATACCCGCGAGCCCATGGCCCCTCAGGACGTGCGTCCCATCTTTGGAACCACCACATGAGCGACCCTGTCCAGCACCTGATCATCCACGGCAAGACCCTGGAGGGCCAGCGGTTTCGACCCAGCGACTGGGCCGAGCGCCTGGCGGGGGTCCTGTCTCAGTTCCGGCCGGCCGGCTCCGTCGCCAGCCCCCTGTCCTACTCCCCCTACGCCATGCCGCGCACCCTGGACGGCCTGCCCTGCGTGATGATCGACCATCGACTGCGTCAGCTCGAACCCCTGGCCTGGAAATTCGCCTGCGACTTCGCCGACAGCAATCATCTGCAGACCACCGATACCGCTGAATGCGCCGACAAATGAAATAGGGCTCCCAAAGGGAGCCCTATCACTCACGCACGGCCCCGGCGGGACGCCCGGAAGCGTCCCCGCCCGGATCATTTCACCGGCGCATCCTGCTTCAGTTGCGGAATGTCCGACTGGCTGGTCTTGGTCAGCAGGCCCGTCTGGGTGTAGGTGAACAGCTTGGCGCGCGTGTCCACGATATCCAGATTGCGCATCGTCAACTGGCCGATGCGGTCCAGCGGCGAGAACACGGACTCGCCCTTTTCCATCGTCAGGCGGTCGGGGTGATAAGTCAGGTTGGGCGAGCGCGTGTCCAGGATGGAATAATCATTGCCCCGGCGCAGTTCCAGCGCGACCTCGCCGGTGATGGCGCGCGCCACCCAGCGCTGGGCGGTCTCGCGCAGCATGATGGCCTGGGGATCGAACCAGCGGCCCTGGTACAGCAGGCGGCCCAGGCGCAGGCCGTTGATGCGGTACTGCTCGATCGTGTCTTCGTTGTGGATCCCGGTCACCAGGCGCTCGTAGGCGGCGTGCAGCAGCGCCATGCCCGGGGCCTCGTAGATGCCGCGGCTCTTGGCCTCGATGATGCGGTTCTCGATCTGGTCGCTCATGCCCAGGCCATGGCGCCCGCCGATGCGGTTGGCCTCCAGCATCAGTTCGACCGGATCGGCGTATTCCACCCCGTTCAGGGCCACCGGCTGCCCCTGCTCGAAGCGCACCGTGACCTCTTCGGCCTTGACCTCGACGTCGGGCTTCCAGAACGCCACGCCCATGATGGGCTGGACGATGCGGATACCCGAATTCAGGTGTTCCAGGTCCTTGGCCTCGTGCGTGGCGCCCAGCATGTTGGAGTCCGTGGAATACGCCTTTTCCGCCGACATCTTGTAATCGAAGCCGTTTTCCTGCATGTACTGGGACATTTCGGCGCGGCCGCCCAGTTCATCGATGAACTGCTGGTCCAGCCAGGGCTTGTAGATCTTCAGGTCCGGATTGGTCAGCAGGCCGTAGCGGTAGAAGCGCTCGATGTCATTGCCCTTGAACGTGCTGCCGTCGCCCCAGATGTGGACGTCGTCTTCGCGCATGGCCGACACCAGCATCGTGCCCGTGACCGCGCGGCCGATGGGCGTGGTGTTGAAGTACGTCACCCCGCCGGTGGAAATGTGGAAGGCATTGCATTGCAGGGCGGCGATGCCCTCGGCCACCAGTTGCGCGCGGCAGTCGACCAGGCGCGCACCCTGGGCGCCGTAGCGCAGGGCCTTGCGGGGGATTTCATCGTAATCCGGCTCGTCAGGCTGCCCCAGATTCGCCGTATAGGAGTACGGCAGCGCGCCCTTGTTCTTCATCCACAGCAGCGCAGCGCTGGTATCCAGCCCGCCCGAAAAGGCGATGCCGACCTTCTGCCCGGTCGGCAGGTTTTCAAGAATGGTTGTGCTCATGGGGATCCGGATAAGCCTGAGATTGAAATCAACTTGCCATTATATCGTTTGCAGCGTCTCGTCCAGCCAATCCATCGCCACCGCCGCCGACAGGGACAGATTGCCCACCTGACAATGCGCATCCGCGCCCTCTTGTGCGGTGAACAGCCGCGGCGTGCAGCGCCCGCCGACCGCGTCCTGGAACACCTGCCACTGCCGCAGGGGCTCGGCCCCCTCTCCGTCGCCCACCAGCGCCAGCGACGGGCAGCGGATGGCAGCCAGCTCATCCGCGCTCAGCCGGAAGTCCAGGATGCGGCGATAGGTCCGGCTGAAGGTCGGCCGGCCGAAACGCAGCATCAGATTGCGCGACATCGCGCGCGTCTGGGCGTTCATCACGGTATCGGGGATGTGCGCCAGATCCGCCACGCTGAAATCATCCGACTCGGGCAGCGTCGCCGGATCGAGCCCGATGAAGGAAGTCATGTAAGCGTGCAGGTCGGTGATCGGCGAATTGGGCACCAGCGCCCGGATCCGCGGTTCGTGCGCCGCGATGCGGGACGCGAAATACCCGCCGAAGCTGATGCCCATCAGGGCCAGGCGGCGCGGGTCCATCCCCGGCTGCGCGAGCGCATAGTCCACCGCCTGCCGGCCGACCCGCTCGAATTCGGGCGCGAAATGGCTGGCCTCGTTGAAGCGCCAGGTGTCCATCTGGCCCGGGCCGGTGAACAACAGCAGATCGTAGCCGCGTTCGAGCGCCGGCCGACCGTAGGCCAGATAGGATTCTTCGAGCGTGCCGTCGAATCCGCTGACGATCATCAGCATGCGGTCGCCGGCGCTGCGCGCGCGACGGACGTGATAGGCGGGCAGGCGCAGGCCCTCGTGAGAGAACCAGAGCTCCACGCAGGTCGCCTCGTCCCACTGCATCGCCCCCAGAAAGGCCTGACGACTGGCCAGGCCGTACTCCAGGTGGCGCGGATCGTCCACCGGACAGTAGTATTCGGCCGCGCGATAGCTGTTGCAGGCCACCAGATATTGATCCCTGGCGCTGATTGCATGCCCCTTGTCCGCCCGCATCGCGGCATCCTCGGATTGACGCCGGCCCGCCTCGGCGAAGGTTTCGATCCACGAGGCCGGATCGGCATCGCGGATCCGCGCGGCCGCCGCCAGGCATTCGCCGACCGAGGCGCCCCCGTATCGCACCGAACCCAGATGGCGCATGAGTTGATGGTCCATCTCCGGGTCGTGAAAACCCTGCACCCGCGTATGCCCGCGCTCCAACGCTGCACCCATTGCGCCTCCCCGGCCGTACCGGCCTGTCGATCATGATCGAATCCATCCCCTGCCAGCATAAGCCGCGCAGCGGTGACACGGCTATGCTACGGTGAACGGACCGGGATTTCTCTTCCCGCCGCGCCACCGACAGGACCGCCATGACGAAACTCCCCATCAGCCGCTACCCCGTCCCCGACCTGAACGCCCTGCCCCAGGATATCCGCGACCGTATCCTGGCCGTCCAGGAAAAGGCCGGCTTCATCCCCAATGTATTCCTGGCCCTGGCCCATCGCCCGGCCGAGTTCCGCGCCTTCTTTGCCTACCACGACGCCCTGATGGACAAGGACAGCGGCCTGACACCGGCTGAACGAGAAATGATCGTGGTGGCAACCTCCGGCGCCAATCATTGCCTGTACTGCGTGGTCGCTCACGGCGCCGTCCTACGCATCCGCGCCCGCAACCCTCTGGTCGCCGACCAGGTCGCCATCAACCATCGCAAAGCCGACCTCAGCCCCCGCGAAATGGCCATGCTGGATTTCGCCCTGAAAGTCTCGCAGGACGCCCAGGGCGTCGGCGAATCCGACCATCAGGCTCTCCACCCCCACGGCTTCAGCGACGAAGACATCTGGGACATCGCCGCCATCGCCGCCTTCTTCGGCCTGAGCAACCGGATGGCGAACTTCATTTCCATGCGTCCCAACGACGAGTTCTACCTGATGGGCCGGCTGCCCAAGGGCTCGCACTAGACAGCGCATCGGATGGGCGCCGCCGGCATCGCCGACGGCTGTCCGCCCTCGATTCCCACACGCCCCTCTCCGGGATTTTTCTGTGCTAGAATTCACGTCTTTCGGGGACGTAGCTCAGCTGGGAGAGCGTCGCGTTCGCAATGCGAAGGTCGGGAGTTCGATCCTCCTCGTCTCCACCAAGATTCGCGCGGTACACCGCACAAAAAGGCCACCTTTCAGGTGGCCTTTTTGCATCCGGCGGACACGCCGCCGTTCACCAGCAACCACTCTCCCGCACACGCCGCCCCCCGCTACGAACCAGGCGCCGGCCGCTGTCATCCAAAAACTCAGGCAGGATGCCCATCCGCTGCCGCTCGGCGACGAACCAATCGCGCGGCAGGCCCATGTCTTCGAGCAGGTAGTCATCCAGTTCCAGCAGATGCCGCATCTCCCGGCGGCTGCCGAACCGGCAGCGGAAGCACTGCAGCACGATCGATAAGCGGTCGATCACGACATGCGCATTCATCAGACCGGCCTCAGCATCGGATACAGGGAAGCCAACAGCAGAACCGCCATGATCCGGTTGAATCCGCGCTGCCACGCCGGATCGGCCAGCCAGCGGCGGATCAGGCTGCCGCAGCCGACCCAGAGGCTGATGCACGGCAGATTGATGGCGGCGTACAGCACCGAGATCACCAGCACGCTCGTCAGATAGCTCTGCTGCGGCATATAGGTGCTGACGGCGGCCACGGCCATGGTCCAGGCCTTCGGATTGACCCACTGGAAGGCGGCCGCGCCGAAGAAACCCAGCGGCTCGGCGGCGCTGCGATGATCCTCGTCACGTGCGGCGGGCGCCGATCGGGCGATTCTCCAGGCAAGGTAGACCAGGTAGACCGCCCCCAGGTAGCGCAGCCCGTCATACAGACCGGGGAAAGCCTTGAACAAGGCGCCGAACCCCAGGCCGATCAACAGCACCATCAGGAAAAAACCGCCCGTCACGCCCAGCATGTGCGGCAGCGACCGGCGAAATCCGAAGGTCACGCCGGACGCCAGCAGCATGGTGTTGTTCGGCCCCGGCGTGATGGAGGTGATCAGGGCGTATGCCGAGAAGGCAAGCAGCAGGTCAGTCGAAAGCATCATGTTCCGTTCTATGGTCATCGGGCCCCCATGGGCCGTCGGGATCATCTTCACGGATCACGCATCTGTATTGAATACACAGTCACCACCCGTTTTTTCAATACATGCGGGATAATGAATCCGCTGAATTGCCAAAAATTCTTGAATCTGTCTCTTTTTCCTATGAGAATTCAGCCCTACAGTCACAGGCGACCCACACAGACCACGCCATGAGCCGCTATCTCAATCTCGCCGATACCCTGGGCCGCCGCATTGAACAGGGCCTGTACGCCGCCGGCAGCCGTCTGCCTTCCGTGCGGGACCTGAGCGCCGAATACGGCGTCAGCCTGACGACCGTCCAGCAGGCCTACCGCTGGCTGGAAATGTCCGGCCTGCTCGAGGCGCGTCCCCGCTCGGGCTGGTACGTGCCGATGACCCGCTCGGCGTCCGCGCTGCCCAGGATGGGCAAACCCACGCTGCGGCCGATCGACGTGTCGGAGTGGGGGCAGATCCAGGACCTGCTCGATCTGGAGCGCGAGGAACAACCGGTACAACTGGGCCGGGGCATGCCGGACGTGGAAAGCCCCAGCCTGAGGCCTTTGCAGGCCGCGCTGGCCCGTGAGGGACGCCATGCCGGCATCGCCAGCCTGCACTACAGCGACATGCAAGGGGTGCCCGCCCTGCGCGAACAACTGTCCCGACTGGCCCTGGACGCGGGCTACCAGGCCGCGCCCGACTCGCTGATCGTCACCTCCGGCTGCCAGGAAGCCCTGTCGTGCGCGGTGCGGGCCCTATGCGCGCCAGGCGACATCGTGGCCATCGCATCTCCCAGCTATCACGGCATGATGCAGATCCTGAAGGAAACCGACGTCCAGGCTTTCGAGATCCCGTCGGACCCCGTCCAGGGCATCAGCCTGGAGGCCCTGGAACTCGCGCTGGACCGCTGGCCCGTCAAGGCCATTCTGGTGATCCCCAATGCCAGCAACCCGCTCGGCTACACCATGCCGGAACACCGCAAACGCGGCCTGATCCGCCTGGCCCAACGCTTTGACGTGCCCATCATCGAAGACGACATCTACGGCGACCTGGTCTATGGCTGGCCCAGGCCCCATGCCTTGAAGGCGCTCGACGAGGACGGCCGCGTCCTGTTGTGCAGTTCGTTTTCCAAGACCCTGGCGCCCGGACTGCGGGTAGGCTGGATCGCGCCGGGGCGCTATTTCGACAAGGTGCTGCGCATGAAGTACACCGGCTCGGGCCCCACCGCCCCCCTGCCGCAGATCGCCGTCGCCGAGTTCCTGCAAAAAGGCCATTACCCGGCGCACCTGCGCCGGATGCGGCGCCAGTACCAGCGCCAGCGCGACGTCATGACCGAATGGGTGCGGCGCGCCTTTCCCGAGGGCACCCGCATCAGCCACCCGCAAGGCGGCTTCACCCTGTGGATCGAACTGCCGGAATCGTTCGACACGCACGCGCTCGACCCCATGTTGCGGAAAAACGGCATCCTCATCGCACACGGCGATATTTTTTCGGCGGCCGGCAAATACCGGAACTGCATGCGCCTGAGCCACGCCGCAGTCTTCACGCCCCGCACGGAATGGGCGATCCGCGCGATGGGCGCGGCGATCGGCGAGCTCCTCGACGCCCCCCTCTCCGGGCCGAGGCACGCCGAGACACAAACCTCCGCAAGCTGACCGCCCTCTTTTCAGGGGCGGCTTTTTCTTTTACTATTTACATAGATAGCCTATGTAATTAATCTCCAAGGAATCCACCGCCATGCCGGATCAGGCACCGCCCCCCGTCGGAGGGGCCGAGCTGCTGGACCGTATTGCCCGGCTCAACCGCTGGGTGACACACCACACGGCCTGGACGCTGCCGCTGGCGCAGGCCCGGGTCCTGGCGCAGATCGACGAGCTGGGCACGGCCCGCATCGGCGATCTGGCGCGGATCGAACGCTGCAGCCAACCCACCATGACCGCCCAGGTGCATCGCCTGCAGGCACAAGGCCTGGTCGGCCGGGTGACGGACCCGGACGACGCCCGGGCCGCCCGCCTGTCCCTGACGGATCAGGGCCGGCGCGCGCTGGCCGACATGCGCCGGGCGCGCGCCGGCGTCTTTAACTCCCTGGTCGAACAATTGGACGCAGCGGACCGCGCGCGGCTGCCCGACGCCCTGCTGGCCTTGTCGGCGCTGCTCGACGCCGCCTATCGCCAGGCCACCGGCCACCGGTCCGCCACATCGGCCTCCATCGAACCCGTCATCACCGAGAAACCTCACACACCATGAAATTGCTGCAACAACCCAAAGCCGTGCTGGCGGTGGCCTTCGCCTGCGTCATCGCCTTCATGGGCATCGGGCTGGTCGATCCGATCCTGAAACCCATTGCCGACTCTCTGGGGGCCACGCCTTCGCAAACCTCGCTGCTGTTCACCAGCTACATGGCCATCATGGGCCTGGCGATGCTGATCACCAGCGTCGTGTCCAGCCGCCTGGGCGTCAAGCCGACCCTGCTGCTCGGGCTGGTGATCATCATTGCGGGCGCCGGGCTGGCCGGCCTGTCCGATTCGATCGGCGCCATCGTCGGCTACCGCGCCATCTGGGGACTGGGCAACGCCTTGTTCGTCGCCACCGCGCTCACGGCCATCGTCAGCGCCTCGTCGGGCTCGGTGCGCGATGCCATCATCTTCTATGAAGCCGCGCTGGGCGTCGGCATCGCGGCCGGCCCGCTGATCGGCGGCGTGCTGGGCTCGATCTCGTGGCGCGGGCCGTTCTTCGGGGTGTCCGTACTGATGGCGATCGCGTTCCTGGTGACCTTGTGCCTGCTGCCCAGTGCGCACGCCCGGCCCAAGCCCAGTTCGCTGCGCGATCCGTTCCGGGCGCTGAAGCACCCGGGCCTGCTCGGGGTGGCCCTGACCGCCCTGTGCTACAACTTCGGCTTCTTCACCCTGCTCGCCTACACGCCGTTTCCGCTGAACATGACGGCCCATCAGGTCGGGCTGATCTTCTTTGGTTGGGGCGCCATGCTGGCGTTCGCCTCGGTGATCCTGGCGCCCCGGCTGCAGGGCATCCTCGGCACGATCCCCGCGATCCTGTTCGCGCTCACCGGTTTTGCCCTGATCCTGGCCATCATGGCGATCTGGACCGAATACAAGCCGGTCCTGGTCGCCGGCGTGGTTCTGGCCGGCCTGTTCCTCGGGATCAACAACACGCTGGTGACCGAAACCGTGATGAAGGCCGCCCCGGTCGAACGGGGCGTGGCCTCCGCGGCCTACAGCTTCGTGCGTTTCGGCGGCGGCGCAGTCGCGCCCTGGCTGGCGGGCTACCTGGGCGAGACGATCAACGATCACGTTCCCTTCTGGGTCGGGTCCGCCGCCGTGCTGCTGGGCGTCCTGGTGCTGGCGGCCAGCCGGCGGCACCTGCGCCACATCGACGAATCACAAGTGCTGCCCACAACGATGGCGCCGGACCCATCCGTCACGCCCGAACCGGCCCGGGCTGTCGCGCAAACCTGACCCCCCACGCTACGACATCGCCGTGCCCCCCAGCCAGTAAGCCTCCAGTCCGCCCAGATTCCAGTCGGAAGGATCCTCCGGCCCCACGATCCGGTCGTCGCAATCCGGGTCGCCCAGGTTCAGGCGCTCGTTCGGGCAGGCGCTGCCGGCGTCCACACTGCGCACGACTTCGACGTGCGGTGCCAGCAGGGAATGATCGCCCGGCGCCACCACGACGCCCAGGCGCCGGGATTGCAGACGCACCAGGGAGCCCAGCGGATAAATACCCACCGTCTTGACGAAAGCCTCGAATACCTGGCGATCGAAATGCCCTTCCCAGCTTGCCATGCGGCGCATGGTTTCAGCCGGCTCCCAGGCCGGCTTGTAAGCACGCAGGGAGGTCACGGCGTCATAAACGTCGCACACGGCCCCCATGCGGGCCAGCAGCGGAATCGCCTGACCGCTCAGCCGGCAGGGATAACCGGAGCCATCGTACTTTTCATGATGATGCAGGGCGATCGACTGGATCATTTCGTCTGCGCCGCCCAGGCGCAACATTTCCGCGCCGGCAGACGGGTGCCGTTTGACCAGATCAAACTCCGCCTCCGTCAACCGACCGGGCTTGTTCAGGATATCCAGCGGGATGGCGGCCTTGCCCAGATCGTGCATCAACCCGCCCACGCCGGCCTGGCGGGTCCGGACGGGGTCCAGCCCCAGTTGGCTGGACAACGACGTCATCAAGGCGCAGACGGCCACTGAGTGCAGATAGGTGTAGTTGTCGCGCGTCTTGAGACGGGCGGCGCTGATCAGGGCATGAGGGTGGCGGCGGATGGAATCGGAAATTTCCTGCACCAGCGGCAATGCGGCCTCGGGGTGGATCGCCCGCCCCATGCGAGCTTCCTCGAACAGGCCCATCACCTCATCACTCGCGCTCATGCACAGTCGACGAGCCTGCCGGATTTCTTCCTCCAGAGTCACACCCACGACTTCCTCGGGTTTCACATCAGCCGGCAGCCGGTGCGCAGGCTGCAGCGTTTCGACCGTCCCCGGGAGCACAGTCCCCGGCCGATCGTCCGAACCGGCCTGGCGGTCCGAACCCACGGCATCCGCCTGTACGGCCGCGGCTGCCTGCGTTGCCAGACCCATGTCCCGGGCCGCGAGTCCCGGCGCCAACCCTTTGGCGGTGTCGATCCAGACCAGCCGGATGCCGGCCTTCCGGATCGCCTCTAGATCCTGGTGCCGCTCCAACAGGAAGCTGCCACGCCAGAAAGGGTGATCGAACCAGCCGCTCTCCAGCTTGTGGACATACATTCCGAGCCGCAGTTTGGATATACCGATACGCTTGATCGACATTGTTCACGCATGGAAATCCCGGCCGATCGACATCGATCCAACCAGGGGGGCGGCTTTATTGTTCTCGATCCTCCCGAACAAGTCCATTGGCGACGCCTCCGATCCGGGCGGTCCAGGCGGCCGGTCTGTGGTGCCAAAGACTCAAGTCATGCCTTTCCCCCGCTAAAAACATTGATCTAGGTTAAGAACCACCCAATCTCCCAGGCTTTCCGGCCGGATAGAAACTTTTCCCGCAGGCTCAATTTTAAAATTGTTGCAGAACCCCTGGTCCAGCGGTTCCCAACCATTGAGCCATCGTCGGCCCCCTATCCAGGGTGCCGTACCGACCGGAACGCCCACATGAAACAAAGCCCCCTCGACACCGCCCTGAACCGGCTCCGCCTCTGGCAAAAATTCGCCGTGCTGGCGCTTTTCGGCGTGATACTGGTCGCCGCGCCCTTCATCCTGTACGTGCTGGAATCCGGCAAGACGATCGACGCCACCCGGCTCGAACTGCGTGGCCTGCAGCCCATGCACCAGATGATGAAGACCCTGCAACTGACGCAACAGCATCGCGGCCTGTCCATGATGACGTTGAACGGCGACGCCTCCGCCGACGCCCGGCGTGCGTCCCTGCAGACCGAGATCGACCATGCCTTCGAAACCCTGGACGCGGACCTGCGCCGGGACGTCCACGATCCGGCCGTGCTCGGCGTCTGGCAAGAGACGCAACAAGCCTGGAAAGCGCTGGCAGAACCCGTATCCCGGAAGTCGATCAAGCCCGCCGACAGCTTTCAGGCCCACGTCGGTCTGATCACCCAGTTGCTGCGGACCAAATCCCTGCTGCTGCAGTATTACGGCTTGAGCTTCGACCCGCAGGCCCAGGGCTATTATCTGATCGACACGGCGCTGAACCAGGTGCCCATGCTGACCGAAATGTTCGGCCAGGCCCGCGCAATAGGCTCGGGCCTGCTGACGAGCCGCGAGGCCTCCGACGCCGAACGTCTGCGGATCACGGTGCTGATCAACCGCGCCGAAGAGCACTACATCAGCCTGAACGACGCACTGGAAAGCGCCGCCCGACAATTCCCCGAACTGGGCGCCCGCCTGGCCGAACCCGGCCGGACGGCGCTCCAGGAAGCCCGCCAGGCCATCGAACTGGCCCAGAAAGAAATCCTCCAGACTCAAACCCTGCAGTTCCCGGCCGCCGATTTCTTCACTCACTACACGCGGACCATCGACGCCCAGTACGCGCTCGACCAGGTCGCCCTGGGCCAACTGGAATCCGTGCTGAACGAGCGCGCCGACGCACTGTCCCGCACCCGTCTGCTGCTCAGCGGCGGCATCGTACTGCTCAGCCTGCTGGCGGCGCTGGCCAATTACCTGATCACCCGGGCGCTGCTGCGCCAACTGGGCGGCGAACCGGCCTATGCCACGGCTCTCCTGAACCGGATTGCCACCGGCGACCTGGCCGTGCCCATTGAACTGAAGCCCCAGGATCGCGTCAGTCTGTTGTTCGCCCTGCGGGACATGCGCGATCACCTGTCTGACATCGTCAGCCAGGTCCGCAACGGCGCCGACTCCATCGCCTCGGCCTCGAGCCAGATCACGGCCGGCAACCTGGACCTGTCCTCACGCACGGAGCAACAGGCCAGTTCCCTGGCCGAAACCGCCGCCACGATGGAGCAGATCACCGCCACCGTACGCCAGAACGCCGACAACGCCCAGCAGGCCAACTCCCTGGCCGAGTCGGCGGGGCGCACCGCCACCGAAGGCGGCGCCATCGTCGCCGAACTGGTCACCACCATGAGCGAAATCGACTCTCGGGGGCAGCAAGTCGCCGACATCATCGGAGTCATCGACAGCATTGCCTTCCAGACCAACATCCTGGCCCTGAACGCGGCGGTCGAAGCCGCCCGAGCCGGCGAGCAAGGCCGCGGCTTCGCCGTGGTCGCCTCCGAAGTTCGCGCGCTGGCGCAACGGTCGGCCGGTGCGGCCAAGGAAATCAAGACCCTGATCGACACCTCGGTGGAATCCACCACCCGGGGCAGCGAGCAGGCCGCCCGGGCGGGCGCCACCATGCAGGAGATCGTCGAGGGCATCCACCGCGTCACCGACATCATGGGCGAAATCAGCGCGGCCAGCCGCGAACAGACCACCGGCATCGAGGAAATCAATGCCGCCGTCACCCAGATGGACGACGCCACCCGCCAGAACGCCAGCCTGGTCGAAGAATCGGCCGCCGCGGCCACCAGCCTGCAGGAACAGGCCGATACCCTGGTCGATCTGGTGGCGTTCTTCCACCTCAATCCCCAGGACCCGGCAGATATACGGCCACCCGCAGCTGCGCCTCGCGCGTTGAACGCCCCCGTCCGGCAGCCACGCTTGTTGGCCACCCGCACTTGAATTTAAAGCGCGCTCGCCGCGCCTCGACCACACCCGCCGCCCGTGTGTCGAACTTGCGACACACGGGCGGTTCCGCATGTCCTCCGCCCGACAGAAGCCTTAACTTTCTCGTGACGTCCTTGTAAAATTTCTTGTCCAGAATCGAAAGCGAAAACTGGAATCGCAAACCCGTACCGATCCACCCCCTTGCCCCCGGTGCTGGCACCCCTGGCCTCCCCCAGTCTCACGGCTCCGCCACCATGCCCTCCCCCCTTCCAGCGACCGGCTCCCCGCGAGACCGCACCGACGGCCGCCAGTTCCTGCTCACACTGATCCTGTCGGTTCTGGCCCTGGTTCCGGCCTGTCCGCCCACTGCCCGGGCCGCCCTGCAGACCACGACCGAACAGGCTGCGCCGAAAGCCACCGTCCAGGCCGGGACGCCGGCCCCGGCAGACTGTACGAGCGGCAAGGTGCTGAGCTTCGTCGCCCACCCCGACGACGATCTGCTGTTCATGAATCCCGATCAGGACGACGCGATCCGCCAGGGCCGCTGCGTCCACACGGTCTACCTCACCGCCGGCGACCGGGGCGAAGGCATGGCCTACACCCTGGCGCGCGAGCGCGGCATCATGGCCGCCTATGCCGACATGGCCGGCGCCGCCGACGCCTGGAACACCGACGGCCTGGTGGTCGGCCGGCACACCCTGGTGCGCCACACCCTGCGCGCCAATCCGCGCATCCAGCTCATCATGCTGCGCCTGCCCGATCCCTGGCTGGGCCCCGGCTGGGGCAGCCTGACGCCCCTGAGCCGCGTGGAATCCGTGCCCCGCGCCCGTGTGCGCTCCTACGCCCCCTACCCGGATACCTACACGCGCGGCGAACTGATTCATCTGCTGGCCGACCTGATCCGCCAGGAGGCCCCCCAGGACGTCCGCCTGATGGACCCTTCGATCACCATTCCCTATCGTGCGCTCTGCTGGCGCTGCGCCGGACACGACCATCCCGACCACATCGCCGGCGCCCGGCTGGTCGAGGCCGCCATGGCGATCGCCCCGGGTTCGTATACCCGCACGGCCTATCTCAACTATCCCAGTCAGGAACTGCAGGCCAATCTGGACGCCGCCCAGACGACCCGCAAGTCGGAAATCTACCTGCGCTATGCGAAAGACGACCCCAGATCCTGCCCGCCCGGCACAGCGTGTTCGGCCCCCACGGGGCCTGAGGCTGCCTGGGTCGGCCGGCAATACTATGTCCGCCCGGCCGAACCGCCGCTGCAGGCCCGGGCGCCCCGGTCCCAACCCTAGCCGGAGCCCTGACCGGCATCCGGTTTCGCGGTCGACCGGTTGATCTGGTTCAGCGCGCGCTCATCACGCGCATCCAGATCCCCCGCCGTACGCGCCCGGTGTATCAGGTCAGGCCGGCGCGCCGCCGTCAGTGACAAGGATTGGTCCCGCCGCCAGACGGCGATGCGCGCATGATGGCCGGACAGCAAGGGCTCGGGCACGGCGTCGCCGCGCCAGACTTCGGGACGTGTGTAGTGCGGGCTGTCCAGCAGGCCGCTCAGGGCGGGATTGAAGGAATCCTGCACGGCGGACTCCGCATCATGCAGCACGCCCGGCAACAGCCGTACCACGCTGTCCACCAAGACCATGGCGCCCAGTTCGCCGCCCGACAGCACGAAATCCCCCAGCGAGATCTCCTCGTCCACATAGTGGTCGATGAAACGCTGGTCGATGCCTTCGTAGCGGCCGCAGATCAGGATGGCGCCGGTTCGTTCCGCCCAGTGCTGAGCGCGCGCCTGGTCGTGCGTCCGACCGGCCGGCGACAGCAGCACGACGGGGGCCGGCGCATCCGGGGCGTCCACCCCCGCTTGCAGGCGGGCCGCGCGAGCCGCCTCGACCGCCAGGGCCAGCGGTTCGGCCAACATCACCATACCCGGACCGCCGCCATAGGGGCGGTCGTCCACCGTGCGATGGACGTCGGTCGTGAAATCACGCGGATTCCAGGTTTCCAGCGACCAGATCCCGCGCGCATGCGCGCGGCCGCTGACGCCCTGATCGCGCACCGCGGCAAACATCTCGGGAAACAGCGTGATCAGGTCAAACCGCATAAAACGATCCGTGGGAACGAAAAGACGAGGCGCAGCCGGGCGGGTGCGCCCGGCGGCCGGACTCAGAAATCGGCAGGCCAGTCGCTGTCGATGCGGCGGGCTTGCAGATCGACGTGCTGCACGTGCGCGGCCACGAAGGGCACCAGCACATGACGCAGCCGGCCGCGCGCATCGGCAAGCGGCTGGAAGACGCCTGCGTCATCCGGCGCGCCCAGCGCCACCTGCAGCACGGCATGGGCGCCATTGTCCAGCACCTGATCGACACGCCCCAGCAGCCGGGGACCCTCGTCCCCCATGCCGTGGAAATCGCAGCCGATCAGGTCGATCCAGTAGTATTCGTCGTCGTCCGCCTTTGGAAACGACGCCCGGGGCACCCAGACGGTATAGCCCCGCAACGCTTCGGCCGCATCGCGGTCGGCAATGCCATCGGCCTGAGCCACCAGAAACTGGCCGCCCTGGCGGCGGCACGCACGGATATTCAGACCGCGCGGACGCGACAAAGCGCCCGTTCCCAGTGCGGGATCAGGCGCCTTGAGCCACCAGACCGGAGCGCCCAGCAGGGCATCCGCCTGGGGCGAATAAGGCTGGAGCTTCAGCCAGCCGCGCACCCCGTGGGCGGCGGCCACCCGGCCGACCTCGACCAGGTCGTCCGGCGGCACGGCATCCAGAAAGGCGGAATCGGCCATCGCCGGCACGACAAGGCTGCGATCAGGCAGCGGACGCGACCTTGGCGGAGTATTCCTTGACCAGGCGGGCCACCGTGTCGGACAGCTGGGCGCCGGAACCGACCCAGTGCTGGACGCGATCCAGGGACAGGCGCAGGCCTTCCTGACCTTCACCAGCGACGGGGTTGTAGAAACCCACGCGTTCGATGAAACGGCCATCGCGGCGATTACGCGAATCGGCAGCAACGACATTGTAGAAGGGACGCTTCTTCGAGCCGCCGCGGGCCAGACGAATCACAACCATGGATAATCCTTTGAAAATGCTGTGAAAAACACGAAATCTTAGCATTACACAGGCCGTGTCCGCAATGGATGCGGGTGAACGACCTGCGAATACCGTGAAAAGAATGCAGTGAAAAACAACACGCACACGGCGTGAGGACTTGCTCGAGGCGCCTTAACGGCGCTGGACGTAATGCACCTGAACCGCGTCGTCCCGCGCCTGCTGCGCCAGCAAGGGATTGCCGGTCTGCTGGCAGAACGCCTGGAAGTCCCGGCCCGCATGCGGATCGGTGGTCAGCACGGCCAGCACCTGGCCGCTTTCCAATTGGGCCAGGGCCTTCTTGGTGCGCAGGATCGGCAGGGGGCAATTCAGCCCCCGGGCGTCGATTTCCTGGTCCGCGTGCGGCAGTTCAGGCGTCATGCCGCCCCCCCCTGGGCGCAACCCGGCATGCATCCATCACGCTGCCGCATCCAGTCTGTCAGCCAGCCAGGCCTGCACGCCGGCCAGGGCGCCGTCCAGCGACGCGACATCGGAGCCGCCGCCCATGGCCATGTCCGGACGGCCGCCGCCCTTGCCGCCCACCTGGGCGGCGATGGCGCCCACCAGATCGCCGGCCTTGACCCGCGCCGTCAGTTCGGGACTGACGCCGGCCACCAGGCTGATCTTGTCATCCGCCACGGCGGCCAGCAGAATCACCGCGCCGGACAGCTTGGACTTCAGTTGATCGACCATGCCGCGCAGCGACTTGGGATCGACACCGTTCAATCGCGTCGCCAGCAGCTTGACCCCGGCGACGTCCACCGCCTGACCGGCCAGGTCGGACCCCGCAGCAGCCGCCAGCTTGTCCTGCAGGCGTTCGAGTTCGCGTTCGATCTGGCGCGTCTGCTGCTGCAGCGCCTGGATGCGCTCGGGGACTTCAGCCGCCTGGGTCTTGAGCAGCCCGGCCGCCTGATCCAGCGTGTCGCGGGTCTGTTGCACCCAGGCCAGGGCGCCGTGCCCGGTGATGGCTTCGACCCGGCGGATGCCGGCGGCCACGCCGCCTTCGGACACGATCTTGAACAGGCCGATATCGCCCGTGCGCGCCACGTGGGTGCCGCCGCACAGTTCGCGCGAGAAGCCGATGTCCAGCACCCGCACCACGTCGCCGTATTTTTCACCGAACAAGGCCATGGCGCCGCCGGCCACGGCTTCGTCGTAGCTGAGGTGCTGGGTGCGCACGGCCTGGTTGGCCAGGACTTCGTCGTTGACGATGGACTCGACCCGGGCGATCTGCTCGACCGTCATCGGCGCATCATGGGCGAAGTCGAAGCGGGTCTTGTCCGGGTCGACCAGGGAACCGCGCTGTTGCACGTGCTCGCCCAGGACCTGGCGCAGGGCCTTGTGCATCAGGTGAGTGGCCGAGTGATTGCGCATCGTATCGGCGCGGCGGCGGGCATCGACGTGCGTCGCCACTGTGTCGCCGACGGCCAGCACGCCCTGGCTCAGGACGCCGTGATGACCAAAGACATCGGCCTGGATTTTCTGGGTGTCGGCCACCTGGAACTGCGCCGAAGCGCCGGCCAGCACGCCGGTGTCACCCACCTGGCCGCCGGATTCGGCGTAGAACGGGGTCGCGTCCAGCACCACCACGGCCTGCTGGCCCTGCGCGATCGACGGCACCGACACGCCGTCCACGTACAGCGCCGTGACGGCGGCCCGGCCTTCCAGGTGCTCGTAGCCGTCGAAACGCGTCGCCACGCCGTCATAGCTGAGATCGGCCGCCGCCTTGAACTTGCCGGCCGCGCGCGCCTGTTCGCGCTGGTGCGCCATGGCCTGCTCAAAGCCGTCCAGATCGACGGGGATGTCGCGTTCGCGGCAGATGTCGGCCGTCAGATCGACCGGGAAACCGTAGGTGTCATACAGGGTGAACAGCGTCTGGCCGTCCAGCGCCTGGCCGGCCGGCAGGGCCGCCAGGGCGGATTCCAGGATGCGCATGCCGTTTTCCAGGGTTTCGCCGAAGCGTTCTTCTTCCTGGCGCAGCACCTGTTCGACCCGCGCCTGCTGGGCGGCGAGCTCGGGATAGGCCTCGCCCATCTGCGCGACCAGATCGGCCACCAGGAGGTGGAAGAACAGGCCCTTCTGGCCCAGCTTATGCCCGTGACGCAGCGCGCGCCGGATGATGCGGCGCAGCACGTAGCCGCGCCCTTCGTTGCCGGGGATCACGCCGTCGACCACCAGGAAGCTGCAGGCCCGGATGTGGTCGGCGATGACCTTCAGGGAATTGTCGGCCAGATCCGCACAACCCGTCTCGCGGGCGGCCGCGCGGATCAGGTGCTGGAACAGGTCGATCTCGTAATTGGAATGCACGTGCTGCAGCACGGCGGAGATGCGCTCCAGGCCCATGCCGGTGTCGACGCAGGGCTTGGGCAGGGGATGCATGGCGCCCTGGGCATCGCGCTCGAACTGCATGAACACCAGATTCCAGATCTCGATGTAGCGGTCGCCGTCTTCTTCGGGCGATCCCGGAGGGCCGCCCCAGATGTCCGCGCCGTGGTCATAGAAGATTTCGGAACAGGGGCCGCAGGGACCGGTGTCGGCCATCTGCCAGAAATTGTCCGAGGCGTAGGGCGCGCCCTTGTTGTCGCCGATGCGGATGATGCGTTCGCGCGGCACGCCGATTTCCTGCGCCCAGATGTCGTAGGCCTCGTCGTCATCCTGGTAGACGGTGACCCACAGCTTTTCCTTGGGCAGACCGTAGACCTCGGTCAGCAGGGTCCAGGCGTTGGTGATGGCGTCACGCTTGAAATAGTCGCCGAAGCTGAAATTGCCCAGCATCTCGAAAAACGTGTGATGCCGCGCGGTATAGCCGACGTTTTCCAGGTCATTGTGCTTGCCCCCGGCGCGCACGCAGCGCTGCGCGGTGGTCGCCCGGCGATAGGGCCGGCTGTCCTTGCCGGTGAAAACGTCCTTGAACTGGACCATGCCGGAGTTGGTGAACAGCAGCGTCGGGTCGTTGGCCGGAACGAGCGGCGAGGACGGCACGATCTGGTGTCCTTTGGACTCGAAAAAGGACAGGAATTTCTGACGGATCTCGGAGGTTTTCATTCGTTTGGCCGCAGGGGAAACTAGCCGGCCATTATATGCGTTTTGGTCCTTACAGCGCCTCGATCGCCGGATAGAACTCGCGGTTCTCGCGCAGCATGCGCGCATGCACGCTCTTCAGCACCGTATTGGCCTCGGCCCGGAAATCCTCCGGACTGCGGGTCAGCAGCGTCGCATTCCCCCAGCGGCGGGCGAAATTGATGAAGGCGCTGGCAATGCCCTGCATGTCGTTCTGGTAGGCCACGCTCATGCTCGCCATGCGCTCGTCGCCGCTTTTTTCCAGCGAGGGATACAGAATGCGATCCTCGATCGCCAGATGCTGGGTGACGACCTGGGCCAGCGCCTTCAGTTCGTGGGCGATGTCCACGGCGTGATCGGCAATCCCCTGGTGGGACAAGCGGCGCAGCAAACTGATGCCGCTGAGGATTTCGACGTGTTGATGTTTGAAGCGATCGATGTTCATGATGGGAGTCCCTCGCCATTGAAATTCGGCAGTCTGTGCCGTATAAGATATATATTAAATGAATCTTATAGGGAAGACAAGCGGCAGGCACAGGACGACAGGCGCCCAGGCTCACTACAACAAATGTTCGTAATCGTCGGTATCGGCGTCGGGTTCCCAGGAATGGCTGGACAGCCACGCCCGGATACGCGCCACGGCCTGGGACCGCAACTGGGACACCCGGCCCTCGGTGATGCCCAGGACGGCGGCAATTTCCTTTTGGTTCAGGTCCTGCTCGAACTGCAGCGACAGCAGCAATTGCTCGCGCTCCGGCAGATTGCGGATCGCCTCGGTCAGCACCGAACGCAAACCTTCGCGCATCAGCCAATCCAGGGGGTTGTTCCCCTGACCCGTGGCCACCGCGTCCAGCGCGCCTTCGCCGTCGTGATCTTCCCGATGCAGGGCCAGATCCTCGTACATCAGCACCTGCACACCACGTGCTTCTTCGAGCAATACCTGATAATCAACCAGGTTCATGCCCATTTCTTCGGCGATCTCGGATTCGGTGGCTGGACGCAGCAGGCGATGGCGCAGCGTCTGGATGGCCTCCTCGATGCTGCGCGCCTTGCTGCGCACGCTGCGCGGCAGCCAGTCCTGGCTGCGCAGTTCATCCAGCATGGCGCCGCGGATGCGGGTGATCGCGTAGGTTTCGAATTGCGCGTCGGCCTGCTGCTGGTAGCGCCGCACGGCATCCAGCAGCCCCATCATGCCGGCTTGCATCAGGTCGTCGAGCTCGACGCTGGCCGGCAGTTTGCCGATCAGCGTCAAGGCCTGACGGCGCACGAGCGGCGCATGGCGGGCAATCAACTGGTCCTCGGAAAGAGGCATCACACAATCCGTGAAACACATCATAAAATGCAAGTATGCACCAGGAACGCCCCGGATGTTTCCCCAAGAAACCCGGTTTTCACCCATGAATTTGCCGCACGGGAAAGCGCTGCGGGACGATGCCGCCTCTTCCCGGGATGATCAGCCCTAAAGTTTTGCCGGATCTCGCCGTTATGCCAGTATGAAAATCCAGGATGCGTCCGATCCCGGGGTCCTGCCCCGGACGCTTCCTGACCAGAACACGCCTATCCGGACAGGAGCACGCATGATTCACCCCATTGGAAATCAACTGGCATCCTCCAGCCTGGGTCTGGCTGCTCCCGTATCCGAGCGGCCTCAGGCCCAGGCCGCCCCCGCCACCCAGGTCACCCCCGTCGAAGACGCCCAGTCCAGCCGCTTCAACAAACAGGCCGGGTCGCGCGAACTGGGCCTGCGGCAATCGATCGAGCCGCCCAAGTCCTCGCTGGAAAAAGCCCTCGAATCCGTCAACGACAGCCTCAAGGCCTGGTCCACCGGCATGCGCTTCGAAATGGACGAGGACGCCCAGCGCCTGGTCGTCTCGATCGTCGACAGCACGACCGGCGATGTCCTGCGCACCATCCCGTCCGAAGCCGTCCTGCGGGTTGCGAAAATGATCGTCCAGCTCCAGGGTTCCGGCGTGGATACCCAGGCCTGACCCCCGAATAGAAACGAAATCTCACCCCATACACCGCCTTTGCCGCCGCCCAGCCAAGGCATAATAAGCTGAACGGAGTATCACATCATGGCATCCATTTCTTCTCTCGGCCTGTCCGGCCTGCCCCTCTCGGACCTGCTCACCAAGCTGAAAACCAACGAAAGCCAGGTTCTGAATACGATCCAGAGCCGGCAGAAGGCGGCGGAAACCAAGCTTACCGCCTACAACACCCTGAAATCTTCTGTCGAGGCGCTCCAGAAGGCTGCCCAGGCCGTCGGTAAAGCAGACACCTTCGGCTCGATCTCCGTCAAATCCGGCTCGGACGCCTTCTCCGCAACGACGAGCAGCGGCGCCATCCCGGGCCAGTATTCGGTCCAGGTCGACCAACTGGCCTCATCCCAGACCCTGGTCTATGCGGGTCGGGCGGACCGCACCGCCGACATCGGCACCGGCGGAACCCTGAAGATCACCATCGGCGGCGAAGAAAAATCCATCGACCTCAACGGCAAGGGCACGTCCCTGGACGCGCTCGTGACCGCCATCAACGCCGACAAGGACATCGGGGTCAACGCCACCATCGTCAACGACGGCACGCCGGGCAGCCAATACCGCCTGCTGCTGACCAGCCGCGAAACCGGCGAGCAGAACGCCGTCACCAACCTCTCCGTCGACGGCAACGCCGACCTGGAATCCTTCCTGGGCTACGCCGGCGGCGGCTCCACAGCGGGCGTCACGGTCCAAGCCGCCAAGAACGCCGAGCTCACCATCAACGGCATCGCCGTCACCAGCCAGAGCAACACCATCGAAAACGTGATCGACGGCGTCAAGCTGACGCTGAACCAGACCACGACCAGCGCCGCCAACCTGACATTGACCCGCGACGACGGCGTCGCCAAGAAGGCCGTCGAGGATTTCGTCAAGGCCTACAACAGCATGCTGGACACGGTCGGGACGCTGACGAAATACACCGTCGGGGCCGACAACCCCTCCAGCCCGCTGACCGGCGACACGCTCGCCCGCTCGGTGCAGACCCGCATGCGAGACGCCGTGTCAGGCGCCATCGAGTCCGCCAACGGCACCACCCTGTCCAAGATCGGCATCACGACCGATCCCAAGACCGGCAAACTCAACATCGACGACACCAAGCTCACCAAAGCCCTGGCTGAAGATTCGGAGAATGTGAAATCCCTGTTCACCGGCGTCACCGGCGTCGGCACCCGGGTGGATCAGACCGCCGAGACGTTCACACGCTCCGGCGGCCTGTTCAGCAACACCACCGAGGGCCTGAACAAAACCATCGCTGACATCAAGAAGCAGTACGATGCGACCTCCGACCGCATCGACCAGCGCATGGAAACCTACCGCGCCCAGTTCACCCAGCTGGACGCCATGGTCAGCCAGATGAATTCGCTCAGCAGCTACCTGTCGCAGCAGCTCAGCGCCCTGAATGCCTCAAAGCAGTAAACCCGCATCGCCATGACCTACGCCCCGCGTTCCCGCACCGCCCGCGCCACCGGCTCTTATGCCAACATCGGGCTCGAGACCGAAGTGCTCGGCGCTTCACCCGAGCGCCTGATCTCGCTGCTGTTCCGGGGCGCATTGAAAGCCATTGCACAGGCCCGTCACCATCTCGTCAGCGGCAACATCCCGGAACGCGGCAAGGCCTTGTCCAAAGCCATCGACATCGTGGACTCGGGCCTGAAGGCGGGGGTGGACACGGAACGCGGCGGCGAGGTTGCCCGGCTGCTGATTGCGTCCTACGAACTCATCATCCGCGATCTGATGCAGGCCAATCTGCACAGCGACGAGGCCAAGCTCAACTCGGCCGAAAAGATGCTGATCGACCTGGCCGGCGCCTGGCACACGGCTGTCGACCCCCAGTTCAGCGACCCGCCTCCCAGCCATTGACCGAAATTCCGCTATTGAGCATGACCCAAGCATCCATCCTCACGTATTACCAGGAAATCGCAGACCTGTCGGGCCAGATGCTGACCAAGGCTCAGGCGCAGGAATGGGATGAACTGGTGGCGCTCGGCGCCCGCTACCAGGAAGCGGTCGAACGCCTGCAAGCCCTGGATCCGCTGGACGACGACCAGAAAAACGCCCGGCGCGAACTGCTCACCCGCATCCTGGACGACGATGCCCGGATCCGCCAGCTGATTTCTCCCGAACTCGAACGCCTGAGCCATCTGCTGGGCACGTTCAAGCGCCAGCGCACCGTCCTGCAGGCCTACTACAGCACGGTCCGCCCACACTAGGGCTCCACCCCCTCCCAGGAATCACGCCATGAGCATCGGGGCCCCTTCCAACCTCGGCACGCTGCTGGTCCAGCGCCTGGACGCCGTACTGGGCACCACCCTGGGCCAACAGGCCAACCTCGCCTCCGGCGCGGGCCCTCAGGCCGTCCCCCAGCCGGCCAACACCGAAAACCCCGACGCGCTGCAAAATCCGACCCAGCGCCATCCCCGCGAATCCGTCGATCAGGCCAACCAGCAAGGCCGCCAGCAGGCCGCCGTCGGCAAGGCCGTGCGGGACATGAAGCTGGACAATCTGCTGGGCCGCAGCACGACCTTTCACGGCAGCACCCAGTCTGCACCGACCACCCTGGGCTATGCGGCCCGCATCATCCTCGCCTTGCTGCAGCAATTTCCCCGCGACGGCCAGGCCGTGCGCGGCCAATCGCCGCTGCTGCCCAACACAGGCAATGGCCCGGCCGCCGGCGGCAACACCGCCGGACTGCCGGGCGGCACGGGTCTGCCTTCCGGCCCGACGACGGCCCAGCCGGGCGGCGTCGCCCAGGCCTGGGGCCAGCTTGCCACCGCACTGGGACAGCCGGGCGCCCTGCCCGCCCGCTTCGCCCAGTCGCTGTCGCAATCCGTGCAGACCAGCGGCCTGTTCTACGAATCCCATCTCGCGCAACTGGCCACCGGCAAGACCGCGCCCCAGGACCTGCGGCAGGAACCCCAGGGACGCATCCCGCCCCAGCCTGGCGGCACGGCGCAGAATACGCAGAGCAACGCCCCGCAAGCCGCCACACCGGCCCCCGCCGCGACGGGCGGCGCCGGTCCCGACACCGCGCAGACCGCCGCAACCACTCACCAGACCCAGACCGCACCTGTTCCGGGCATCGATCCGCAAGCCCAGTTGCTGGTCCGCCAGCAGCTCGAAGTCCTGGCCAATCAGGCCTTTCTCTGGCAGGGCGAGGCCTGGCCGGGCGCCGACATGCAATGGGAAGTCCGCCGCCGCCCCCAAGACGACGAGGAAGACCGCGACTTCCAGGAAGACCACTGGGCCACCCGCCTGAATCTGCACCTGCCGTCTCTGGGAGACGTCCAGGCGCGCCTGAGCCTGTCCGGCGATCAACTGGTCATGCAGCTGGTCGCGCCCCAGTCCGCGGAACGACTCGGGCAAGCCATCGAACCGCTGCGCGCCCGGCTGCTGGCCCAAGGCCTGCAGGCCAGCCAGTTGTCCGTCCAGGCCCGGGATGACGCCCCCGACGCTCCACCGCCCAACCCTCAGAACCATGAAGTCGCCGAGCCCTGATCCCCACCGACCCAGCGCCGTCGCCGTCACCTACGACCCGACGGACGCCGCACCCCGGGTCGTGGCCAAGGGCTACGGCAACCTGGCGGACACCATCGTGCGCACCGCGCGCGAACACGGCCTGTACGTACACGAATCGCCGGAACTGGTCGGCCTGCTGATGCAGGTGGATCTGGACGCGCACATCCCCCCCAGGCTCTACGTCGCCATCGCGGAACTGCTGGCCTGGCTATACGCGCTGGATACCGAAGGCGGCGTCGTGCGGCGCCCCGCCGACGAGGACAACCCCCACGCTTCCATGCCGGCGCATGGTGCGCCGCCCCCCGAGGGGGCGCTTTTTGCCTTGGGGCGGCCCGGCGGCAAAAAAATACCCGCCGAATAAACTCAAGGCGGGTTTGCTCATCGGCCGGCCCGGCAAAGGGCCGACACGGCCTCATCAGACGGCCATATTGGCGATTTCCTTGTAGGCATCCACCAGGCGGTTGCGCACCTGCACCGTCGCCTGAAAAGCCAGGCCGGCTTTCTGCAGATCGATCATCACATTGCTCAGGGAAATGTCGGGATCACCCATTTCAAAGGCCTTGGCCTGGGTGTTGGCGGCATTCTGCGCATGGGAAACCCGATCCAGGGACCGGGCCAGTTCGGCGGCAAAACCGTGGCTGCCCTCGGAAGACGCGACCGGCTGCGCCGACAGGCCCTGGGACTCGCGCGCCACGGCGCGCATCTGGGCAAGCAGGTTTTCGACGCTGGCAAGGGCCTGGGAAGTCATCATGGCAAACGGTTCGGAAGTAACGGCTGAAGACAAGGACTGAAAGACAGGGAAAACACCGGCCGCCGCTGAACACGATCCGCCGACGATGTACTATACGGCCGGTCCCGAATCGGCAAGCCCCGCAATAGCGGGGATAAGAACGGACACTTCCCCGGTTTGCCAAATGCATGCACGCACAAGGCGGATCATCCTAACTAAGCCCCAAAAACGGGGTTTTTCAGGGCTTGCCGGAACACCAATCGCCGCCATAATGGCCGCCAATATCCCATCATTCTGCCGTAACAGCATGCACATCATCCAGACCGTCGGTTTCTGGCCCGGGCGCGCCCTGGCGGCATCCTCAGCAACTTCGATCCGATGAATCCCATTACCGACTGGATGAACCGCAACCCCGCCCTGGCGCGGCTGACGGCCTTGCCCCGGCCGGTGCTGCTGGGCCTGGGCGCGGCGATCGTGGCCCTGCTCGTCGTTGCCGCTCTGTGGATGCGCGAACCCGAATACCGCACGCTGTTCTCGAACGTCGAGGCGCGCGACGGCGGCGCCATCGTCTCGGTCCTGAACCAACGCAACGTCCCCTACAAGTTCGCCGACAACGGCGCCACCATCCTGGTGCCTGCCGATCAGGTCTATGCGCTGCGCCTGCAACTGGCCGAACAAGGCCTGCCGCGCGGCGGCAGCGTGGGCTTCGAACTGCTGGACGAGCCGAAATTCGGCGCCAGCCAGTTCTCCGAGCAGATCTCCTACCAGCGCGCCCTCGAAGGCGAACTGGCCCGCTCCATCGAGGCCCTGCAGCCCGTCAAATCCGCGCGCGTGCACCTCGCCATCCCGCGCCAGTCCCTGTTCGTGCGTGACCGCGAGGCCCCCACCGCCTCGGTGCTGCTGACGCTCTACCCGTCCCGCACCCTCAGCGAATCCCAGGTTTCGGCCATCGCCTGGCTGGTGTCCTCCAGCGTGCCCAAACTCAACGCCGAATCGGTCTCGATCGTCGACCAGGACGGCCACCTGATGTCCTCGCCGGGCGGCGAAGCCGGCATGGACAGCACCCGGCGCAACTTCATCAACGACATCGAGCAGCGCACGTCCCAGCGCATCCTGACCCTGCTCAATCCGATCGTCGGCCCGGGCAATGTGCGCGCCCAGGTCAGCGCCGACGTGGATTTCTCCCGGCGCGAACAGACGTCCGAGGTCTACCGCCCCAACGAAACGCCGGGCACGGCCGCCATCCGCAGCAAGCAGACCAGCGACTCGGCCCAGAACGGCATCATGCCGCCGGCCGGCGTGCCCGGCGCCCTGTCCAACGAGCCCCCGGCCAATGCCACGGCGCCGATCCAGACGGCGCCCGCCGCCCAAGCCCAGCAAGGCCAACAAGGCCAGGGCGCACCGGCAGCCGGCGCCCAGGGCGGCGCGCCCCAGGCCGGCGGCCCCACGACGGTCAATGGCACGCCCGTCGCCGGCGCGACGGCCCGCCAGGGCCAGGGCTCCATGCGCAACGACGCCACCGTCAATTACGAAGTCGACCGCACCATCAGCCACGTCAAGCACGAACTGGGCACGCTGCAGCGCCTGTCCGTGGCCGTGGTGGTCAATTACCGCGACAAGGACGGCGAGCCGGCGCCGCTGGAGTCGGCCGAAATGGACGACATCAACGCGCTGGTCAAGCAGGCCATGGGTTATTCGGCCGATCGCGGCGACAGCCTCAGTGTGGTCAATAGCGCCTTCACCGACCAGGAACCCAAGTTCAAGCCCTGGGAAAATCCGGAATACCGCGGTCTCGCCCTGCAAGCCCTGAAGGTCCTCCTGGCCCTGGCCGTCCTGTTCTTCCTCTGGCGCTCGGTCGTGCGACCCATCGTCCAGGGCTTTGCCAACGCCCAGGTCGAACGCGCCAAGAACGAAGCCCACCTGGAAACCATGCGCGAACAGCGCCGCCAGGACGAGATGCGCGCCTCGGAAATGAACCGCTACGAGGAAAACCTGGACACCGCCCGCCAACTGGCCCAGCGCGACCCGCGCGCCGTCGCCATGGTGCTGCGTTCATGGATGGATCCCAAGAATGCCAAATCCTGATAACGACCTGACCCGCTGCGCCATCCTGATGATGTCCCTGGGTGAGGATGCGGCGGCCGAAGTCTTCAAGTACCTGTCCTCGCGCGAGGTCCAGCAGATCGGCTCGGCCATGGCCAACCTCAAGCAGGTCACGCGCGCCGACGTCGATCAAGTCCTGGAGGACTTCCGCCGCGAAGCCGACCAGTTCATGGCCGTGACCCTGGGCTCGGACGACTACATCCGCTCGGTCCTGACCAAGGCCCTGGGCACCGACCGCGCGGCCGGTTTGATCGAGGACATCCTCGAAGCCGGCGAAGGCACGGGCTCGGGCATCGACGCGCTGAACTGGCTGGAACCGGTCAACGTCGCCGAACTGATCGCCGACGAGCACCCGCAGATCATCGCCACCATCCTGGTCCACCTGGAACGCGACCGCGCCTCCGCCATTCTGGCGCTGCTCAACGAGCGCGTGCGCAACGACGTGATGATGCGGATCGCCACTTTCGGCGGCGTGCAGCCGTCCGCGCTGCACGAACTGACCGAAGTGCTGAACGAGGTCCTGTCCGGCCAGGGCGCCAAGCGCTCGAAGATGGGCGGGGTACGCACCGCGGCCGAGATCCTGAACTTCATGAACACGGCCGAGGAAGAAGCCGTGGTCAGCAGCCTGCGAGAGATCGACGCCGATCTGGCGCAGCGCATCATCGACGAGATGTTCGTGTTCGACAACCTGGTCGACGTCGAGGACGCCGCCATCCAGCTCATCCTGAAGGAAATCGACACGGCCTCGCTGACCATCGCACTGAAGGGCGCCAGCGAAGAGCTCTGCGCCAAGTTCTTCAAGAACATGTCCAACCGCGCGGCCGAAATCCTGCGCGACGACCTGGACGCCCAGGGTCCGGTGCGCATGTCGCGCGTCGAGACCGAACAGAAGGCCATCCTGATGGTGGCGCGCAAGCTCGCCGACGCCGGCCAGATCAATCTGTCGATGGGCAACGACGAGTATGTCTGACAAGTCCGAGCCTTCCATCGATCTGGCGACGCGAGCCCGCTGGCAGCGCTGGGAAATGGAATCTCTGGATGCGCTCAAGCAGCCTCCCGGCCGCCGCGCCAGCGACCGCGATCCGCGCTACCAGGCGGAACTCGCGCGGCGCCGCGCCCAGGCGCTCGCCGAAGGGCGCGAAGAAGGCCGGGCCCAGGGCCGCGCAGACGGTTTCGAGCAAGGCCGCACCGAAGGCCACGCCCAGGGCCTTGAACAAGGCCGGGTCGAGGGTCATGCCCAGGGTCTCGAACAAGGCCTGGCGGAAGGCCATGCCCAAGGACACGCCCAAGGACTGGCCGAAGGCGCCGCCCTGGCCCGCGAGCAGGCGGCCCGGCTGGACGATCTGGCCCGGACCTGCGCCGCCGCGCTCGCCGAAATCGAACAGGAAGTCGGCCAGTCCGTCATCCAGCTGGCCGTGCGCATTGCCGAGCAGGTGCTGCGCACCCATATCCGAGACTATCCCAACCACATCCTGGACCTGGTCCGCGAGGTCATGCAGGCCCGGCCCGAGCAAGGCGCTGCGCTGCAATTGCGGCTGCACCCCGACGATCTCGAGCTGGTGCAGGCCTTTCTGGAGCAGACCCCGGACCCGACCCGCTACCGCCTGAGCGCCGACGCAAGCATCACCCGCGGCGGCTGCGTGGCGGAAACCGCCCTGGGGTCCGTGGACGCCACGCTGGAAACCCGCTGGCAGCGCATCATCGCCGCACTGGGCCAGCCGGGCGAACCGTCATGAATCCGGACGAGACCGCGTCGCGGTCCCTGGGCGCCCGTTGGCGGGCGCAGCTCGCCCAGTGCGAACAACGGGTGTCCGCCCGTCAGCCGACCAGCCGGCAGGGGCGCGTGACCCGCGCCACCGGCCTGGTGCTGGAAGCCACCGGCCTGCAACTGCCGGTCGGCGCCGCCTGCAAAGTCCAGGTCTCGCCCGACCAGGACCGCTGGGCCGACGCCGAAGTCGTGGGTTTCCACGCCGACACGCTCTACCTGATGCCGCAAAGCGACATCACCGGCCTGCCTCCGGGCGCCCGCATCGTGCCCGCCGAGACCCTCTTGCTGGACCCGGTCCCGCTGCCCGACGAGGGCGCCGAGCAAGTCGAGGCCGCCGCCATCATTACGGACCAGGTGCGCCACCTGCCGGTCGGCAACGCCCTGCTGGGCCGCGTCCTGGACGGCGCCGGCCGACCGCTGGACGGCAAGCCCCTGCCCCCCGACCTGGACATGGCCCCGCTGACGGCCCTGCAGATCAATCCGCTCACCCGCGCCCCCGTCGACACGGTGCTGGACGTGGGCGTGCGCGCCATCAACGGCCTGCTGACCGTGGGCCGCGGCCAGCGCATGGGCCTGTTCGCCGGCTCCGGGGTGGGCAAGAGCGTGCTGCTGGGCATGATGGCCCGCTATACCCAGGCCGACGTGATCGTGGTCGGCCTGATCGGCGAACGCGGCCGCGAGGTCAAGGAATTCATCGAACTGAACCTGGGCGCCGACGGCCTGGCCCGGTCCGTCGTGGTCGCCGCCCCGGCCGACGTCTCGCCCCTGCTGCGCCTGCAGGGCGCGGTCTACGCCACCCGGCTGGCGGAGTTCTTCCGCGACCAGGGCAAGCACGTGCTGCTGATCATGGACTCCCTGACGCGCTACGCCATGGCCCAGCGCGAAATCGCCCTGGCGATCGGTGAACCGCCGGCCACCAAGGGCTATCCCCCGTCCGTATTCGCCAAACTGCCGACCCTGGTGGAGCGCGCGGGCAACGGCGCCCCCCAGGGCGACCGGCCGGCCGGCTCCATCACCGCGTTCTACACCGTGCTGACCGAAGGCGACGACCAGCAGGACCCGATCGCCGACTCGGCGCGCGCCATCCTGGACGGCCACATCGTGCTGTCGCGCAGCCTGGCGGAATCCGGCCACTACCCGGCCATCGACATCGAGGCTTCGATCTCGCGGGTCATGTCCGCCATCGTGCCCGACAGCCAGTTCCGCCACGTACACCGGTTCAAGCGCATGATGTCCCGGTACCAGCGCAACCACGACCTGATCGCCGTTGGCGCCTATACTGCAGGAAACGACCCCGAAATCGACCAGGCCATCGAACGCCATCCCTGGCTGGAAGGCTATCTGCAACAGGGCATCGACGTGCGTGTGGACTATGCCGCCGCCGTGGCCGCGCTCAGCGGCGTGCTGGGAGATGTCTATGAGTCCTGAAACCCCGCTGGACGTGCTGATCAACCTGACCCAGGACAAGCTCGACGAAGCCGGGCGCAATCTGGCTGAACTCAGTACCCGGCGCCGCGAGGCGCAGGGGCAATTGAACACCCTGGACGGCTATCGCTCCGACTATACGCAACGCCTGCAGGACACCACAGAACAAGGCGTATCGGCCTCGAATTACCATAACTTTAGGCAGTTTATTGCCACATTGGACGAGGCCATTTCCCAGCAAAATACGATCATCGCCCAGATCGACGTGCGCCTTGAGGCCGGACGCAAACAGTGGCACGATGAAAAGCGCCGCCTGAACTCCTACGAAACCCTCAAGACGCGCCAGGTCCGCCAGTTGCAATATCGCGAACAGCGCCGCGAACAGCGCGCCAGCGACGAGATCTCGGCCGGCTTGTACCGGCGCACACGACAGCCGCACTGAATCCGCCATGAACATGCCCGTCCTTCCTGTCACCAGCTCCAGCCCGCCGCCCGCAGACGTCCAGGCGCGCGGCGCGGATGCTGCCGCCACGGCGGACACCCCCGCGTTCTCGAACGTGCTGTCGCAGCAACGCGAAGGCGCCGCCCGGCCGACCGAATCCCGCCCGGCGGGCAAGGCCGGCGAACGGGCCGATGCGGACGCCACCGAACGGCATGATCCCCTGGGGCCGGACGAAACCCTGTCCTTGATTCTCGACAGCGTCGGCCTGCCCCTGATGCAAGCCGTCGCCTCCGCTGCCGAAACCCGCCCGGCCCAGGGCGGCCCGTCCGATCGGCCCCGCGCCGCCGATGCGCGCACCGCGCGTCTCCCGCTCGATACGGCGGACCGGACACCCGCCGGCGCCCGCGGTGATGCGCAGGACGCAAAAGCGGCCGAACCCGATGCCGGCGATCGCGTCCGTACGCCGCGCATCGACCTGACGGCCGCCGCCGCGCCCACCCCGCGCACCAATCCGAACGCGACGGTGATTGCAAATCCGCAGGAACCGGGCCGCGCCCGGCCCGGAACCGCCCAGTTCCAACCGCAAGCAGCCGGCCAGGCACTGGCCGCCCACGCCCAGGCCGCCGCCGGTCTCCAAGCGGCCGAATCGACTGCCCAGGCCCGGCCCGCTGCCGGCCTGTCGGGACTTCAAGCCGCAACGCCGGAGGCCGCTCTGGCCTCGGCTGCGGCACCAGCGGCCGCCCCCCTCCTGGCGCCTGCTGCAACGCCGATGCCGGCCGCCGCGCCCGTTGCCGTGGCCACCCCGCTGTCCAACCCGCAGTGGCCCCAGGATTTCAGCCGGCAGATTTTGCAACTGACTCAAAGCCTCACCGGCGCGGGCCACACGGTGCAGATGCACGTCAACCCGCCGGAACTCGGTCCGATCCACATCACCCTGCACGTGGGCGAATCCATCGCCCAGGCCTCCTTCGTCTCGCCGCACGCCAGTGTGCGCCAAGCCCTGGAAAACGCACTGCCCCACCTGGAACAGCAACTGGCCCAGGCCGGCCTGTCCCTGGGACAGGCGGACGTCGGTGATCAACAGCCCGGCCAGCAGGCCCAGGGCCAGGCGCCTTCGTCCCGCAACGGTGAGGCCGCCTTCAGCCTGGACGGCCAGACCGCAGACGGCAGCGCGGCCCAGCCGGCCGCTTCCCCAGTCCCCAGGGTCGCCTCCCGTCCAGACGCGTTGGTGGATACCTTTGCATAAACCTCTTTGTTTCCCTGGGCAGGACCCGCATTACAATGCTGCATTTTGCCCTTCAGCAGTCATCGTGACGCATTAACTCGGAACCATGCTCAGGCTACTCAAATTCATTCTCCTGCTCATCATCGTCATCGGCGCCTCGGTAGGCGCAACGATGTGGTTCACGAGTCGGGACAGCACGCCCAGTGCCCCGGCAGCCGCCTCAGCAGAACAAGCGGCCGCGCCCGTTGCGCCGGTCGTGGTTCCGGCCCCGATCTTTGCCGAGCTCGATCCCTTCACAGTCACGCTGTACGGTGAAACCCGCAACCGGATTCTCTACACCGCGATCACGCTGCGCATGGGCGACGAAGCCTCGCGCAAGCAGATCACGGACTACATGCCTGAAGTCCGGGATCGCATCCTCAAGGTGCTCTCGGCGCAGCAACTGCCCCTGATCCAGACGCCGGAAGGCCGTCAGGCGCTGGTCGACGCCCTGAAGGCCGCCCTGGCGCGTCCCTTCGCAGCGCAGCTGCCCGGCCCTCAGGTCGCCGACGTCCTCTTTACCGCTTTCGTGGTGCAGTAATGGCTTACCAAAGCATGCTCTCCCAGGACGAAGTCGATGCCCTGCTCGCAGGCGTCACCGGCGAGGAGTCCTCGGGCCAGCAGGCCGCGACCGAAGCCCAGGACGGGGTCCGGCCCTACGACCTGGGCTCGCCCGACCGCGTCGTGCGGCACCGGATGCAGACGCTGGAGCTGATCAACGAACGCTTCGCCCGCCGCCTGCGCTCGATGTTCTTCGGTTTCATGCGCCGCAACGCCGACATCACCGTCAATGCGATCAGAATCCAGAAATACTCGGATTTCGAGCGCAACCTGCCCGTGCCCAGCAACCTGAACATGGTGGCCCTCAAGCCGCTGCGTGGCACCGGCTTGTTCACCTACGACCCGAATCTGGTCTTCCTGGTCATCGACAGCCTGTTCGGCGGCCACGGACGCTACAACACCCGGATCGAAGGGCGTGACTTCACCAATACCGAACAACGCATCATCCGCCGGCTGATGGGCCTGACGCTGGACTGCTACCGCGAAGCCTGGGAATCCGTCTATCCGCTGGAGCTGGAATACCTCCGCTCGGAAATGCACACCAAGTTCGCCAGCATCAGCACCGGCAACGACATCGTGGTGGTGGCCACCTTCAACATCGAACTCGGCTCGTCCGGGGGCAAGCTCAACATCTGCCTGCCCTATTCCATGCTCGAACCCATCCGCGACCTGCTCACGCGCCCGCTGCAGCAGAACGCCTCGGATGAGATCGACCAGCGCTGGACCCAGCAGCTCTCGCGCGAGGTCCGCAGCGCCGAGGTCGAACTGGCCGTGGAATTCGCCCGGGTCGATACTTCCATCGCCGAACTGCTTCATCTCGCCGTGGGCGACGTACTGCCGGTGGACGTCCGTCCTGCCGTCACCGCCCGCGTAGGCGGCGTTCCTGTGCTGGAATGCGGCTATGGCACTTTCAACGGCCGCTATGCCCTCCGCGTGCGCAAGGTTCTCGCCTCGCCCGACGACTCCGACAAACTGCTAGCCCGCACGAAAAAATGAGCGATATCAAAGACGACACCCAGGACCCGAACCTGCCGGGCCAAGCATCCGGTGGCTCCGTAGAGGACGACTGGGCCGCCGCCATGGCCGAACAGCAATCCGCGCACGACCAGCCCACCCAGGCCAGCGGCCTGGGCGCAGAAGACGACTGGGCCGCGGCCCTGGCTGAACAGACCGCCGCGACCCAGACGGCGGCCCAGCCGGCCAGCGCCCAGGTGTTCCAGCCGCTGTCCAGCCAGTCCTCCGAGGCCGACAGCGACATCGACATGATCATGGACATCCCGGTCCAGTTGTCGGTGGAACTGGGCCGCACGCGCCTGACGATCAAAAACATCCTGCAACTGGGTCAGGGCTCGGTGGTTGAACTCGACGGCCTGGCCGGCGAACCCATGGACATCTACGTCAACGGCTATCTGATCGCCCAGGGCGAAGTCGTGGTCGTGGACGAGAAATACGGCATCCGCGTCACCGACATCATCACGCCTTCGGACCGCATCGCGCGGCTGAACAACCGCCGCTGATTCGCCATGGATCAGGCTCAGATCCTGCGCGTCGTGCTCGCCCTGCTGTTCATCCTGTGCCTGCTGCTGATGCTGGCCTGGGTGGCTCGCCGGGGCGGCTGGCTGCCGGGACGTGCGCAAACCGGCCGCCTGCGGATGCTGGGCACGCTCAGCCTGGGCGCGCGCAGTTCGGTCGCCCTGGTGCAGGTCGAAAACGTCCGCCTGGTGCTGGGCGTGAGCGCCCAGCAGATCACCTTGCTGCATACCCTGCCGGACGCTCCTGCCGGCGATGCCGCGTCCGGAAACTTTGCCGAGACCCTCGGCAAAACCCTCTCGGGTTCCTGATGCGCAGCCCCGCCCTGCACGCCGCGCGCACGGCGCCCTGGCTGTTGGCCGGCCTGGCGCTGATCCTGTGCTGGCCCGCCAGCACCCTGGCGCAAGCCACCCTGCCCGCCCTGACCGCCACTCCAGGCCCCAACGGCGCGGAAACCTGGTCGCTCAGCATCCAGACGCTGGTCATGCTGACCATGCTGTCGTTCCTGCCGGCGGCGCTGCTGATGATGACGGGCTTCACCCGCATCATCATCGTCCTGGGCCTGATGCGCAACGCCCTGGGCACGGGCGTCTCGCCGCCCAACTCGGTCCTGGTCGGGCTGGCCCTGTTCCTGACCTTCTTCACCATGTCGCCGGTCTTCGACCAGATCTACGACCAGGCGTACCAGCCGCTGGCGCGCGACGAGATCAGTTTCGAACAGGCGCTGGACCGGGGCAGCCAGCCGCTCAAGGCCTTCATGCTGCGCCAGACCCGCGAATCGGACCTGGCGATGTTCGCCGAAATGGCCGGCGTCGGCCCCCTGGAAGACCCGAACGCCGTCCCCTTGCGCATTCTGGTGCCGTCTTTCGTGACCAGCGAACTGAAGACCGCCTTCCAGATCGGCTTCACGATCTTCATCCCTTTCCTCATCATCGACCTGGTGGTCGCCAGCCTGCTGATGGCGTTGGGGATGATGATGGTGCCGCCGGTGACGATCTCGCTGCCCTTCAAATTGATGCTGTTCGTGCTGGCCGACGGCTGGCATCTGCTGCTGGGTTCGCTGGCCCGCAGCTTCTACCAATAGGAGCGCGACATGACCCCCGAAGTCGTCATGTCCATGACCTACCAGGCATTGCGCGTGGCCCTGATCATGGCCGGCCCGCTGCTGCTGATGACCCTGGCCGTGGGCCTGATCATCAGCATCTTCCAGGCAGCCACCCAGATCAATGAAATGACGCTGTCATTCATCCCCAAGCTGCTGGCCGTAGGAGCCACCCTGGTGCTGCTAGGGCCCTGGCTGCTCAGCACCATGGTGGACTACATCCGGGGACTGCTCGAATCCATCCCGGGCCTGGCCTCCTAGGGCCCGGCCGCGCAGGGCCATGGTTTCCTTCCAGATCGACCAGCTCTACGACTGGATCAACGGTTTGTTGTGGCCGCTGTTCCGCATCGCCGGTCTGGTGGCGATCGCCCCCATCCTCGGCGAATCCTCCGTCCCCATGCGGGTGAAGGTCGGCCTGTCCATCGTCATCACCCTGGTCGCCGCCCCGCTGATCGGCCCCATGCCGGACGTCACGCCGGCCTCCTGGAGCGGGCTGCTGATCGCCCTGCAGCAGGTGTTGATCGGCATGGCGCTGGGCCTGTGCATGCGGCTGGTCTTCACCGCCGTCATGATGGCGGGAGAGTTCATCGGCCTGAAGATGGGCCTGGCCTTCGCCTCATTCTTCGATCCGGCCACCGGCGCCAACACCGCCGTGCTGTCGCGCATGATCAATCTGGTGGCCATGCTGATGTTTCTGGCGGTGAACGGCCACCTGCTGATGCTCGACGGCCTGATCCGCACTTTCGAGCTGCTGCCCGTGGGGGCGCCGCTGATGGCCGACGGCTGGGGCGCACTGCTGGACTGGAGCGCCCAGCTCTGGATCTCGGGCATCCTGCTGGCGCTGCCGCTGGTCATCGTGCTGCTGACCATCAACCTGTCGATGGGCATCCTGAACCGCACCGCGCAGCAACTGTCGGTGTTCGCCATCGGTTTCCCGATCTCCCTGACCACGGGCCTGATCACCCTGGCCATCGTGCTGCCCCAGAGCGGCGAGTTCCTGGCCGGCCTGTTCGAGGGCGGCTACCAGGCCATGGCCCGTGTCGCACGCGGCCTGGCAGGGTTGTAGGCTCAGCCGCCGCAGACGAATCCGGGCGGCGGCGGTTCCCCGCCCCAGCCTGTCTCAATGGCCCTGCTTTTGCACCGGATAGGTGACCCCGGGAATGACCTTGGTGCCGGCCGGCAGCAACGGGTTGGCGGCAGAGGCGGCGCCCTGAGCGCCTGCAGCGGATGGTTTCGCTGCGGCGGAGGATCGGCCGGCTTTGGCAGACTGGCCGGACCGGACCGGCTTCGCGGACTTGGCCGGCTGAGCGGGCGAGGCGGCCGCATCCGGCGGAATGGCCAGAGACGCGGGCTGGATGTCATCGACGACCGGTACGGCGACGGGCGCGGCGACGGCAGCATCCGTTGCCTCCGGTGACTGCACGACGACGGTCTGGGGCGGCGCCTCGCGTGCGATCCGCTCTTGTTCGGCCCGGGCCTCGCGGTCGGCTTCTTCTGCCGTCCGAGGATGCTGCTTGGGCGGCAGATTGACGGAATTCTCCATGCGCTGGAAGGTGCCGTCGGGGCCAAAACGCAACCAGGCCTCCTGGCGGAAATACACGGCGTCCGTGGCGACGGTGCCCTTGTAGGCCCAGCGGGCCAGCGTGGTGTCACCCTGACGCCAGACATCCACCGGCTGGGCTCCCAGATAGCCGGACGCCTGCTCCATCGTCGTGCGGCCCGTCACGATCTGGTTCAACCCCGACGTCCTGAAGGATTCACCGGTGGTCGAGCAGGCCGACAGCAAGGCGGCCGAGACCGCCAGAGCGGCCCAGCGCAACCGCCGGGCGCCCACCACCGTCGCCCCCTCCGAAATACGCCCGTTCATCCGGCGCGCACAGAAAAACCCCATGTTCAAAACTCCTCCCATTCATCCTCACGCGCCGGCTGGCGAGCGGGTGTCGTCGTGCGCGCGGCGGGCAGCCGAGGCGCCGAGACGCCGGCCGGACGCGCCGGCCGGGCTGCGCCCCCGGCACCCCGAGCGGGCTTCGGCTCCGTCTCTGCGGCGGCCGCCGAACCGGCAGTCGCCGCCCGCTCAGCCTTCGGCTCGGACTCGATCGACCCAGTCGATGACGGCGCAGCCGCGGCCGGCGCGGCGGCAAGCGGCGGCGTCCCCGCGTCGGCGGCAGCGTCCTCGATCTGGAATACGGCCATGGCTTGGCTGACCTCGGTGGCCAGGGCTTCCAGCGAGCCGGCCGATTCCGCTGCCTGCTGCACCAGCGACGCGTTCTGCTGGGTCACGGCGTCCATCTGCGTGATCGCCAGATTGATCTGGTCGATGCCCGAGGACTGCTCGATGGTCGCGGCGGTGATCTCGCTCATGATGTTCGACACACGGGTGACGGCCTCGACGATTTCCCGCATGGTTTCGCCGGCCCGCTGGACTTGCGACGAGCCCGCGCCGACCCGGTTGACGGAATCGTCGATCAGCGTCTTGATTTCCTTGGCGGCGCCGGCCGAACGCTGGGCCAGCGCACGCACCTCGCCGGCGACCACGGCAAAACCGCGTCCCTGCTCACCGGCACGGGCGGCCTCGACCGCCGCATTCAGCGCCAGGATGTTGGTCTGGAAGGCGATGCTGTCGATCACCCCCACGATGTCGGCGATCTTCTGCGAACTGCCCGAAATGCCTTCCATGGTGGAGACGACCTCGCTCACCACTTCACCGCCGCGCGAGGCCACCTGGGACGCCGTCTGCGCCAGTTGATTGGCCTGCTGGGCATTGTCGGCGTTCTGCTTGACCGTGCTGGCCAGTTGTTCCATGCTGGCCGCCGTCTGCTGCAAGGCCGCGGCCTGCTCGTCCGTGCGGCTGCTCAGATCCAGATTGCCCGCCGCGATGCGCTGGGCGCCGCCGGCCATCTGCCCCATCCGCCCCCGCACCCCGGAGATCATGGCTTCCAGGCTGTCACGCATCGCTTTCAGGCCGCGCAGCAAGGTGCCGATCTCGTCGTCGGAGCGCGGCAGGATGCTCACGCGCAGATCGCCGCTCGCAATGCGCTGCAGATGGCGGCCCACGGCCCGCAGGGGCATCAGCACCGTGCGCATCAGCATCCGGTAGGCCATCAAGGCCAGCACCACCGCCACGACCAGCAGCGCCAGCAGGCCCATATTGGCCCAGTGGAACAACTGCGCCAACGCATCGCGCGAGGCCGAGCTGCTGTCCTGGATGAATTTGTCGAACTGACCGAACACCCGGTCCATGCCCCGCGCCGCGCCGCGCAAACGGCCGCGCTTCAGGGCCTCGAAACCCTTGGCGTCCTGCTTGGCCGCGAAATCGCGCAGCTGCTCGACCTGGGTCCAATAGTCGTTGAAGGACGCATCCAGCATGTGCGCCAGGGACTCTCCGGCCGAACCGGTCAGGGTGTCCGAGGCCTTCAGGGATGCCATGCTGTCGCGCGAGCGCTTCAACAACTGGTCGGCCTGGTCCAACTCCCAAAGACGCTGCTTTTCATTGGCGATGCCCAGCGCCCCGTCGACCTGAGTGGCCGCCTGCTGGGCATAAATATACGCATTCTTGACCTCGGAGTTCGCCTGAACCCCGATGGCCGACAACTGTCCTACCGTGCGCTGGCTTTCCTGCTGGACGAACCAGGCACCACCCACCGCTGCGAACGTCAGCAAGGACAGCAACGCCACGACCAACGTCAGCCGGGCGCGCAGGGACAGGTTGATGGAAATCTTCTTCATGTCGCCTCTACCTTGTAGGTTGCCCCAGCATGCCATGCCGGCGCCGGGGTGCTTCCAAAGAAAATAGGACCTTGTAGGCCCTACTCATCGGGATTGCCCGCCCAGATGATCAGGGGACAGGCAAAAAATTACATCGGGATTCAGCCTTTTACACACATCGCGCAAAGCCCCTCCTGATATGGGACCGTAGATTAGCCTTTTTTCGGGCCGTATTACAGCGATACCGGCTCACGGATCGAACGCCGCATGCGGGTCGACCCGGTGCGCGTCCCCCCGTTGAAGGCGTGTAAACATCCTGGAAACCATGTAATCAAGCGTTCCAGCGGCGCCGGCGCTGCCCTGACGGCACATGGCGCCGGCCCGCGTCGCCGGGTGCTACGTTGGCATTAAGAATGTCGGGACTTGAAATACTTCGACGTCGCACGGCCCCTAGAATGCCACGGACTTTGCAATAAGGATTCCACATGGCAAAGCGTGTTGCCCTCATTGGACTTTCGTTCCGATTCCCCAGCACCGACACCACCCGCTACTGGCCCGATCTCCTGCAGGGCCGTCATCTCGTCACCGAAGTCGATCCCGGCCGCTGGGCCGCTTCCGCCTACCACCACCCCCTGCGCGAGCACCCCGGAACGACTTACTCCCAGGCGGCGGGCTCGCTGGGCGACATCTCCGGCTTCGACGCCGGCTTCTTCGGCATCTCGCCGCGCGAAGCCTGTCTCATGGACCCGCAACAGCGCCTGTTGCTGGAGCTTGCCTGGGAAACCATGGAAAACGCCGGGGTCCGGCCGTCCGGATTGCGCGGCAGCGATTGCGGCGTCTATATCGGGATCTCCAGCGCCGACTACGCCTACCGCCTCTCCGGGGATCTCGGCGTGCTCGACGCCCCATTCGCCACCGGCAACGCCACCAGCATCGCCGCCAACCGCATTTCATACGTCTATGATCTGCGCGGTCCGAGCCTGGCCATAGACACCGCCTGCTCGTCGTCCATGGTGGCTTTTCACCATGCCTGCCGCGCCATCGAATCCGGCGAAATCTCGCAAGCGCTGTCGGGCGGGATCAGCCTGCATCTCCATCCCTACGGCTTTCTGGTCTTTTCCAAGGCCTCGATGCTGTCCCGACGGGGCCGCTGCAACGCCTTCGACGCGGCGGGCGACGGCTACGTGCGCGCCGAAGGCGGCGGCCTGTTCCTGCTCAAGGACCTGGACCGCGCGGTCGCGGAGGGCGATCCGATCCTGGCGATCGTCGCCGGCACCGCCATCAACACCGACGGCCACAAGTCCGGCCTGGCCGTGCCCAGCGCCGAGGCGCAGGCCGCGCTGCTGCGCGGCGCCTACGCCCGCGCCGGCATCCGGCCCGACGAGATCGACTATCTGGAAGCCCACGGCACGGGCACCCCGGTGGGCGACCCTATCGAAACGCGCGCCATTGGCGAGGCGCTGGGGCGTCACCGCGCCTCGGACCGGCCGCTGCCCATCGGTTCCGTGAAAAGCAATATGGGGCACCTGGAGGCGGCGTCCGGCGTGGCCGGACTCGTCAAAGCCGTGTTCAGCCTGCAGCACCGCCAGGTGCCCGCCACGATCGGCATCCGCACGCTGAATCCGGCGATACGGACCCGGGAATGGAATCTCGACATCGTGACGCAGCCGCGCCCGCTGCCGGCCGCCGGCCGCCTGGTCATAGGCGTGAACTCGTTCGGGTTCGGCGGCGCGAACGCGCACGTGATCCTGCACAGCCCGGACGAGCCCGACGCCGCCGACACGGCCACGTCCGGCGAGCCGGCCGACTTCCCGCTCATCCTCTCGGGCCGCAGTCCGCAGGCGCTGCGCGCCGCCGCGCGCGACATGGCGGCGCACCTCGAAGGACTGGACCGCGCAGCCCGCTACGACGCCGCCTACCAGGCGGCCCGGCGGCGCGACTGGCACGCCTATCGCGCCCTGGTCTCCTGCCCCAGGGACGGAGAGGACCCTGTGCAGAGCCTGCAGCGCTTCGCCGCAGGCGAAACCGAACCGGCCATCGAGACCGCCGAGCCACTGCCTGACGCCCAAGGCCCGGTGTTCGTTTACTCCGGCAACGGCTCGCAATGGGCGGGCATGGGGCGGGCGCTGCTCGCAGACCCGGATTTTCGCCGCGCCATCGACGACATCGACGCCCTGTTCGAACCGCTGGCCGGCTACCGCCTGGCGGACGACTTGGCAGGCGGCCTGGACAGCATGCGCCTCGGCCGCACGGAATTCGCGCAGCCCGCGCTCTTCGCCCTGCAGGTCGGCATCACCCGCATGCTGGCCCGGCAAGGCATCGCGCCCGCCGCCGTCATGGGACACAGCGTGGGCGAAGTCGCCGCCGCCTGGGCCTGCGGCGCGCTCTCCCTGGCCGACGCAGTGCGGGTGATCTACCACCGCAGCCGCTTGCAGGGCATGACCCTGGGCAGCGGACAGATGAGCGCCGTGGGGATTGACGGCGACGGCGCGCAAGCGCTGATCGATGAACTGGAACTGGCCCCGGAACTCTTCGTGGCCGGCTACAACAGCTCGCGCGGCGCCACGATCGCCGGCGGCAAGACCGCGCTGTCCCGCCTGGAAACCGCGCTGCAGGACCGGGGCGTGGCCAGCAAGCGTCTGGACCTGGACTATGCCTTCCATAGTCCGGCCATGGACGGCCTGCAGGCCGGATTGGCCGACGCGCTCGGCGCGCTGCGGCCGTCTCCCATGCGCCGCCCCTTCCTCTCCACCGTCGATGATGCCGCACAGGCGGCGCCGCAGCTCGACGCCGGCTACTGGTGGCGCAACATCCGCCGGCCGGTACGCTTCGAGCAGGCGGCCGCGGATGCCATCCAGCAAGGCTACACCCTCTTCATCGAGATCGGCCCCCACGCCGTACTGCGCGGCTATCTCAACGACGCACTCAAGCGCGCCGAGCGCACCGGCCGCGTCCTGACGACGGCGAGCCAGGGCGAAGACGATCCGGCCCGGATCCGCGCCACGGCCGCGCAAGCCTTGCTCGCAGGCGCACCGGTACGCTGGGAGCGCGTGTTCCCGCGCCCGGGACGATTCCACGCCTTGCCCACGTACCCCTGGCAGCGCGAGCGGCACTGGCATCCGGACACGCCCGAATCGCTGGGCCAGCTTCAGCGTCATCGGGTGCATCCCTTGCTGGGCCACCGCCTGGCCCAGCACGAGGCCGCCTGGGAAAATCAGCTCGACACGCACCTCCACCCTGCGCTTGCCGACCATGTCGTAGGCGGCGCCATCGTATTCCCCGGCGCAGGCTTTGCGGAACTGGCGCTGGCAGCCGCGTTGCAGCAGCACCCCGCGGCGCATGCCGAACTGGAAAACCTCGAAATCCATGCCCCGCTGCTGCTGGCGGGTGCCCCGTCCAAATTGCTGCGCACCACGCTCGAACCGGACGACGGCCGGATGCACATCCGTGCACGGGAGCTGGGCAGCACGGACGACTGGACGCTGCACGCGAGCGCCAGACTGCTTTCCGAGCCCTCGGATTCGCGTCTGCGATCGCCACTGCCCGCGCCGCCGGACCGCGCGCCGGACTTTCTGGCTGCCGGACACGAGGCGCTGATGCGCGCCGTGGGCCTGAACTACGGCCCCGCCTACCAGTTGATCGAGCGCGGCTGGCGTCTGGACGCTCGCACCGTGCTGGCGGCCCTGCGGCCGGACGAAGGCGGCCAGGCCGCTCACCTGGCGCCTGCCCGGCTGGATGGCGCGTTCCAGTTGGCGGCGCACCTGCTGGCGGACGATGCCGATGCCCGACGCGGACTGGCGTTCGTGCCGGTCCGCGTCGGCAGGCTGTCGCTGCGCGTCGGCACGGCGGCGCCGCGTTATGCGCAACTCCGGCTGCGGCGCCGTTCCGCCCATGCGCTGACGGTCGATATCTCACTGTACGCCGACGATGGCGAAGCGATCGCGGCGCTGGCCGAAGTCAGCCTGCGCAGCGTGCGCCTCATGAAGGCCGCCGGAGATCGTCTCAGTTTCGTACAAGAGGTCTTGACGCCGCGCCCGCGCGCTGACGCCGCCCCGGGCGTCCCGCTGCAGGGATTGGAACAGGCCTTGTCCGACGCCCTGGCGCAAGCGGCGGCAGCCCCCCTCTATACGCGGTACGCCGAAGAAGCCGAACCCTTGCTGGACGCGCTCTGCGAGCGCTACGGCATCGAGGCCCTGCGGACCCTGGTCGATGCGCCGGACCGACTGACGGACGCCACGCTGGCGCAGCACCGCGCCCGCACACCGGCGCTCGCCCCCTTCCTGGACATGCTGCTCCGGCGCGCGGAAAGCGCCGGTCTCGCCACCCGCTTTGACGACGGCTGGTCCCTGACGCCGGAATCCGCCGGCGAACCCGCTGCCGCCGACATCTGGCATACGCTGGAACGCGAATACCCGGAACATTTCGGGCCCAGCCTTGCCGCGGGGCGGATCGGCCTGCGCCTGCCCGCGATGCTGCAAGGCCTGTACCGCGCGGAAGACGCCGCCGCCTCCCAGTTCACCCACCGGGATCTGGCCCATCATCTGCTCGCCGCGCCCGCCCGCCGACACCTGGCCCGGGCCTTGGGCCGCATCCTCTCGGCCGCCCAGGACAGCCTGCCGCCGGGCCGCCGTCTGCGGGTCCTGGAGGTCGGCGCGCACGCTCCCTGGTTCGGCGCCGACTGCTGCGCCGTCCTGGATTTCCGGCACGCCGATTACTGCTACGCGGCAACGGGCGAAGACGGCCGCGAGGCCGCAGCGGCGCGACTCGCGGACTACCCCGACGCCGCGGTGCGCCGGATCGGCGATCCGGACGAACAAGCCGACGCCCCGGACGCCACGGTGGACCTGGCCATCGTGCAGTGCGATTTCGACTGCTTGAGCGACGCCCGCGCCGCGCTGCATGAGGCCCGCGCACGCCTCGCTCCGGGCGCCGCCTTGATCCTGACGGCGCACCATCCCGCGCGTTGGGCCGACTTCGTCTTCGGCGCGCGTCCCGAATGGTGGATCGACGCCGTGGACGGCGGCAAGCTTTCCATGCAACAAACGCCGGCCTTCTGGCGCCAGGAACTGCAGGCCCTGGGCTGCGCCTGCGAACCGCCCCTGGAACTGGCGGCCGGCACGATGGCCGGGGCGTATGTGCTCCATGCCCGCGCCGGCGAACTGCCCGAAACCGCTCTCGCGTATCCGCAATCGCCCTCCGGGGCCGAACGCTGGTTGCTGCTGGCGGACACGTCCGGCCCGGGCGCCAGGCTGGCCGCCTCGCTGGCGCGGGCCTTGCGCAGCAGCGGGTGCAAGGTGACGAAACTGTCCCTGGACGCGAACGCACCCGCCGACACGCTGCCCGCGCCGGCGCTGTCAGGCGCCTATGCGCACGTGGTGCATGCCGCCGGCCTGTATGCGGATGGGGACGGCACGGCCGCGCGCCGCTGCGCGCTGGCCGCCGCAGCCTTGCGCGCCTGCGAGCGCCAGGACCCGCCTGCCGCGCTGTGGCTGCTGACGGCCGGCGCGCATCCCCCCGATGACGCGCCATCCGATGAGATGCGCGGCCTGTCCGGCGCGGCGCTGGCCGGTTACGGACGCAGTCTGATGAATGAGGCGGCCGTCACCGCCGTTCGTCTGCTGGACCTGCCCGCGGCCGCCGACGCCGCGCCGCTGGCCGCCCTCATGAACGAGCTGCGCGCCCCCGACGCAGAGCGGGAAATCGTGCTGACGGCGGAGGGTACGCGCTACGCGCCGCGCCTGCGCGCGGCGCCCCGGCCCGCCCCGGCGTGCGCGCCGACGCCTTGCGTGCGCAAGCTCGGATTCGAGCTGCCCGGACAGTTGCGCAATCTGCGCTGGGAATCCCACGACCGTCGAGCGCCCGCCGATGATGAGATCGAGGTGCGCGTCCAGGCCACGGGCCTGAATTTCCGCGATGTCATGTACGCGCTGGGCCTGCTCGCCGACGAAGCGCTGGAAAACGGCTATGCCGGTCCGACGCTCGGCCTGGAATTCGCCGGCACGGTCGTGCGCTGCGGCGCAGCGGTCACCGGCTACGCCCCGGGCGATCCGGTGATGGGCTTCGGCCCCGCCAGTTTCGGCGACACCGTCACCACCGGAACGACCGCCGTGGCCGCCCTCCCCGAAGGCGTGACGTTCGAGGCCGCCGCCACCATTCCCAGCACGTTCTTCACCGTCTATTACGCGCTGCACCACCTGGCCCGGCTCGCCCCCGGCGAAAAGATCCTGATACACGGCGCCGCCGGCGGCGTCGGCATCGCCGCCGTCCAGTACGCCCAATGGCGTGGCGCGGAAATCCACGCCACGGCGGGCACCGAGGAGAAGCGCGATTTCCTGCGGCTGATGGGCGTGTCGCAGGTCTACGATTCCCGCTCACTGTCGTACGCGGAAGACATCCTCGCCCGGACCGGCGGACAGGGCGTGGATGTGGTGCTCAATTCGCTCGCGGGCGAGGCGGTGCGCCGCAATCTCGACGTGCTGGCGCCGTTCGGCCGCTTCCTGGAACTGGGCAAACGCGACTTCTACGAGAACACGCGCATCGGCCTGCGCCCCTTTCGCAACAACATCAGCTATTTCGGCATCGATGCGGACCAATTGCTCGCCGCACGCCCCGAACTGGCGCGCACGCTGTACCGCGACATGATGGCGCTCTTCAGCCAAGGCGCGCTGCGCCCGCTGCCTCAGCGCGTGTTCGAGGCGCGCGACATCGTCGCCGCCTTCCGCTACATGCAGCAATCGCGCCAGATCGGCAAGGTCGTCGTGACCTACCACGGCGGCCTGCCCGAAACGGCGCCGCATGGCCCCGAACCCGCTCTGGCGCTCGCGCCCGACGGCAGCTACCTGGTCACGGGCGGCCTGTCCGGCTTCGGCCTGCGCGCCGCGCAATGGCTGGCCGACAAGGGCGCGCGTCATTTAGTCCTGGTCAGCCGCACGGGTCCGACTACCGAAGCCGCGCTGCAGGCCGTCGCCTCGCTGCGTGAGCGCGGCGTCTCGGTCATCGCGCAGGCCTGCGACGTCACGGACGTACAGGCGCTGCAGGCCCTGTTGTCGCACGTGCGCGCGGCATGCCCGCCCCTGCGGGGCGTGATCCATGCCGCCGCCGTCATCGAAGACGGCCTGGCCCAAAGCGCGGACGCAGCGCAGATCACCCGCGTGCTTGCGCCCAAGCTGCAAGGCGCGATCCTGCTGCATGAACTCACCCGCGACGACCCGCTGGACTGCTTCGTGCTGTTTTCATCAGCCACGACACTGTTCGGCAACCCCGGCCAGAGCGCCTACGTGGCCGCCAACGCGGGGCTGGAAGCCCTGGCCAGATGGCGGCGCTCACAAGGCCTGCCCGCCACGTGCCCCCGCTGGGGCGCCATCGACGACGCCGGCTATCTGGCCCGCAACGACACGATCAAGCAGGCGCTCCAGCACCGCATGGGGGGTTCCGCCACGCCCGCCGCGCAGGCGCTCTCGGCCCTGGAGGACATGCTGCTTTCCGGGACGGACGAGCTGGCCGTGCTGGAGCTGGATTGGCATGCGCTGGCCCGTCACCTGCCCGCCGCCGCGACGCCGCGTTACGCCGACCTCGCGCGCCTGGCGGGAGAAGCCCGGGACGACGGCCATTCCTCGGACGACCTGCTGGCGCAACTGGCCGAGCTGGACGACGCGGCGCTCGCGCCGCGCATCATCGAACTCCTCCAGCAGGAGGTCGGCGAGATCCTCCGGGTGCCGGCCGACAAGGTCGATCCGGGACGCTCGCTCTACGACATCGGTCTGGATTCCTTGATGGGCGTCGAACTGATGGTGGCCCTGGAAAGCCGGTTCGGCATCCGCCTGCCGGTCATGGCGCTGAGCGAAAGCCCGACCCTCGACAAGTTGAGCGCGCGCCTGATCCCGGCCCTGCGCGGCGACACGCGCCACGACGACGAGGCAGACGACGGCATCGCCACGCATATCGAGCGCCTCGCCGCGCAACATGCCCAGACAGCGGCGCCCGAGGATATCGAGGCGATCTCCCGCCGCGTGCGCGCCAGCCGGACAGAAACCGAACAAGGACTTGCCCAATGACGCGGGACACCCTCGCAGACAAGCGCCGCCCGGGCCTCGCCGCCGGCCTCAAACAACGGCTCATCCAGGACGCGCTGCAACGCAAGCTCAAGAACGCAGGCCGCCAGCCCGCCGCCGCCCAGGGACGGGACGTGCCCGAACAGCACTACCGCTTCGCGCTGCATCCCGGCTATCAGCAGCTTCAGATCATCAGCGAAGGCGCCGCCAGACTGGGCGTGGGCAGTCCATTCTTCAAACTGCATGAAGGCGGCGCCGGCGCCTCGACCCGCATTGCGGGCGCAAGCTACCTCAACTTCGCCAGCTACAACTATCTGGGCCTGTCCGGCGACCCGGCGGTCAACGAGGCCGCCAAGCGCGCCGTCGACCGTTACGGCACATCGGTCTCGGCCAGCCGCCTGGTGTCGGGTGAGCGGCCCATCCACCGGGAACTGGAGGAAGCGCTGGCCGCGCTGTACGGCGTCGATGCCGCCGTCACCTTCGTCAGCGGCCACGCCACCAACGTGTCCACGCTGGGGTTGCTGTTCGGCCCCAAAGACCTGATCGTGCACGACGAACTGATCCACAACAGCGTGTTGCAAGGCATCCAGCTTTCCGGGGCCAAGCGTCTGCCCTCCCCCCACAACGATCCCGAAGCACTCGATGCGCTGCTGCAGACCCACCGCCGCGACTTCGAGCGCGTGCTGGTCGTGCTGGAAGGCCTCTACAGCATGGACGGCGATTACCCCGATCTGCCCCGCTACGTCGAAATCAAACGCCGCCATCGGGTGTTCCTCATGGTGGACGAAGCGCATTCTCTGGGCGTCATGGGACGGCACGGCCACGGCATCCGCGAACACTACGGCCTGGCGGGCGACGACGTGGACATCTGGATGGGCACGCTCAGCAAGACGCTGGCGGGCTGCGGCGGCTACATTGCGGGCGAGACCGCGCTGGTCGAACACCTGAAGTTCCTGGCGCCGGGCTTCCTGTACAGCGTCGGCATGCCGCCTCCCGTGGCGGCGGCATGCCTCGCGGCGCTGCGCCGCATGCGAGACCTGCCGGAGCGCGTGGCGGCACTGCAGGCACGGGGAGCGAGCTTCCTCGCCCGGGCGCGCCACGCGGGCATCGATACCGGCACGAGCGCCGGCCTGGCCATCGTACCCGCCATCGTCGGCCACTCGCTGCGGGCGGCCCGGCTGTCCGCCGCACTGTTCGCACGCGGCATCAACGCGCAGCCCATCCTGTACCCCGCCGTTCCCGAGCAGTCGGCGCGCCTGCGCTTCTTCCTCTGCAGCGAACACAGCGAGGCCGACATCGCCTACACGGTGGACGCCCTGGCCGAAGAGGTGGAGCGCCTATGACACCGCCTGCGGCTCAGGGCGCGGACATCAGTCCCATGTGCGCCATGAACGCCGGCCCCAGGTCGCTGGCCGCCAGCGGGGCGGCCGGCGGCGCGCCCGCCGGCCCGTCCGGACGCCAGATCACGTAGTCCGTCTCGCCCGACGGCGCGCCCAGGCGCCGGTAGACGCCGGGCATGATCGGCACATGATCGCCATACAGGCACAGGCCCGCCGGGCGCGGCGAGGCGGCCAGCGCGGACGCAAGCATCCCGAACATGGCGTCGGCATTGCGCAGGTGACGACAGTAGGCCACGAGATCCCGGCAATCCTCCGGCAGCGGCTCGCGGCAGACGGCCGCCGCGTCCCCGGCGTCGACGCGCTCCCAATGCAGCGGTCCATGGTTCTCCATGGTGATGACGTGCACGTACAGCGGCCCGGTCCGTTCACGCCCCAGCAGCTCGATCACCCATGCGGCGACCTCCCGGTCGCCCACGTAGGGGTGTCCGGGCGCCCCGCCCTCGAAGGCCGAAATATCGATGAACTCGTCGAACCCCAGCAGAGGCAGCACTCGATCGCGTCCATAGAAACTGCCATGATAGGGGTGCACGCACACGGTCCGGTAACCCAGTTCGCGCAGATAGCCGGCCAGCGAGGCCAGCCCGCTGCGCGCCAGGCGCCGGTACGGCTGATACCGATGCACCCCCTGCCGACCCGCGTCCAGGCCCGACAGGAAGGCGAACTCCGTACGCACCGTATTGGCGCCCCAGGACGCCACCCGCAGCGGCCCGTGCGCGCAGGCTTGCGCGCACAAGGCATCGAATGCCGCGAGCAGTTCGGGACGCACCTGCGGATAGCAGCCGCGCGGATCGAAGAACGACTCGCTCTGCACGGAAACCAAGTCCGGCAACACGGGCGGCCGCTGCGGCGGCGGCGCAGAAAACGGGGTGGCCGGGGGTTCTTGCGCCTGCCGTTCGCTGCCGGCGTAACGCCACAGCGCCATGGCCAAGCCCAGGCGGCGCAAATCCTTGCGCGCATCGAAGGTGACGCGGACCTGCCGGCGGCCTGCCGCTACGGCCATCACCGCGCCGCCGAACCCCACCGCCATGGCGCCCGCCCAAGAAGACTCCGGCTCCTCCAGCATCAGCCCCGAGGCCAGGGCCGCGCCGGCGCCGGCTGCCGCGCCCAGGGCCCGCCAGGGGCCCAGAAAGGGCAGATACAGCCTGGGATGCCGCAAGGCGTCGGTAAAGTATTCGAAATCCGCCCACACAAAGGGCTCGCGCAAGGCCTGATACTTGGCATTGTTGACCACGACGATCAGGCCCGCGCCGGCCAAGGCCAGTGCGGCCGCGAAGTACGGCCGACGCGCGAGCGCCCAGGCCAACGCGAAAGCGCACATCCACAGCCCGGCATGCAGGATCACGGCGCTGGCCGGACGGCGCCAGGGAGGCCGCGGGCGCAGCGACAGGCACGCCTCCAGCGCCCAGGACAGCACCAGGCCGCCGGCCAAGGGCGCGGCCAGAGCGCATGCCTCAAGCGCCATAGCCCAGCCAGCTCAACACGCGCCCGGAAAGACCGGGCGGCAGACCCGCCAGCAGCCAGCAGCCCAGGCTCAGAGGAAAGGGGAAACTGATGCGCGCACGGTTGGCGGCGAGGCCGCGCCGGATACGGCGCGCGGCACGGGCGGCGTCCCATTCAAACGGCTTGGGGCCGGGCATGGCCGCGCACATCGGCGAACTCACATACCCGGGCATCACGACATTGACGCGCACGCCGTACCGCGCCAGGCCGTCACGCAACGCCTCGCCGTATGCTTTCAGCGCGGCCTTGCTGGCGCTGTAGCTGGGTGTGGCGGGCAGTCCGCGCCACGCCGCCTGGGAGCTCATCAGGGCAATCTGGCCGGCGCCCCGGCGCCTCATGCGCTCGCCCAAGGCATGGGCGATCCTCAACGAGGCCCGCACATTGAGCTCCAGCAGGCCGTCCACCTCGTCCCAGTCCTCCCCGCGCCCCGGTTGCGACGCCGAGAGATTGACGCCCGCATTGATGATGGCAAGATCCGGCAGCGCCTCGTCCACCTGCCCGTCCAGCCACATCTGCAGCGCTGCACGGTCGCGCAAGTCCAGCACGGTCGTGCGCACCCGGGCGCCGCGCGCTTCGCAACGCGCCGCCAGTTCGCGCAGCACCCCGGTCCGCCTGCCCAACAAGACCAGCGACACACCCGGCGCGGCATACGCCTCGGCCAGGGCCTGGCCGATGGCGCCCGTGGCGCCCGTGATCAGCACAACGGTCCGCGTCATAGCATCTCCTCGAGCAGGGACCGTGGCCGGCGCATCCGCTCGGCCGCACGTTCCACGGCCAAGGCAATGCCCGGCTCGCTGTAGAACCCGCCGTTGATCTGCGTGGCATGGACCACGGCCGCCTTGAAGGCGTGAAAGAGCGGCCGGTCCGGCGGCTCCGCCGCCTGCCAGAACGCGTCGAGCCCGCCCTGGAACGTCAGTCCCTCCAGGTGATAAATGGCCCGGCTCAAGGCCAGCGTCGGGCAGCCCCGCTCCAGCGCCGCCGCGCCGACCGTGCTGTTGACGGTCACCACGCCCGCCGCTCGCGCCAGCAGACTGGGCAGATGGCCGCATTCCAGGTAAAGGACGCGATCGGCGACGCCCTGGACACGCGCCAGTTCGCGCACCCCCGCCTCGTGATGCGCCAGGCCCGGGTCCAGCGGGTGATTCTTCACGACCAGCAGGCTATGGACGGGCGCGTGCCGCGCGAAGGAAGCAATCGCCAGCGCCAGCACCTGCCGCATCCCGTGAAACGGCGAATGGTCCCTGATCTGCGCGTCGCCTTCGAGCTGCAAGGGCAACAGGTAATACGGCCGCGACCCCGAACTCACGCGCGCCACGGCCAGCGCATCGCGGCGGGCGCGCCACCGCAACCGCGCCGCACGCCGCAGGTAAGCCGTGTACTCGCGTACTGCGCCATACGGCGCGTGGCCGCGATAGCGCGGAAAGCAGGCCGCATTCAAGGCCCCGCACAGGTGATACGCCACGTCGTGCCCGGCGCGGTTCCAGAACGGCGCCGGAAACCGCTGCGCATCCGGTGCGGCCCCCATCCGGCGCGCCGCCTCCCGGTACCACGCGGGATCGCGCGGCAGGGCCGAATACGCGTTCACACCGCCGCGCTCCAGCGTGATCCAGTGCGGCCGGAAATAGCCTTCCTCGAACACGTGAATCCGCAGGCCTTTCCGGCGCGCCAGTTCAATGGCCGGCCGGTGCACGGGCCGACAATCGCCGAACAGCACGATGTCGGTCGCGCCGCGCTGCGCGAACACGGCCTCGTAGAACGCGGGCAGGGCCTGCAGGCCGCCGCGAAATGCGTGCGCTTCGCCATTGCGCCAATAAGCGGCGTCACCCGCCGTGAAATTCACCCTGGACACCTCGGCCCCGTCCGCGTGCAGGCGCGCGCCCAGGCGCGAAAAGAAAGGCGAGCACACCCCTTGCAAAAACAGGTAGGACCGCTTCATGACGCGAACTGCGCGCGCAACAGCGCGTCGAGCTTGCGCCACTGGCGCCGCGCATAGCCGACCCGCAGGCTTTTCAGCCTGCCCGCGCGCTCCAGCGCATCACGCGTTTCGACGATCCGATGCAAAACGGCCTCGCAGGTGGTATAGCCTTTGAGCTCCCAGTCCCAATAGATCGGGTAGCGCAGCAAGACGCCCGCCACCAGCTCGTCCAGCGTCAGCGTCCGTTCGCGGCGCGGTAGCGCCATGCGGTCCTCGGTCAGCCCCCAACCGGCGTAGAACGGCCGGCCGTGCGCCACCACGCGCTTGCCACGCAACAAGGCATCGAAGCCGGAAAGCGAGGTCATCGTATGCACCACGTCGCAGGCCTCGATGCACGACACCACCGACGCCTCGGCCTCGACATGGTCGGCCAGCCCGCACAGATCGCCACGGGCCAGCGCGCCGCGGCGGTTGCCCGATGACACGTCCGGATGCGGCTTGTAGACGATATAAGCATCGGGGCACGCGTCGCGCGTCGCGCGCAGCAAGGCCAGATTGTCCGCCACCGGCCCGCAGCCCAGGCGCACGGACACATCATCCTCGACCTGGCCCGGCACCAGCACCACCTCCCGGCCCGACGAACCCCATGCCACCGGCCGTCCCGGCTCCAGGTTGTACTTGGTGATGCCGTGCGCCACCATGAACGCCCGCACCCGGCGGGCGACGGCCAGTTCCCCGGACGTGAAGCGCGCGTGGTTCAGCGTCCGCTCCAGATCGCTCGGCCCGCTGGGATCGAAATACATGCCCCGTCCGTCGAGCGCCAGGCTCAAGGGCCGGATCAGGTCCGAGCCCAGGCCCACCGAGCGCACGAAGCCGTCTTCCATGCGCAGCATCGGGCAACCCGTCCGATCCGCCAGGCGCATGAGCGCCTCGGGCGCCCCCGCGCTCCAATGCACCAGCGCGTCCTCAGGGCCGGGTTCCAGGGCCTGCGCGCGCCGCATGTCCGGCACGAACAGCACGCGCTCCGGCCACGGCGCCAGCATGGGCCGCACGTGAGCGGCCTTCCAGCGCCGGAAGCCCACGCAAATCATCCGGCGCGGCAAACGCTCGGCCATGGCGCGCTGCCGCAGCAGCCAGGCAATCGCATCGAAAATGCTGCCCCGCCGACGGCTGACCGGGTCCAGATAGCGGCTGTAATGAAAATAGGCCGCAGCGAACAGTTCCCGCACGCTGCGCTGACGGCTGCGGCGCTCGCACGCAAGACGGTCACGGGTCAGTCCCCAGCCCGCATACCAGGGCATGCCCAGGCAGGTGACCGGCTTGCCCATCAGCAGACCCTCATACCCCATCTGCGAGCTGACCACATACAGATGATCCACCTGCTCCAGCAAGGCCAGCGGATTCACCGCCTCGCGCAACACCCGCGTATCGGCGTCATCGACTGTGTGCGTCAGGTAACCGCGCTTGCGCCCCGAGCTGACCTCGGGATGCGTCTTCACGATGCACAACGCGCCGGGATGCTCGCGCCGGGCGGTCGCCAGCAGTTCGGTGAACGTGGCCGCATCCGCGCCGGCCATCGTGACACTCATGTCGCCCACCGTCTGGTCCACCACCAGCACACACGGCCTGCCATGCGCCGACAGCGGCGGGCAGGCCGTGCCGGCATGGTTGTATTTGCTGAGACGGTGCGTCTTGACCAGCGCCATCGCCTCGTCCACGTCGTCCTCGATGCCCTCCAGCAGATCACGGTCCGAGGCCAGCATGGATTCGAGCGCGGACGGCCGGCTCGCATCGTAGTAAATGCCTTGCGTATCCATCACCATGGAAACCGCCGGAGTGTCCGCGCCCGCGCCGAATGACCGCAAAAACCCGTCCTCCAGCGCCAGATAGGGCACGCCCAGCCGGGCGGCCCGCCTGCGCGCCGCCTGCGCCGAGGGCCGCAGCCCCCAGCCGGCCACGGCATCCGGCCTTCCGGCATGCAGACCCGTCGGGCCCCTGCCCCGCCGGATGGATGCGCCCAGCAGCGCCTCCAGGAAAGGGATGCGGGCAATGCCCGCAGAATGGATTTCTATCATGCCCGCAGCCGGCGTTCGCCGTTCTTTTTCAACCATCAGTATCGGGTCGCGCTCTGGCCCACGATGAGGACCTGCACGATCGGCGTGATGATCTTCTCCCACTCGTACATCGGCGAGTTGCTGACGTAAACGACATCCTCCGGCAGCAGTTCGAACTGCTTGGCCAGGAACATGGATTCGGGCTTGCGCATGTTCAGGCGGAACACGACGGGCTTGGGCGCGCCGGCCGCCGTCTTGCCGTCCAGGCGGAAGACGAACACACCAGTGGCATCCGCCGCCCGGTCATTCAAGCCCCCGGCCACGCCCAGCGCGTCCAGCAGATTGGTCCGATTGGAGGGCAGCTCATGCAGGCCGGGCTTGCTGATCGCGCCCATGGCGACGAAGCGCTTCAGATTGGGCTCGACCACCAGTTCCGAGCGCGGCTCCACAGACACGTTCCGGCCATTGAGCAATTGGTAGTACGGAATCCGCCTCACCTCGCGGCCATGACGGATGACCACATCGGCCTGATAGGCCGGCAGCTTGGACCCGCCGGCCAGCGTAATGGCGTCCAGCGCCGTCAGCGGCGCCTTGATGCCGCCAAAGCGCCCGGGATTGGGCACCGCCCCCGCCACCAATACGGAATTGCTGCGGTCGTCGGCCAGATCCACCATGACCTGCGGCTGCACCGCAGCCGAATGCCGCAGCTTGCTCTTGACCAGTTCTTCGATCGCGGCGAGCGACTTGCCCTGCACTTTCAGGCGGCCCGTGTAAGGCAGCGAGATCGTTCCCCTGGCATCCACGCGCACGGCCTCGAAGACGGTGCCGCCCGCCGCCAGCGGCGCGAACAGGCCCCCCTCGACGCTGTCGGCCACCAGAAGACGCAGCACGTCACCCGGCATCACCCGGATGTCGCCGGCATACCCCTCGGAAGTCCCGCCATCGTCCTTGCGGCTCTTGTCCAGCAGGTACGGCGCGATCGTGCCGGCCTGCAGATCCACCACCTCGTACAGGGCGGCAGGATCCGTCGTGCCGTCCAGGATGGCTGAGCGCGTCGGACCGGACCCGGACAACACGCTGCAGCCCGACAGGAGGGCCAGCGCGCAGAGCGCGGTAAAACGCAAAATTCGTGTATTCATGATTCCGTTCCAGAACGCGGGCTCATGCCCTCAGGCGTTGACATAGCAATTGACGGTGGCCCCGATCATCTGCTCGAGCGAGAACCGCGCCGTGGCCCAGTTGCGCGCCGCGGCGCCGATGTCGGGATCGTCGCGGCACATCTCACGGACTTTCTCCAAGGCCCGCACCACGTCCGACGCCTCGATCTCGCCGGCCGGCAGCGTCACGCCCGTCACGCCTTCGCGCACCGCTTCGCCGGCGCCGCCGGCCAGCGTCGTCACCACCGGAACGCCCGAGAACTGCGCTTCGATGAGCACATTGGGCAGCCCCTCGAAGCGCGACAGCAACATGAACGCGTCGAAATGCGAGAGCCAGAAGCCCACACGCCGCGAAATACCGGTGAACAGCACGCGGCCTTCCAGGCCGAGCCGCTGCGCGAATTCCTTGACCGGTTCCAGCAGCGGCCCCCCGCCCACCACGACGAAACGGGCCTCCGGATTGGCCTGCACGTAGCGGTGGGCAGCCTCCACCCAAAGAAAGGGGCGCTTGTTGTCGTCCACCCGCATGACGGTGCCGATGGTGTAGGCGCCCGCCGGCGTGCCCGCCGCGAAAGCATCCCACAGGCGCCGGCACGCCTCATCCTCGGTCGCCGCCAGCGGCGCCAGGCCGTTGTAGACGACGGGAATGCTGCGCGCGTCCAGCCCGAGCCAATCCGCATAGCGCTGCGCGGCGAAGCCGGAGTTGGAACTGAGCGCCACGCCGCGCATCCGCAGCAGCGCCCGATAGATCGTGTCGTACTCGATGCGGTAGCGATCCGGGCGATCCACCGGGGGCATGGTCCGCACCGACAGCACGATGCGCGGCACGCCGGCCAGCAGCGCGGCCAGCGCGGTCGCAAAGATCGAACCGTCCTGCCAGATATGGACCACCGAGGGCACCGACACCCGCATGACGTCAGTCAGCTTGGTGGTGCCCTCCACGATCTGCCTGGGCAGGAAACGCAGATAGTCGCGATAGGGACTGAGCAGCGAGGAGACTTCGCAGCCGCCCCACTCCGCCATGTCCGAATAGACGGAGACCGGAATCCCGGCCTCCTTCAACGTGGCGGCAAAGAAATCGGCGCCCTCGCGGCTGCGCAGCGAACGGCACACGACCTGCACCGGACCCAGCACCGGATAACCCGCGATGGATCGACCCTCCTGGATCGCAGACTGCAGGGCGATGGCCGTGTTGACGAACTGCCGCTCCGCGCCGCCGGCGCCCAGCGAACCGTTGATCATCAGCACGGGCCCGACGAACGACTCGTCGGGGGGATCGTATTCGGCATTGCGCCGCCGCCCGATTTCCTCGAACAGTTTTTCCAGCACCAGGATGCTGACCGGCGTTTCCCTGTCTTCGCCATCCACGCCCAGCCGCCGCAAGGCGATCAGGTCGCCATTCAATTCCGTGAGACGGCGCTTCAGCTTGCGCGCATCGTCTCCCAGGACTTCGATGCCCTGTTCCAGTACCTGCCGTGCGCGCCATGGATGACCACGCCGCAGCAGCGACTTCGACCAGGCCGCGTAGCCCGTCTCGAACGCCGGATGCGATTGCGCCAGCCGTTCGAAACAAGCCCCGGCCTGCTCGGCGTCGCCAAGCTCATCCCAGCTTTTGGCCTCCAGCAAAATATCCTTGGCCGCGACGCTGCCGCCGGAAAAGTACAGCTCCATTTCCTTTCGACCGGCCTCGACGCCCAACTGGCGCTTGACGCCGCGCAGCATCAGGATGAACGCGTCGGACGAGTCGGGAAAGCGCTGGTGGATGCCACGCCATACGATCAGGCTGTCGTCCGGTTTGTGGGCGGCCTCCAGGCAGCGCGCGACCAGCACCTGGAACAGCTCGACCTGGGGATACTGCTGGACATAGCCGAGCAGTTCGGGCACCGCGCCCAGCGGATCGTCGGCCTCGATGCGGGATTCCAAGGCGTGGCGCGCCTGCTGCAGCAAGTCGCGATCGGGCTCCGCCGGCTCGTCGCCGGTCGTCGCCAACGCCGCCGCCAGCAGCCCCGGCACCGCCGCGTACGGCTTGCCGGAGGCAGTCTTCTGGTCATGCTCGGCGCGGCTGGGCCGCCGCAATCTGGAAAGCAGGGAAAACATGTCTTGGTTCCTTGTTGTGGCGGCCGGCTCAGGCGTGGTCCTTGATCGCGTAAGTCACCAGCACCCCGACGATCCACAGAATGAACAGCGCCAATACGCCCAGTGCGGTATCCACGATGCGACGCGGATAAAGCGTTTCATCGGCCAACTGCGGCTGCGCCGCGACCACCGTGTACAGCACTTGCCGCGAGGCCAGCGCGCGTGCGTCCTCCAGCGCCTTGAGCGCGCCGGTGTAAAAGGCTTCCGCAAACTGCCGCTGCGTCTCGGCCGCCTCGTACTCGCGCAGCAGGCCGGACAGCGCGTTCTTGCCTTCGCCTGCGCTGATCTGGTGGTTGGTGAGATCGGCCAACTGGCGCTTGAGCGCCTCGTGTCGCGCCCGCACCCGCTCATAGGCCGGGCCGCCGGACAGACCGCCGCTGCGCAAGGCCTCCAACTGGGTCGCCTCCATCGCAATATCGCCGCGCAACTTGGCGGCCAACGCCAGGTTGGCCTCGGCTTCTTTGAACGGGTCCTGGACGCCGGTGCGCTCCCGCAGCGACTGGACCCCCAGCCGGGCTTCGACCAGCCGTTTCTCGGCCTCCGCGACCTCGTTGGCCGCGAAGCGGACGCCGTCCTGTCGCGATTTCGCCGACATCCGGTTCACCAGTTTCTCGCTGGCATCCAGAATGGCCTGCGCCAGCGTCAGTGAATCCTCGGGCGAGAAGGCGCGCACCTTCAGGATGATGGCGCCCGTGGAGATATCGAACTGGACATCGACCATGCGTTTCCACTGCCGCCACAGGCCTTCTCGTGTGGCGTCCGGATCCATGCCATACCAGAAATCCAGCAGCGGGCGCGACCACATCTTGCGCAGATCCAGGGTCTTGTCGAGTTCCTGCACGATCTGACGCGATTGCACGTAATCGACCACCGCGAAGGAGTCAACGAACAGTTCCGTGGTCATGCCCGCTGCGCCCGCCATGGGATGGCTTTGCGAACCCGCGCCCGCTTCCTGCGCCTGCGAGCCCACGCGCAGACCGAACCGCGCTTCCGAGACGTATTGCCCGGCGGCGATAAAGCATAAATAAACGGCCAGCAGGACCGCGGGCACGCCGATGACCAGAATCGCCGACCAACGCAGGCGGCTCATCGTGGGTGGCGTGGTGTCGTCGGGCAGGCGTGGCCCTGTATAGACTTGTTCTGGACTCGTCATGCAGCGACTCGTGGGGTTCAGTGTGCAGCGCCCGCAGGCGACGCGGGATCAGGCGATTCGGGATCAGGCGACGCGGCGGCCTTCCGGGCCGTGCCGTCATAGGCCGCAATGGCATCGGGCAGCGGCATGAGTTCGCCCAACCTGCCGTCCCTGAGCACCATGCCGCTGGAACAGAACCGCGTCGGCGACGTGGTCAGACTGGACACGATCAGCACCGTCGCATCCTTGGCGCGCTCGGCGAACACGTCCAGGCACTTGCGCTTGAAGGCGGGATCACCCACGGCGACCATTTCGTCGGCCACGTACATATCGAACTTCAATGCAATGGAAATCCCGTAGGACAGCCGCGCCCGCATGCTGTTGGCATAGGTGACCACCGGCAGGTCGTAGGCCCTGCCAAGTTCCGAGAATTCGTAGACGAAGCGTTCTACCTGTCCGACATCGGCGCCGTAGATGCGCGCCGCAAAACGCACGTTGTCGCGGCCTGTCATATTGGGGCTGACGGCGCCGGCGAAACCCAGCGGAAAAGACACCTTGCCGGCGCGCCGGACACGACCGGAATCGGGCAGTTCCATGCCGCAAATCATCCGCACCAGCGTCGATTTCCCCGAACCGTTGCCGCCCAGGATGGCGACGTTCTCGCCCCGGGGGAAGGTGAAGGAAATATCGTCAAGCACGCGCTTGATGCCTTTCTTGGAACGAAAACTCTTCGAGATATGCCTGAGTTCAAGCATCGGATCCTCCATAAACCGGGGCTGGCCGCAGGTCAGCGCGTATGCAGGCGGCGGCGGAACGCACGCTCCATGCACAAGCCGATCACCACGCTGGCGACCGACCACTTGATGAGATAGCCTCTGTCCAGCGTCAGCGAACTGAAGTTCGCGAAGTAGCCTTCGCGAAACCACTCGATGGCATGCACCAAAGGGTTCCAGACCAGCACGTGCCGCGCCTTGTCGGGCAAGGAATCCACCAGGTAAAACACGCCGGACAGCAGGTACAAGGGGCGCGTGACGGCGCTGTAGACGCGATCCCATGCCTTGAACATCACATTCAGCACCGCGTTGTTCAGCCCGATGCCGAATCCCAGCAAGAACGTGAAGAACGCGGCTGCGCCGCACTCCTCCACGACCTCGGGCAACATCAGCTTGCCGCCCAGCATCACGATGAACAGCAGCATGCAGAACACGATGATCCAGGTCAGCCCTTGCAGCAGCGCCTTGGCGAAGATGATGTCCATGTGCGTGATCGGCGGCAGGCGCAGCAGCGATACGTTTGACGAGATGGCCCGGGAAAGCTGCGACGAGGTATGGCTGAACAGGAAGAACGGCATGATCCCGGTGATGAAGAACATCTGCAGGTTCCCCATGGGCGCGATCCTGCCCCACACGACGTAGATCGCCGACAACACGGCAACGTGCAGGATCGGTTCGATCAGCGCCCACAGATAACCCAGCCGCGTGCCGCCAAACCGCACACGCGTCTCGCGGAACACCAGCGACAGAACGACCCTGAGCTGCACTTGCAGCGCCGTTGCGCTCACCCGCCCGCCCCGCCTTGAATCATCCGGCCATCTCCCGATCATCGTCATTCCCCGGCCGGGGCCGGGCATGGATTTGAAACCGGACCGGCAAGCGGCCCGGATAATCGGGATGAATGATACGGGGATGGAAAATCACCCGGATTTCAATTCTTATCAAATCAAATCAAACATGGCTTTGAAATAAAACGAAAGATAATTGATTCACACACCGCCCTATAATCGGACCATCCGATCCGGCAGACCCGCTCTTGTTCAGACATCTTCTCAATCTTTATCAGAAAAGAATACATCGTCTTACTCGACGCATGCGTGTCCACGAGCTCTATGATAAATCGCCCGATAACGCCGTCGTGCTGAATAGAATCGGATTATTCAGGACAAGTCTGGAAACATCCCCCTCGATCTGGTCGGAATTTCGCCTTGCTCGCCTGCGGGCCCATCTGGAATTCCATGGCCCGCAGACCCTGATCGATCCGGGCCGCTATATTGCACGTGTTTCCGACGTCGAGAGACGCCTATATGCCCTGACGCTCGCCCGCTGGAATCCCCGGGGAGCGGCACAGTGGCTGACGCCCGGAGAATGGGGCTTGAAAGCCGCGCTCGCGCTGGCGGAAGACGACCCGGGCAGAGGATTCGACATCGTCCGCGCACATGCCCGAGAATTTAGAAAATCAAAAGATTTGCGTGCAATTCTTGCTGCGCTGCACTGCCGGGCCGGAGAATTCTCCCAGGCCAGAAAACTATTGAATAGTCTTCTGATGAATGACAGCAATTCCATCATCGACGCCGACACGCCGCTGAGATTGGCCGATTTCATTGCAAAACCCGAGGCGCCTAACACGGCTTCCGGACGAAACGCCCCCCGCATTTCCGTCATTATTTGCGCATATAATGCCGCCCCTTATGTAGAAACCGCCCTGCGCTCCGTACTGAATCAGACCTATCCTAATATTGAAATCATTTCCATTGATGACGGCTCGCAAGATCACACATTCCAACATATGCGCCGGCTGGCTTCTGAAAATCCGCGTATCGTTGCTCTGCAATTTCCGAATAACGGGACCTATGCCGCCAGGAATATCGGCATCCGCTACGCAAGCGGTGATTTCATTACGTTCCTGGACGCGGACGACATTATGTTGCCGCAGCGTATTGCGTCCCAATGGCAAGCTCTGACGCTGTCCGGAGCGACGGCCACGGTCAGCAGACTGATCCGCATCTCGGAGGATGGAATCCTTGTCGCACCTCGAATATTCCCCTTGTCCCGCCACAACCCCTGCTCGCTCATGATGCAACGCTCGGTTCTGCGCGATGTCGGCGTCTTCGACGAAACCCGCTTCGGCGCCGACGAGGAATACGAGCACCGCATCGCCTTGCGCCTGGGCGGAAACGCCCTGCTGCGCACCCCGGACGTCCAGACCCTGGCGCTGCACCGGACCGGCTCATTGACTCAAGCCCCCCAATCAGGCCTGGCAAGCGCCGAGGGCCGGCAGGCCCGCATCGCCTACCGGGAGTCGTGGGTGCGCCGGCACCTCCGGGAAGCCGCCGGGGACCGTTGATCCTTCTCACGTTCAAGAAAACCATGTCTTCCAGACCTTCGATCCCGCATGCCCTTCCCATCGCCGACGCCGCCGCGCGGCGCGTTGCCACGCAGCCCGAACGGCTGCGTCACCTCACGCAGGAGAATGAACTGATGGTTGCACGCCTGGAGCAGGAGCGCGCGGCGCGGCTCCAGGCCGAAAAAGACCTGGCCGGGATGAAGGCCCTGCTGCGCGAGTCGAACCAGCAGCTCGCCCGGCAAAAACGCACCCTGACCTGGCGGTTCGGCCAGGAAGTGACGCGCGCGCGCAGCCTGACCGACTACGTGATGCTGCCCTTGCGGCTATACAGGCTGTCCGGCGCCCACAAGAGAGAACGGCGCCAGATGCCGCTCAACCCCCATCCCGCCCCGACCGTCCTGCCTGCGGAAACCGCCGGCGCCATCAAGGAGGCCCTGGACTACGCGCACCGCGTGCGGGATGCCGAAGTCATCCTCTGGATCTCAAAGCAGGCCTGGCCTGCGCAGACCAAGGTCAAGGTCTATTGTGAAGTCGCCAAATGGGCACGCAGCAGCTACCCGCATATTGCCGAACAAATCGCCGAACAGCTCCTGACCCTCGACCCGAATGCTCCGCACGTCCGGCAACTGGCGTTCAGCCTTTACGACGCCGGCCTGGTGACCGCGCCCGCCAAGCTCCTCGCACACGCCCAGAACACGGGCGTGGAATTCAATACAGCCGAACAGCAGCGCGCCCGGCGGGTGTGCAACGCGCACGAGCTGATGCGCCGCGCGGCGCGGCGCGCTCCCCGGCCCCGCCAGGCCTTCGACTTCAACGCGGACGGCCCCATCGTCATCGTCGCGCCCACATCGCTGCTGCATGGCCGGAACGCGGCCAGCAACGCCTTGCACCGCCATGCGGCGCTGCTGCGCCGGCGCTACGGCAACGTCTGCGTGATCAGCCTGGCTCCGGACGATGCGGTGCGGGCGGGCGCCAGACTGCGCGAGGAGCTGCCTCAAGCGGACATCGTGCTCGACGGCGTGGTGTACAAGGCCGTCGACGCGGAGCCCGGGCGCACGCAAGCCATCGAGGACGCCGCCAACGCGCTGTCCGAGGCCGTGCTCGCGGCGACGGTCGGCAAACCGCCGCGGGCCGTGCTGGCCTGGGACGGCCTGCGCTGCGCCATCGCGGCGAGCGCTGCCGCTCACACCTTGCGCGTCCCCTACGGCCTGGTGCTGCTCGGACTGGACTACTTCCGCAAGGCGACCGTCAGCCACAAGCTGTCGGAACGCGGACGCCTGGAGCTCAAGCTCGTGTCCGAAGCCATCGTCGACGCCGACCTGGTCGCGCTCGGTTCGCAAGCCATGCGCCACGCCGTCCAGCAACTGCTGGGCAGTCCCCGGGAAACCGCCCTCCTCCCGCCGCTGCCCTTGCCGTCAACCAGGGGGCGCAAGGCCGCGGCGCCGGAGGTGGAAAGCACGCTGGCCGCCCTGCAAGGCAAGCGCGTGCTGGCGCTGACCGACGACCATCCCGACCCGGCCCTGGCCCGCGCGGTCATTGACATCTATGCCGAAATCGCCCTGCGCCGCCCGGACACCGCGCTGCTGGTGTTGAGCGACTCGAAAACCGCCGCGCTCATGCGCCGCCATGCAGTTTCCATCGGCCTGCCCGACGATCAGTTGTTCTGCCTGACTGACATCAGCGATCTGCCCTCACGCGAACAATTGCTGGCCCGTGTGGAGCTGGCGCTGTTTCCTTATATTCCGGCGCAAGCCGAAATCGCCGCGCTGCCCCCCACCGCCAGCCTGCTGGAAAGCATGGCCCACGGCATCTGCCCGGCGGTCGGTCTCAACCCCGCCTATGCCGAGCTCGTCGAGCCCGGGCGCAGCGGCGCGCATATCGATTACTCACAAGGCGCCGCCGACATCGCGCACAGGCTGCTGGAGCTCATGGAAGATCCGGAGGTCGCGCGCGCCATGGGAAAGCGGGCCCGGGAGCGCCTCGCACGCGAATATCCGCCGCTGGAACAGGCCCTGGACGACTTTTTCATGCAGGCCGCAGAGCCCCAGCCCGCCGCGCTTGCCGGCGTGCACGCCGAGCCGGGCCTGCTGCGGATGAAAGCCTCCTGATCCCGCCAGCCGCCGGAACGGCCCGTCCGTCCCGCACATTTTCACTCTGATGCACAGAAGAAGGAGTATTGAACGATGATCATCTCGACGATCGGTTCCTGCCGCGTGGCAGGCCCCATGACCAAACTCCAGGCGCCGCGAAACTTCGTCCTGGACAATCGTCTGCTGTACGGCTTCACGCACAACACCAAGGAAACCATCCAGGCCATCCGCTACATGCGCGGTGAGATCACCCTGCCGGAACACGTCTGGCCCTTCATTTCCAGCGAACCGCTGCGCGAGTCCAATGCCGCCGATGCCCAGCCGGCCGATACGCGCCACGTGGTCGAAATCAGTTCGATCAAGGTGCTGGAACTGGACGGCAAGCATCTGCAATTGGTGCGCTTCAAGGAAGCACTGAGCTTCTGCCCCGAACTCCTGAAGATTTTCTTCGACCACGCCTCGCGCGAGGCGCTGGACAAGCGCCAGACGGCCCTGCAGGCGGCGCCCGGCTTCGCCCATGTCCCCGAACACGTGCGGCATGCGCTCAGCCACACGGTCATGCGCACGCAGAACGCGCAGGAAATCCTGGACGACCTGAAAACGATCCAGCAACTGCTGGGCGACACCTTCGTCCTCGTCACCCACTGCAACGCGATCAACGCCGAAAACCGCCTCATCGCCGACCGCGCCCAGATGGTCGAGACCGTCACGCTGGCGGCAAGCGCCCTGGGCATTCCCCTGGTCGACCCCGGCGCGCTGCTCGCGCATTTCGGCCAAAGCCGCGGCATGCCCGACGAAGGCCGGGACACGGCCCACTACACACCGACCTTCGCCAAGCTGGTGGGTCACGCGATCTGCGAAACACTGCTGGGATCGGCCGACCGGAATGCTGCCGAAACCATCGAGCCGCTGGACTGGAGGCAGTGCATCGAACGCGCCAAGACATCCGCGAGCGAGCTCGAATGGGACAACGCCCTGCTGCTCATCAACCGCGCCATCGAACTCAAGAACGGCAGCCCGATCGCCTATGTGCTGCGCGCGCGCGCCGTGACCGCCCTGAACCAGACCGACGACATCCTGGATGCCTGGTCCATCGCCCTGGCCATCGACAGCAACCGCAGCCCCCGCATCCTGCGCCAGGCGGCTGAAGGCGCGATGAAAGTCGGCGACTACGACAAGGCCCGCGACTGGGCCACCGAATCGCAGGCCAAAGAGCACAACGAAAAGACCGCCCTGCTGCTGGGCCACATCCATTCCAGGCAAGGCCGGAATACACAGGCCGAGCAGGCCTTCAGCCAGTACGCGGCCGCCGACGCCGCGCGCGCGCTGCGTCTTGCTTCCCGCGCGCACACCCTGCTGGCGGATGCCGCCAATCTGGTGAATGCGCTGGCCCGCACACCCGGCGTGGACCAGGCCGGCCTGGACGCGGCACGCGCGGCGGTGCTCAAGCGCGCCTCGCGCGAAGTCAAGCGCACCGGCCGCACCGGGGCCCTGCTGCCCTCCCTCAGCGCGTTCTACGCCCTGCAGTCGCTGCCGCACGATGATCAGGCGGACCACCCCGATCAGATCAACCAGGCCTACCGGCGCCTGCTGAAAGCCTATGAAACCCACCCGGAATACCAGCACAGCAGCGAGACCGTGACGCTGCTGGGCCGCCTGGCCCAGCTCGATCCAGTCGATCCGCGCTATGTCCAGCGCGCCGCCAAGCAATTGCAGGCACGGGGGCAGACGCGCGCAGCCATCGAATGCTGGCGGCGCCTGGCCGGCGCGCCCCTGCCCGCCGGGCGCGAGACCGCCGCGCTGGCTGCGACAAAACTGTCGCAACTGGGCGCCTACCAGACCGCCGCACGTGTCTATGCGCAGTTGTCGCAAAGCGGCGCCATGGAACTGAACACCGCGCATGAGCACATCGACAAATGCCTGCGTGCGCTGGCCCGGGAATTTCGCAAATGCCTGGTCGAAGAACGCTTGCGGGATGCAGAGGAGGCCCTCGACGGCATTCAGTCGATCGACCCCGCCTATCAGGGCCTGGTCTCTTTGCGGCGTTCGCTGGCGGACGCGCACAAGCGCGAGTTCCTGGCACGCCGCTCGAACAGCGCCGATGCCGATGAGGTCATCGCCAGCGCGCAACGCGTGATCCAGACCTCACCGATGGACCGCGAGGCCAACATCGAACTGGCCATGCACAAGCTGAGGAACGGCGATGTGGCGGAAAGCCGCCGCATCCTGGACCGTTTCCTGCAGGGCAGCCCGGCCTGAGCCCTCGCAAATCGGCTTGCAAGCCCCGGGATGCGCAGCGTCCGCCGGGGCTTATTTGCCCCGGTTGAACAGGCTCAGGCCCTGGATGGTCTGGAACGCGAGGCCCGCGCCTTCCAGCGCCATCTTGCGCAGGCTGAGCTGCGTGGTGGCCTCGTAGTAGTCCAGATCCTCGATGCCGGACAAGGCGGCGGCATAGCCCAGATTGCGCTGGGCGCCCGTGTTGTTCAGGGCGGTCAGTTCGTTCATGCGCGAACCCACGGAAGCGCGCACCGTCAGCACATTGTCGTACAGGGTGGCCAGCGTCTGCGACGTGGTGTTCATCAGGTTACGCAGACTGGTCGAGGCCGTTTGATCCCCCTGAATGGGTTGTTCCAGGGCATCGGCCAGCGCGCCCATGGCCTGGAACAGGTTCAGTCCGGTCGAATGCTTCAGGGGCTCGGCGGTGAATTGATCGTTGGCGGCAGGCTCGCCGTTGATTTCCAGGGTCGTACCCACGCCCAGATCCAGCGATTTCTGGCCTGGAGTCCAGGCATGCGTCGTCGTCACCACATCGCCCACTGCGATCGGAGGCGTCGCCGCCGGATCCGCCGCCAGCGCGGTCGCCGTCACCGTATAGTTATTGCCGGTGGCATCGAACTGGATGTCGAACGAAAACTTGGCATCGGCGTTGCCCTGCGCGTAATCGGCAATCGCCGCCCGGCCCAGGATGGCCGTGCCATTATTGCCCGCGTCCGCCGCCGACAGATAATCCCGCGTACCCGGCTGGGCGCGCTGGAAGACGTCTGAGCCGACGTCGCCTCCGGCAATGCGGCGGGTCTGGTCGGCCTGGATCAGGCGCTGCAACGAGTCGCCATCATAGTTTCCATTGGCGTCGTAAGCCGGGATGTCGCCACGGGAACCCGAAAACAGATATTGCCCGTTGCCATCGGTCGTATTGGCAATGCCCAGGGCCGTGGCTTGCGCCTGGCGCAGGATGCCCGCCAGGGTGCCACGGTCGGCGTCCGACAGCGTGCCGTTACCGATCTCGACCAGCCGGGTACGCACGTCTTGCAGCAGCAGCGTCAGGCTGCTGAGCGCGTCTTCCTCGGTGCCCAGGTTCTGGTTGGCGACTGCGCGGTTGTCCGCATAGCGGACGTTCTGGGCCTGGGACTGCGACAGATTGATGGCTTGCGAGGCGCCCAGGGGGTCATCGGCCGGGGTGACCATCTTCTGGCCGGTGCCGATCTGCTGGTACAGATGCATCAGATCGGACTGCTGCTTGTTGATGGTGTTCAGGCCGGTCTGGAAAACGAGGCTGGAGCTGACGCGCATGATGGAATCCTGAAAATCGCGGCTTAATTACGCAGGCTGAGCAAGGTGTCGAACAGAGTCGAGGCCGTGTCGATCAGCCGCGCGGCGGCGCGGTATTGATCCTGGAACTGCTGCAGATTGATGTACTCTTCGTCCAGATTGACGCCGGACACGGCCTGCTGGGCGGAAAAATTCTGGGCGATCAGGGTTTCCTGGGCCTTTTGCGCAGTCGTGTTCTGCTGGGTCTTGACCGCCACGACGTTGACCAATTGGGAGTAGGCTTCGTTCATGCCCAGGGTGCCATTGGACAGCACTTTCTTGTCACGCAGGGCAGCCAGTTCCAGGGCATTGTCGCCGTTGGCGGTACCGGCCCCCACCCCCGAACCGGGCGCGGACTCGCCCGCCGCAGCAATCTTGGCCGGATCGCTGATCGCGACCGTCATGGCCGCCGCCGCATCGCGCGTGGGCTGGACCAGCCAGCTATCGTTGGCCGCCGGCGCCATCCCCGCCGTCTCGATTTCCACCCCGTCAAAGCTGAGCTTGGTGCCGTTGATCGTGGGGGATATCGTCGTGCCTTCGGGCACCCGCGTGACCTTGTAGTTCGTGCCGTCGAACTCGACCCGGTAGTCCTGGTTGGTGATCTTGGACAATTCGCCGGGCACGTATGCAGCGGTCGGCGTGCCCGCCGTGGCGCTGTTCTTTTCGTTGCCGATGACCTTGGGCGTCCCCACATTGAAGAACTGGCCGCCCGGGGTGCCGGACAGGTCGAAGCCCTTGGCGTGCTGCTCGTTCAGGGCGATGGAGATCCCCAGCGCGACACGTCCCAGGTCGTTTTGGGTGGCGTCCAGCGCATCGGAGCGGAAGGTCAGCAGGCCGCCCAGCTTGCCGCCGGTGATCCGCTTGTCTTCCATCTCGATGGGAACGGCGTTGCCCGCCGCGTCCTTGGTGGTGTAGTGGACCGCCAGGCGGGACGGATCGGCCTTGGACGGGTGGGCTTCCAGGTAGTAGATGGAGTCCCCGCCCAGCACGGTCTGGCCATTGCCGATGGTGATGCTGACGCGGTCGTCCTGCTCGTAGGCCTGGACGTCCACCAACTGGCCCAGTTCACTGACCAGTTGATCGCGCTGGTCCAGCAGATCGTTGGGCGGCTGGTCCGGGTTGGTGGCCTTGGCCGTGGTGATCTGGCGGTTCAGGTCCTGGATGCGATCCAGATAGCTGTTGATCTGGGTGACTGTGGTGTCGATCTGGGTATTGACGTTGACGCGCTGGCTGTCCAGGAAAGCGTTGGCGTCGCGGATCTGGGCCGCCAGGCTGTTGGCCTGGCCGATCAGTTCCTGGCGCGCAGCCACGTCGGCCGGGGCCGAGGCCACCGCGTCCAGGCTGTCGAAGAATTTCTGGATGCCCGGGGAAATGCCCACCGTACGATCCGCCACCAGATTGTTGATCTGACTGACCTGGTCGCCGTAGGTCTTCAGGGCGGCGCCGCGCGTCAGCGAACTGGTGAGCTGGTTCTGCAGGAAATTGTCATACGAACGCTGCACGCTGACGGCCTGCACGCCCCGGCCGATCCAGCCGCCCGACGTCGGGGTGGCCCCCGCCGTTTGCGACAGGACGGTCTGGCGGCTGTAACCCGCAGTCGCGGCGTTATTGATGTTGTGCCCGGCCGTCTGCAGACGGTTTTGCGCGACCAGAAGGCCTGCCTTGCCGAGATTCGCCAGATTCATATGCTGCAATCCTATCGGTTGCGGACGCGCCGGATGAGCGCGTTCCGGAATTCTTCCCTGATCATAACGGCAGGCGCGCCCGGAAATTTAGGGTTGCGCCCCGCAGGCGGGCGGCGCGCTCAACGCGCGTTGAAATAGCCCATGATGGAAATCAGCTTGTTGGCATAGCCCGGATCGGTGGCATAACCGGCTTCCTGGATACGCCGGGCGGCCGCCTCGGCGGACGGCGCAGCGACGACCTTGTCATAGCGGCCGTTGCCGCCGACCAGCTCGGCATAATCCTGGAAGGATTCGGCGTAGGACCCATAGGCGCGGAACGGCTGCGACACGCGACGCGCCACACCGTCCTCGTATTCCGTGGTCATCACATGGACCACCTCGCCGCGCCAATTGCCGCCGGCCTTGATACCGAACAGATTGTGGCTGCTGCGGCCATCCGGGCGGCGGATTTCGCGTTCGCCCCAGCCGGATTCCAGCGCCGCCTGGCTGAGGATCAGCTTGGCCGGCACGCCGCTGCGCTGGGACGCCAGTTCGGCGGCGGCGCTCATGCGGTCCACAAAGGTGCGGATATGGGCCGGTGCGCCCTGGATGGCGCCGCCGATCCGGTCGCCCGCCCCGCGCCGCGCCAGCATATTGATCAGGGACGTGATGGAGCCGGCCATTTCGCGATGGCCTTCGCCGATACGCGACTGCAGGCCCGGCAGGCGCGAACGGGCCGCCTCGGGCGGATTGGCCAGCGGATCGAGCGGTTCTTTCAGCACTCCGCCCTGCATCTGCGCCATCAGCGCGTCCGCCAGGCCCAAACCGGGGTTGGCCATCGCCAGCGCGGCCTGCTCGTCGCTCATGCTCTGGGCCATGCGCGTCGCCTGGGAATCGAATAGCGACGGCATCTGTGACGACTGCTGGCGCGCCTGCTTGAGCATCATCTGGATGAAGATCGCCTCGAACTGGCGCGCGACCTCGCGCTGCTGGCTCTGGGCGGCATGCCCGCCGACCTGCACACCCCGCTTCAGGGTGTTCAGGCTGCTGAAGTCCAGCGCCGAAGGCGTGGCATCGGGACTCAGCAAGGGCGCATGCGACACGAATTCCATGGCGGCCTCAGATCACTTCCAGATCGGCACGCAGGGCGCCGGCGCTCTTGAGGTTCTGCAGGATCGACAGCAGGTCCTGCGGCGTCGCCCCCAGGGCATTCAGGCCACGGACCACGTCGGCCAGATTGGCGCTGGTGGTGACGCGCTGGATGGCGCCGCCTTCGCTGCGCATCTCGATCTGGGTATTGTTCGTCACCACAGTCTGGCCGCCGCCAAAAGGCGTCGTCGGCTGGCTGACTTGCTGCTGCGGGCTGATGGTGACCGACAGATTGCCGTAGGCGATGGCAGCCTCTTGAATCGTGACGGTGCGGTTCATCACCACCGAACCCGTGCGCGCATTGATGACCACCCGGGCGCGGGCGGGCGGCAGGCCGACCTGCAGGTTTTCCACCTGGGACAGGAAGGCGAGCTGCGCCTTGGGGTCGGCGGGCGCGTTCAGTTCGATGGTGCGGCCATTCAGCGCGGTCGCCGTCTGCGCGCCGAACTTGCGATTGAGCGCCGTCACGACGTTCTGGGCAATGCCGAAGTCGCTGGTGTTCAGTTCCAGGCGCACGATGCCGTTCTGGGCATAGGTCGTGGGCACGCCGCGTTCGACGATGGCCCCGTCGGGGATGGTGCCGCCGTTCAACTGATTGACCTGGACGCTGGCCCCGCCCTGGGACGCGCCTGCGCCGCCGACCAGCAAATTGCCCTGGGCCAGCGCATAGACCTGACCGTTGGCACCCTTGAGCGGCGTCATCAGCAGCGTGCCGCCGCGCAGGCTCTTGGCATTCCCCATGGACGACACCACCACGTCCAGGCTCTGCCCCGGCTGGGCAAAGGCCGGCAGGCGCGTCGTCACCATGACGGCAGCCACGTTCTTGACCTGCATATTGGTGCCCTGGGGCACGGTCACCCCCAGTTGCGACAGCATATTGGTCAGGCTCTGCTGGGTGAAGGGCGTCTGGCGCACCTGGTCGCCGCTGCCGTCCAGGCCGACCACCAGGCCGTAGCCGATCAACTGGTTTTCCCGCACGCCGGTGAAGGACGCCAGATCCTTGATGCGTTCGGCCTGGGCGGCGCCCAGCGGCAGCAGTGCGCCCAGGCACAGGGCCAGCGCGCCGGCGGTCAGGCGGCGTGCGAAGGAAGGAAGTGAAATCAATGAGGCGGCCATGAGGTCAGAACGGGGCGATATTGAGGAAGAAGCGCTGCAACCAGCCCATGGTCTGGACTTCGTCCATCACGCCCTTGCTGCGGTATTCGATGCGGGCGTCGGCCACCTGGGTCGAGGCCACCGTGCCGTTGCCGGTGATCGAGCGCGGGTCCACCACGCCGGAAAAGCGCACGTATTCGCTGCCGCGATTGATGGCGATCTGCTTTTCCCCGGCGATCTGCAGATTGCCGTTGGGCAGCACGCCGATCACGGTGGTCGTCAAGGTGCCGGTGAACAGATTGTTGGCGCTGCTGGAACCCGTGCCTTTGGACTGGTTGCCGCCGGTCGCGTCGAAATTCTGCTTCGCCCCAAGCTCATCGGGCAGGAAATCCGGACTCAGCCCGATGCCCATGGACGCGCTGCCGCTGCGGTTGGTGTTGGTATTGACGTTCTTGGCCGCGTTGGTTTTTTCCTGGATCACGATCGTGACGATATCGCCCACATTGCGCGGCCGGCGATCCTCGAACAACGGATAGTTGCCGTAGGCCGTGGGCTGATAGATGGAGCCGTTGGCTTCCGCCATCGGCGGCATCTGGGGCGGGGGCGGCGCGGTCAGCGGCCCCGTGACGATCGGCTCGGGCGGCACCAGTGCGCACCCGGACACCACCAGCGAGAGCATGACCACCCACGCTCTCGCCCAACGACGCGATCCCTTCATGGACATCCTGCTTACAACTGGGTCAGGCGACCAAGCATCTGGTCGGACGTCTGCACGGCCTTGCTGTTCATTTCAAAGGCGCGCTGGGTGGTGATCATGTTCACCAGTTCCTCGGCCACGTTGACGTTGGACGTTTCCACGTAGTTCTGCATCAGCGTCCCCGCGCCGTCCAGCCCGGGCTGCAGCAGATTGGCCGGCCCCGAGGCGTCGGTTTCCAGATACAGGTTCTCGCCCATGCTCTGCAAGCCGGTCGGGTTGATGAAGGTCGACAGTTGCAACTGGCCGACCTCGACGTTGGTGCCGGCCGCGCCCGGCTGGGTCACGGACACCGTGCCGTCGCGCGAAATCGAGATGGACAGCGCATTGTCGGGGATATTGATGCCCGGCTGGATGGGGTAGCCGCCCGCCGTCACCAGCATGCCGTTCTGGTCGCGCTGGATGCTGCCGTCGCGTGTGTAGGCAAACGAGCCGTCCGGCATTTCCACCTGCAGAAAGCCCTTGCCCAGGATGGCGACGTCCAGCGCATTGCCGGTTTCCTTCAGCCCGCCGTCGGTGTGGATGCGTTCGGTGGCCACCACGCGCGCGCCGGTACCGATCTGCAGGCCCGAGGGCAACTGGTTGGCCGCACCGACGGCGGCGCCGGGCTGGCGCATCGTCTGGTACATCAAGTCCTCGAACACGGCGCGGCTGCGCTTGAAGCCCGTGGTGTTGACGTTGGCCAGGTTATTGGAAATCACATCCATGTTGGTCTGCTGGGTTTCCAGACCGGTCTTGGCGATCCACAGGGAACGTATCATGTCTTCGTGCCTGTCAAAGGGTCGCGGCGGGCTTAGCCCGCCGCTGAAAGAATCGAATTGCCGCGTTCTTCGTTGGTGCTGGCGTTCTTGATGACTTGCATCTGCAGCTCGAACTGACGGGCGTTGGAAATCATGGACACCATCATGGCGGCCGGATTGACGTTGCTCTTTTCGATGAAACCGGGGGCGATCCGGACGGCTTCGTCCGGCTGGACCGGCTGGCCGCCGGCCGTACGGAACAGGCCGTCGTCGCTGCGCACCAGTTGATCCTTGGGCGGATTGACCAGCTTCAGTTGCGCCAGCAACTGGATGTCGCGGGGATTGTCGCCCGCGCCCAACGCGCTGATCTGGCCGTCCGTGGCAAAGGTCACGCTGCCGCGCTCGGGGATTTCAATGGGTTGACCGTCGGCCGACAGCACCGGCAAACCGGTGTGCGTGACCAGTTGGTTCTGATCGTTGACGGCAAATTCGCCCGCGCGGGTATAGGCCTCGCCCTGCGGGGTCTGCACGGCGAACCAGCCGTCCCCGGAAATGGCGGCATCCAGGGAATGGCCGGTCTCGGCCATGATGCCCTGGCGGAAATGGCTGCCCGGGGTCGAGGCCACGGTGCTGACCCGGGTGGGCAGTTCGCCCGCCTGGGGCACCACCGGCACGGACCGGTAGATCGCCATCTGCTCGCGAAACCCGGTCGTGGAAACATTGGCCATATTGTTGGAAATGACCGACTGCTGTTCCAGAATGCGGGCCGCGCCGTTGGAGGCGGTGTAGAGGATGCGATCCATGCCGGGCGACTCGTTTAACGCATGGTGATCAAGGTCTGCAGGATCTGGTCCTGCGTCTTGATCGTCTGGGCATTGGCCTGATAGGTGCGCTGGGCAATGATCATATTGACCAGTTCCTGGCTCATGTCCACGTTGGATTCTTCCACCGCCTGGCCCTTGATGGTGGCCAGCCCGTTGCTGCCCGGGGTGCCCACGATGGGCTGGCCGGAATTGGCGGTCTCGGCCCAGGCATTGCCCCCGACCGGCTGCAAGCCCTGCAGATTGGCGAAGTCGGCCAGGGCCAGCGTGCCCATGGTCTGCTTGGCGCCGTTGGTGTAATTGGCGATCAGCGAACCATCAGAACCGATGGACATGCTGGCGTATTCGCCGGTCGCATAACCGTTCTGGACGAAGTCCTGAGAATAGCTGCCGCCGAACTGGGTGGAACCGTCATAGGCCACCTGAATCGACACCGGATTAGCCGGCGACGTGGTACCGCCAGGGGTGAAACTGATCGTGGCAGGCGAACCAGACACCAGACGTCCCGCAGGGTCAAAGGTCAAAGTCGCGGTATTGGCCGGCGGCACGGGGGGCACACCATCAACGACATAATTGACTTCCCAGACACTGTTGCCGCCTACTGCTTCGCGCTTGGAGTAGTACTGCTCGACACGGTGTTCGTTCCCCAACGAGTCATAGACCGTCAGCGGAACCATTTTTGAAAAAGACTGGGGGTTGGTGGGATCAAAGGCGATAGGCGTTGGAGCAACGTACGCTACGTTACTTGAATTTGTCGGCGTCACATCTGGCTGATTGCTTGCATCAACCACCACAGCCGAACCCGAAACCCCTCCACTTGAATAGGCCGCATCAGGAGGAACATTCCCTGTCGTAGCACCGGTTGCATCCGTATACCAGGTATACACGCCACCAGTCACAGTGTAGTAATAGGGCGTCGTTGTAGTCCCTGTACTATCGGTCAAGTTAACAGTGCCCACTGTCGTTGCATCACCGGGAATATTTCCGCCAGTAGTCGGAAATGCAGCCGGCGTCGGGACACCACTCGCTATTGAAACCTGCGTCGGCGGAGTATCCCAGGATTGGTATGTCCCTGCGGGAGGAGGGGTACCCACACTTCCGTCCTGATTCACCCAGGTGTATGTCGTACCATTCAAACGATAGTAGTAATTGGTCGTCGCACCCGCAGCATCAGTCAAAGAAAGCCTACCAATCGTTTCCGGCGTGCTGGCAGGATCCGCATTCGCATCCAGATTCACCTTGTTGGTAATCGTGGTCGTTGCCTGCGGATCGATATTCCCTACCGGCACGGTCATGGGAATCAGGTTGGTGCCGCCCGGCGCGTAGCCCATCAGCCGCTGCCCTTGGGCATTGACGATGAAGTGATCCTTGTCGGCCAGGAACTGGCCGTTGCGGGTGTACAGCGTGGCGCCGTTGGGCTGGGTCACCACGAACAGGCCCTTGGCCCCGTCGATGGCCATGTCGAACTGATTGCCCGACGTGGACACGATCCCGGTGGTGAAGCGCTGGTTGATGGACGCGACCTGCACGCCCAGGCCGACGCGCGAACTGGCGTAGACGTCGGCGAAGGTGGCCGTGCCGGTCTTGAACCCCACGGTGCCGGAGTTGGCGATGTTGTTGCCGATGACATCCAGGTTTTGCGAGGCGGCGTTCAGACCGCTGAGACCTTGACCGAAACCCATGATTGACCTCTTTCAGTGCGTATGGCGTTGATTCGTTGAAACGGCGGCGCGGCGCGTTCGCCGTCCGGATTACATGACTTGCCGGATGTCCAGCAAGGAAATCTTTTGACCCATGGCCAGGTTCAGCTTCAGGCCTTCGGAGGTGTAGGCGATGCTGTTGATGTGGCCCGAGGTCAGCGTCTCGGCGGAAACGGCCTTGCCGTTGGCGTCGGAAGCCGCCACCTGGACGGTGTAGGCGCCGTCCGGCACGGGCGCGCCGGACGAATCCAGGCCGTCCCAGCTCATCGGATAGATGCCGGCATCCCTGGCTTCGTCGAATTCGTATTCGCGCACGGCCTTGCCGGTGGCATCCAGGATGGTGACCTTGGTCTTGGCCGCGCCGGACATCAGGTCGACGCCGAAGGGCGTGGCGGACTTGACGCCCGAATCGGGATCGCTGCCCAGCGAGATTTTTTCGCCCGGATAGAGGATGTCCTTGCCGATCAGGCCGGCGGCCTGCAGGGACTGGGACATGTCCATCTGGCCCGACAGCGCCAGCAGCGTGTTGTTCAGGCCCTGGATGCCGTTGACCATGGACAACTGCGCAATCTGCGAGGTGACCTCGGCGTTGTCCATGGGGTTCAGGGGATCCTGGTTCTGCAGTTGCGTGACCAGCAGGGTCAGGAAACGGTCCTGGGTGTCGCCCATCAGGTTCTTGGTCTGGGCATTGGCCAGCGCGGAAGCGGCGTTCGAGCCGTAGACGTCGTTGACAGTGGACATGGCGGGACTCCTTATTGACCCAGGGTGAGGGTCTTGGCCATCAGTGACTTGGCCGTGTTGATCACTTCCACATTGGCCTGATAAGACCGCGAGGCGGAAATCATGTTGACGGTCTCGGCGACGACGTCGACATTGGGCAGGGTGACGTAGCCCTGGCCGTCCGCCAAGGGGTTGCCGGGGTCGTATTTGATGCGCGGAGGCGCGTTGCTTTCGAGAACCGAGGCGACCTGCACACCGCCGACGGCCTCGGAACGGGCCGAGGGCGTCATCTGGAACACGACCTGGCGGGCCTTGTAGGGCTGGCCGTCGGGACCGACGGCGCTCTCGGCATTGGCGATATTGCTGGCCGTGACGTTCATGCGCTGGGACTGGGCCGACAGCGCGGAACCGGCAATCTGGAAAATGCTGAAGGTGGACATGGCGGTTTCCGTGGCGCAGCCGGTTATTGCTGGATCGCGGCCAGCAGGGATTTGATGCGGCCGTTCAGGACTTGCAGGTCCGTCTGGTAGCGCATGGTGTTGTCCGCGAACTGGATGCGCTCGGCGTCCATTTCGACCGTGTTGCCGTCCAGGCTGGGCTGGGACGGCACGCGATACAGTTCCTGGGCGGGACCGCTGGTGTGGGCGCGAGCCGGAATATGGCGCGCCGAGGTCAGGGTCAGGGAAGTGTCCGGCAGGCGCGGCAGACCGCCCTCGCCCATGGCTTCGCGCAGGGTGGCGTTGAAATCGATGTCACGCGCCTTGTAGTTGGGCGTGTCGGTGTTGGCGATGTTGGACGCCAGGATTTCCTGCCGCTGCTGGCGCAGGGCCAGGGCTTTCTGGTAGAACTCGAAGTCCTTGCCGATACGATCGATCATGGCTTTACACTGAAACGGATGAGCGGAGTGCGCGCCACCGTGCACCAAATGATCCCCCGACCATTCGCGGCTTTATCGCACGCCACCATAGTACGGTCCCCTCCAGGGGGATAAAGGCCAAAACAAAGCGGGGTTTGAAGCCCTATTCAGCCGTTGCGGGGGCTGTTGACATAAATTGACAGAAAGCGGCTCGGCGGACGTACTGGTCACCTACAATAAACGTCATGCGCGCATCCCGATTCCTGCTGCTTCTGCCCTTGCTGCTGCCGGCCGCCCTGCCGGGGCCGGCACGCGCCCAGGCCGCCCGCCCCGCTCTGCAGGACCCGGCGGCCCTCGTCGCCCAGGCCGAGGTCCTGCTGAAAGAACAGGCGGCGACCTGGCCGGGCCGGGCCGTCATCCATGTGGACGCCCCACGCATCGTGAACCAGGCGGCCTGCGCACAGATGGAGGCGTCCCTGTCCGGTTCGGGCCTGCAGCCGCGCACGCCGGTGACGATCCGCTGCCTGGCGCCGCAGCCCTGGACGATCTACCTGCAGGCCAGCGTCCAGATCCAGGGCACCTACTATGTCGCCAACCGCCTGATCCAGCGCGACGAGGCGCTCAGCCTGGACGACCTGGACACCCGCGAAGGCGACTTGCTGCGCAACCGCCGGCTGATCGGCGATCCGGCCCGCATCGTCGGCTGGATCGCCACGCGCCGCATCCGCGCCGGGGGCGCGATCGAATCCGGCGCCTTGCGCGATCCCAACGCCATCGAGCGCGGCCAGCAGGTCCGCACCGTGGCGCGCGGCGTCGGCTTCGTCGCCAGCAGCGAGGGCCAGGCCCTGGAATCCGGCGGCCCCGGCGCCCGGATCCAGGTCCGCACCCCGGGGGGACAGATCATCACCGGCACGGTGATCGACGCCCACACGGTCCAGGTTATGATGTAGGAGCATCAGGCTTTGATCACTTTCAATCATCGCCTAAAGAATTCGCCCGACCCGCCGTTACCAGGGATGCACCAATGATCCCACCCACCCAACCCGGAGACGAGTCTTGAAAATCAATTCCACTTCGTCCAACCCCCTGCTGAACGGGGTGGCCGGGGGAACGCGCGGCGACACGGCCTCCCATGCCTCGTCCGGCGCAGTCGCCGGCAGCCGCACGGCAGTAGACCTCAGTCCGGCCGCCCGTCATCTGGCCGCCCTGAACGACAGCGATGCCGACGTCCAGATCGAGCGCGTCCAGCAAATCCGCGACGCACTGGCCTCCGGCGAACTGAAAATCGACCCCAGCCGCATCGCCGACGGCCTGCTGGCCAGCGTCCGTGATTTGCTGAAATGAGCCTGGCGGACGACCTGCTGCAGTGCGTGCAGGCCCAATCGGCCCTGCTGGATGAATTCATCCAGGCGCTGGAAGCCGAATCGGCCGCCTTGCTGGACGACACCCCCACGAATCTCGCCCTGGCCGAACAGACCCAGCGCAAGAACGATTACGCAGAACGCCTGGGGCAACTGGACCAGGACCGCGTCCGCATCCTGGGCGAAATGGAACAGCCTGACACGGCCGCCGGCATCAACGCCGCCTGCGCCATCCAGCCAGAACTGCGCCCGGCCTTCGACGCGCTGTTCGAACGCGCCGATCGGGCCAGCCGCCTGAATCAGGACAACGGCCAGATCCTGCACACCTATATGGAACACAACCAGCGGGCGCTGGATACGCTGCATTCCCTGGTGAATCAGGATCTGTACGACGCCCGCGGGCGGCTGCGACGACCGCGGTAAAAATCAGAACGGCATCTCCAATGAGATCCCCGCGTAATTCGTCCGAGGGGCCAATTGTCGCCCAACCCCCTGCTCGAAGCGGATCAAGCCATACCGCTCTAGCGTACGCAGTGTGCGCGAAAGATTGGACTTGGCCCGACCGGTCTTCAGGGCTAGTTCGTTGAGCGATTGCGGTTTGGTATCTGCAATCAATGCCAACAAGGCCCGATTTTTGTCCGACAAGACCTGGGACAGGCTTTCAATAGACTGAAACCAGACCTTGGGTTCGCCAGGTTCAGGTTTGTACTCACCCCGAGCAATCGCAAGTGTCCTGGCCTTGTATTGCTCCAGCGAGGCGATACCGACCTTCAGCATCGGCATGTTAGAGGCTCCTTTCTTGCAATAGCTGTCCGACTTCTTGCCAGAAATCACTCAGTAAAGTAGCGGCATCCATATATGCGTAGAAGCGGATGCGCTTACCGACATGTTTATGGTCATATTCGATCCTGGTCCGCGCACCTGGACCCGTGCCTTCTCTGACAGGATGTGCGTTGTCAAAGCCAAGAATACGCTCGCCATCCGCATCATGAAGCGTCAATGAATACTTGATGCCATGGGGTCGATGCGCAGTAACCTCAACTGGCTTCACCTCAAACTTGACCCACCGCCTGCCAGCTTCGTCTGCCATGAATGATTCGCCATCAAGCAGCAACAGCGTATCCAAGCTTTCATCTCGCTTCACGCGCCCCCATGTTATCACTGGATCACAACCCACTCAAGATTGCAATACAGAAGCACCGGCGCGGCGAGGAAAAGAATGTGAGACAGCAAGGGATCGTTTGCTGGCGATCATAGCGGGCTTCCAGGCACGGGAAGCCCTATTCTGAGCAAGCTCTATCCGGCTTACCAGACTGGGAAATCCTGAGGGATAGAAAGGTCACATCTCAACCATCTGCCCCGTTTGTCCCATCGCCTCGTATCGATCTACGTCAATTCGCCAGCAACTCTTTCAGCGCATACAGCTTGAGCAGCCCCGCATGGGCCTGACGCGGCGCGAGCCGGTCGGCGCCCAGCATGCGGGCGGCGACGCGGGCCGCCGGCGCCAGCGCCGGGTCCTGCGCCAGGCGCCAGGCGGCCAGGCCCATCTGCGCCGCAAACACCGCCCGATCGACCAGCGGCTCACGGCCGGCGTCGGCCAGCAACGGCGTCGCCTGGCGCCAGGCCGCCTGGCACTCCTGGCGCAGCAGCAAGGCGCGCGCGATCCGGTGGGCGTCGGGCTCCACGGCCATCCCGGCCACAGCGTACCAGACCTTCAACAAGCGGCCATCGCGGGGATCCACCGCCCGCAGGCTGAAGATCCGGATCGGCAAAGCGGGCTCGCCCCGGGTGCGCAGTTCGGCCTGCCCTGCCGCCGCCCACCAGGCCGGCTGGGCGCTTTCCAGGCCCGCCGCCGACAGCAGCGGCCAAAAGGCCTGCGCGTCCAGCGGCTGATACATCAGGGGCTGGACCGCCGCCGACAGCACACAGGGTTCGTCATCCAGATAGACCCGGGTACGAGGGCTGCTGGCGGCCAGCCAGCGGCAATCGCGGGCGCTCAGGTCGCGCTGCAGCGCCTGGCTGCCGCCGTCAAAGACGTGCAGGACGGCAGTCGGCGCATCCTCGGTTTCGGTGTCGATCTGCGCCAACAGGACATCGGCAGCCGAAGGTGCAGAGAACTGGGCGCCCTTGGGCGTATGCCAGCCATCCGCCAGCCCCGCCTGCTGCGTCGCGGCAGCCAGCGGCCGGCCCTGGTCGTCGAACCAGGCGGTCCCCGACCAGGCGCCGCGCCGGCCTTGCCAGTCCAGGGACTGGCGCGTGTGCACGACCAGGCCCGGCCGGGTTTCATCCAGACCGCCATGGGCGACCCGGCGCAGATGTTCGATGGCCTCGGCGGCCGGCGGCAGGTCGCCCGCCGCGCGGCTGCGCCACAGGTCGTAGGCCTCGGACAGCACCGGGTCCTCGTCCTGCAGGGCTACGGCGGCCTGCAACTGATCCATGCCCAGGGCGTCCCCGCGCGAGGAACCGGTCAGCAACTGCGGCAGCAGAATCTGCTGGCGGCGGCGCTCGGCGGCGGCATCCGCATTGTCGGCCGGCTGGGTCATGGACAGCAGCGCAGCCAGATCGGCCTCGGTGGGCGCATACAGGGTACGGCCGGCCTGGGCCGGCGCCAGCGCCCGGTCCATCAGTTCGGCGGCCGTCAGGAACAGCAGGTTTTCCGGGACTTTCTGCCCATTGGACACATAATGGATCGGCAGTTTGTAGCGGATCGCCGTGTCCAGGGCGGCGCCCAGGCGTGAAGCCTCGTCGATCTTGGAGACGATGCAGCCGCGCAGCGGCGTGCCGCCGTCGCCGGCGTAGGATCGGGCGACCTCGTCCAGCGTGTCGCCATGGCTGACGGCGTTGAGCACCAACAGGCGCTCGACCTTGCGTCCGGCGCCCGCCAGCAAGGCGGCCTGCTCGTGGATGTAGCGATCGCGCTGGCTGATGCCGACATTGTCGATCAGCAAGGTCTGGTCGGGGCGCACGCTCTGAATCACACGGCGCATTTCATGGACGTCCTGCACGACGTGCACCGGCACACGCAGCATCTGGCCGTAAATTTTCAACTGTTCGTGAGCGCCGATCCGGTAGGTATCGGTCGTCACCAGCACCAGGCTGCCCGGGCCGCTGCGGCGCACGCAGCGGGCGGCGAGCTTGGCCACGGTCGTGGTCTTGCCCACCCCGGTGGGACCGACCAGGGCCAGCGCCAGGCCGGGCTGCCACAGGGCGTCCTCGGATTCCAGGACCGGCAGATGGCGGACCAGTTCATTGCGCGCCCACTGCAGGGCGCCCCGGGCGGCGGCCTGCTCCGGCATGTGCTTCAGCATGGCCCGCAGCAGCGCCGTGCTGAAGCCGAAGCGCAGCAGGTTCTGGAACAGCGTGACCGCCTGCGGGGAACGGCGTAACTGGCTGCCCCACAGCAATTCGTCGATGCGGGTTTCCAGCGAGCCCTTGAGCTCGCCGATGACGCCCATCAGATCCGCGCCCTGCGGGCCGGGGGCATGATGCCCCGGCGCAGCCTGCGCGGGATGGTGATGCGCAGGATGCTGCGCGGCCTGCGGCGCATGCGCTGCGGGCGCCGTGGCGGGCCGGGGCGCCATGGACGGCGCCGACGCCGGCGAGGCGGGCGCCGCCGGACTGCTTTCAGGCAGGGAAGTCTGGTCGGTGGCGAGAATCTCGACCCCGCCGCTGACCCGCTTATTGGAAATGATCAGGGCGTCGGAGCCCAGGGCAAGGCGCACCTGCCGCATGGCCTCGCGGTTGGTGGCACCGAAAAAACGACTGATGTTCACGCAGCACTCCCGCCGACGACCGCAGTGACGCGAATGATACGCTCTTCAGGGATCTCGGCGCTGGAGAGCACCGCCATGTGCGGCAGGTGATGGCGCAGGAAGCGTGACATCGAAGCGCGCAAGACCGGCGGCACCACCAGCACCGGGGCCTCGCCCCGGTCTTCCTGGCCCTGAACGATGCGCTCGACGTCGCGCAGCAGATTTTCCGCCAGGCCGGGTTCGAGGGCGCCGCTGCTGCCCAGGGCCTGCGTCAGCACACGCTCCAGGCGGGCATCCAGGCCGATGACGCGCAATTCCGTCTCGCCCGCGAACCAATGCTGGACAATGGCCCGTCCCAGCGCCACCCGGACCTGGGCCAGCAATTCGTCCAGATTCGGTCCGGTGCCGGTCGGATTGAGGGCGGCCAGGCGCGGAGCGTGCTCGGTGATGGTTTCGAGGATGCTGCGCATGTCGCGGATGGGCACGTCCTCGTCGAGCAGGCTGCGCAACAGGTTCTGCAGTTGCGGCAGGGTGATGGTCTTGGGCACCAGGTCCTCGACCAGCTTGGGCACGTCGCGGGCGACGTGGTCCAGCAACTGCTGGGTTTCCTGGCGGCCCAGCAGGCGCGACCCGTAGCGATGCATCAGGTGATTCAGGTGGGTGGCCACCACCGTGGCGGTATCGACCACGGTGTAGCCGGCGATCTGCGCCTGCTCGCGCAGGGCCGGATCGATCCAGAACGCAGGCAGACCGAACGCCGGATCCTTGGTCGGCGTACCCTGGACGGCGCCCGTCACCCCGCCCGGGTCGATGGCCAGCCACTGCCCGGTCTGGGCCACGCCGCGACCGATCTCCACACCAAACAGCATGATGCGGTAGTCCGTGGGCTTGATTTCCAGATTGTCGCGAATATGCACGACCGGGGGCAGAAAGCCCATTTCCTGGGCGAATTTCTTGCGCAGGCTGCGAATGCGGTGCAACAGTTCGCCGTTTTGCTGATGGTCCACCAGGGAGATCAGGCGGTAGCCGACCTCCAGGCCCAGCGGATCGACGGGCGCCACGTCATCCCAACTGGCTTCGGCGGCGGCGGCCACGGCGGCCGCCTGTTCCTGCCCCGGCTCGGCGGCGGCCGCCTGCTGCTCGCGCTGCTGGCGCTGCAGCACCAGCCAGCCGCTCCCGCCGATGATGGCCGCCAGCAGCAGGAAGGCCACGTGCGGCATGTTGGGGATCAGGCCCATCAGCGCCAGGATCCCGGCGGTGATGAACATCACGTTGGGATTGGAGAACAACTGCCCGATCATCTGCTGGCCGACGTCCTGATCGTTGGCCACGCGCGAGACCACCACACCGGCGGCGGTGGAGATCACCAGCGCCGGGATCTGCGCCACCAGACCGTCACCGATGGTCAGCAAGGTATAGACGGCGCCCGCGTCGGAAGCCGACATGCCGTGCTGGACCATGCCGACGATCAGGCCGCCGATGATGTTGATCACCATGATCAGCAGGCCGGCCACGGCGTCCCCGCGCACGAACTTGCTGGCGCCGTCCATGGCGCCGTAGAACTCGGCTTCCTGGGAAACTTCGGCGCGCCGCTTGCGGGCCTCGTCCTCGCCGATCAGGCCGGCATTCAGATCGGCGTCGATGGCCATCTGCTTGCCGGGCATGGCGTCCAGGGTGAAACGCGCGCCGACTTCGGCGATACGGCCCGCACCCTTGGTGATGACGGTGAAGTTGATGATCACCAGGATGATGAACACCACGATGCCGACGGCAAAGTTGCCGCCCACCAGAAAATGGCCGAAGGCCTCGATGACCTGCCCGGCAGCGTCCGGGCCCTTATGGCCGTGCAGCAGCACCACCCGGGTGGAGGCCACGTTCAGGGACAGGCGCAGCAAGGTGGCGAACAGCAGCACCGAGGGAAAGGCGGCGAAGTCCAGCGGCTTGCGCGTGAACATGGCCACCAGCAGAATCATCACCGACAGGGAAATGTTGAAGGAGAACAACAGGTCCAGGATGAACGGCGGCAGCGGCAGGATCATCATGGCCAGGACCATGAGGATCAGCACGGGCCCGGCCATCAGGCGGGCATGCCCGGAGCCGTGGGTCTTGAGGAAATCCAGGAAGCTGTTCATGAGGCGGGGACGAGGGCCGGTTCAGGGCCTTGTTGCGGATCGAGTTCGGGCGGCACGCGCAGGTCCTGCGGCGCCTGCGGCAGTGTACCCGAGCCCTGCTGCCAGTTGCGCAGCTGATAGACCCAGGCCAGGACCTCGGCCACGGCGGCGTACAGGGCGGCGGGGATTTCCCGGTCGATCTCGACGTGATGATAAAGAGCGCGCGCGAGCGGCGGAGCCTCCAGCAGGGCGACGCCGTGCCGGTCGGCCAGTTCGCGGATCTGCGCGGCGATCAGACGGGTGCCTTTGGCCACCACCACGGGCGCGCCGCCCTGCCCTTCGCTGTAGCGCAGCGCCACGGCGTAATGGGTCGGGTTGGTGACCACCACATCGGCCTCGGGCACCGCGCTCATCATGCGCCGCCGCGCCATGGTGCGCTGCTGCTGGCGGATGCGGCCCTTGACATGGGGGTCGCCGTCGCTGTCCTTGTGTTCCTGCTTGACGTCTTCCTTGGACATCCGCAGTTGCTTGGCGTGGTTCCAGAGCTGCCAGGGCACGTCGATCAGCACGATGATGATCAGCGACGAGGCAATCAACAGGCAGCACATCGCGGCCAGATCCAGCCCGCGCGCCAGGGCCTCGGTGGGCGCCATGCGCGACAGGGCCAGCATATCGTCCCGATAGGCCCAGATGACCTTGACGCCGATGAAGCCGACCAGCCCCGCCTTGGCCAGGGTCTTGAGCAGTTCGATCAGGCTCTGCACGCCGAACAGGCGCTTGATCCCCGACAACGGGCTGAGCCGGCTGAACTTGGGCTCCAGCGCCTTGGGCGACAACAGAAAGCCCCCCAGCGCCACCGAGGAAAAGATGCCGATCACCAGCAGCAACGCCATGAACGGCAGCACGATCAGCAGCCCATGCCAGGCGGAATCGCCCGCCACATTGAGCATGACCTGGGGATCGCGCGCAATCCGGGGGTCGAACCACAGACCGTTGTGCACGATGCCGCGCAACGTGCGGAAGATCGTCTCGCCCCCGAGCCACAGCGCGCTGATGCCGCCGATCAAGGCCATGAAGGTGCCCAGCTCGCGCGAACGCGCGACCTGTCCTTCCTCGCGCGCCTTTTCCAGGCGCCGTGGAGTGGCTGCTTCTGTTTTTTCGAGATCGCTATCCTGGGCCATGCTCAGCCGACAACCATGCAAACAGCCTGGATTGTAGTGTCCAGGCCGTCAGCACGAAGCACGGATAAAAGCGCATTAGGCGCGGCAATTCAAGGGCTTGCAAGCTGCGCGCCGACCGCCGCGGGAGTCTCTGCAGGCGCCAGGGCCTGCTCGAACTGCAGATAGTCCAGGCCGATCCGCACGGCGCCCCAGCGCGCGCCGTCCAGATCCAGGGGCACGGAGACGTCGGTGATGATTTCGCCGGTGTCGCGCATGTAGGTCTGGCACAGCACGCCCCCCCGGTTGGCGATCGCCCCCCGGCTGATCTGGTCGTCGAACAGGCGTTTGTCACGCGCGTGCAGCGTGTCGTGGGCCACGTCCCCGGTGGGCGGGCGGGAATAGCGGCGATTGTGCGTCGGCGCATAGCCGTTCATGTCCACCAGAATCGCGTAGTAGCCATGCGGCACCTGGTCCAGCACGCCGTCGAGAATGCCCTGCAGGGCCTGATCGACGGCCTGATCATAGGCCACGTGATAGCGCGGCGGCCGGCTGCCGGGAATCTGGCGATAGGCTTTGTCGAAGACATCCAGGCCGTCGGCGCGGGCCTGGCGCAGCAGCCCGGCGCAGCGATCACGCAGCAGGTCCAGGCGGGTCTCCAGGTCGTCGAACGGCGTGGCGCCGGTGCGCCAGGCTGCGAGCATTTCCTGCAGGCTTTCGGTCTGGGCGCGCACGCCGTGCACCTGCTCGCGCATCGATTCCATGCGCTGGCGCAGGATGGCGCTGTGCTGGGCGATGAGGCCGATGGACCGGCTCATGTCCTGGTTGGTCTGGTTGACCTGGGCGACGTGGTCGGCCACGCCGTCCAGTTGGCTGCCGACACTGCCCAGCTCGCGCACCAGGCCATCGAACTGCCCGGCAAAATCGCCCACGAGCCGGTCGGAGGCGCGCATATCGGTATGGATGGACTGGCTCTGCCGTTCGGTGTCGGACACCAGCCCGAGGATTTCCCCGGTTTGCTGGACAATGTCGCCGGTGGCCGCATTGACGCGCTCGGCCAGCTTGCCGACCTCGCTGGCGACCACGGCGAAGCCCCGGCCGGCTTCTCCGGCACGGGCGGCCTCGACCCCTGCGTTCAGGGCCAGCAGATGGGTCTGCAGCGCGATGTCCTTGATCAGGCGGCTGGTATCCTCGACCGAACGCGCGCGGCGGCTGAGCTGGGCGATGACCTCGGAAAAAGACTGCATCTGCGTCGACACCCGGGCCACCCGCCGGTTCAAGTCGGCCAGTTGTTCCTGGGTGGCGCGCAAGCCCCCGAGCTGCTGGCGGAACACGCCGGCGGCGCCCGCCACGATGTCATTGGTCTGCTGCGACAGGCTGGCGATCTGGGTGCCCTGGGCGGACAGACTCTCGGCCTCTCGGGCCTGCTCGTCGGCCATGGTTTCGCACGCCTGGGTATGCGCCTGCAGGCGAGCGGCGTTGATGGCGATGCGGATGCTGGACTGGCGCATGACGACGAAGCGTTCGCGCAAAGCCCCCAGGAAGCGGCCGACGGGAAGCGCCAAGGGACTGAAGGTCCAGGCGCGATCATTCAGGGTCGCCCTGCCGCGCCGCAATTGCCGGATCAGGCGTCCCAGCCCGAGGGTTCTTCCACGTGTGACGGACATGCTGCCTCCCTTAGAAAAAAGGGCCGGTGCCGGCCATGAAGCCCCCGGGAGCATCGTCTCCCCGCCCGGGTCGGTCCATATTGAGTTTCAGGACTTACTCGAAGCTTACATTCTCTCCAAAGTCACATTGTCGAGGGAAAACCCTGGGAACGGCCTAAAACCGCCGTACTTCCCCACCTCGTGCCTTGCAAGGCGCCCGGATTCGCCTGGCTTGCATCAGTCCGCAGGGATCGATGCAAGCCCCGACTCATCCATCAGAATCCCAGGCTTGCGAGCAGGTCATCGACCTGGTCCTGGTTGGTGACCACGTCGTTCTTGCCTTCGGCGTTGACCACCGGGCCGTTGAGCAGCGTCTTGGTCTCTTCGCGTTTTTCCTGAGGCACGCTGTCGATCAGCACCTGGACCAGCTCGGTCTCGATGGCGCCGATCACGCCCAGCATCTTCATGATCACCTGGCCGGTCAGGTCCTGGAAGTCCTGGGCCATGATGATTTCCATCAGGTTGTTCTGCGACGCCTGGGTCTTTTCAGGGACGTCCTTCAGGAAGGCCCGGGTCTCGTCCACCAGCGAACGCGCCTGGTCGAGCTCGACCGGATGATCGAACCAGTCCTGCCAGCGGGCGTCCAGGGCCTTGGCGTCACGCTGCATCGAGTCCTGCCAGGGCTGGATCTGCTCGGCCGCATTGAGCACGCGATTGGCAGCCTGCTCGGTCATCTGGGCCACGTAGTGCAGGCGGTCGCGCGCGTCGGGAATGGCGTGGGCGGCGTCCTGGATGGCCTGATCCAGGCCCAGTTCGCGCATGCTCACGCGCAGGGTGCGCGTGACCAGGGCGATGCGATGGATCAACTCCATCGAAGGTTCCACGAAATCGGACTGGCCGGAAGATTGCTCCGTCGTCATGATGCGCCTCCGGTCAGAGTTTTTCGAAGATCTTGTTCAGCTTTTCTTCCAGGGTGGCCGCCGTGAAGGGTTTGACCACATAGCCGCTGGCGCCGGCCTGGGCCGCCGCGATGATGTTTTCCTTCTTGGCCTCGGCCGTGACCATCAGCACCGGCAGGCTGGCCAGGTTCGGATCGGCGCGGATGTTCTGCAACATGGTCAGCCCGTCCATATTGGGCATGTTCCAGTCCGACACCACGAACTCGAAGCCGCCGTTGCGCAGTTTTTCCAGCCCCTGGGCGCCGTCTTCGGCTTCATCGACGTTCTCGAATCCCAAGTCTTTGAGCAGGTTCTTGACGATCCGGCGCATGGTGGGGAAGTCGTCGACGACCAGGATTTTCATCGTTTTCTGTACCACGTGTCACTCTCCAATCAATAAAAAAGCAGGGTATTCGGGTACCCGACGCCTCTGTTCAAATCGTTCAAACCCGGTTCCCGAAGGCGCCGGCGCTTTTCAGGATACGTTCGCTGAGCTCATCCAGCGGGACCGCTTCTTCGGCGGCGCCGATCAGCAGCGCCTCGCGCGGCATGCCAAAAACGACACAACTGGCCTCGTCCTGGGCGAACGTGCGTGCGCCCGCCTGGCGCATCGCCAGCAGGCCCTGGGCTCCGTCCTTGCCCATCCCCGTCAAAATGACGCCGATGGCGTTCTTGCCGGCCACCTGGGCGGCCGAATTGAACAGCACGTCCACGGAAGGCCGGTGGCGGTTCACGGGGTCGGTGTATTCCAGCTTCACCACGTAGTTGGCGCCCGAACGGGCCAGCTTCATGTGCGCCACGCCGCCCGGGGCCAGATAGACGTGGCCGGGCAGCACCCGCTGGCCGTCCTCGGCCTCGTGGACTTGCACGGCGCACAGACCGTCCAGGCGCTGCACGAAGGACTTGGTGAAGCCGGCCGGCATGTGCTGCGTGATCATGATCGCCGGGCTGTTGGCCGGCAAAGGTTCAAGCACGTGGCGGATGGCCTCGGTGCCGCCCGTGGACGAACCGATCATGATGAGTTTTTCAGTCGTCGAGAACGTGCCCGACAGACGCGGCCGGACCGTCTCGCCCCCCGGCTGGGCCGGACGCGGGCGCAGGCGGGCGTGCGAAGCGGCGCGGATCTTGTCGGCGATCATGTCGCCGTAGTCCAGCAGGCCGTCGCGCAGCCCCAGCTTGGGCTTGGTGACGAAATCGACCGCACCCAGTTCCAGGGCCCGGATGGTGACCTCGGAATTGCGCTCGGTCAGCGAAGACACCATCACCACCGGCATGGGACGCAGGCGCATCAGCCGTTCCAGGAAGTCCAGGCCGTCCATGCGCGGCATTTCGACGTCCAGGGTCAGCACGTCGGGATTGTGCTGCTTGATGAGTTCACGCGCGATGAGCGGATCGGGTGCGGTGGCGACGACCTCCAGATCGGGGTGGGCATTGATGATTTCCGTCATCAGACTGCGCACCAGGGCGGAGTCATCGACGCACAACACGCGGATTTTCTTATTGACAGCCATTTTCAGCAGGGCTCCCCCGGATCAGGCGACGGAATAGACCGTCTGCCCCTGAAGACGCAGGGATTTGGTCAGGTAAGTGAAGTTTTCCGAGTGGCCCGCGAACATCAGGCCGCCCGGTTTGAGCAGAGGCACGAAACGCTCCAGAATCTTGGTCTGAGTCGGCTTGTCGAAATAGATCATGGTGTTGCGGCAGAAGATCGCATCGAACTTCTGGCTGCTGGTCACCCAGCTGGGCGACACCAGATTCAACTCTTCGAAGGTCACCAGATTGCGGATCACGGGCTTGACCATGGCCATGCCGGCCTGGCGTCCCGCCCCGCGCAGGAAATAGCGCCGCAGGAATTCGGGCGGCACCGGCTTGACGCGATCCAGGGTATAGACACCCTTGCGCGCCTGCGCCAGGGCCTGGGTGTCGATGTCCGTCGCCACCACCGAGATGCCGGCATCGGACTGACCACAGGCGTCGTGCAGCGTCATGGCCAGGGTATAGGGTTCCTCGCCGGTGGACGAGGCGCAGCACCAGACGGAGATCGGCTTGCGGCGCGTGCGCACGAAATCGGCCAGGATGCCGAAGTGATGCTGCTCACGAAAGAAAGCCGTGTGATTGATCGTGAAGGCGCTGATGAAGCGGTCCCACTCATCGGCCTGCGGGTTCTGTTCCAGGTGGTCCAGGTAGCTGCGCACTGAGGCCGCGCCGGCGTGATGCGCCCGCAAGCCCAGGGTGCGCGCCGCCATGTCCTTTTTATGATCACCCAGGATGATGCCCGCCCGCCGGTGCAGCACCTGCACGGCACGGGCCAGATCCGCCGCGTCGGCCCTGGGCAGGGCCGGCTGCGAAAAATAAGAGGCGGAGGGTGCATCATGAATCATGGCGGTGTCGTCTGGAATCGGGGTCAGGCCTGTTCCAGCGCCAAAGCCGGCTGGCCGGCGCGCGGAGTATAGCCCAGTTGCCCGCCCTGGACGTCGATCACCGCCCCGCCCTCATTGAGCTGGAAGGCGGCAACAGCGGTGCTGAGGTGCTCGGCCTGGTCCTGCAGAGAGCCGGCGGCGCTGGCTGCTTCCTGCACCAGGGCGGCGTTCTGCTGCACGACGTGGTCCATGTCGTTGACCGCCGTGTTGATCTGGCTGATGCCGTCAGCCTGCTCGCGCGAAGCCGAGGAAATCTCGTTCATGATGGCCGTGACGCCCTGCACCGACTGGACGATCTCGCCCATGATGCGCCCCGCGTCCTGGACGCGCTCCGAACCCTGGCGCACCCGCGTCACGGAATCGTCGATCAGGCCCTTGATTTCCTTGGCGGCCTGGGAACTGCGCTGCGCCAGCGAACGGACCTCGCCGGCCACGACGGCAAAACCCTTGCCCTGCTCGCCCGCGCGGGCGGCTTCGACCGCCGCATTCAGGGCCAGGATGTTGGTCTGGAAGGCGATGCCGTCGATCACGCTGACGATCTCGGCCATCTTGCCCGAGCTTTCGGTGATGCCGGTCATGGTCTCGGCCACGCTGGTGACGGCGGCGCCGCCGCGCTGGGCCACGTCCGCGGCCGTCTTGGCAAGCTGGTCGGCCTGGGCGGCGTTGTCGGAATTCTGGCGCACGGTGCTGGCCAGTTGTTCCATGCTGGCGGCGGTCTGCTGCAGGGACGCCGCCTGCTGCTCGGTGCGGCTGCTCAGGTCGGTGTTGCCGGCGAAGATTTCCTGGGCGCCCAGGCGGATCTCGCCCACGCCGCCGCGCACCGTGGAGACCATGCGCACCAGGCTTTCCTGCATGCGCTGCATGGCCAGGTAAAGCACGCCGATCTCGTTGCGCGAGGGCACGTGGATGGTCTCGGTCAGGTCGCCCGCCGCAATCCGGTCGAAATGCCGGCCGGCCTCGCGCAGCGGACGCAGCACCACACGCTGCAGGAACAGGTAGGCGGCCACGGCAAACAGCAGCGCCACCACCATGGACGCGCCCACGATGAGGACCACCAAACGCAGGTGATCGGCCTCATCCGCCACCGCTCGGGCGGTCACCTCCTGCTGGCGCTGCTTGAGCGACTGGACGGCCTGCTCGAAACGGCGTTCGGCGGGTTCGATCCGCTCGGACTGCAGCTTTTCGTACTGTTCGATGTCGCCGGCCTTGAGCTGCGTGAGTACGGCCGGCAGTTCCTGGTTGAGCAGGCCGGTGTAGGACTGGACGATCTGCTCGACCAGCCCAGCCTGCTCGTCCTCGCTCATGCTCGCCCGGGCGGCCTCGCGGAAGCGGTCGAGCGTCTCATGCGCCTGCTTCAAGCGGGTTTCGGCCAGGGCGATCAGGGCCTGTGACCCTTCGCTGAGCGTGCTGGCGCCGGTCGATGCGTCCGCGCCCCCCCAGCCGGACAGGATGGCGCTATTGGCCAGATCGCTGTTGATGACGATGCTGCCCAGCGTCCGGCCCATCAGCACCTGGACTTCGCGGTAACGGCCGACAGATTCGTCCAGCAGGAGGACGGTTGCGTCATCGGTGGTGATTTTACGCAGCGCGTCATTGTTCATCTTCAGGGACAGCACGCCCAGAAGCGCCCCCGAGATGAGCATGAAAAAGAAGAACACCAGCACCAGGATCAGACTGGTGCGGACCTTGAGGGCGCCGATGAGCGATTTTCCGCCTGATTTCATGAGATCAAAACCCAGTGTGTGAAGCCCGCCGGGGGGGTAGGAAAAAGATGAGCCGCCCGATCAATCAGGCGACCGCCTCCTCGACCAGCGCCATTTCTTCGCTGGTCATGAGCTTTTCGATGTCCACCAGAATCAGCATGCGTTCGCCGACGGTGCCGATGCCGGTCAGGTGCTCGGTGGAGAATGCGGAGCCGAACTGCGGCGCCGCGCTGATCTGCGCATTCTGCAGAATCAGCACGTCGGACACGCCGTCGACCACCACGCCCACGATCCGGGAACGGACGTTGAGGATCACCACCACGGTCTGCGAGGTGTATTCCACGTTGTCCATATTGAACTTCAGGCGCAGATCGACGATGGGTACGATCACGCCGCGCAGATTGGTGACGCCCTTGACGAAGGACGGCACGTTGGCGATGCGCGTGACGGTCTGGCTGTCATAGCCCCGGATTTCCTGGACCTTGAGGATATCGATCCCGTATTCCTGGTTGGCCAGGGTGAAGATCAGGAATTCCTTGCCCTGGGTTTCTCCCTGCGCTTGCGTGGGGGTGGCTTGATTCATGATGGCTCCGTGTGGAATGCGGGTCAGGCGGCCGCGCCGGCCCGCAGCGAGGTGGTGCGACGCAGGGCGAACACGTCGACGATCAGGGCCACGCTGCCGTCGCCCAGAATCGTGGCGGCCGAAATGCCCGGCACCTTGCGATAGTTGGTTTCGAGATTCTTGACCACGACCTGATGCTGGCCGATCAGGTGATCCACCATCAGGGCGAAACGCTGGTCCTCGGCCTGGAGGATCACGGCAATGGCCCGGGTCAGGTCGGTTTCGGCCTGCGCCACGTTGAAGATTTCGTGCAAAGCGACGATGGGCAGGTATTCGCCGCGCACGTGCAGGACCTGCTCGGTCTCGGAAATGCGGTGGATCTGCTCGTCCGTCGCCTGCATCGATTCGGTGACGTGAGACAGCGGCAGGATGAAGGTCTCTTCACCCACCTTGACCGACATCCCGTCCAGGATGGCCAGCGTCAGGGGCAGCACGATGCGGGTGGTGGTGCCCTCGCCCTTGCGCGAAGCCAGCTGCACATGGCCGCCCATGCTCTGGATATTGCGTCGCACCACGTCCATGCCGACCCCGCGGCCGGAAATGTCGGTGATTTTTTCCGCCGTGGAGAAGCCCGGCGCGAAGATCAGTTGCCAGAGTTCGTCGTCGGGCGTCGCCTCCGACACGGGGAAGCCGGAGGCGATGGCCTTTTTCAGGATCCGTTCGCGGTTCAGACCGGCGCCGTCGTCGATCACGTCGATGATGATCTGGCCGCCGTTGTGCTGGGCCGACAGGGTCAGGGTGCCTTCCGGGTCCTTGCCCTGGGCAATCCGCGCGTCCGGCACTTCCAGGCCGTGGTCCAGGCTGTTGCGCACCAGGTGGGTCAGCGGATCGATGATGCGTTCGATCAGGCTCTTGTCCAGTTCGGTGGCCTGGCCCTTGGTGACCAGCCGGATGCGCTTGCCCAGCTTGGTGGCGTTTTCCCGCACCACGCGCGGGAAGCGGCTGAAGACGTAGTCCATCGGCATCATGCGGATGGACATCACGGCCTCCTGGAGGTCGCGGGCATTGCGCTCGAGCTGCTCGATGCCGTTGAGCAGGCGGTCGTGCAGCACCGGGTCCAGCGTCTGCGAGGTCTGCAGCAGCATGGCCTGGGTGATGACGAGTTCGCCAACCAGGTTGATGATCTGGTCGACTTTTTCCACACCCACGCGGATGGTGCCGCTTTCCTTGGGCTTGGCGGCCTTGGAGCCGCTGGACTTGTCGGCGGATTCCGCGGCCTCCCGGGAAGCGGCCGGTTCCGGCGCATCCTGGACGGGAGCGGCCTCCGCGACCGGAGCAGGCGCGGGTTCGGCCGGCGCAACGGGCGCTTCAGCAACGGGCGCGACGGCGGCCGGCGCGGCGCCCGGAACGGCTTCGCGGGCAACGGACACTTGATCGGCATTGACGATGAAGCAGCACACGGCCTCGAGGTCATCGGCCGAGGTGGTGGTCTGCAACCACAGCGTCAAGTCGCCGCCACTGTGATCGCGGTGCAGGATCTGCCCCATGAGGGCCATTTCATTGGCCAGGGATTCGACGTCCTTGTCCTGGATGCGGCTGATCCGGACCCGGACCGGCAGGTCGCCTGCGGGCGCCGCGGCCTGGGGGGCCGGCGCAGGCGCCGCCGGAGCGGGCGCGGGAGTCGCGACGGGGGCAGGTGCGGCGGCCGGCGCCGCCCCGCCCTGCTGCTGTTCCAGGGCCAGCTGGCGCAATTGGGCGCAGATGCGCTCATAGACCTGCTGATCGGGCTTTCCCGAGCTACGATAGGCGGCGACTTGATCGGTCAACACGTCCTTGGTCTCCAGAAAGAGGTCGATCATGTCCTGACGCAGGGGCATTTCCCCGTGACGGATCAGGTCCAGAAGGTTTTCCAGCAAGTGGGTGGTCTTGGCCAGTTCCTCGAAACAGCCGAAGGTGCCCGCCCCGCCCTTGATGGAGTGCGCGGCCCGGAAGATGCCGTTGAGCACGTCCGGGTCCGGCTGTTCCAGATCGAGGTTCAGCAACTGCTGTTCCATATTGGTCAGCAGTTCATCGGCCTCATCGAAGAAGGTGTCGAAAAACTCACTCAGGTCCACGCCTGCACTCATGATCCGTCCTCACCCTTGATTGCTGGATACGCCGGACGGGGAAACGCCCGGCGTGCCTGTGGATTGCCCCGCTGGGGGGGATACAGTCGCGGCGCCCGGCCCGGAGGCGGCGCCTGCGGCCGGTGCGGAAACAGCCGGCGCCGGCGCAGCGGCCGGCGTGGCGCGGGAACCTGCGCCGGGGTGCGGCGCGGCGCCGTCTGCAGACGCAGGATGCCGCAACAGTTCCAATCGTTTCTGCAGTTCGACGCTATCCCGGCCCGAGGCGCTCTGCTCGTCGATACGCCGCTCCGCGCGCCGATTGAGCATCAGGATGCTGATCCGGCGATTGACGGCCGCCATCGGATCGTCCTTGACCAGGTCGATGGTATTGCCCATGCCCAGGATGCGTTTGACCTTGTTTTCCACCAGGCCGCCCGCGACCAGCTCGCGGCGCGCGGCATTGGCGCGATCCGCAGACAGTTCCCAGTTGCTGTAGTTGCGGTCGCCCGAGGCATAGCGCAGCGCATCGGTGTGGCCGGAGATCGTGATCGAATTCGGCAGCTGGCTGATCAGCGGAGCAAGTTCCCGCAGGATGTCGCGCATATAGGTCTGCACCACCGCGCTGCCGGTGGTGAACATCGGCCGATTCTGCTGGTCCAGGATCTGGATGCGCAGGCCGTCGGGCGTCATGTCCAGCAGCAACTGGGGCCTGAACTGCATCAGCGTCGGATTGTGCTCGATCAGGTTGTCGAGCTTCTGCTTCAGGTTTTCCAGGTTTTCCTGGTCGGCCTCGTCCTCCATCCGCTCCGCATCGCTTTCGCGGTCGTTGTCGACCTGGGGCTTGGCCTGAGGCAGGGGATGCGGATTGGGGATCACACTGGGATCGCCGCCGGGAATCTTGGACTTGCTGTTGTCCATTTTCTCGCCGCCCGTGATGGCCGTCATCAGCGGCATGCGGAAGTATTCGGCGATGGACTGGAGGTCCTTCTTGGGCACCAGCAGCAGCAGCCACATCACCAGGAAGAATGCCATCATCGCGGTCATGAAATCCGCGTAGGCGATCTTCCAGCTACCCCCGTGATGGGATTCGCCGTAGGCCCGCTTGCGGCGGACGACGACGCGGCCGGTATCGTTCTTGGCCATACCCCTTGTCCCCTACCGTCAGCGGCCCGCCGTCTGGTTCTTCGTCTGCCGCACGTGGGCTTCGAGCTCGGAGAACGAGGGACGGACGGACGAGAACAGGACTTTACGGCCGAATTCGACGGCCAGGGGCGGCGGGTAGCCGTTCATGCTGGCGAGCAGGGTGACCTTGATGCATTCAAGCACCTTGATCGAGGCCACCGACTGGCGCTCGACCGCCGAGGCGAACGGCGCGCAGAAGCCGTAGGACAGCAGAATACCCAGGAAGGTGCCCACCATGGCCTTGGAAATCAGGTCGGCCAGGACGGCCGGCGGCTGATCGACGGCCGCCAGGGCCTTGACCACCCCCAGCACGGCGGCCACGATCCCGAAAGCGGGCAGACCGTCGGCCACGGCGCGCACGGCATTGACCGGCGTGTGATGCTCGTTGTGCAGGGCCTCGATTTCCTGGTCCATCAGCGTTTCGATCTCGAAGGAATTCATGTTGCCGCTGATCATGATGCGCAGGTAGTCCGTCAGGAACTCCATCAGCTTGGCGTCCTTCTGGACCTGGGGATACTGGGTGAAGATGGCGCTGGCTTTGGGGTCTTCGATGTCGGACTCGATCGACATCAGCCCGTCACGCCGGGCCTTGTTCAACAAGGTGTACAGCAGCGCCAGCAGTTCCATGTACAGCGGCTTGCCATAGGGGCTGCGCTTGATGGCCTTGGGAATGGCATGCAGCAGCAGCTTGATCGAGGCGCCGTTGCTGGCGGCGATATACGCGCCCAGGGCCGCACCGCCGATCAGGGTGAACTCGAAGGGCTGCCACAGGGCGCCCATGTGGCCGCCCATGCCGACAAAACTGGCGAAGACCCCAACGAATACGATCAGGTATCCCAGGATGATAAACACGTGCGCACGCCTTGAGAGTCAGAATACCGCCATCATCGCCTGTTTTCCTGCATTCAAAAGCATGGTTAAACAGGTCTTTTTGTCCACAAATCCCCGGGTCCGCCCGCTCAGGCCGGCATACGCGCCGCCGACCGGCGGCGTGCGCGGGTCTTGCCCGCCCGGGGCGGCGGCTTGCAGATGGCGCAGACGAACCCCGATTCGGGATCGTGCGCATGGGCGACGAACAGGCCCCGGCATTGCTGACAGCCGGACAGTTGCACCAGCCCGCTTTCGAAGAAACGCACCAGCATCCAGGCGCGCGTGAAGCTGAGTACCGGTTCGTCGGGGCCCTCGCCGGGCTGCAGGCCCACCGAGGACTGCTCCAGGTACAGGCGATAGGCCTCCACCAGCGCCTGCGATTTCTTCGCCGGGGTGAAGGCATCCATGTACCGGTAGATGTTGTAGAACAGGCTGGAATGGATGTTCGGCAGCCAGGTCATGAACCAGTCCACCGAAAACGGCAGCATGCCCTTGGGGGGCGAGGCGCCCTTGACCTCGCGGTACAGGCGCGCCAGCCGGTCATAACTGAGGGAAGTCTCGGCCTGCAGCACCTGCAGGCGGGCTCCCAGACGGATCATGTCCGTCGCGAGCAGGATGTCGTCGGCTTCCCTGGAAACGCTCTTGCTGGACATGGGGTTAGACTGACACGGTTTCCTGCCGAGCCATCAGGATGGTGGAATGCGCTTGCTGCAGCACACCGCCCAGGACCTCGTGCGTCAGGGAGTTGAGCAACTGGGCGTCGTTCAGGCGGAAGGCGCACAGCACGGAATTGGAGCCGGCCAGCCGGACGATCTGGGCGGGTGACAGGTTGAGGATGATTTCCGCGACATCGGCGTCAAAGCCCAGCCGGAACATGCCGGCGGCCAGATTTTCACGCAGCAGGCGCTGGGCCAACATCAGGTAGGACAGATTGACCTCGCGGATGTCATTCAACAACGTGGAATCGAGAGTGGACATGAGATACCTTTTTGGCTATTGCCGGGTTCCGCGAACGGAAACCGGCTTCATCACTTCAGCAATCAGGCCGATGGCGATGCCCGCACCTGAATCAATTGTCACAAATTGACAGTCACAACAATTAAATCCAGACATCAAAAATACATTTTCATGCATATTTGACATGAACGGTAGGAGTATAGCCTTAACTGCCCTTGAATTTGACGTCACTTAACATTTAACAAAAGCAAATATTGTTAATAAACGTTATTACATCAGGGAAAATCCGAGGGCGGATAGTGATTTACCCTGATAAATGTTGCCCACCGGCAACAATACGTAACTTAGGATCGAGGTCAGGCCGGGACGTGGCGGTACTGTTCGGCCAGCCCCAGAAAGGCGTCCGGATCCCCATCAGACCCGATTTCCTCGGCTAGGATGCGGGCCACGGCAGGCGCCGCCTGCATCGCCCGGTCCGCATGCAAAAACAGCATCCGGTGGCGGCGAGCCAATACGTCTTCGACGGTGCGGGCGTATTCGCGGCGTGCGGCATGGCGGACCATGGCTTCGGTCAGCCCCAGGCCCAGGTCCTGATCGGCCCCCGGCAGCGCCTGGACGTCGGCGGCCTCGGTGCCGTAGACATGCAGCCCCGGCGAATCCGTCAGGCGGGTGGCGGGCGCGCCGGGCGGCGGTGCGCCCAGCAGCGAAAAGCCGGCCGTGCGGCCGGGCGGCAAAGCCGGCACCAGCCCCGCGTCCTGGCAATGGCGCAGCACGTCTTCGGCCATGGAACGGTAGGTGGTCCATTTGCCACCGGTCACGGTGACCAGCCCGGACGGGCTGACCCGGACGGTGTGTTCGCGGCTGATGGTCTTGGTGCCGCCCTCGTCCTCGTGCGCAGGCCGCACCAGGGGGCGCAGCCCGACCCAGACGCTGAGCACGTCCCCGGCCCGGGGCGCACGCGCCAGCACGTGGGCAGATTCATTCAGAATGAACGCTATTTCCTCGGGCAGCGCCCGGGGCTCGCGCGCCACGGCGTCGCGCGGCGTATCGGTGGTCCCCAGAATCAGGTGCCCCAGCCAGGGCACGGCGAACAGCACGCGGCCGTCGCGGGTGCGCGGGACCAGCAAGGCCTCGGACGACGGCATGAACGACCGGTCGACCACCAGGTGCACCCCTTGACTGGGCGCCACCATGGGGGTGGTGTCCTGCCCCCGGGCCGCGTCGTCCAGGCGGCGCAGGTCGTCGACCCAGACGCCGGTGGCGTTGATGACGCAGCGGGCGCGGACCGTGCCCTCGCGCCCGGCGGCGTCCAGGGCGTCGCGCCAGCGCACGCCGCTGACGCGGCCGTTTTCGTGCAGCACGTCGACGACGGGACAGTAGTTCAGCAGCAGGGCGCCCTGGGCGGCGGCCGTGCGCGCCAACGTCAGGGCCAGCCGGGCATCGTCGAACTGGCCATCCCAATATTTGACGCCGCCGAACAGGCCGGCGGTCTTGAGGCCCGGCAACTGGTCCGCCGTGCGGGCGCGCCCCAGCCACTCGGTGCGCCCCAGGCTGGCGGAGCCGGCCAGGGCGTCATAGACCTTCAGGCCGGTGCCGTAGAACGGCACCTCCCAGGGCCGGTAAGCGGGCATGACGAAGGCCAGGGGTTGGGCCAGGTGCGGCGCATTGTTCAGCAACGCCCGGCGTTCGTGCAGGGCCTCGCGCACCAGGCTGATATTGCCCTGGGCCAGATAGCGGACCCCACCGTGCACGAGCTTGGTCGCGCGCGAGGAAGTGCCGCCGGCAAAATCATTGGATTCCAGCAGCAGGACCGACAGGCCCCGCAGCCGGGCATCCAGGGCGACGCCCAGGCCGCTGGCGCCGCCGCCGATGACGATCAGATCGACCTCGGACAAGGCCTCGAGGTCATGCAGCAATCGATCCCGATCCGTCGTGACGGGCGGCAGCACAGCAGTCTGGGACATCGTTCACACTCCCCTCAACGGACGCGGCCTTCTTTCCAGGCCTGCAGCAGAGAATCGTAGGACACGGTTTCCGGCTTCGGATTCTCGTTGGCCAGCTTCTTCCACGGGGCGTGATCGTCGCTGAGCCACTTGGCCGGATCGCTCTTTTCGTTGAGCTTGGGCGCGCAGCGCTTCATGCCGGCACGTTCCAGGCGGGCCATGACCTTGTCCATTTCGCTGGCCAGATTGTCCATCGCCTGCTGCGGCGTCTTTTCCCCGGCGATCGCCTGGGACACGCTGCGCCACCACAACTGCGCGAGCTTCGGATAATCCGGCACGTTGGTGCCGGTCGGAGTCCAGGCCACCCGCGCCGGGCTGCGGTAGAACTCGATCAGGCCGCCGTATTTGTCGGCGTTCTTGGTGAAGTAGTCGCTGTGGATGTCGCTGTCGCGGATGAAGGTCAGGCCCTCGATGGATTTCTTCAGCGAGGTCGTCTTGGCAGTCACGAACTGGGCGTACAGCCAGGCGGCGGCGACCTTGTTCGCGTCATGGTTCTTGAAGAAAGTCCACGAACCCACGTCCTGGTAGCCGTTCTGCATGCCGTCCTTCCAGTAGGGACCGTGCGGCGCCGGCGCCATGCGCCACTTGGGCGTGCCGTCCTCGTTGACCACCGGCAGGCCTTTCTTGGTCATGTCCGCCGTAAAAGCGGTGTACCAGAAGATCTGCTGGGCGATCTCGCCCTGGGCCGGCACGGGGCCGGATTCGGAAAAGGTCATGCCCAGCGCCGTCTTGGGCGCGTATTTCTTCATCCAGTCGATGTACTTGGTCAGCGCGTAGACGGCGGCCGGCGAGTTGGTCGCCCCGCCGCGCGCCACGGACGCGCCCACCGGCGTGCACTTGTCGTCGGCCACACGGATGCCCCACTCGTCCACCGGCATGCCGTTGGGGGTGCCCTTGTCGGCCGACCCCGCCATCGACAGCCACGCGTCGGTGAAGCGCCAGCCCAGGGACGGATCCTTCTTGCCGTAATCCATGTGCCCGTAGATGGGCTTGCCGTCCAGGGTCTTGATGTCCTCGGAGAAGAACTTGGCGATGTCCTCGTAGGCGGTCCAGGTGACCGGCACGCCCAGCTCGTAGCCGTACTTGGCCTTGAACTTCTCTTTCAGGTCGGGCCGGTTGAACAGGTCGTAGCGGAACCAGTACAGATTGGCGAACTGCTGGTCGGGCAACTGGTACATCTTGCCGTCCGGCGCCGTGGTGAAGGACGTGCCGATGAAGTCCTTCAGGTCCAGGCCCGGGTTGGTGTAGGCCTTGCCGTCGCCTTCCATATAGTCGGTGAGCGACAGGACTTCGCCATAGCGATAGTGCATGCCGATCAGGTCGGAATCGGAAATCCAGCCGTCGTAGATGGACTTGCCCGACAGCATCGAGGTCTGCAGTTTTTCAACCACGTCGCCTTCCTGGATCAGATCATGGTTGACCTTGATCCCGGTGATTTCCGTGAAGGCCTTGGCCAGGACCTTGGATTCGTATTCGTGGGTGGTGATGGTCTCGGAGACCACGTTGATTTCATTGACGCCCTGCGCCTTGAGCTTGGCGGCGGCATCGATGAACCACTGCATTTCCGCCATCTGCTGATCCTTGCTCAGCGTGGAAGGCTGGAATTCGGTGTCGACCCACTTCTGGGCCTCGGCGGGGCCGGCCCAGGCGGCCTGGCTTCCCAGGGCGCAGGCGACGGCCAGCGCCAAGGCGGTGTGGCGGAATTTCATCGTGATCTCCTCTTGTGGACTCCCCTGCCCTGTCTGCCGGCGCCGCCCGGGGAAATAGGCCGGCGCCGGAAATGCGTAAAAACGGTTTTGTCAGGCTTTGCGCATGATGAACGCCAGCACCCCCATGGACAGCACGAAGCTGATCCAGACAGAGGGCTCCTCATCCAGCGAGAACCATTCCATCAACGTCTCGCCCAGCCCGAGAAAGGCCAGATTGATGTACGCGGCCGCCAGCAGGCCGATGAACAGGCGGTCGCCGCGCGTGGTCGCCATGGGCAGAAAACCCTTGCGCAGCACCGTGGGCGAACGGATTTCCCAGACCGTCATGCACGCCAGCATCAGCACGATGCAGATGAAGAACACGGCGGTGGGGGTGGTCCAGACCATCCAATTGAACATGGCGTATTCCTAGTATTCCTGTTGGGCCATTCAGACCCGGCCCATCGCGAAGCCCTTCGCGATGTAGTGGCGCACGAACCAGATGACGATGGCGCCCGGCACGATGGTGAGCGTGCCGGCTGCCGCCAGGGTGGCCCAGTCCATGCCCGAGGCCGAAACGGTGCGGGTCATGATGGCCACGATGGGTTTGGCATCCACGCTGGTCAGCGTGCGCGCCAGCAGCAGCTCCACCCAGCTGAACATGAAGCAGAAGAAGGCCGCCACCCCGACCCCCGACTTGATCAGCGGCAGGAAGATCGTCAGGAAGAAGCGTGGGAAGCTGTAGCCGTCGATATAGGCGGTCTCGTCGATTTCGCGCGGGATGCCGCTCATGAAGCCTTCCAGGATCCAGACCGCCAGCGGCACGTTGAACAGCAGGTGCGCCGAGGCCACGGCCCAATGCGTATCCATCAGCCCCAGCGTGGTGTAAAGCTGGAAGAACGGCAGCAGGAACACGGCGGGCGGCGTCATGCGGTTGGTCAGCAGCCAGAAGAACACATGCTTGTCGCCCAGGAAGGAATAGCGCGAAAACGCGTAGGCCGCAGGCAAGGCCACGGCAATCGCCATGATCATGTTCAGGCAGACGTAGATCAGGCTATTGACGTAGCCCATATACCAGGACGGGTCGGTCAGGATCAGCCGGTAATTGTCCAGCGTGAATTCACGGGGGAACAGAGAAAATTCGGCCAGGATGCCCTGATTGGTCTTGAAGCTCATGACCACCATCCAGTAGATGGGGAGCAAGGCAAACACCAGATACAGGATCAGAAAGACGGTGCGCTTGCGCGGCAGGAACGAACGGTCAGTCATGGGCGGCCTCCGCATCCCGGGTGCCGACGCGCAGCATCCAGTTGTACAGCACGAAACAGAACATCAGGATGATCAGGAAATAGATCAGGGAAAAAGCGGCGGCAGGCCCCATGTCGAACTGGCCGATGGCCTTTTGCGTCAGGTACTGGCTGAGGAACGTCGTGGAATTGCCCGGCCCGCCGCCCGTCAGCACAAACGGTTCGGTGTAGATCATGAAACTGTCCATGAAGCGCAGCAGCACGGCGATCATCAGCACGCCGCGCATCTTGGGCAACTGGATGTAGCGGAACACCGCCCATTTGCTGGCGCCGTCGATGCTGGCGGCCTGGTAATAGGCCTCGGGGATGGATTGCAGGCCGGCGTAGGCCAGCAGCGCCACCAGCGGCGTCCAGTGCCAGATATCCATCAGCAGCACGGTCAGCCAGGCGTGGACGGGATTGCCGACGTAGCTGTAGTCCAGTCCCAGGCGGGCCAGCGTCCAGCCGAACAGGCCGATGTCGGTGCGGCCGAAGATCTGCCAGATGGTGCCCACCACGTTCCAGGGAATCAGCAGCGACAGGGACACGATCACCAGCACGGCCGAGGCCCGCCAGCTGCGCGCCGGCATGGACAGGGCCAGCATCACGCCCAGGGGGATTTCAATCGCCAGCACGGCGCCGGAGAACAGCAGCTGGCGCCACAAGGCGGCGTGCAGGTCTTCGTCGCGCATGATGGCCGTGAACCACTCGGTGCCGACGAACACCGCATTGTCCGGCGAGATGATGTCCTGGACCGAGTAATTGACCACGGTCATCAGCGGGATGATGGCAGAAAACGCCACGCACAGAATCACCGGCAGGATCAGCCACCAGGCCTTTTGATTGACGGGTTTGACGGTCGCGCTCATTCGACAAGCTCCTCGTCGCGGTAATAGCGGGTATGGGGGCCGACCAGCGCCAGGCGCACGGCCGCGCCGACGGCGGGCGGCACGGCGTCGGCCGGCAGATGGACTTTGACTTCCTGGTCGCCGACCCGAGCGCCGAGCAGCTGGCGGGTGCCCACGTGGCGCACCTGGGTGACCGTGGCCGGCACCGTGTCCGCGTCACCCTCGGACGCCAGGCACAGGTATTCGGGCCGGATGCCCAGGGTCAGCGGCCCGGCCGGCAGCGCCACCCCCTCCGGGCGGCCCAGGCGCTGTTCGCCCAGCCAGAGCGCGCCGTCCGCACGCGCCTCGACCGGCAGCAGATTCATGCCGGGCGAGCCGATGAAGTGGCCGACAAAGGTGTGGCGCGGGCGTTCGAACAGGTCCGCCGGGGCGCCCTGCTGCACCACCCGGCCGCGCGCCATCACCAGCACCTGATCGGCAAAGGTCATGGCCTCGACCTGGTCGTGGGTCACGTAGATCAGCGTCAGGCCCAGTTCGTGGTGGATCTGCTTGAGCTTGCGGCGCAGTTCCCATTTCAGGTGGGGATCGATCACCGTCAGGGGCTCGTCGAACAGCACCGCCGAGACGTCCGGACGCACCAGCCCGCGTCCCAGAGAAATTTTCTGCTTGGCGTCGGCCGCCAGATTGGCCGCACGCTGATCGAGCTGGGCGGACAGGTCGAGCATTTCGGCAATGCGCCCGACCCGCTCGCGGATCCGGTCGGCCGGCACCTTTCGGTTGCGCAGGGGAAACGCCAGGTTTTCGCCCACCGTCATGGTGTCGTAGATGACGGGAAACTGGAACACCTGGGCGATGTTGCGTTCCTGGGGCGTGGCGCGGGTGCGATCCACGCCGTCGAAACGGATGGCGCCATGCGACGGCGTGACCAGACCCGAGATGATGTTGAGCATGGTGGTCTTGCCGCAGCCCGACGGCCCCAGCAAGGCGTAGGCTCCGCCGTCCTCGAAGGTGATGTCCAGCGGCAGCAGCGCATAGTCGGCGTCGGAATGGACCGTGCGCGCGTAGCTGTGCGCCAGTTGAAGTTCGATGCGCGCCATGTCAGGCCTCCTGCGCCAGGGGCGCCCGCAGCAGGGATTCGTCCGGCCCGAACACATAGGCCCGGCGGCTGGAGAAATGCAGGGTGACGGCGTCGCCCAGGCCGTGATGCTGGACGCCCGGCACCTGGGCCACCAGACTGCCGACAGGCGTGTCGGCGTGGACGAAGGTGGCGGAGCCGGAGATTTCGGCCAGTTGGACCCGTCCCGGAATCCGGCAGTCGCCGCCCTGGTCGGTCAGCGACAGGTCGGCCGCGCGCAAGCCCACGGTCACGTCGCCGTCGGGCACGTCCTGGCCGGCCGGCAGGTTCACTTCGGTCAGGGCGCGCAGGCTGACCGCCGCGCGGTCGGCGCGGGCCGCCAGGAAATTCATGGGGGGATCGCTGAAGGCGCGCGCCACCCGGATCGACGCGGGCCGACGGAACACGTCCAGCGTGGGGCCGTATTGCAGCAGCTCGCCCTGATCCAGCACGGCCGTATAGCCCCCGAGCAGCAGCGCCTCGCCGGGTTCGGTCGTGGCATAGATGACGGTGGAGCGGCCCTGCTCGAACAGCGTGCCCAGTTCCTCGCGCAGTTCTTCGCGCAGCTTGTAGTCCAGATTGACGAGCGGTTCGTCCAGCAGCATCAGGGGCGCGTCCTTGGCCAGGGCGCGCGCCAGGGCGACGCGCTGCTGCTGGCCGCCGGACAGTTCAGCGGGCAGGCGGTCCAGAAATTCGTCGATATGCAGGGAGCGCGCGATTTCACGCACCCGGGACATGGCATCGGCTTCACCGCGCAGCCGCAGCGGCGAGGCAATATTGGCGGCAACCGTCATGGACGGGTAATTGATGAACTGCTGATACACCATGGCGACGTTGCGGTGGCGCACCGGCAGGCCGGTGACGTCGATGTCGTCGACCAGGACGCGGCCCGTGGTGGGCGCATCCAGGCCGGCCATCAGCCGCATCAGGCTGGTCTTGCCCGCGCGGGTCACCCCCAGCAGGACTGTGACCGCGGATTCGCGCGGCGCCAGATCCAGGGGGTGCAGCCAGGTTTCGGCGCCGACTTTCTTGCCGACGCGCGCCAGCTTGAGTTGCATGGACCCTTACTCCAAAAGTTCCTTTTTGTGAATTATTGTTCGTTTTTACTCTTTTTTCTGTCCATATAAACCCTAGGATTTTTTCTTTTCCTTTCGCTGTACAGTGTGCCGGTCATGACAAAAGCTGATTCCATGCACCCCAATCCTCGTCAGATCAAGCTGCTCAACCGCCTGCAGGGCTCGGGTTCCTGCAGCCTGGAGACCCTGGCCGGCGACCTGGACGTCACGGTCCAGACCGTCCGCCGCGACGTCCAGCGCCTGGCCGAGGCCAACCTGCTGGTCCGCTTCCACGGCGGCGTCCGGCTGCCCAATTCGACCATCGAGAACATCGCCTACCGCCAGCGCGCCCAGTTGCATGCCGGCGAAAAGGAACGCATCGCCCAGGCCATCGCCCGCGAAATCCCCAACGACTGTTCGCTGCTGATCAATATCGGCACCACCACCGAAGCCATCGCACGCGCCCTGTCCAACCATACGGGGCTGCGCATCATCACCAACAACGTCAACGTGGCCTACACCCTGGGCCGGCAGCCCGGCTGCGAAGTCATTCTGGCCGGCGGCAGCGTGCGCCCCCGCGATCTGGGCATCGTGGGAGAGGCCACGGTGGAATTCATCCGCCAGTTTCGCGCCGACATCGCCCTGATGGGGATTTCCGGCATCGAGGCCGACGGCACGCTGCGCGACTACGACTTCCGCGAGGTCAAGGTGTCCCAGGCCATCATGCAGTCGGCCCGGGAAGTCTGGATGGCCGCCGACACCAGCAAGTTCCACCGGCCGGCCATGGTCCGGCTGGGGGAGCTGTCCCAGATCGGCCGCCTGTTCACCAACGCCCGCCCCCCGGAGCCCTTTCCCGGCCTGCTCAAGGCCGCCGGCGTGGACTGCGTCATCGCTCCCGAAGATATCTAGGGCCCGTTCACACGCACCAAGGAGTCGCGAAGGCATGACTTACCTGCTCGCCCTGGACCAGGGCACTTCCAGCACCCGCAGCATCGTCTTTGACCGCCAGGGCCGCATCGTGGGCCTGGCGCAGCGCGAATTCACCCAGCACTACCCCCAGCCCGGCTGGGTCGAACACGATCCCCTGGAAATCTGGCAGACGCAGCGCGACACGATCGCCGAGGCCCTGCACCGGGCGGGCATCGCCGCGCGCGACATCCGCGCCATCGGCATCACCAACCAGCGCGAGACCACCGTGGTCTGGGACCGCCGCACCGGGGAACCGATCCACCACGCCATCGTCTGGCAGGACCGGCGCGCCGAGCCGACTTGCGCGGAACTGCGCGCGCAGGGCCTGGAACCCGAGATCCTGCAACGCACCGGCTTGCGCATCGACGCTTATTTTTCCGCGACCAAACTGAAGTGGATCCTGGACCACGTGCCCGGCGCGCGCGCCCGCGCGCAGGCGGGCGAGCTGCTGTTCGGCACCATCGACAGTTGGCTGATCTGGAAACTGACCGGCGGCCGCCATCACCTGACCGACGTCAGCAACGCGGCGCGCACCATGTTGATGGACGTGCACACCAACACCTGGGCCCCGGAACTGCTGGACCGGCTGGACGTGCCGGCGCGCATGATGCCGGACATCCTGCCCTCTTCGGCGGATTTCGGCGCCGCCGACCCGGATATTCTGGGCTGCGCCGTGCCGATCTGCGGCGTGGCCGGGGACCAGCAGAGCGCCCTGTTCGGCCAGGCGTGCTTCCGCCCCGGCATGGCCAAGAACACCTACGGCACGGGCTGCTTCATGCTGATGCACACGGGTGAACAGTTCCAGGTGTCCGGCAACGGCCTGGTGACGACCAGCGCGGCGCAGCCCGACCGCCTGCCTGCCTACGCCCTGGAAGGCAGCGTGTTCGTGGGCGGCGCCGTGGTGCAGTGGCTGCGCGACGGCTTGCGCGCTTTTGTGCGCAGCGGCGACATCGAGGAACTGGCCCGCAGCGTGCCGGATTCGGGCGGCGTGATGTTCGTGCCCGCCTTCACCGGCCTGGGCGCGCCCTGGTGGGATCCCGAGGCGCGCGGCACCATCACCGGCCTGACGCGCGGCACCACCATGGCCCACATCGCCCGGGCCGCCCTGGAGAGCATCGCCTACCAGAGCGCCGCGCTGCTGCACGCCATGAGCCGCGACGCCCAGGAAGCCGGCGCGGCGCCGCTGCGCGAACTGCGCGTGGACGGCGGCGCCTGCGTCAACGACCTGCTGATGCAGTTCCAGGCGGACCTGCTGGGCATCCCCGTGCTGCGTCCCACCATGGTCGAGACCACGGCGCTGGGAGCGGCCTTTCTGGCCGGCCTGCAGGCAGGCGTCTACGCCGACCTGCAGGAACTGGAATCGCTGTGGCGCGTCGAACGGCGCTTCGAGCCGGCCATGCCGCGCGACGAGGCGGCCGGACGCCTGGCCGAATGGGATCACGCAATCCGCCAGGCCTGCGCGCGCTGAACGCCCGCATTCCCGATAGAATGAGGCTTGGCGCCCGCGCGGGCTTCACAAGGGACCTCCGTGCTGAAGAAACTGATCCTGATCGTAGCGATCTTCCTCGTCATCCTGCTCGCCCTGAGCTTCGGGGAAACCGTCTTCGGCGAAGTCTTTGCCTGGATTTCGTCCCTGACGGGCGTGCTGATCCGTAATTTCGGCGACCTGTATTACGCCGCAGCGGACTATCTGCGCGCCCACACCGGCAAGGTGCTGCTGGCGCTGGCCCTGACCGTCCCTGCCAGCCTGTGGATTCTGCGTTCGCGCGGCGAGACCCTGGGCCGCCCGGCCAGCCAGCGCAAGATCGCCATCGTGCTGGCCCTGTTCCTGGGCTGGCTGGGCGCGCACCGCTTCTACCTGGGCCAGGTCGGCTGGGGCCTGGGCCTGCTGGTCCTCTGCTGGATCTTCCTGCCCCTGGCCGTGGTGCTGGGCCTGATCGACGCGATCCGCTATCTGTTCATGGACGAAGAGACCTTCGCGGCGACCCAGCTTTCTTAGAGGCTTGCTTGACTGACACGTATCGCCTGCTGGACGCCGACCCCGCCGCCGGGCCGCTGGCCGACGAAGTCCTGCTGGCCCCGGCCGCCCGGGAGCCCGTGGCCTGTCTGTGGACCGCGGCGCCGGGGCTGGTGGTGCCGCGCACGTATGCGGCCCGCCCGGGGTTCGCGGCCGTCCAGGCCGACTTCGCGGCCCGGGGCTGTCCCGTTCACGTACGCCAATCGGGCGGCGGCGTGGTGCCCCAGGGACCCGGCATCCTGAATCTGAGCCTGGCGCAGGTCTTCGCCGGCCGCCCCCTGGACCATTCCGAAGCCTTCTACCGGCACCTGTGCGCGCTGATCGGCGACACGCTGGCCGCCTTCGGCATCGAAACCCGGGCGCAGGCGGTCGAGGGCTCGTTCTGCGACGGCAGGTACAATCTGGCCGTGCCGTCCCCGACCCGCAAAATCGCAGGCACCGCACAGGTCTGGCGGCGCATTCCGGGGCACGCGCCCGACCGCCACGTGGGACTCGTCCACGCCCTGATCCTGGTGCAAGGCGATCCTGCGGAACTGACGGCGCGCGCCAATGCGCTGGAAGCCGCGCTGGGTTCGGCCCGCCGCTACGACGCGGACCGCACCGAGACGCTGGACCGCCTGCTGCCGCCGGCCGAACGCCCGGATTTCCCGGCGGCCCTGAAAGCCCGATTACAAGAAACCCTGCGGACCCGACTGCCGCTGCCGGCCACGACGCCGGCCCGACCGAGACCCGAACCATGAGCCCGCCCCCGCTGGAAAACAAGACCGCCCGCCTGACGGTGCTGATCGACCCCAACAAGAAGAAAGCCTTCGAACAGCTCTGCGCCACTCAGGACCTGACGCCGTCGCAAGTGGTGCGGCAACTGATCCGGGAATACCTGGCCCGGCACGACGTGGACTGGACGCCCAGCAAGCCGCGCGCCCGGCCATAGCGCCTTTCATGCATCCGGCCCCACCTCCTGGCCGATCGAGACGCCGAATGACCTCAGCCGATCCATGAAGTGGTCGGTATCCATCACGCTCTCCGGGAAATAAAGCCCGGCGGGCGGCGGCGGGCCGCCGACAAGACCCAGCATGGTTTCCACGGCGACGGCTATGCCGCGCGCGCTGAGCGCGGCATAGCCGTCGCCGTCGATCAGCGCGTAACGATGGCGGCCGTGGCTGCCGTCGAGCGTCTTCCCCTCAATCTCGATGACGACCTCGTGAGACGGTTTCCCACCCGCCCTGCTGCTCTGCGTCGGCCCCTGGGCGGCATCCACGCGGATCGAACCTTGCGGCATCACCGAAGCCAGGCTGAGCACGTCGAGCAGGCCGACGGCCTGCCCCTCGTGCCGCACACCGCCGGGCCCCGTGATCGGCCGGTCGTCGGACGCCGGACTGTCGCCCCAGCGCCATGCGCCCCGCTCCAGGATCAGCGAGGGAGGCCCGTCCTCGGCGATATGCGCCATATCCACGGCAGACGCGGGCCCGAACGGATCCTGGGGATCGAATATCAGGCCGATGTCGATCCGATCGACGGACTCGAAGCCTTTGGCGAAATGAAGCGCCGCCAGCGCGGGAACGCCGCCAATGCCGTGGCCCAGCAGCATCACCGCGCTATGCGGGTCATGCATGAACCGCGCGGCCAGCGGTCCGATTTCGAACGGCGCATCCGACAAGGCCAGATAGGGGATCTTCATCCCTTGCGCATAGCGCATCGAGTTCAGCGACAGGTCCCGAAGCGCGGTGACCACCGCGCTGTACTCGCGGCCGGCGGGCAGTCCCAGGTCGGTCCGCCCCAGATCGACGGAGACCGCGCTTGCCGCTCCGATCTCCAGGGCCAATGTTTCCGCCGCCTGCAGGTTCCTGCCGGCGATCGTAATGGGCAGAGCCGGGTGCAGCCGCCGCAACATCCGGGCGACTCCGCTGCCCAGGCTGCCGTAGCCCCCCAGGATCAGCACGGGCGCCATTGTATTCGTATCCGTATTCATTGGATATGCGCTCCCACCGGTTCGTCCTGCCGCGCCATGCGCGCCCCAAACTCCGACATGCGGCTCACATAATAGGCAGGGTCGATCAGCAGCTCGGGCATGTACAGGCCAGGCGCCACCGGATCGTCTCCTCTGGCACCGACCAGCCGCTCTACCGCCAGGGCCGCCCCGAGACCGGTCAGCGGCGCCTGGCCGGCGGGATGGACGATCTGATGCACGCTGCGCGCGCGCGATCCCGTGGCCAGGATGCCGTCGACCGTGATCTGCATTTCCGTCGAGAAGGCTTCCCCGCGCCGCCTGGAAGCCGATTCCCCCACGACCAAATCCAGCCGGATGTTGCGCGCATTCGTCGCGGCGGCCAGGCTGATGATGTCGAAAGGCGCATAGGCATCCGCCTGCCGGACCACGCCGTCGATGCCGCGCACCTCGGTTTTCGCATCATCGCCCTTGACCCAGGCAAACCGGCCCTCCTTCAGGACCAGCGCGGCGGGGCTGCTGCCAACGATCCGCTCATAATCCGCGTGCGCCGCAGGACCGCCCAGATCCATTTCATCCACGAGCACGCCAAGGTGTATTTCATCGATCTCGCGATACTCCCGGGCGAGCAGCAGCGCGGGCATCAGCGACGCCCCGGCCAGCCAGTGCCCGGCCAGGTAGATCGGCGCCTTGCCGGGTCCATGAATGAACTGGGCGACCTCCAGCCCGATCTCGAACGTGCTGCTGGACAGGCAGATGAACGGCGTCCCCTGCCGCTGCGCATAACGCATCGCATTGAGCCTGTCGTCCTTCAAGAAGATGACGATGGCGCTGTAGCGCGATCCGGCGGGCAGGCCCAGGTCCTGCCGCGTCAGGTCGACGGCGACGGCCGCCGCATGGCCCACTTCATCGGCCAGCGCCTGCGCGCGGGCCAGGCTGCGCCCCGCGATGGCCAGGGGCAGCGTGGGATGAAGCTGGCGCAGGATTCGTACCGCATGCGCGCCGACGACGCCGGCGCCTCCGATCATCAATACAGGAAAAGGATGGTCTGTCATGGTGAAATATCGTCCAGGAGAAAGAAGAAAGGGGGACTGCCGTAACCTACCATTAGTAAGTTACTGTTGGTAGGTTATACTCTCATCCACGAAACGTCAAGCGCTCCGCGCATGCCTCCCGCCCACTGATCGACAAAGACAAACGCCGCCCATGAAAAAACACGCCACATCCAGAATGACGAAGGCCGACAGACGGCAACAACTGCTGGACACGGCCATGGAGATCGTCCGCGACCACGGCACGGATGCGCTCACGCTGGGCGCGCTGGCCGAATCGGCGGGGGTGAGCAAGCCGGTGGCCTATGAACACTTCGGGACGCGAGCCGGCCTGCTGACCGCGATGTACCGGCAAATCGACGCCAAGCAGGTCCGGGTGCTGCTGGACGCTCTGGCGCAATCCCCGAAACGGCTGGCGGACATCGCCCGGATCGTCGGCAACGCCTACATGAACTGCTACGTCACAGTGGGCCCGGAATGGCACGCCCTGTCAGCCGCCCTGAAAGGCGACGATCAGATGGAGACGGTCCAGCAGGAGCTGGTCGACGGGTACGTGGCCATTTACCAGGAGGCGCTGGCGCCGTTCACCCGCCTGCCCGACGATACCTTGCGGCTGCGCTGCATCGGCATTTATGGCGCGGGCGAGGCGATTGCGCGGGACATGATCCGGGGAAGGACGAGCCTCGGAACCGCGGCGTCGAACCTGACGGCCCTGATCATCAGCGCGGTCGGTGAACCGGCCTGATCGACGAAGCGGGGGGAACCGACGCGCGGCCGGTCCGGCCATCGGCTTGGCGGTCTAGCCGGCCGCCCGTCCCACCGCGTCCAGCGCCGCCGCCAGGTCAGGCTGAAAGTCCCTCCCGCCCAGGCGGGACAAGGTTCCCATGCGGTTCAGCTTGGCGCGGATGCGGGCGTCGGCGCCGCACAGAATCACGCGCATACCGCGCACATGCGCGGCCGCGATCTCATCATCCAGCGCCTGCAGCGCCGTGGCGTCGGCGAACGGCGCCTGATCCAGGCACAGAATCAGCACGTCTGCGGGTTCGGCCCGAAATGCCGCCCGCAGGGGCTCGACCGCCGCAAAGAACAGCGGCCCCCGGACCCTGAGCGCGCGGATGCGCGGGCCGTTTTCCGGAACCGCATCCGGGATCGCCACCGGCGCCACGTCCACGCTGGCGGCCATGCGGCGCAGAAAATGCAGGACCGACAGCACGATGCCGATATTGACCGCCACGACCAGGTCGGCAAAGACCGTCAACAGCAGCGTCAGGCCCAGGATGACGGCGTCGGCGCGCGGCGCGTGCCGGACCAGGCGCACCACACGGTGCGCCTCGCTCATGTTCCAGGCGACGACGAACAGAATCGCGGCCAGGGTGGCCAGGGGAATATTGCGCGCCAGGGGCGCCAACACCAGCAGCACCAGCACCAGCACCAGGGCATGCACCACGCCGGCCAGGGGCGCGGTGCCGCCGCTGCGGATGCTGGTGGCGGTCCGGGCAATGGCGCCCGTGGCCGCGATCCCGCCGAACAGGGGGCTGATTACATTGGCCAGGCCCTGGCCGAACAGTTCGGCGTTCGAGTCATGCCGCGTCCCGGCCATATTGTCGGAGACCACGGCCGACAACAAGGATTCGATGGCGCCCAGCAAGGCGATGGTGAACGCCGGACCGATCAGCGGCACGATCCGGTCCAGCCCGCTGTCGGGCCACTGCGGCATCGGCAAGCCGCGCGGCAACTCACCAAAGGTGCTGCCGATGGTGGCCAGTTGCGGGAACTGGCACAGCCCCTGCAGCAGCGTCGCTGCGACCAGGGCCAGCAACGGGCCGGGGACCCGCCGCAGCACCGATACCCGCCGAGGCAGCAGCACCAGCGCCAGCGACCCGAAGCCGAATGCAGTGGTCACCCAATCCAGGTTGGGCAGATTGCGCAGCAGGAACCAGAGCTTTTCATGGAAGAACTGTCCGGGCACCGCCGGCAGGCCGAAGAAGGCCTGCCACTGCCCGACCCAGATGATGATGCCGATCCCGGCCGTGAAGCCCAGGATCACCGGCAGCGGAATGTAGCGGATCACGCCCCCCAGGCGGGCCAGGCCGAAGGCGCACAGCATCAGGCCCGCCATCAGGGTGGCCAGTTGCAGGCCCGCGACCCCGTGTTCGGCGACGATGCCCGACAGAATCACGATGAAGGCCCCCGTGGGGCCGGCGATCTGCGTCCGGCTGCCGCCGAACAGGGACACCACCACCCCCGCCACGATGGCGGTGTACAGGCCCTGTTCCGGCTTGACCCCGGAGGCGATTGCGAAGGCCATGGCCAGCGGCAAGGCCACCACGCCGACGATCAACCCGGCAACGATATTGCCGGCCCAGTGTCTGGGAGCCCACAGCCCGGCTTTCCAGGCTTCCCGTGCAGCAAACATACGATCTTTTCCCGAACCCCATACCCGAATGCGGCGCCCGTGCCGCCCCTGCGGATCACGGCCTCATCCGATGATCATCTTATTATAATGAGACGCACATACCAGAGGTGATTTCGGCACAAGGACTGATGCTGCAGTGCAACGCGCTAGAATGCTGGCTGCTCAATTTCCTCCTCTGGATTCCAAGTGAGAAAAATCGTCCGCGCCAAACTGCATGGCATTCGCGTCACCGGGGCTGACCTGGATTACCACGGCTCCATCACGCTGGACCCCGACCACTGCGAAGCCGCCGGCATCCTGCCCATGGAATTCGTGGACATCTGGAACAAGAATTCGGGCGCGCGCATCAGCACCTACGTGATCTACGGTGAGCGCGGCTCGCGCTGCTGCATTCTGAACGGCGCTGCGGCGCGCACCTGCCAGCGCGGCGACGAAGTCATCATCGCCAACTCGGAATACATCCAGGAGTCCGAACTGGAACACATCAAGCCGGTGGTGCTGACCTTCCACCCCGACAACAGCGTGCGCGAACACCTGGGCTATTCCGTCGGCCGCGACGCGCAAGGCCGGCTGAGCTTCGAGATCGTGCACTTCGACTGATCCGCGCCCCATTCGGCCGGATCATGTCGTTGGGTCGCCTCGCCGTGCAATCAGCACTGTCTTCGGCTTCCCGTCTCGTGCTCCGGCCGAAGAGGGCACGGATACTTGCCCCCCGGCCAGACCGATCCTACAATCGAACCCGATACACCGATTACCGAGCCTCGCTAGGGGTGCCGCCGCGGCGGCTGAGACAGTCCCTTCGAACCTGATTGAGATCATCCTCGCGCAGGAAAGCAGCTCGCACCGGCGGCTGCTCGTCCTCCGCCCGCGTCTGCCTCCTGCCTTATTCCGACCGGCACGCCATGCAGACCTCCGCTCCCCTCGCCTCCTCCGCCCCCGAACGCGTGTTCGGCTGGCACGATCATGCCGCCCTGTGGTTCAGCCTGGGCGTCGGCTTGCTGGTGATGCAGGTCGGCGCCTACCTGGTGCCGGCCCTGGGCACGCGCGACGCCCTGATCGCCGTGGTCGCAGGCTCGATCCTGGGCGCCGGCCTGCTGGCCTGGGTGGCCCGCCTGGGCTGCGACAGCGGCCTGTCCAGCGCGGGTCTGATCCACGCCGTCTACGGTCAGCGCTTCGCCCGGCTGCCCGTGCTGCTGAACATCGTGCAGTTGCTGGGCTGGGCGACCTTCGAACTGGTCGTGATGCGCGACGGCACCATCGCCATCGCCCGGCAGGCCCTGGACATGGACATGGGGCTGGTGCTGCCCACGCTGTTCTGGGGACTGGTCGTCCTGGCGCTGCTGCGCGGCTCCATGATCACCCTGGTGCGGCGCATCGTCAGCCGCATCGGCCTGCCCCTGGTGATCCTGTCGCTGATCTGGCTGACCGCCCAGTTCGCCCTCAAGCTGGATACCGACGGGCTGCAGGCCCTGTGGCAGCGCGCCGGCGACGGCAGCATGAATGCCTTCCAGGCGCTGGATCTGGTGATCGCCATGCCGGTGTCCTGGCTGCCGCTGGTCGCGGACTACGCCCGGCATGGCCGCAGCAGCCGGGGCGCCCTGGGCGGCACCTGGCTGGGCTATGCAATCGCCAACATCTGGTGCTACGCGCTGGGCGTGCTGGTGATCACCGTGACCGGCCCGGAACTCGACATGGTGGCCGCCCTGCTGCTGGCGCAAGGCGGCCTGGTGGCCCTGGGCCTGATCCTGATCGACGAACTGGACAACACCTACGGCGACTTGTATTCGGGCTCCGTGTCCGCCCACAGTCTGTGGCAAGGGATGAACCTGAAGACCTGGGGCACGATTCTGGCCGCGGTCTCGATCGGGCTGGCGATGGTGCTGCCCATGCATACGCTGGAACCGTTTCTGCTGACGCTCAGCTCGGTCTTCGTGCCGCTGTTCGGCACCATCCTGGGCCGTCTGGGCACGCAGCCCGCCCGCCTGACCGAGGCGCCGCGCGCGCTGCACGCCGCTCCGGCGCTGATCTGGATCCTGGGGATCGCGGTTTACCACGCCCTGGCGCAGTGGGCGCCGCAATACGGCAGCGCCCTGCCGACGCTGCTGCTGACCTGCGCGCTGGGAGCGCTCAGCGCACGGGCCGGGGCGCGGACTGCGCAGGCGGCCTGATCCCCCTGGACGTCTGAAGGCGGCCTTCGGACCGCCTCCCCCGGGTTCCCCCGCGGTCCCGCTGCCCGTATGATGCAGGCATCAAGGACTTTCCGGGAGACGGAACCATGAACGACCCCTTCATGCGGGCGGCCATCGAAGAAGCACGCCAGGGACTGGCTGAAGGCGGCATCCCCATCGGCTCGGTGATCGTCTATCGCGGCGAGATCATCGGCCGGGGCCACAACCGGCGCGTGCAAAAAGGCAGCGCCATCCTGCACGGCGAGATGGACGCGCTCGAGAACGCCGGCCGCCGCACGGCCGACGTCTACCGCGAATCCACGCTCTACACCACCCTGTCGCCGTGCCCGATGTGCAGCGGGACGATCCTGCTGTACGGCATCCCCCGGGTGATCATCGGCGAGAACCAGACCTTCATGGGCGAAGAAGAACTGCTGCGCTCGCGCGGCGTCGGGATCGAGGTCCTGCAGGATCCGGAATGCCTGGAACTGATGCGCCGCTTCATCGCCGAACAGCCGCACCTCTGGAACGAGGACATCGGGGTCTGAGGCGCGGGCGCGGACGCACCATGAAAAAGCCCGCCTCCTTTGGAGGCGGGCCAGGCCGGGGGTCCGTTTCGGGCCCCCTTTGCAAGACGGGATTGCTTATGCGCGCTGCGCGGCCAGACCGGCATCGGCGGCCGGGGCAGCCTTGCTGTCGAACAGCGCGGTCACGACCTGCCACATCACGCCCAGGCCGCCGACGATGAACACCACGTCGCCGAAGGTCCGGACCCAGCGCAGGGTCTGCAGGATCTCCTGCTGCATGAAGGTCTCGCCACGGGCCCACCAGACACCCACGCTGTAGCTGGCGTGGAACTGCATCAGGCCGATGGGCAGCAGGCTCAGGGAGATCATCATCACCAGGCCCAGGTTCATGCCCCAGAAAGAGGTCTTCATCAGGCTTTCATTGAACTGCATGTTGGGACGCAGGTAGCGCAGCACGAACAAGGTGAAGCCCAGCGCCAGGAAGCCGTACACACCGAACAGCGCCGCGTGCGCGTGGACTGCCGTGGTGTTCATGCCCTGGATGTAGTAGAGCGCGATCGGCGGGTTGACCATGAAGCCGAACACCCCGGCGCCGAACATGTTCCAGAAGGCCACGGCGACGAAGAACTTCAGCGGCCAGCGCAGGTTTTCCATCCACGGGGCGCGTTCCTTCAGGCGCCAGTTTTCCCAGGCTTCATAGCCCAGCACGACCAGCGGCACGACTTCCAGCGCGCTGAACGAGGCGGCGATGGCCATGATCGGCGTGGTGGTGCCCGAGAAGTACAGGTGGTGCAGCGTGCCCGGCGTACCGCCCAGCATGAACAGGATGGCCGCGCTCAGGCTGGCGATCGTGGCGCCGCGCTTGGACACCAGACCCATGGTCGAGAAGATGAAGGCCAGCGCCGTGGTGGCGAACACTTCGAAGAAGCCTTCGACCCACAGGTGCACCACCCACCAGCGCCAGTATTCCATGACGGAGAGGTGAGTCTTTTCGCCGTAGGCCAGGCCGGCGCCGTAGAACAGGCCGATGCAGATCACCGAGGCGCTGAACAGGGCCAGCAGGTTCTTGTCGCCGTCCTTTTGCTTGAGCGCCGGCACGATGCCGCGCAGCATCAGGAACAGCCAGAACACGATGCCCAGGAACTTGCCGATCTGCCACAGACGGCCGAGCTCGACGTATTCATAGCCCTGATGGCCGAGCCAGAAGTTCCATTCGGCCGGGAGCCAGTGGGCGATCGCCGCGAAGTTGCCGGTGAACGAACCCACGACCACCAGGATCAGCGCCCAGAACAGGACGTCCACGCCGAGCTTCTGGTGCTTGGGGTCCTTGCCGCCGTTGAGGATCGGCACCAGGAACAGGCCGGCGGCCAGGAACCCGGTGGCGATCCAGAACAGGGCCGCCTGGATGTGCCAGGTGCGCACCAGGGAATACGGCAGCCATTCGGACACGTTGATGCCATAGAAGGTCTGCCCTTCGACGGTATAGTGCGCCGTGAAGCCGCCGATGAAGATCTGCGCGACGAACAAGGCCACGACCAGGAACAGGTACTTGCCCAGGCCGCGCTGCGAGGCGGTCAGCGGGATCTGCAGCAGCGGATCGCGCGCCGGCGCGGGGCCGTCGTCGTGCTCCTTGCGCGTGAAGGCCCAGCCCCAGACCAGCAGGCCCACGCCCGCGATCAGGATGATGACGCTCATGACGGACCAGATGATGTTTTCCGCCGTCGGCACGTTGTCGATCAGCGGCTCATGCGGCCAGTTGTTGGTGTAGCTGGATTCCATGTCCGGCCGGTTGGTCGAGGCGGACCAGGCCGTCCAGAAGAAGAAGTTCGCCAGACGGGCGCGGGCTTCCGGCGAAGGCAGCGTGCCTTCCTTCATGGCGAAGTGCTTGCGCGACTCGTGCAGGGAGGCGTCGTCGCCGAACAGCTTGTCGTAGTACACCGCCGTCTGGGCGATGGCCTGGGCGCGCCGGTCGGACACCGTGACGGCGCCGGTAGCGGCGTCATAGGTGTTCTTGCGGTATTCTTCCTTCAGGCGGCGCTGCAGCATGGCCTGGGCGTCCCCGTCCAACTGGGCGAAATTCACCCCGGACTTTTCCTGCGCAGCCAGATCCAGCCAGGCGGACAGTTCACGGTGCAGCCAGTCGGCGGTCCAGTCCGGCGCCTGGTAGGCGCCGTGCCCCCAGATCGAGCCGACCGTCATCCCGCCTGCCGACTGCCAGGCGCTCTGGCCGTCCAGGATCTGGGTTTCGGTCATGAGGACCTTGCCGTCAGCCGTGACCACCTGGGCCGGGATGGGGGGCGCCTGGTTGTAGACCTCTTTGCCCATCCATCCCAGGATGCCGAATGCCACTATCAGAACGCCGATCAGCGTCCACCATAACTTCTTGTACTCACCCATTCTGCGCTCCTTCTGCAGCCGCGAGAGGTTCTGGATACGACGCCGGAATGGCGCCACGTTCATTGCTTCACTTTTCTTCAAGCAATAATCGTGCCAACTTCATTACCTAGGGAAACTACTGATATAGATCAAAAGCGGTATTTTTTACCCTCCACGCCAGGGTGAAAAATACCGTTAAATGGTATAAATCACCCCATGGAAACCACACTCCTGGACGATCTGTCCGCCGACCTGCCCGACGGCGTACGCCTGCAACGCGCCGCCACGACCATCCGCCAGGCCTTTGCCTGCGACGCGGTCGGCCTGCTGGTGCTGGACGCGGCCGACACCCTGCACCTGGTTGCCGCCTCCGGCCTGGCCCACGAAGCCCTGGGGCGGCGCTTCATCGTCGCCCAGCATCCACGCTTTGCCACCATCCTGGCGCGCCGGGAGCCCACCTGGTTCGATCCCCAGAGCGTGCTGCCCGACCCCTATGACGGCCTGCTGGACGACCGCAAAGGTTCCCCGCTGCCGGTGCACGACTGCATGGGCCTGGCGCTGTACCGGCAAGACCGCCCCTGGGGCATCATCACGCTGGATGCGCTGACGACCGGCACTTTTGACGCAGCGGCGCACGAGCGCTTGCAGCGGCTGGGCCTGATCCTGCAAGCCGCCGTGCGGGTCACCGACCTGGAACGGGAAAACCGCCAGCTGCGCCAACTGGGCAGCACGCAGCAAGGGCTGGAGCGCATCGGCGAAGCCACCGAGATCCTGGGACGCAGCGAGGCGATCCAGTCGCTGCTGCACGAACTGGACCTGGTGGCCGATTCCGACCTGCCCATTCTGCTGCTGGGCGAAACCGGCGTGGGCAAGGATCTGTTCGCCCGGCGCCTGCACCGCCATTCGCGCCGCAGCCAGCAGGCCATGATCCAGGTGAACTGCGCCGCGCTGCCCGAGTCCCTGGCCGAAAGCGAGCTGTTCGGCCACGTCAAGGGCGCCTTCTCGGGGGCGACATCCGATCGCCCCGGACGTTTCGAGGCCGCCCAGGGCGGCACCCTGTTCCTGGACGAGGTCGGAGAGCTGCCGCTCAGCCTGCAGGCCAAGCTGCTGCGCGTGCTGCAAAACGGTGAAATCCAGCGGCTGGGCACGGACCAGGTGATCAAGACCGACGTGCGCATCATCGCCGCCACCAACCGCGACCTGAAGGCCAACACCCAGGCGGGGCTGTTCCGCACCGACCTGTACCACCGCCTCTCGGTCTACCCCATCCCGATCCCGCCGCTGCGCGAGCGCGACCGCGACGTCCTGATCCTGGCCGGCCATTTCCTGGAGTTCAGCCGCGCGCGCCTGGGACTGCGCGGGGTGCGCCTGTCCTACGAGGCCGAGCGCGCGCTGCGCCAATATCCCTGGCCCGGCAACGTGCGCGAACTGGAGCACGTGATCAGCCGCGCCGCGCTGAAGATGCTCAGCCGCGGCGCCTCGCGCGATCAGGTGCTGACCATCGGCCCGGAACTGCTGGACCTGGACGTCGGCGAGCCCGAAGCCCCGTCCGAGGCCCCAGCCGGCGCCCGCGCGCCGACCGGCCTGCGCGCCCCGGGAGGCGACACGCCGGCGCCGCAGTCAGACCCCAGGCCCGCCGACGAAATCCCGCCGCTGCGCGACAGCGTCGATGCCTGCCAGCGCCAGGCCATCGGCGAAGCCCTGGCCGCCCACCACGGCAACTGGGCCCAGGCCGCGCGCACGCTGGGGCTGGACCCCAGCAATCTGCACAAGCTCGCCCGCCGCCTGGGCATGAAGCACGAGCCCGGCGCGATGTGCTGAGCCCGGGCGCAGGAACTATTCCGCAGCGCCCCGCCTCCAACTACAATCCTTTCGCCCGGCCCATTTTGGCGGGCGCCTCCGATCCTCCCTCAAGGAACCGCGTCCCATGCAATGGCAAGACCTTCTGATCGAAAGCGGCCTGTGGCTGGCCAAGGCGTATGCGCTCACTCTGCTGGTCGGTATTGCCACGGTCTGGGGCCTGTCGCGCTTCACGCGCTGGGGGCGGCAGTTCCGGCGCCTGAGCGCCGGCTATTTTTCTCTGCGCCGCAGTTGGAAACCCCTGGCCGGCGTCTCCCTGATCCTGCTGCTGACGCTCGCAGCCGTCCGCCTGGATGTGCTGTTTTCCAATTGGTACAACACCATGTACAGCGCGCTGCAGAAGCTGGACGAGCCCGGTTTCTGGGCGGCCATGCTGTTGTTCGCGCTGCTGGCCGCCGTGCACGTGGTCCGCTCGCTGTTCGATTTCTACGTGCAGCAGGCCTTTGTCGTGCATTGGCGCGAATGGCTCAATGAGCAGTTGCTGAGCCGCTGGATGCAAGGGCAGGCCTACTACCGTTCGCAATCGCTCAGTCACCTGGCCGACAACCCGGACCAGCGGATCCAGCAGGACATCACCAATTTCGCCCAGACCTCCATGACCCTGGCCGTCGGGCTGATCAACGCGCTCGTGTCCACCATCGCCTTCACCGCGATTCTGTGGAACCTGTCCGGCCCCATGACCGTACTGGGCCACGAGATCCCCCGGGCCATGGTGTTCCTGGTCTTCATCTACGTGTTCCTGGCCACCATCCTGGCCATCTGGATCGGCAAACCGCTCATCCGGCTGAATTTCCTGAACGAAAAACTGAACGCCGACTACCGCTACGCCCTGGTGCGGGTGCGCGAATACGCCGAAAGCATCGCCTTCTACCGAGGCGAACGCGTCGAGGGCCGGACGCTGCGGCACGGCTTCGCGCGGGTGATCGGCAATGCCTGGGACATCATCTACCGGTCCCTGAAGTTCCTGGGCTTCAACTTCGTCGTGACCCAGACCGCCGTGGTCTTTCCCTTCATCCTGCAAGCGGCGCGCTTCTTTTCCAAGCAGATCAGCCTGGGCGACCTGATCCAGACCGCCCAGGCCTTCGGCCGCCTGCAGGACAATCTGTCCTTCTTCCGCAACATCTACGACAGCTTCGCCACGTACCGCGCCACGCTGGAGCGTCTGGCCGGATTCGACGACACCATCGACGCGGCCCGGGCCATGAAGCTGCCTCACACGCACCAGGACGGCGGCCGCCTGGCGCTGCTGGGCGTCACCGTCAACCGCCCCGACGGCCATGCGCTGATCCGGGATCTGAACCTCGAAGTCACCCCCAGCCAGCCGCTGCTGGTACGCGGCCCGTCGGGCGCAGGCAAGACCACGCTGCTGCGCATGCTCGCCGGCATCTGGCCGCACGGCTCGGGCGAAATCATCCGCCCGGACACGTCCGCCCTGTTCCTGGCCCAGAAGCCCTACCTGCCCCTGGGCACCCTGCGCCAGGCGCTACACTATCCCCAGCCCGCCGACTCGGTCCCGCCCGGCCAGGACGAAGCCATCCTGGACCGCGTGCAACTGGGCCATCTGCACGACCAGCTCGACGTCGAGGACGACTGGAGCCGCATCCTGTCCCTGGGTGAGCAGCAACGCCTGGCCTTCGGCCGCCTGCTGATCGCAAAACCCCAGGCTGCTTTCCTGGACGAAGCCACGTCCGCCATGGACGAGGGCCTGGAAGACGCCATGTACCGCCTGCTGCGCGAACAATTGCCGGACGCCCGGATCATCAGCGTGGGGCACCGCAGCACGCTGCGCCGGCACCACGGCGCCGAACTGTCGCTGCAAGGCGAAAGCGGCGGCTGGACTTTAAACCCGATCGAATAAGGACCCCATGAACTACTATCTGCCTATCAAGCACCTGCACGTCACCGCCGTCAGCCTGAGCATCATCCTGTTCGTCATCCGGGCCTATTGGTCCGTCACCGGCTCGGCCCTGCTGCAGCACCGCCTGGTGCGCATTCTGCCGCACGTGATCGATACCGTGCTGCTGACCTGCGGGGTGATCCTGGCGGCCATGATCGGCCCCGAACAGCCCTGGATCCTGACCAAGATCGTGCTGCTGATCGCCTACATCGGCGTGGGCACCTACGCCATCAAGCGCGGCCGTACGCCCAAGGCGCGGCTGATCGCCGCCGTCTGCGCCGTGGCGATCTTCGCCTACATCGTAGGCGTGGCGCTGACCAAGAACCCGGCCTCCTGGTTCGCATGATATAAATAAAATTTATATCATTCGGAGGCCCGTTTTCCATGCTCGGCCTCAGCATCCGCCAGCTTGAAGTCTTCGTCGCGGTCGCCACGACCGGGGGCGTGCGCCAGGCCGCCGACCAGCTCCACCTGACCCAGCCCGCCATCAGCATGGCGCTGGGCGAACTGGAACGCCAACTGGGCGCCGCCCTGTTCGACCGCGAACGGGGCCGCCTGCGCCTGAACGCCCAGGGGGCGGAACAACTGCCGCTGGCCCGCGAAATCCTGGAGCGCCTCAGCGACATGCAACGCCGCCACCGCGACGCCCACGGCGCCCTGGAGGGCGAACTGCGCATCGGCGCCAGCAACACGGTCGGCAACTACCTGGTGGGGGAACTTCTGGGGCCCATCACGGCCCAACATCCCATGGTGGCCCTGCATCTGACCGTGGACAATACCCGCGACATCACACGCATGCTGCTCGACCATGCCGTCGACATTGCCTGCGTCGAAGGTCCCGTGCACCATGCCCAACTGGAAACCCTGCCCTGGCGCAACGATGCGCTGGTGGTCTGCGCCGCGCCGGCGCACCCGCTGGCGCAACGCGCACGCCTGCAGCCCCGGGATTTCTCGGACGCCCGCTGGATCCTGCGCGAGCGCGGCTCGGCCACCCGCAGCCTGACGGAACAGGCCATGACCGCGCTGCCTCCGGGCCGAATCCTGCTGGAACTGGGTCAGATCGAGGCCATCAAGCAGGCCGTGATCGCCGGCCTGGGCATCGCCTGCCTGCCCTACGCCGCCACCCTGGACGCCGTGGCGACGGGCCGCTTGCGCGTGCTGCGCACGCCCTTTCTGCAACTGGACCGGCGCCTGTCCATCGTGCTGCACCGCAGCCGCTACCGCGGCGCCCTGATCGAAGCCTTTCTGCATTCCCTGGAGACCGGAACCCATGTCCAAGACTGAATCCCGCCCGGCTGCCGCCGCCCAGGCCTATGAAACCCGCGCCCTGGTGCTGCAAGGCGGCGGCGCGCTGGGCGCCTACCAGGCGGGTGTCTACGAAGGCCTGAACGAGGCCGGGATCGAGCTGACCGACCTGGCCGGCATTTCCATCGGCGCGCTGAACGCCGCCATCATCGCCGGCAACCCGGTCGAACAGCGCGTCGAACGGCTGCATGAGTTCTGGAACACCATCTGCCAGCCCTATGTCGGTCCGGCGGCCAATCCCCTGCTGGAACAAAGCCTGTTCCAGGTCAACGACCTGGCGCGCCAGTTTCTGGGGGTGGTCCATGCCGGCAGCGCCCTGATGGTGGGCCAGAAAGGCTTTTTCCATCCGCGTTTCCCACCCGCCGCCCTGTCCGCCGCACTGGACCCGGCCCGCGTCGGCCACTACGACACCCGGCCCCTGAAGGACACGCTGGAATCCCTGTGCGATTTCGACCGCATCAACGACGGCGGGCTGCACGTGTCGGTCGGCGCCGTGAATGTGCGCACCGGCAATTTCACCTATTTCGACAACCGCCGCACCCGTCTGGGGCCGGAGCATTTCATGGCCTCGGGCGCCCTGCCCCCGGCCTTCCCGGCCATCGAGATCGAAGGCGAGTATTACTGGGACGGCGGTCTGGTGTCCAACACCCCGCTGTCCCGGATCCTGGAGCGGAACCTGGCCCGCGACACGCTGGTGTTCCAGGTGGATCTCTGGTCGGCGCGCGGCCCGGTGCCGCGCAGCCTGAGCGAGGTCAGCGACCGCATCCAGGACATCCGCTATTCCAGCCGCACCCGGTTGGTCACCGACCAGATGCGCGCCTACCGCAAAATGCAGCGCCTGCTGCGCGAAGTCCTGGATCAGGTGCCGGCCAGACGGCGCAACGACATCCTGGCCTGCCGGCAGGCCGCCGAACTGGCCAGCGACAAGCGCAGCAACATCATCCACCTGATCTACCGCGACAAACCCTACGAGCAGCATTTCCGCGACTTCCAGTTCGGCCTGGCGACGATGCGGGAACACTGGGCCACGGGCCTGCAGGACATCCGCAGCACCCTGGCCCATCCCCGCTACCTGGCCATGCCCGACAACGAGGCCGGCTTCGTCACCCACGACGTGCACCGCGACGAAATCGAAGAGAACATGAAATGAGCCTGATCCTCTACGGCATTCCCAACTGCGACACCGTCAAGAAAGCCCGCGCCTGGCTGGACGCGCGGCAGCAGCCCTACCAGTTTCACGACTTCAAGAAAGCCGGCGTGCCCGAGGCGCGATTGCCGCAGTGGATCGCCCAGACGGGTTGGGAAAAACTCATCAACCGCCAGGGCACGACCTGGCGCAAACTGCCGCCCGAATTGCAGGCGCAGATCCAGGATGCCGCCGGCGCCACTCGGCTGATGCGGGATCAGGCCAGCCTCATCAAGCGCCCCGTGGTCGAATGGCCCGACGGCAGCGTGACCGTGGGCTTCAACGAGACGGCCTGGGCGGAGAAGCTCTAGCCCTTGACCTTAGGCCGGTGCCCCAGCACCAGGGCTGAAATCGCCACCAGCACCGTACCCGCCACCTGCAGGGTCGTGATCGGCTCGCCCAGGAACAGCCAGGCCAGGAACAGGATCGACACCGGCCCCAGCAGGCCCAACTGGGCCGTCAGCGGCGCGCCGATGCGCGCCACCGACCACATGATCATGAAGGTCGGCAACACCGTGTTGACCGTCGCGTGGATGAGCGACAGGCCGTAGACCGGCCAGCCCTGGTCCAGGCCCGCCACCCCCTTGACCGTGAAAAAGTGCACCATCGTCACCCCGGCCGAGACCGTCATCGCGTAAGCCGTCAGCCGGGTGGCCGTGACCCGCTCGACCAGTTCGCCCGAACCGATCAGGTACATGGCATAGGAAAACGCCGAACCCAGCACGCAGGCCGAACCCAGTACGACATCTTCTCCCGTGATCGACAGGTCGGCCCAGAACACCAGGGCGACCCCGCCGTAGGCCAGGGCCATGGCCAGCCACTGGCGTGCGGCAATGGGCTTGCGCAGGAACCAGGCGGAAAACAGCAGCACGAAGGTCGGCGCCAGGAACAGGATCAGGCGTTCCAGTCCGGCGGAAATGTATTGCAGCCCCAGGAAATCCAGGAGGCTGGACAGGTAATAGCCGATGAAACCCAATACCGCGATGCGCAGGCTGTCGCGCCGGCTCAGCGGTGTCAGCAGGCCTCGGCGCACGCGCCCCATCTGGGTCAGTGCGATGGCGGCAAAAAACGGCAGCGCCAACAGCATGCGAAAACCGATCACATCCAGCGCATCCACCCCGTGCAGGTACAGCAGCTTGGCGACGATCGCCTTGGCTGAGAACAGCACCGCTCCCAGACCCGCCAGCACAAAGCCGGTCCAGAACATGCTGCGGGAGGGTAGCCCCATTTTTACTTGCCTAGTCAGATATTGATGCTGTAGAATTTTAGCATGCAAGACACCAGGCCGAACGGCCCCTCCCCTCTGCCGCAAGACAGCGCCTGCCAGTATTACAGCGGCACTTCCGGCGACCTCAGCCCCGAACGCAACGTCGGGCTGCTCGTCAAACATGTCCATAACCTGCTGCACCGGGTCATCGACCTGCAGACCTGCCCCATAGGCCTGACGGCCAACCAATGGCGTCCCCTGCTGCTCATCCTGGTCCGAGGCATCGACACTCCGGCCGAACTGGCCCGCGTCCTGGACGTGGACACGGGCGCTACCACGCGCATGCTGGACCGGCTGGAATCCAAGGGCTTCGTGCGGCGCGAACGCGTGCCCGAAGACCGGCGCGTCGTCAAGATCGTGCCGACGGACGAAGGCCGCGCGGTGGCGGACCAGATCCTGCCCGCCATTTCCCAGGCGCTCAACGTCCACCTGAACGGCTTCTCCGAAGACGAGATCCACATGCTGATCGCCCTGCTCAAGCGCATGATCGTCAACGGCGAACACTATCTGCAGCAGTCGGCCGACACCTCGGCCCCCACCGACACGCCCTGACACCCCCTGACACGCCACAACGCCTCGCAAAGGTGCATACTGCCCTCTGATCACTGACTAGTCAGATACAGACCCGATCAACAATATTCAGCTTCCTGTCAGCATGAAACCCCTCATCCCCCTGCTGCTCGCTCTCTCGCTCTCCGCCTGCGCCCCCATGGACCCGGGTTCCCCCGCCACCAAGGCACTCGACGCCCAGGCCCTGGGACTGACCGACACCGCCCTCGCCTGGCCGGGCGACCGCTGGTGGACGCGCTACCAGGACGCCCAATTGGACGGTCTGATCGACCAGGCCCTGCAATCGAACCCGTCCCTGGACGCCGCCGCCGCCCGCGTGCGCGTGGCCCGGGCGGCCGCGCGCGGCGCACGCGCCGTGCAATGGCCGCAAGTCAACGCCAACTACCATTTGACGCGGCAGCGCTACAGCGAAAACTACATCTATCCGCCCCCTCTGGGCGGTTCATACGAGACCGACACCGGACTGGGACTGCAGTTGGACTTCAATCTGGACCTGTGGGGGCGCCAACGCGCGCTGGCGGGCGCTGCCAGGCAGCGCGCCGCCGCTGCCGAAGCCAGCCGCCAGCAGGCCCGCGTGCTGTTGGTCTCGGCCGTCTCCCAGGCGTACTTTCAGTCGCAAAACGCCCAGGCCCAGGCCGACGCCATCGGCCACATCGCCAGCAAGCTGCAGGAAGCCCTGGACATCACCCGCGACCGCTACAAGAACGGCCTGGGCACCCAGGTGGACGTGGACCAGGCCGACTCGGCGGTCTCATCCGCCCGGGTACAGCTCAGCCAGGCGAACAACAACGTCCAGTTGCTGCACCACCAGCTCGCCGCCCTGCTGGGCCGATCTCCCGAGCAACTGCCGGCGCTGGCCGCACGCCCGGGCGCCGCGCTGCCGCCCGACATCCCGGGTCGACTGCCCATGGCCCTGCTGGGCCGGCGCGCCGACATCACCGCCGCCCGCCTGCAGGCCGAAGCCGCCGGCGCCGAAGTCTCCGCCGCCAAGGCCGACTTCCTGCCCAACATCGACTTGTCGGCCAGCTTCGGCTACCTGTCGCTGGGCCTGGACAAGCTGGTGCGCAGCAGCAGCGAAAACTACGGCGCCGGCCCGGTCATCACCCTGCCGATCTTCAATGCCGGCGGCCTGAACGCCCGGCTGGAGGGCCGCCGCGCCGAGCGCGACGAGGCCATCGCCCGCTACAACGAAACCGTCCTGGGCGCGCTGCGCGAAGTGGCCGATGCCCGCGATTCGATCCAGTCGCTGCAAGAACAGATCCGCCACCAGGAAGCCAGCATGAAGGCCATCACCTCGGCCTATGACGTGGCCCTGAGCCGCTATAAAGCCGGCCTGGGCGACTTCGTGCAAGTGCTGCTGGCGCAAAGCGAAGCCCTGAAGCAGACCGTGCAGACCACCGACCTGCACGCCCGCGCCTATCTGCTGGACGTGCAACTGGCGACCGCCCTGGGCGGCGGCTACGTCCAGGACGACGGCGCCCCGCGCGCCGCCGCGACCTCGACCCGACAATAAACTTTTCTTCGACCGCATCATGACTGCATCCAGCCCCAGCAACTCCCCCGCCCGCACCCGCCTGATGCTCTGGGCCACCGGCATTTTCGTCCTGGCCGGCCTGCTCTATGGCGCGTGGTGGCTGATCTTCGCCTCCCACTACGAATCCACTGACGACGCCTACGTGCACGGCAATCTGGTACAGGTCAGCGCCCAGATTCCCGGCACGGTCATCGCCATCGGCGCCGAGGAAACCCAGACCATCACCCAGGGCACCCGCCTGGTGACCCTGGACGGCAGCGACACGGACATCGCCCTGGCCCAGGCCGAAGCCGCCCTGGCCCAGACCGTGCGCCGCACCCAGACGCTGTTCGTGCAGAACGACGCCCTGGCGGCCGACGTCGCCGTGGGCGAGGCCAACGTCGAACAGGCGGACACCCAGCTCAGCAAGGCACGCAACGACCTGCAGCGGCGCAACGCGCTGCGCGGCACCGGCGGCGTCAGCGGCGAGGAACTGCTGCACGCCCAGGTCGCCGTGAAATCCGCAGAGGCCAGCCTGGCCCAGGCCCGCGCCGGCCTGGCCGCCGCGCGCGCCAAACTGGCCACCAACCAGGCCCTGACCCGGGGCAGCACCGTGGCCACCCACCCCGACGTGCTGCAGGCAGCCGATCAGGTGCGCCAGGCCTGGCTGTCCAGCGTGCGCACACACGTCCTGGCCCCGGTGGGCGGCATGGTCGCCCAGCGCTCCGTCCAACTGGGGCAACGCATCCAGCCGGGTACGTCGCTGATGACGATCGTGCCGCTGGACAGCCTGTGGGTGGAAGCCAACTTCAAGGAAAACCAGCTCGACGCCATGCAGCCCGGCCAGCAGGTCAAGCTGGTCTCCGACCTGTACGGCAGCAAGATCGCCTATCACGGTACGGTCGCCGGCATCGCTGCCGGCAGCGGCAGCGCCTTCGCCCTGCTGCCGGCGCAAAACGCCAGCGGCAACTGGATCAAGGTCATCCAACGGGTACCTGTGCGCATCCGCCTGGACCCGAAGGAACTCCAGGCACATCCCCTGCGCGTGGGCCTGTCCATGACGGCCGAGGTCGACCTGTCCTCCACGCCGGAACAGACGGACGCCAGCCGGCAAGGCGGCCAGGCGGCCGAACCGGCCCTGAGCACCCCGGTCTACGATCATGACCCGGCCGAGGTCGACGCCCGCATCCAGCAGATCATCCAGGACAACACCGCCTCATGAGCACTGCATCCTCTCTTCCGGACGACGCGGCCGATCAGGCGCCGGAGGCCCCCGCCGCCCCGGCCCAGCCGCCCGCCGGGGGCTATCCGCCCCTGGAAGGCAGCGCCCGCACCTTCGGCACCATCGCCCTGTCGGCGGCCGTGTTCATGAATGTGCTGGACTCGTCCATCGCCAACGTCTCCATCCCCACGATCGCCGGCGACCTGGGGGTCAGCGCCACCCAGGGCACCTGGGTCATCACCTCGTTCGCCGTGGCCAACGCCATCACCGTGCCGCTGACCGGCTGGCTGACGCAGCGCTTCGGCCAGGTGCGCCTGTTCGTGCTGTCCGTGATGCTGTTCGTCATCAGCTCCTGGCTGTGCGGCTTCGCCTGGTCGCTGGAATCGCTGGTGTTCTTCCGCGTGCTGCAAGGCGCCGTGGCCGGGCCGATGATCCCGCTGTCGCAGTCCCTGATGCTCGCCAGCTACCCCCGGGCCAAAGCCGGCATGGCCCTGGCGCTCTGGTCCATGACCATCCTGGTCGGCCCCATCGCCGGGCCGCTGCTGGGCGGCTGGATCTCGGACAACTACGCCTGGTCCTGGATCTTCTACATCAACGTCCCCGTCGGCCTGATCGCCGGCTGGGCCTCATGGCAGGTCTACAAGGAACGGGACACGCGCCGCATCCACCTGCCCATCGACCGCATGGGCCTGATCCTGCTGGTCGTCTGGGTCGGCGCCCTGCAACTGCTGCTGGACAAGGGCAAGGAACTGGAATGGTTCGCCAGCCCGCTGATCTGCGTGCTGGCCGTGGTCTCGGTCGTGGCCTTCGTCTATTTCGTGATCTGGGAACTGACCGCCGCGCACCCGGTGGTGGACCTGACCCTGTTCGCGCAGCGCAACTTCACCTCCGGCACCATCGCCCTGTCGGTCGCCTACGGCGTGTTCTTCGGCACCGTCGTGCTGCTGCCCCTGTGGCTGCAGAACACCATGGGCTACACGGCCACCTGGGCAGGCGTCGCCTCGGCCCCGGTGGGCATCCTGGCCATCATCCTGTCGCCCGTGGTAGGCAAGCTGCTGGCCCGCCACGACCCGCGCCCCATCGCCACCATCGCCTTCCTGATCTTCGCTCTGATCAGCTATATGCGCGCCCAGTTCAACACCAGCGTGGACCTGTACACGGTGATGCTGCCCACCTTCATCCAGGGGGCGGCCATGGCGACTTTCTTCATCCCGCTGACGACGATCTCGCTGTCGGGCCTGAGCCCCGACCGGATCCCCGCCGCCGCCGGCCTGTCGAACTTCTTCCGCCTGGTCTGCGGCGCCTTCGGGACCTCGATCACCACCACGATCTGGGACAACCGCGCCTCGCTGCACCACAGCCGCCTGACCGAAGTCGCCCGCCCCGGCGAGCCGGCTTTCGACCACATCATGGGCGGCCTGCAGAACCTGGGCGTGAGCCCGCAGCGCGGCGCGGGCATGCTGGACGGGGTCATCAATCAGCAGGCCTACACCATGTCGGCCACCGACATCTTCTACGCCTCGGCGCTGATTTTCCTGGTCCTGATCGGCCTGATCTGGCTGGCCCGGCCGAAGACCTCGGCCCACGGCGGATCGGCCGCGGGAGGCGGCGCGCATTGATTTTTTTGCATGAAGCGATGCGCTTTGCGCGCGCCCAGAAATTTGTGCTATAGTTTCGCTTCTTCGCAGTTCCCCGATAGCTCAGTCGGTAGAGCGACGGACTGTTAATCCGCAGGTCCCAGGTTCGAGCCCTGGTCGGGGAGCCAAGAAATTCAAGGACTTAGGTGAAAGCCTAGGTCCTTTTGTTTTGTCCGTATGTGCCGGTTTATGTGACGCTGTCATCAAACAGCTTTCGCCCAATCAGGACACCATGACCCGCATCAACTGCGTCCCCGTCGAAGAACTCAGCGGCCCCCATCTCGTCGCCGAGTACCGGGAACTGCCCAGGGTGTTCGCGCTTGCAGAGAAAGCCGCTGCTCGCGGGAACCTGTCCCAGCCGGCGATATACACCCTCGGCAAAGGCCATCTGCTCTTCTTCTATACCCGATTGGGGTACCTGGCCAGACGCCACGCGGAACTGATCGGCGAGATGAAAAGGCGCGGGTACAAGCCCACGTTTTCCGGTGTCCGCAGGGAGGATTTCCCTGGAACGCCCGACGCCTACTGGATCGACTGGGAGCCGACCGACGAAGCGCTGGCACTGAACCGAGCCAGAATCAGGGAGCGAGGCGCATAACCTTTTTGTAATAATGAACGACGCTATGCCGAGCAAGGATCACTAAAAGGGAACACATGAATACACGGACTCTTGCACTGGTCGGGTTACTCAGCCTTGGCATTCAGACCTGCAATATTGCGCAAGCGCAATACACCCTCTCCAGGGAAGACGCCAAGAGCCTACGCGTGACTCATGGCGATTCCTCACCCAACGGCGCCGCACGAGGTGTCCTGCAAGCCCCTCAGGACAGATCCGCACGAGATTCCGAGTTCAGCGAAAAATTCAACAAAGCGCTATCGGACGTAAAGCGCAAAGAGCAAGAGGCTCAGGCACAGTCGTTGCGCACTCAAATGCAAAACCAGGACATGCTCAACAGCAATGTGCACTCGCCACACCGCAGCGATACTACCGCGCCTAAAGGTCGTACCGAGATCCGGTTTGACAAAAGAGGCACGACCGCATGCGGCAAGACAGAGTCCGGGCAGACACGGTGTGAAACTCAAGGCCAGTGGTAAAAAAGGCGACGCCTAAGATTCGCTCCGCGAACCTTTCAACTCAGCGGGGCGCGAAATGGTGCCGAAACCCGATCGACGCACCAGCCATGCCAGCGGCAATTGCGCCATCGCGGCAAGCACGACGCCCGCCCAGGGCGTCATCACCATCTGGTCGCATGCGACCAAGGCGCTGCCCAGCGTTTCGCCCAGTGTGATCCCCAGGTTGAAAGCAGAGATATTCAAGGCCGAGGCAAAGTCCACTGCACGCGGCGTCCAGCGTTGCGCGGTTTCCAGCATCCCGGCCTGAAAGCCCGGCGACATGCCAAACGCCAGCACACCCCACATAAAGAGCAGCGGCGCCATCGCGGCTTTGCAGGGCAGCGCCAACGCCAGGGCGACAAGCACAAACGACAAACCCAGCAACATCCGCCGCAGGGCAAGCGGCCAGCCAAGCGTGGCCGCCCAGCGCCCGCCGGCCATATTGCCCACCAAGGTTGCCGCGCCGAACACCACCAGCAGCAGGCTTGCCGCATGGGTCGGGAATCCGGTGACGTCGGTCAGGATGGGGGTAATGAAGGTAAAGGCGGTGAAGCTCGCGCCAAATCCAAAAATGGTGATGCCCATCATCGCGATGATCGCCGGCCGCCCCAATGCGGCGAGTTGTGTGCCGACCGGGCCGGCCGCCTGCACCGGCAAGACTGGCACCCATCGCGCAGTCACGACCAAGGCGATCGCAGCCAGCGCAGCCACGGCGAAGAACGGCAAACGCCATCCTAATCCATTGCCGACCAGGCTGCCCAGCGGAACGCCGACCACCATGGCCACGGTCAACCCGGCAAACATGACGGCAATCGCGCGACTGGCCTGCCCTCGCGGAGCCAGCCGTGCCGCCACGGTGGCGCCGATTGCGAAAAAGCTGCCATGCGCCACCGCCGTGACGATGCGGCCGGCCAGCAAGGCGGCGTAGCTCGTCGATAAGGCGGACAGCAGGTTGCCCGCCAGAAAGAGAGCGACCAGAACGAGCAAGAGCGGTTTACGCGGCCATCGCGCCAAGGCCAGCACGACGACGGGCGTTCCGATGGCAAGCGCCAGCGCATAGAGTCCGACCAGGCCGCCCGCGCGCGACAGCGACACGCCCAGATCCAGGGCGATGGACGGGAGAATCCCGACCACGATGAACTCGGCCACGCCGATGGCAAACGCGGTGACGGCAAGCGCCCAAACGCCAGGGTGTGTGCGGCGGTCCTGGCTCATCGCGCCACCTCTTCCATCATCGCAAGCGGATCATCCAGCCCCGGCAGCAGCACCTCGAGGTCGACGGCCTCGGCCATGGCCCGGTTGCCCTCATCACCCGGATGCAAATGGTCGCCGGAATCAAAGCGTCGCGCCATGCGGGCCGGATGCGCGGGATCACGCAGTGCCGCATCAAAGTCAATGACGGCATCGAACGCACCGCCGTGGCGTATCCATTCATTCAGCGCATGGCGCATGGCGTCCTTATCCGCGCGGTAGTAGTTGTCCAGCGGCGTATCCGGCAACGCGCCTTCGAACGGCGTGAGCGTCGCGCCAATGACACGCACCCCGCGGCTATGAGCCTGCCCGATCAACTGACGGAATCCTGCCTTCATCTCGTCCAGCGACGGGCGCGCCGCATCAGGGGCGAAGGCCGTGCCCGGCCAGGAGATGTCGTTGATACCCAGCATCACGATGACGCTTTGCACGCCGGGCTGCGACAACACGTCGCGATCGAGTCGCGCCAAGGCATTGGCGCCCATGCCATCGGACAACAGCCGCGCGCCGGAGATACCGGCATTGACGACGGCGACACCCCTCGGCACGAGACGGGCGGCCAGGAAATCCGGCCAACGGCTGTCCTGATCCAGGCCGGCGCTTGCGCCATCGGTAATGGAGTCGCCGAGCACGGCCACGGCGCGTGCGGGCTGCTCCGTCTCAACCTGGATGCCCGCTAACAGCAGTCGGGCCGAGGTGCTGCTTTGCGCGGTCATCTGCAACACGCTCGCCCGGGTCTGATCGCCCGCAACAATCCAGCCGGTCTGCCGTCCATCCCAATGGAAGGTCTGCATGGGCGTCACGTGCGGCAGATAGACGCTGACAGCGACTTGCGACAGCGCGGGAACCGGCAAAGCCACCGGATCGCTGAGCAGCGACGCGCCGGGCAAGATGGTCGCCGCCTCCTGACCGCCAAACGTCACGGTCCTCGGATGATCGGCGGCGACGGCGCCCTCTCCAGCCGGCTGCGCGACGGTGGCCTGACCGACCTTGATCGGCGCGCGCCCGTCAGCATTGGACAGCACGATGCGCAGACGCTCCCCTCCCATACTGACCCGCGCCACTTGACGAACGGTCTGGTCATTCAACGCCGCTGGCACATAGGTCGGAAACAGAAAATCCGCCCCCCATACCGGCTGCGGACTGGCTTGCCACGTGGCCACCCAGTGCGACTGTGCCCAGACAGGCGCGGCAAGCCCTGCCGACAATGCCAAAGCCAGCATGGCGGCGGCCGAGGCCTCAAACAGTGATTTCATGCTCATTCCTCAATGATGAATTCAAGATCATTTAATGAGAAAATTATGAATTCAAAGACATGAATGAACTAGACTCTTCACCGGCACATCACCTGTGAGCCGAACTCATCAAGGAGCAGGCATGGCCCGTATGGACGTCAACCGATCCGGCGAACTGGAGGTCTTCGTGCGCGTCATCGAGTTGGGCGGTTTCTCCGCCGCCGCGCGCGCCTGCGGCATGACGCCTTCGGCCGTCAGCAAGCTGGTGGCGCGCCTGGAGCAGCGCCTGGGCACGCGACTCGTGAACCGCTCCACGCGGCAGCTCCAGCTCACCCCCGAAGGCTGCGCGTTTTACGAGCGAGGGGTGCGCATCCTGGCCGACCTGAATGAAGCGGAACGCTGCGCAAGCGCCGAGGCCACGCCACGAGGCCGGTTGAGGGTCAATGCCAATGTGCCCTTCGGCCACCACTTCCTGCTGCCGCTCGTACCGAAGTTTCTGGCGCATCATCCCGACGTGACGCTGGACATCGTGCTGACCGATGAGGTCATCGACATCCTGGAGCAGCGCACCGATGTGGCTGTACGGGCCGGTCCCTTGAAAAGCTCGAATCTGGTGGCACGCGCGCTGGGGGCCACGCGCATGATGATCGTCGGCGCGCCCGGCTATCTGATGCGCCACGGCACGCCGACCACACCTGATGCACTGTCGGCCCACAACCGCTTGGGCGCGAACTATGTCCGTGCGCAGCCCGGCTGGCCCTTACGGCATCACGGCCAGGATGTCGTCGTGCCGGTCGGCGGCAATGCGCAGGCCGGCGACGGCGAAGCGCTGCACCGCCTGGCACTGGCGGGCCTGGGCTTGGCACGCCTGGCCGCTTTCCAAGTGCGGGACGACATTGCCGCCGGCCGCCTGATCCCCGTACTCGAAGACAGCAACCCCGGCGACCTGGAAGAAGTCCACGCCGTCTATGTCGGCCAAGGCGGCTACCTGCCTCTGCGCGTGCGGGCTTTTTTGGATTTCCTGGCTGAACACGTCGACATGGATTGATCAGAGCTGGGCCAGTAATATCTCGGCCAGGGCATCGGGCTTCAGCCGAGCCACGTTGTGACCGCAATCGAGGGCAATGGTCGACCACTCCGGATCGGCGCTCAGGCGTCCAAAGAGTTCCCGAAACGGGCTGCCCTCCCATCCATGCGCGCCGACATAGGTCTTGCGCGGGACGTCCCGCCCGCCCTGCCAGCCTCCGGCAATCAGGATAAAGGTCGCCATATCATCGGCCCCGACAGTAAGGTTGATGGGAAGGCACTCGACCCCGGCCGGAATGGATTTTTCCGGTTCGCCGCGTACCGCCTCAGCGTCCCGCTGCGCGATCCAGGCGCTGGCCCAAACGCGCCACCCAGAAATCGATCAGCTCGTGCACCTGATCGGCTGAGGCCGGCGTGGCGCCCCCCGCCACCGTCGCACCGCTTTCACGGCCGTCGATCGTGGCCCCCAGCACCCGGCCCGACACACTATCCAGCACCTCGCCTTCGATCGTCATCCGCAGCATGTGCGGGCTCGTGTCGGTGGCCATGCGGGCGACATTGAACAGCATCTTCGCCGGAACCAGATCCGTCACCTTGAACCCCGGTGAAACCTGCGCCAACCCCACCACGGCCACCCGCAGGCGCGCCACGCCCGGGCCGGCGGCCTTGACGATCTTGTACTGCCGGGCCTGCAGCATCGTCGTCATCTGCGACCTGAAGTAGTCGGACAGGTCCCGCAAGCGCGCAGTATCGAGCACCTGGTAGCCCTGGTTGGTATTGATGATGAACGACACATCCTCGACGAGGAAGCTGCGGTATTTCCCGGGACGCAGGTCCGGCGCGGTGTAATGCCGGAAACCGGGATCCTGCGGGTCGGACGTCAGCAGGCTGTAGTCATGCAGAAAACCCGACTGAGCCTCAACGGGCGCCCGCGACGGCTGCGTCGTGGCGCAAGCGGTCAGCAGCGCCAGACAGGCCCCTGCAGCGAATAGCTTCATCATTGTCCTACCCCCTCTCTGTTTATTTTCATGACAGAAAGTCTTGAAACTTAAAGGGGATGGCCGACGATGTCAATGCGGATCAATGTCCCCTGGCCGACCAGGGGTCGCCCGGGCCTGCGCACGGGCCAGGATGTATTCGATGAACGTCGACGTCGCCCGCGTGTGGTAGCGGTTGGGCATATAGAGCATGAACATTTCCGTGCCGAAGATGCTCAGTTGCCAGTCGTCCAGGATAGTCCGCACCGCGCCGCATGCGATCTCATCCTGCACCAGGTAATCCGGGATGATGCCGATGCCCAGTCCGGCCATGACGGCCTGGTGCAGGAACTGGAAGTTTTCCGACATCAGCGTGGGCTCCAGCAGGACTGTCTGGCGTTGCTGATCGCGATAGGCGGACAGCCGCAACTGGCGGCCCGCCACCCCGGCGGTGAGGACGGGCGCCATGGGCAGGCCTTCCAGCGTGTCAGGCAGGCCGTGTTGCTCGATATAGCTTTGCGCTGCGCAGGCGATGTGGCGCACGGCCCCCAGCGAACGGGCCACCAGGTTCTGGGGGGGATTGGTCATGACCCGCACGGAAATGTCCGTTTCGTCGCGCAGCATGTCCGGCAGATGATTTTCAAACGTGACGTCCAGCACGATGCCGGGGTGCTGGCGTTTGAAATCCAGCAGCCAGGGCCCCATCACCGCCTGACCGAAACCGCTGGGAATGCTCAGGCGCAGGCGGCCGCGCAGTTGATGGCCCAGTTCGCGCACAGAGTCCTGCGCAATGGCCAGTTCGGTGCGGATCCGGCAGCCGTGCTCGTAGAGCCGCAAGCCGACTTCCGTGGGTTCGGTGCGACGGGTCGTGCGGCGCACCAGTTGCTGCCCCAGGGTTTGCTCCAGGCGGTTCAGGTGATAGCTGACGTTGGCCCGGGTCATTTTCAGTCTGCGGGCGGCGGCGCTGAGGTTGCCCGCATCCAGGATGTCCGCCAGGAATACCAGGGATTCCGCATTCAAAGAATGAGGGTGCATGATGTTTTGTCAAATAATTTTTGACAGTATGTCAATCACCTATGACATTGTAAAGCCTATTGAACAGTGAAAGAATGATTCTCCAAACGGCGCGCCGCCACGCGCGCATCAAGATCAATCGCATGGAGACTCTCGAATGGCCCCCCACCCAGCCCACCCGACGCAGGACGTCGTGACTTCCCGTCGGGAAGGTTCTGTGTTCGTCATCACGATCGACCATCCACCCGTCAACGCGCTGGGGGTCGCGGTGCGTCAAGGCCTGATGGCAGCGATCGAGGCCGCCGAACAGGATCCGGAGGTCCAGGCCGTTCTGGTGCTGGGTGCGGGTCGCCATTTCATCGCAGGCGCCGATATCCGCGAATTCGGCAAACCGCCGCAGCCTCCGCTGCTGACGGACGTCTGCAATCGCATCGAGGCCTGTACCAAACCCGTCGTCGCGGCGGTACAGGGATCCGCCCTGGGCGGCGGCCTGGAAGTGGTTCTGGCGGCCCACTATCGCCTAGCGCTGCCGGGCGCGAAATTCGCCTTGCCGGAAGTCACGCTGGGCCTGCTGCCGGGCGCCGGCGGCACACAGCGCGCCCCGCGCCTGATGGGGGTCGAAGCCGCCCTGGATCTGATGCTGGACGGCAAGCCCATCGGCGCCCGGCAGGCCCAGGCCCTGGGGCTGGTGGATCGATGGGTCGACGGAACCGATCCTGTGCAGGCCGGCCTGGCCTATGCCCGCGAGCTGGCGGCGTCCGGGGCGCCGGTCCGCCCGACGCGGGACCTGCGCATTGCCGTTGCGGACATGCCTGCCGCCAGCCAGGCGCTGGATGCCGCGCGGGCGTCGTTGAACAAAAAATACCGGGGCCTGTTTTCCCCGGCGCGCATCATCGATGCCGTCCAGGCGGTCCTGGACCGGCCTTTCGACGAAGGCCTGCGCCTTGAGCGGGACTATTTCCGGCAGTGCCTGGACACCCCTCAGCGACAAGCCTTGATCCACACATTCTTCGCCGAACGCGAAGCGGCCAAGGTCCCGGAAGCGGGCCGGGCGCAGCCGCGTCCGCTGGATCGGGTCGGCATCGTCGGCGGGGGCACGATGGGGGCGGGGATCGCCGTCGCCATGCTGGACGCCGGCTTGCCGGTGACCATGATCGAACGCGACGAGCCCAGTCTCGAGCGCGGCCGGGCCAATGTCGCCAAGGTCTATGACAGTCTGGTCAAGCGCGGCCGCCTGGACGCCGCCGAACGCGACCGCCGCCTGGGCATGTGGTCCGGCGCCACCGACTATCAAGCCCTGGCGGACGCGGATCTGGTGGTAGAGGCCGTATTCGAGGACATGGCGGTGAAATCCGCCGTCTTCGCCGAACTGGATCGGGCCTGCAAGCCGGGCGCCGTGCTGGCCAGCAACACCTCCTATCTGGACATCGATCAGTTGGCGAAAACCGTGTCTCGGCCGCAGGACGTGATCGGGCTGCACTTTTTTTCGCCGGCCAACATCATGAAGCTGCTGGAGATCGTCGTGCCGGACCAGGTCGCCGACGATGTCGTGGCCACCGGCTTCGCCCTGGCGCGGCGCCTGAAGAAGGTCGCCGTGCGGGCGGGCGTCTGCGATGGCTTCATCGGCAACCGGATCCTGGCCGTCTACCGCTTGGCCGCCGACTACATGCTGGCTGACGGCGCCTCGCCCTATCAGATCGATCAGGCCGTACGCGGCTTCGGCTTTCCCATGGGGCCTTTCCAGGTCGCCGACCTGGCCGGCGGCGACATCGGCTGGGCCGCGCGCAAGCGTCGGGCCCCCACCCGGGACCCAAACCTGCGCTATGTGCCGATCGCCGACCGCCTGTGTGAACGCGGCTGGTTCGGACAGAAGACCGGCCGCGGCTGGTACCTGTATCCGGAAGGCGGCCGCGCAGGACAAGAAGATCCCGAAGTCCTGGCCATCATGGACGAAGAACGGCGGAAGGCCGGGGCCGCCCCACGCGCCTTCACGCAAGAAGACATCATGCGCCGCTACATGGCCGCCATGATCAACGAAGCCGCCAACGTCGTGCACCAGGGCATCGCCTTGCGGCCGTTGGATGTGGACGTGGCCATGCTGTACGGCTTCGGCTTTCCCCGCTACCGTGGCGGGCCGCTGCACTATGCCGATCACGTCGGGCTGGACGTCGTCCTGGCGGACATTCGCGCCTTCGCGGCCGAAGACCCCCATTTCTGGAAACCATCGCCGCTGCTCGTCGAACTCGTCGAGCAAGGCAGACATTTCAATGACTTGAACCAGTCCAAGCAAGGCTGAGGAGACCGATCATGCGAGAGCTTGCCAATGCGACCAAGACATCCGTTTCGCTGCGCGTGCCACACAAGCTTTCCATGATTGACCAGGACCACTGTCGCAGTGTGCAAACGCTTTCGCTCCCTTCGGATATGCGCTGCCCCGTCCCCCTCCCCCCCCCGCCATCCAACGAATCGCTTATGATGCAAGCCATTCTCCGGTAAAACCCAACCGTTATGGCCCACGCTTTCGCGGCCTTGTCTGCTTGGCAGGTCATGCAGGCGGGCTTGCTGTTTTTCGGCGGCATCTACCTGGTCTTCGGCGCGACGACCTGGCTGTTGACGCACCGTCTGCTGCCCGCCCTGGGCATCGGGCGCCGGCTGGACCCGCGTCCGCTCGCCCCCGGCCAGTTGCGGCGCGAGCTCACGCTGTCCGGCCTGTCCATCCTGCTGTTCGGCACAGGCATGATTTTCCCGTGGGGGCTGCTGCAACTGGGATGGGCCGGCCTGGCCCCGGATGCCGGCTGGCCGCAGATCCTGGCCGAGATCCTGGTCTTGATGATCTGGAACGACGTGCATTTCTGGATCAACCACCGACTGCTGCATACCAGGCTGCTGCGGCGCTTTCATCTGCCGCATCACCGCTCGGTCGTGACCACGCCCTTCTCCACGTACAGCTTCCATCCCATCGAGGCCTTGATGCTGGGCAATGTGATCCTGCTGCCCATGGTGCTGCATGATTTCAGCTTCTGGTCGCTGCTTGCCGTGCCGCTGTTCAGCCTGTTCTTCAACTGCATCGGCCACGCCAATTACGATTTCTTCCCCCGCGTGTCTTACGCGCATTGGTTTGCCGCCAGCCGGCGCCATCATTTGCACCATGCCTGCTACAACGGCAACTACGGCTTTCAATTCACCTTCATGGACCGCCTGTTCCGCACCCGGCTGCAGGCCGATGCGGCGGCCGGCCCGCTAAAGGCTTTCCGGCAACGGGCCTCGCTTGACAGTCAGACCTGAACCACCGCGCAGGCTGCCGTCGCTGCGCCGCCGGCGCGACTGGCAAAGCCTGGTCTACCTGGCCGCCCTGCCGTCGCTGGCGGCCTGGCAGTGGATATACGGATTCTGGTGGCCGCTGTACGGGCTGATGCTGTTCCTGACACTGGGCGTCGGCGTCATCCACCACAATCACACACACCTGCGGATGTGGCGCGGGCGTTGGGCCAATCGCGCGACCGACTGCTGGATCACGCTGCTGCAAGGGCACCCTACGTTCGTCTTCTATCCGGCGCACGTGGCCAATCACCATCGTTACCGCCACGGCCCGGGGGACATGACGCGGACGTATCGCTTCGGCGGCGATACGAACCATCTGCGAGGCTATCTGATCCATCCGTTCCAGGCCGCCTGGGCGCTGTATCCCCTGTTCTTTTCCTGGCTGGGCCGCCTGCGCCGCCACCGGCCGGGCGTCTGGCGCTACTGCATGGCGCAGTACGGTGTCTGGCTGGGTCTGTGGATCGGCCTGCTGGCCGTGAATCCCGCCAAGGCCCTGATCTTCGTCATCATCCCGCAGTTGCACGGACTGCATTGGCTGCTGGCGACCAACTACCTGCAACACGCGCATGCCGACGGCGGCCCCCGGTCCCTGGCCGGCCTGGACTATGCGCGCAATTTCGAAGGGCTGGTCAATCCGCTGTTGTTCAACATCGGCCTGCACACCGCGCATCACGAGCATTCACGCGCGCATTGGGCCGACCTGACCCGGCTGCATCGCGAACACTACCGCAACCGCATCGACCCGGCGCTGCGCGAGCGCGGCCTGCTGCCCTACATGTGCCGCGTCTTCGTGCTGGGCGCTTTCGCCCCGCGTTTTCGCAGCCGCTCACGCATGGCGCCCGAACACGTTCACTAGCGCCGCCCGCCCACTCTGACTCCCAGGCCCTCGCCATGCCCACTGCATTTCATCGTGTCTATCTGGAAAGCGCCGGCTATTTCATGCCGGGCGAGCCCGTGTCCAACGAGGACATGGACCACTACATCGCGCCGCTGAACCGCCTGTCCAAGCGGATCAAGCACCGCATCCTGGCCGAGAACGGCATCCGGCAACGCCACTACGCGATCGACTCAACCGGCGCGACGGTCTTCAGCAACGCGCAGATGGCGGCCCATGCCATCCGCGACTGCCTGCGGCGCGGCGACAGCGATCTGTCGGCCGTGTCGCTGCTGGCCAGCGGCTCATCGGGCGGGGATGCGCTGATGCCGGGGTTCGCGAACATGATCCAGGGCGAGCTGGCCGCGCCGCCCATGGAAACCCTATCGGTACACGGCATCTGCGCGGCCAGCGTCTCGGCCATCCAGGCGGCTGCGCAGGCCGTGGAACTGGGCGGGCACGGCAGCGCGCTGGCGGTGGCCAGCGAACTGCCGTCGCGGCTGTTCAAGCGGTCGCGCTTCGCGACACAAGGCTACGACGCCGATTTCGACGCGCACTTCCTGCGCTGGATGCTGTCGGACGGCGCAGGCGCGGTGCTGCTCGGCCACACCGGCCGGCCGTTGCCGGGCACCTCGCAGGGCGTCCGCCTGCGCCTGAAATGGGTGCACCAGCGCGCGTTCTCCGGCGACTATCCTGTCTGCATGCAACTGGGGCTGCCGGTCGGCGGCCAAAAAAATCACCTGGATTATCCTTCCTGGGCCGAAGCCGAGGCTGACGGCGCGCTGTCCTTGCGCCAGGACATCCGCCTGCTGCCGCACCTGTTCGACATCGGTATCCATGAATACGCCCAGTTGGTCCGCGACGGCTGGCTGAACCCGGCGCAGGTGGACCATTTCCTGTGCCACTATTCGTCCGAGAAATTCATCCCCGTCGTCGAAGACCTGATGCACAAAGCGGGCCTGGTGATCCCCCGCGAGCGCTGGTTCAGCAATCTGGCGTGGCGCGGCAATACCGGAGCGGCCTCCATCCTGATCATGCTGGCGGAATTCCTGGAGACGCGCGAGGTGAAACCGGGCGAGCAGATTTTCTGCTACGTCCCGGAGTCCGGGCGTTTCATGGCGGCCTATATGCTGCTGGAGGCCGAAGCCGCGCAGGCCCGGCCGGCGGCCGACACTGCGACCGGCACAGCGTCCATCGCAACCGCCGCCGGCGCGCACGCGCGCCACACGGGCGCGGATGCTGATACCGCCGCCCACACCCATGCCGACCTCATCACCCCGCCGCACGATCCGGCGACGGCGCCGCACGGCCTGGGCGGTCTGCTGACCGAACTGGCGGCGATCTGGCACGGCTACCGTTCGCAGGTCTGGCGCACGCCGGTCGTGCGCCGCCTGCGCGAACGCCGGTTCCGGACCGCCGACTATCTGCGCTGGATGGAACACTGGATACCGCAGGTGCGCGAGGGCAGCCGATGGATGCGCGAAGGCGCGGCGTCGCTGTCCGGACGCTATGCGCCGCTGGCCGCGCTGATCGACCTGCACGCCGGCGAAGAACAGAACGACTTCGAGATCCTGTTCCGCGACTACCGCCACGCGGGCGGCACTGTGGACGAGATCGGCGCCTTGCGCCGCAACCCGGGCGGCGAGGCGCTGAACGCCTATCTGCATGGCCTGGCGGCGACACGCGACCCGATCGGGCTGCTGGGCGCCATCTACATCATCGAAGGCACGGGCCAGCGCATCGTACCGGCGCTGCTGCCGCTGCTCAGGGCCGGCCTGAGCCTGCCGCCCGACGCGTTCCGCTTCCTGGAATACCATGGCCACAACGATGAACATCACCTGGCACGCTGGCTGTCGGCGGTGGAACTGGCGCTGGACTGCGCCGAGGATGACCGGGCGGAGCAACGCATCATCGACACCGCCCGCCGCACCGCCGCGCTCTATCTGATGCAGTTCCACCACGTCATGGAGGACGAAGGCGCATGAACCCGGAACCGGAATTCCTGGCCCAGGGGCACGACCCCGCCAATCCCAGCCCCTGGCTGGCGCTCTATCTGGATCGCAGCACGCCCCTGCCGGACAAGGTGAAAAAAGCGTGGCTGACGGACTCCAGTTGCGCCTCGCGCCAATACTTGCTGCCGTTTCTGCGGCCGCTGGCGCGCGCCTTCATCATCCTGATCCAGATCATCAAGACCTTTTTGCCGCGCCGCTGGTCGCACTCCAGACTGCTGCACCGCATCCTTGCCTGGGGGCTCAAGCGCTTCGTCTCGCCGGAAGCCAACTGGCTCATTCTGCGGCACTTCCATCTGGGCGCGCAGATCCTGTCCTTCATCGCAGCCAATGCGCCCGTCGCCATCACGACCACGCCGCTCGAACCGCGTCACATTGATGACTTGAAAGACGAACTCTTCGTCAAGCACGACCTGAACCTGTTCAATTTCGTCATCCGCCTGAACCAGGCGCTGCGCGAAGCCGGGGTCGACCTGCACGCCCCCGAACAGCTCGACTTCTCGATGATCCGCGACCCGGCGCTATTACTGGAGGACATGCCGCGAAGCCGGCTGAACTTCCTGGATCTGCAAAGCGCCATCGAACTGTTCACCCCGCTCTATCAGTTGCTGCTGACGGACAACGACTTCTGGCGCGCAGCCAATTCTCTGCAACTGGACGAGACCATCGGCATCTATGCGGCCAAGCTGCTGGGGGCGCCGCAACACCTGATCCTGGTCAACAACCACCATCCCTTGGTGCCGCTGTCCACCCTGCGCGCCGGCCATCGCCTGGTGCTGCATGGACTGTCGACCGAGATGCTGCACAGCCTGCTGATGGAAACAAAGGCGGCCGACGAGCAGCCCGCGTGATGGGGCCGGCGATTGGCCCTATCGCCCCTGCGGGTCTCACGGGTCCGAGCGGCGTGATTGGCCTTGTCAGTCAATTTCTGCTCTACTTAGGACGTATTTTGTAACGAAACCGACACACGTTGACCTCCACGCCGCCCCAGCATCGCGCCTCCTCCAGGCAGCGCATCAACAGACGCTCTTCGCTCAAACTTTCACTGGTCATGCCCTTCGTGGTGCTGATCGCGCTCCTGACGGGGTCGCTGGGTGTGCTCTGGTACTGGACTGGAACGCGCATGGTCTCCACGCTCTCGCGCCAGCTCATGATCGAAATGGTGGAGCGCATCGGCGAAGCGATCGACCGCAACATCTACCAGTCCCGGGCCATGCTGGAAGTCGCCTTCCCCACGCAAATGACGGCCGCGCCCGATCTGGTCGAGAACCTACCGGCCCTGCAGGATCGCCTCTGGTCCGCCACCTGGCTCGATGAACAGCCCGGCGCCTATGTCTACTACGCCAACATCGCCGGACAGGGGGCCGGACTGAAGCGTGAAGGCCAGGACCGTGCGGAACTGCGCATCAAGACGGTCGCCGGCGCGCACCGCTATTTCTTCGTTCAGCACGGCATGAACGCCGCCCCTGTGTTTACGAGTACAGAGGACGCTTTGTTCGAGCCCCGCTCGCGCCCCTGGTTCAAGCAGGCCCAGGCGTCCGCAGAGGCTTACACCTGGACACCGACCTACATCGACTTCAGTGCGCACGACCTGGTCATCACCCGGGCACGCAAGGTATTTTCCGACACGGGCGAGTTCGAAGGCGTGGTCGCGGCCGACATTTCCCTGCGCTCACTCCAGCAATTCCTGGGCGCCCTCTCCCTGAGTGCGGGTGCGCGGGCCTTCATTCTGGAGGCCAACGGCCAACTGATCGCCGGTTCGGACCTGCCCAATCTGCGCGAAATGCCGAACGCCCCGCCGCAGCGCATCAACGCGGCCCACCGGGTCGATCCGATGCTGCTGTCCGTCTACCGGCACCTGCGCCCGCTGTTCCAGATCGACGGCCCGGTCCTGGACACGGCCCTGTACACGGACGCCGACGGCACATCCATCCAGTACGCCTACCGCCGCGTCACCGACGGCCAGGGCCTGGACTGGCTGGCCATCGTGGCGGTGCCGCACGATGACATGGTCGCCGGCATCCGCAGCGACGTCGTCCTCGTCATGGCGCTGGGCCTGCTCGCGCTCGGGATCGCCCTGGGGCTCGGCCTCTGGGTCTTCGGCGGGGTCGCCCGGGACATGCGCACGCTGACCCATGCCGTGCGCCGCGTCGGCCAGGGCGAAATCAATACGCCGATCACCCTCAGGCGCAAGGATGAAATCGGCGAACTGGCCGACAATTTCCAGCACATGCGCCACCGGCTGTTCACCGATCCGCTCACGGGCTGCATCAATCGCAATGCCTTGCAGCACAGCCTCGATGCCCTGACGGGGCCGACGCCGGAAGGCCAGCCGCCGCAGCGCTTCGCGCTGCTGTTCCTGGATCTCAACCGCTTCAAGCCGCTCAACGACCAATGGGGACACGACAACGGCGACCGCGCGTTGACCGAGGTGGCGCAGCGCATCAAGGCCCAGTTGCGCGACGACGACCTGTTGGCCCGCCTGGGCGGCGATGAATTCGTCGCCGTTCTGGAGGGCGTCAGCCAAGAGCGCCAGATACAAAGCGTCCGGGAAAAAATCGAAGCCGAACTTCAACAGCCCCTACGCACGCTGCAGGGCATCCCTGAAGGCGTCGAAGTCACGCTGGGCGTCGCCATGGGCGTGGCCTTGTACCCGCGCGACGGCGAGGATCCGCAATCCCTGCTCAAGCACGCCGACCAGGCCATGTACCACGACAAAAAAACATCGGGCGAATCGCGCTGAGCGCCGCAGGCGCACGGAAGCCCCTGCGCACCTTCACCGCCCCCGCCAACGGTCCATCTGCCGCCGATCGCGCTTGGTGGGACGGCCTTCATCGAAATCCCGGGCCGGCTCAGGCGCCAGGCGGCGCATTTCAGCCGCATGTGCCCGCGCCGCCACGCTGTCGGGCGTTTCCTCGTACAGCCGCGCGGCCTGGGGCGCCGGCCCGCGCACCAGGCTGAGCGCGCGCACCCGGACCTGCACCGGCGGCTGGCCGGCCCGACGCACTTCAATCAGATCATCCTCGCCGATCTCGCGGGCAGGCTTGGCCTGCTGACCGCCGACCAGCACCCGCCCCGCATCGATCTCGTGCGTCGCCAGGCTGCGGGTCTTGTAGAAACGAGCGGCCCACAGCCACTTGTCGAGTCGCATCCTGTCCATCACCCCTCCATCCTGCCTGTTCGCGGCGCGCCAATGGGACTATCGTGTGCTGAAAGGCGTACGGGCCCACTGCCCGCATCCGCTTGCACGCTTTCAAGCATACTGGGAATCCGGGGGCCAGGAATGACATCACCGCTCTACACCATCGGCCACTCGACCCGCAGCCTGGACGACTTCGTCGCCCTGCTGACGCAGGCCGGCATCCTATGCTTGGCCGACATCCGCACGGTGCCGCGCTCGCGGACCAACCCGCAATTCAACCGGGACACGCTGCCCGAATCGCTGGCCGTCCATGGCATCGCGTACGAACACATGAGCGCCCTGGGCGGCCTGCGCGGCAAATCGAAGACCGTGCCGCCCGACACGAACGGGTTTTGGGAAAACGACAGCTTCCACCATTATGCGGACTACGCCCTGAGTGACGAATTCCGCCTGGGGCTGGACGCGCTCATCGCACAGGGCCAGGCGCGGCCCGCTGCCATGATGTGCTCGGAATCGGTCTGGTGGCGCTGCCATCGCCGCATCGTGGCCGACCACCTGATCGCCCGGGGCATTCCCGTGCTCCACATCATGGGGGCCGGCCGGCTGGAGCCCGCCCGCCTGACGCCCGGCGCCATGGTCCGCAACGACGGCACGGTCGTCTATCCGATGCCCACGGATGCACAAGCCACGCCCTCCACGCACTGACGCCGGGCTGCCCCACCCCTCGAACCGCAGCGACGTTCAACCGGCCGTCAGCCTCGTAATCACCTGCATCCGGCCTGATTGCCCCCTCGGCCGGAGAGCCGCGCTGCGCCTCGCTCCACACTTCCCGCACCCTCGATCCGATGAAATGGAGCATTACAAACGGCGGAAAACCGGGACGAACTTCCGCCCCGCCCGGCGTTCTGAGCATCAGGTGGTCCGCCACCGCCCGGACACAAGGGTGTCGGGGCACTCACTGGAGTTGATGTCATGACGACCCGTTCCCGCCTTGCCTTCCTGGTTGCCTGCTCGGCCGCCGTTCTCGGTCTCACCACGGCGTCCGCCTTCGCCGCGAATGCGCCCGCCGGACAGCCCGCCGCGCAATCGAGCACGCAGGCCGCTCCCCACCACGACAAGAAAATGCCTGCTCATCACGCCAAGGCGAAAAAGAGCCACACCGGCATGAAGACTCAACACGCCAAGGCGCCGAAAACCCCCGCCTGACCGATCCATGCTTCTTCAGACGCCGCAGGCGATGCCTGCGGCGTTTTTTTTACGTTTTTATTTTTCATACTTCCGCACGGGTACTTCCGATACACTGGGTTCCTTTTCCGTTTCCCTCCTGTCCACCGCATGCACCCGCACCGCAACGCCCTGCACAACGAGCTGCACGCCCGCCCCTCGATGTATTTCGACGCGCCGGCGCAGGTCTTTCACCTGGCTTTCCTCGACGAGCACGAGGCGGCGGAGGCCATCGTCCGCTCGCTGTGCGACCGGCACGTCGCGCTGGCGGACCCCGCCCTGCCCCAGGGCGAATTCCCCGTGGGCGGCGCGCGGTTGAAATGGGAACGCCACACCGAATTCCTGACCCTGACCCTGGTGATGCCCGGCGCCCAGCCCGTCCCCTGGGCCGCCCTGCCGTCCGTCCTGGCTGAGGTCGCCGAGGTCCACAGCGCCCTGCTGATCAACGCCGTCCAGGTCTGCGTGGAATCCGAGGCCACCTGGCGCGGATCGATCGACGACTACGGTCTCAAGGATCCGGTCGGCTCCAACCTGGACGACGGCAAGGCCACTGTCTGGAGCGACCTGCGCCTGAACGGCAACGGACTGAATCGCATGCTGGTGCTCAACCGGGCGTTCGACAACCGGCGGCTGGGCCGCATGGTGCGCCGGCTGCTCGAAGTCGAGACCTACCGCCTGATGGCATCCCTGACCCTGCCCGTCGCCCGCGACCTGGGCGGCGAACTGCGCCAGTACGAACAGGAACTGGCCACCCTGTCCGACGCCAACGCCCGCGCCGAGCCTCAGGACATCAAGGCCCTGCTGGAACGCATCACCCGCCTGTCGGCCCGGATCACGCAGACCAGCGCGCGCACGCGGCTGCGCTTCAGCGCCACCGAGGCCTATGCCGAACTGGTGTTCGAGCGCATCGCGGAACTGCACGAAAGCCGCACCGGCGACTGCCAGCAACTGGGCACCTTCATCGCCCAGCGCTTTCGCCCCACGGTGCGCTACTGCGCCTCCACCGACCAGCGCCTGGGCCGCATCGGCAGCGCGGTTTCCCACCTGAGCAATCTGCTGCAGGCCCGCGTCCAGGTCGAGATGGAGGAGCAGAACAGCCAGATCCTGTACAACCTGAGCACCCGCGCCGAAACCCAGATCAAGATCCAGAAGGCGGTGGAAGGCCTGTCCATCATCGCCATCAGCTATTATCTGTTCAGCCTGTTCAAACTGCTGTACCAGGGCGTCCTCACGCTGGGATTCGAGCTGCCGCCCCGCACGGCCCTGCTGGCCGGCACGCCGCTGGCGGCGCTGATCATCGGCATCATCGCCTATCGCATCCATAACACCCGGCGCCACTGACGCCCCAGACATACAGTCCAACCATGCCCACCCTGCACTTTCGCAGTTTCCTGCTGCTGCTGGCCGCCGTCTCGATTGCCTTCATCAGCATCCTGATGCCCTTTTATGCGGCGATCTTCTGGGGCGGCGTGCTGGCGGTCATCTTCAGCCCCATGCAGCGGCGCCTGCTGCACCTCATGGGCGGGCGCAGCCCCAGCCTGGCGGCCTTTCTGACGCTGCTGTGCATCACCCTGATCGTGATTCTGCCGATGCTGTTCATCGCCGCCTCACTGGCCAACGAAGTCGCGGGGCTGTACTCGCGCATCAATTCCGGCCAGTTGAATCTGGGCGGCTACTACGAGCAGGTCGTCGCCGCCCTGCCGCCCTCCGTGCATGGCTGGCTGGATTCCTTCGGCCTGGGCGATCTGCTCAGCATCCGTGAAAAACTGTCCGCCGGCGCCCTGCAGGTCAGCCAGCTCCTGGCCAAGCAGGCCGTCAACGTCGGCCAGAACACCCTCCAGTTCGTGGTCGGCATGGGCATCATGCTGTATCTGCTGTTCTTCCTGCTGCGCGACGGCGCCGACATGGTGCCCAGACTCAAGCGCCTGATTCCGCTGGAAGACTCGCACCGCCAAGGGCTGTTTCAGAAGTTCGCCACCGTGGTGCGCGCCACGGTCAAGGGCAACATCGTCATCGCCGCCACCCAGGGCCTGCTGGGCGGCCTGATGTTCACCTTTCTGGGCATCCAGGGATCCCTGTTCTGGGGGGTCACGATGGCCTTTCTGTCCCTGCTGCCGGCCGTCGGCGCCTCGCTGATCTGGGGCCCGGTCGCCATCTATTTCCTGGTCACCGGCGCCTTGTGGCAGGGGATCGTCCTGATCCTGTTCGGCGTGCTGGTCATCGGCCTGCTGGACAATCTGCTGCGCCCCATCCTGGTGGGCAAGGACACCAAGCTGCCCGACTACATCGTGCTGATCTCCACCCTGGGCGGCATGTCGGTGTTCGGCCTGAACGGCTTTGTCATCGGCCCGCTGTTCGCCGCGCTGTGCATGGCCTGCTGGGACCTGTTTCCCGACGCCATCGCCCAGCACCAGCAGGGGCTGCAGCGGGAGATCAAGCCCACAGAATCATCAGATTCACCACCAGCGCCGCCCCCCAGATGATCGAGCGCACCGTGCCGCGCCCCAGGACGTAGGCCAGCACGAACAACACCCGCAGGGCCACCCAGGCCCCCATCAAGCCGGCCAGCCGCTCCGGCTGGGCATCGGCATGCAGGGCATACAGCACGGCCGCATAGAAGAACGGCAGCCCCTCGAACAGATTCGCCTGCGCCGCATTGGCGCGCGACCGCCAGCCCTGCTGGGCGGCCAGCCAGGGGCGCGGATCATCATTATCGAACCGTCGTCCCCCCGCCTTGGCCGCCAGCGCGGCCCCGTACGGCAGCACAGCCGCCGCCACCATCAGTCCCTGAACCCAGCTCATTGCGACCTCGTCCTGCAGAATATCGGATGTGCGTATTATGACGGCGTCCTGTCCTGCGCAGACAGAGCTCCATTTCCTGTCCGACACCCGCTGGCAACAGGCTGCCAACTTACAGAAAAATTCATGTACAATGGCTGGCTTTGGTGCTGAGCACAAATGTGCTTGGCCACCAGATTCGGCAGGACGTTTTCACATCCGCCGTCGCCGGCTTAGCTCAGTTGGTAGAGCAGCTCATTCGTAATGAGAAGGTCGGGGGTTCGACTCCTCTAGCCGGCACCAGTATTCATGCGGCTTTGCGATCATTTCGCAAGGCCGCTTTTTATTTTTCCGGTGTTTCCGGTAAAACCCTCAACATCAGCAGGACAGCACCTCGAGTTTAATGATCGGACGAGTACCAGTCGCTTCTGCATAACGCGCAAGGGTACGCATGGACGGCAAAGTGCGGCCACTTTCCAGCCGGGCAATCGTGGACTGCGTCGTATGCATCCGGTCGGCCACCTGATCTTGCGTCAAGCCGGCACGCACACGAGCACTGATCAGTTCGCGGGCAATGGCAAACTCTGGCCCCTGCGCGTCATATTCAGCACGCGTGCCGGGATCAGCCAACATCCGGGCCTTGATCCGGGACAGGTCTTTCATTTTTCAATCTCCTGCAAACGAGCCAGTGCGGTATCTATCGCTTTGCGTGGCGTTTTCTGTGTCTTCTTCACGAACACGTGCAACATGGCCAGCACCTGCCCGGTGCGTGCAATATAAAGCGCACGGGCAATACCATCCCGCCCCGTCAAACGCATTTCCCAGAGCTTGCCTTCAACGAACCGCACATGAGGCAAACCCACTTTATAGGGACCGAACTCTTCAAGCAGTTCACTGATCCACAGAAACTTGGCTTGCTGATCAGCAGGCAGCATCAACAATTCTGTCTCGGCCGCTGGCAGAACCTCTACATGCCACGTCATCATGATATCTCTTTTTTGCTATAAAACATAGCCTATCGATCAACGCCCGATGTTGGCGACACGTCGGACCGCGACCCGAATCCCCTCCCCTTATACTCCGGCCCCCGCCCCGGAATCCGGTAACATGGACCGCATTGTCCACCCCTGTCCGCTTGGGGATCTCTGAACAAGTCCTCACGTCGCGTTCATCTGCGGTCTCGGGCGGTCTGCTGTGTTGCTCATCCTCGCGATAGCTACGGCTATCGCTGCGGTTCGCGCCTTGCATCCCATCCCGATCCGCAGCGCCCGCTTTCCGCTCGACTTATTCAGAGATCCCCCAGGCATGCCGACTGAATCCTTCGTTCCCGTGATCGAATCCCTGCTGGATACCGATCTGTATAAATTCACGATGTGGCAGGCCATGCTGCACCGGCATCCGGCCGCGCAGGCCGAATACCGCTTCATCTGCCGCGAACGCCCGGCGCATCCCCTGTCGGCACTGGCGCCGGAAATCGAGCGGCAGCTCGATCATCTGTGCACCCTGCGCTTCCTGCCGGCGGAACTGGCCTATCTGCGCGGACTGCGCTACATCAAGTCCGATTTCGTCGATTTCCTGTCGCTGTTCCACTTCCAGCGCCATTTCATCCAGGTCTCGACCCAAGGCGATGCGCTGGAGATCGTGGCGAGCGGCCCGCAAGTCCATGTCATGGCCTTCGAGGTTTTTGTCCTGGCCATCGTCAACGAACTGTATTTCCGCCGTGACCAGACCCCGGACGTGCTGGCGGAGGGCCGCCGCCGGCTGCAGGACAAGATCACCCTGCTGCGGGATTTCAGCCGCGAACCGGCACGGCGCTTTCCCCTGCAGATTTCAGATTTCGGCACGCGTCGACGGTTTTCCCGCGCCTGGCAGGAAGAAGTCCTGCAACGGCTGCGCCAGGACGTGCCGCAATATGTCACCGGGACCTCGAACGTGCATCTGGCCCGCACCTATGATGTGACGCCGGTGGGCACCATGGCGCACGAATACCTGCAGTCCTACCAGGCCTTCGGCAAAGTCCGGCTGCGCGACTTCCAGCGCGCCGCGCTGGAAGACTGGGTGCAGGAATACCGGGGCGACCTGGGCATCGCCCTGACCGACGTGGTGGGCATGGACGCCTTCCTGGCGGATTTCGATCTGTATTTCGCCAAGCTGTTCGACGGGCTGCGCCACGATTCAGGCGATCCGCTCGCCTGGGGCGAACAGGCGATCGCCCATTACCGGTCGCTGCGTCTCGACCCGGCCAGCAAGCGTTTTGTGTTTTCGGACGGGCTGGACCTGCCGCGCGCGCTGGAACTGCACCGCCACTTCGCCGACCGCGTGCAGCCGGCCTTCGGGATCGGCACCAACCTGACCAACGACCTGGGACCCCGGCCGCTGAGCATCGTCATGAAGCTGTTCGAATGCAACGGCATGCCGACCGCCAAGCTGCCCGACAGCCCCGGCAAGGTCCATTGCACCGACGAGACCTTCCTGGCCTATCTGCGCCAGGTGTTCGGCCGGCCCGTGGCCTAGCCCCCCCCCGAAATCAGGCCGTCCCGCCCACGGTCAGCCCATCGATGCGCAGGGTCGGCATGCCGACCCCGACGGGCACGCTCTGGCCTTCTTTGCCGCAGGTGCCGACCCCGGAATCCAGGGCCAGATCGTTGCCGATCATGCCGATGCGGCCCATGGCCTCGGGGCCGCTGCCGATCAGCGTGGCGCCCTTGACGGGATAGGTGACGCGACCGTTCTCGATCATATAGGCCTCGGACGCCGAGAACACGAACTTGCCGCTGGTGATGTCCACCTGGCCGCCGCCGAAGTTGACGGCGTACAAGCCGCGATCCACCGAAGCGATGATGTCCTTCGGGTCATCCTGGCCGGCCAGCATATAGGTGTTGGTCATGCGCGGCATGGGCAGGTGCGCGTAGGATTCGCGCCGCCCGTTGCCCGTGGGGGCCTGCTTCATCAGGCGGGCGTTCATGGAATCCTGCATATAGCCGCGCAGGATGCCGTCTTCGATCAGGACGTTGCGCTGGGTGGGATGGCCCTCGTCGTCCACGTTCAGGGAACCGCGCCGGTCCGCCAGCGTGCCGTCGTCCACCACCGTGACGCCGCGCGAAGCCACGCGTTCGCCGATGCGGCCGGAAAACACGCTGGAGCCCTTGCGGTTGAAATCGCCCTCCAGGCCGTGGCCGACCGCCTCGTGCAGCAGGATGCCGGGCCAGCCGGAACCCAGCACCACCGTCATCTGACCCGCCGGCGCCGGCCGGGCTTCGAGATTGACGCGGGCCTCGTGCACGGCGCGCTCGACGTAGCCGCGCAGGACCTCGTCGGTGAAATAGGCCAGGCCGGTGCGTCCGCCCCCGCCGCCGTGACCCATTTCCCGCCGTCCCTTGCGTTCGGCAATGACCGTCAGGGACAGGCGCACCAGGGGGCGCACATCGGCCACCAGCCGTCCGTCGCTGCCGGCCACCATGATCACATCATATTCAGCCGCCAGGCCGGCCATGACCTGGATGATTTCCGGGTCGGCGGCGCGCGCCATGCGCTCGACCCGTTCCAGCAGGGCCACCTTGTCCGGCGCGGACAGCGAATCGACGGGATTGACGGCCGGATACAGATGATGCGGCGTCTCCAGGCCCCCATCGACACGGGTCCGGCCCGCGCCCTGGCGCGCGATGGTGCGCACCGCACGCGCCGAGGACATCAGGGCATCCGGCGACAGGCTGTCGGAATAAGCAAAGGCGGTTTTCTCGCCGCTGACGGCGCGCACGCCCACGCCCTGGTCGATGGAAAAACTGCCGGTCTTGACGATGCCTTCTTCCAGGCTCCAGCCTTCGGAGCAACTGTACTGAAAATACAGATCGGCATAATCGACCCGATGGCTGTGAATATCGGACAGCGCGCGCGCCAGATGGGATTCATCCAGCCCCCACGGTTCCAGCAACAGCGTCCGGGCAGTATTCAGGGCATCCAGGCCGGGTTCAACAATTTTCATCTGACACCATTCATCATCAATCATCAGGACGCGCCCATGCGCGGCCCTACGTTATCTTTCACAGCACCCGATGGCGCAGCGCCGGCAGGGATTCCCGCACCGCAGCCAACCGGTCCGCCTCCAGCACGCCGGCGGCCACGCCAGGGCCTTCGGGCAGGCAATCCAGGATTTCACCCCAGGGATCGATCAACATCGAATGCCCCCAGGTGCGCCGGCCATTGGCATGCGTGCCGCCCTGGGCGCTGGCCAGCACATAACACTGGTTTTCGATGGCCCGCGCGCGCAACAGGACTTCCCAGTGTACCGAACCCGTGGTCCAGGTAAAAGCGGCCGGCAACACCATCAGCCGCACATCACCCTGAGCCCGGAAAAACTCGGGAAAACGCAGGTCATAGCAAATCCCCAGCGCCGTGCGCCCAAAGGGCATGTCGAATACTTGGGGTGAGGCATCCCCGGGGCGAATCGCCCGGGATTCATCATAGGCTTCCTGCCCGCGCTGGAAACTGAATAGATGAATCTTGTCGTACCGGGCGCATACCCGGCCCTGGGGGTCATGAACCAGGCAGGTGTTATACACCCGGCCCTCGTCCGGGCTGTGCATGGGCAGCGTGCCGCCCACCAGCCAGATACCGTGGCGCCGCGCCTGATCCGCCAGAAACGCCTGAATCGGCCCATCGCCCGGTGTTTCGGCCAGCGGCAGTTTATCCGTGTCGTGCCGCCCCATGAAACAAAAGTATTCAGGCAGCGCCACCAGCGACGCGCCACCGGAAACCGCTTTTTCAATTCCCCCGGCCGCCTGTTCCAGATTATCGGCCACGGTCATTCCAGATACCATCTGCACCGCTGCGACCCGTATTGAATGGTCCTGCCCGTTCATGCATGCTCCCGATTATTGAATGAATGCCGCACTCCGGTCACAGTTCGAAATGACGGATATTGCGCACATACCTTGAAATACGTTTAAAATCACTCGCCGGCATTCAAATCGGCATTCGCATGCAATCCATTTTGAATCCAGCCACCACACCGATCCCCTCAAACGGAGCCATGATGACCCGTACCAGCTATAACACCGAAAAATCCCGTCTCGAAAAAGAAATGGCCAAGCTCCAGAAAAAAATCCAGACTCTGCAGGCCAAACAGCGCAAGCCCAAGATCACCGAGATCGTGCGCGCCATGCGCCAATATGACATCAGCCCGGAAGAAATCGTCGCCGCCTTCAGCCGCAAACCGGCCGGCCGCGCACCCGGCGCCGCCCCGCGCAAGACCGGCACTGCAGCCAAACGCGTGATCGCCCCGAAATACCGCCACCCCGAAACCCAGGCCACCTGGACGGGCCGCGGCAAAGCCCCGCGCTGGATCACCGACGCAGAAGCCGCCGGCACCCCGCGCGATTCCTTCCTGATCGCTGCCGAATCCGCCTAAGCGGTTTCATTCGACAGGATAGCGCACCTCGATCACCTGGCCATTGCGACCAGGAAAACGGTCGAACAGGGCGCGCGCCAGATAAGGCATGGCCGCGCCCAATTGATCGCGCCGGCTGGACGCCACCGCCGTGGCGCGATAAACCTCGCGCCCCTGCTGCACCCGGTCATCGATCCGCACGGATAAAGTCAGGCGATACACGTCGACCGCGACGGTTTGAATCGCCGGCCCCATCCCCCAACCCCAGCGGGGATGATGAAAACCGGCATACGGCCCATAAAATCCGGGATACATATAAGGATCGACAAATTCCTGGCGCCATTCGCGCTCAAGCGGACTGTCGTATTCCATATGCACCGTGAAACGGGCGGCGCCTGCCGACTGGGCTTCGACCAATCCCGTCGGCCCCAAGGCGGCACGCACCGTATCGGCATAGGTCTGAAACTGCAGATTATTGCGTTGCGTCGCGTCGGGTTCGATCCAATAAGTCGCCCCTTGGGTATTTTCCGGCCATTGCTGATAGCGCGTGACCTGAGCGGAAAACACCGACGCGCATCCCCCCAGCATCAAAGCCAGACATAATCCGGAAAACCACCGGCCCCATCCGCGTCTCGTCGCTGCCGTATCCATACCACTGCCCTTCATACATCCCATCCTGATTCTAAACGGTTCGGACTCGTCAGACACCAGGCAGTCCGTAACAAACGGCAGCGCGACTACAATGGACGCGTGAGAAATGCTTTTCGGATACGGACTCATGCGCACGGATACCGCCCCCACCATCTTTCGCCAGGATTACACCCCCTACCCCTACCGGCTGCCCCAGGTCCGACTGGAATTCGACCTGGCGGCGGAGTCCGCCCGGGTGCGTTCTGAACTGCGCTTCGAATCCGCCCCGGACACGGCGCCGGGCGCCCCGCTGGTGCTGCACGGCGAAGACCTGGAACTGATCGAAGTCCGCCTCGACGGCCGGCCGCTGAGCGCCGACGAATACCAGTTGACCGACGACACCCTCAGCCTGGTCCCGCCGGGACACGGCAAGCCGTTTACCGTCGGCGTCGTCAGCCTGTGCCGCCCGGCGGACAACACCAGCCTGATGGGCCTGTACGTCTCGGGCGGCAATCTGTTCACCCAGTGCGAAGCCCAGGGCTTTCGCCGCATCACCTGGTTTCCGGACCGCCCCGATGTGATGGCGCGCTTCGAGGTGCTGCTGCGGGCCGACCCGGCCGCCTACCCGCTGCTGCTGTCCAACGGCAATCTGATCGAGCAGGCCGGCCTGCCGGACGGCCGCCACCAGGCCCTGTGGCGCGACCCCCATCCCAAGCCCAGCTACCTGTTCGCCCTGGTCGCGGGGGATTTCGATTGCATCGAACGCACCGTCACCACCCAAGGCGGCCGCGAGGCGCTGTTGCAGGTCTATAGCGACAAGGGCTGCCAGGAACAAACCCGCTGGGCGCTGGACTGCCTGGAAAACGCCCTGCGCTGGGACGAACGGCGCTTCGGCCTGGAGCTGGACCTGGACCGCTTCATGGTGGTGGCGGCGCGCGACTTCAATATGGGCGCGATGGAAAACAAGGGCCTGAACGTCTTCAACGCCGCCTATGTCCTGGCCGACCCCGATACCGCCACGGACGCCGCCTACCGCGGCATCGAGGCCGTGATCGGCCACGAATACTTTCACAACTGGACCGGCAACCGCGTGACCTGCCGCGACTGGTTCCAGTTGTCCTTGAAAGAAGGCCTGACGGTCTTCCGCGATCAGGAATTCTCCGCCGACATGCTGGCCGACGGCCTGCCGCCCGCCGAGGCCGCCAGCGCCCGGGCGGTCAAGCGCATCGACGATGTGCACACCCTGCGGCTGGCCCAGTTCCCCGAGGACGCCGGCCCCATGGCCCACCCCATCCGGCCGGACAGCTACCAGGAAATCGGCAATTTCTACACCGCCACGGTCTATGAAAAGGGCGCCGAAGTCATCCGCATGCAGCACACCCTGCTGGGCGAAGCGGGATTTCGTGCCGGCATGGATGAATATTTCCGCCGCCACGACGGCCAGGCGGTGACCTGCGACGCCTTTGTCGACGCCATGGAATCCGTCTACGCCCGACAGCATCCGGGCCAGGATTTCACCATCTTCCGCCGCTGGTATGCCCAGGCCGGCACGCCGCGCGTGCGGGTGCGCTCGGATTACGACGCCGCCGCCCGGACCTGCCGCATCACGCTGGAACAACACTGCGCGCCCGCAGGCCTGGAGGCCCGGCAATCCCCCCCCGCCGAAAAACCGCCTCTGCACATCCCGGTCGCGCTGGGCCTGATCGACGCGGACGGCCGGCCCATGCCCATGCAGTGGGACGGCGAGGCCCGCGACACCGTCATTCTGGAACTGCGCGAGACCAGCCAGACCTGGACCTTGAAGGACATCCCGCGCGCGCCCATCCTGTCCTTGCTGCGCGGCTTCTCCGCCCCCGTCATCCTGGAAACCGACCGCACGGCGGACGATCTGGCCCTGCTGGCACGCCACGACCCGGATCCTTTCGCCCGCTGGGACGCCGTCCAGGAAACCGCCCACCGCCACCTGCAGGCCTGCATGCGGGCCGACCGCGACGGCAGCCCGCAACCGGCACCGGACACGCTGCTGGACATCTGGCGCACGGCACTGAATGATCAGGCCCTGTCGCCCGCCTATCGGGCACGGCTGCTGGCCCTGCCCGCCGTGCGCGAAGTCATCGACCGCAGCGAACCCATGGATCCCCGCGCCGCCGTGGCGGCCTGGACCCGGACCCGGCAGGCGCTGGGCGCGCAACTGGCCGAAGCCTGGCGCGCCGCCTATGGCGCCCTGGCCGACGACGGCGGCCCCTATTCCCCGGACCCGGTCTCGTCCGGCCGCCGCGCCCTGCGCAACCTGGCCCTGGATCATCTGCTGGCCGGGCAGGCGCCGGACGCCGCCGAACAGGCCCTGGCGCAATACCGCCAGGCCCGCAACATGACCGAAAGCCTGGGCGCGCTGAACGCCCTGCTGCAACACGCGCCGCAGGCCGCCGCCGAGCCGCTGGCCGACTTCCATGCACGCTGGCGCCAGGACCCGCTGGTGCTGGACCGCTGGTTCGGCGCCCAGGCCGGCGCGCCCGGCTGCACGGTGGCCGGCGTCCGCGCCCTGATGGCCTTGCCGGACTTCTCGCTGCGCAACCCCAACCGCGCCCGCGCCGTCGTCTTCCGCTTCTGCCTGGACAATCCCGGCAATCTGCACACCCCCGAAGGCTACGACTTCTGGGCCGAGCAGGTGCTGGCGCTCAACGCCCTGAACCCGGAAGTCGCCGCGCGCCTGTCGCGCGCCTTCGACAACTGGGCGCGCCACGAGCCCGTCGCCCGCGCCGGCATGCAGGCGGCCCTGCAGCGCGTGCTGGACGCGCCGGACCTGTCACGCAACGTCCGGGAGATCGTCTCCAAGGCGCTTGCGACTTAGTCTGTTTTTGCCGCCGAGGCGGGCGCAAGCGGCCCTGCACCCAATACCGTTTTTTATCTTTCATCGGGGAACACCTTGAAATACAAGACCTTGACTCAGTACCTGGTCGAACAGCAGCGCGAACACAAAGCCGTGTCGGCCGAAGTCCGCCTGCTGATCGAAACCGTCTCGCGCGCCTGCAAGGCGATCAGCCACGCCGTCAGCAAGGGGGCGCTGGGCGGCGTGCTCGGCAGCCTGGGCACGGAAAACGTCCAGGGCGAAGTGCAGAAAAAGCTCGACGTGCTGTCCAACGAAATCCTGCTGGAAGCCAATGAATGGGGCGGCAACCTGGCGGCCATGGCCTCCGAGGAAATGCAGACCATCCACCGCATCCCCAACCATTACCCCAAGGGTCAGAACCTGCTGCTGTTCGATCCCCTGGATGGCTCCTCGAACATCGACGTGAACGTGTCCATCGGCACGATCTTCTCCGTGCTGCAGGCGCCCGCCGAGGCCGCCGGCCGTGAGATCGAGGAAGAAGACTTTCTGCAGCCCGGCACTCGCCAGGTCGCTGCCGGCTACGCCATCTACGGCCCCCAGACCATGCTGGTGCTGACCGTGGGCTCCGGCGTCATGGGCTTCACGCTGGACCGCGAAATGGGGTCCTGGCTGTTGACGCACGAAAACATCCGCCTGCCGGAACAGACGGCGGAATTCGCCATCAACATGTCCAATATGCGGCACTGGGAAGCGCCCGTGCGCCGCTACATCGACGAATGCCTGCAGGGCGAGACCGGCCCCCTGGGCAAGAACTACAACATGCGCTGGATCGCGTCCATGGTCGCCGACGTGCACCGCATCCTGACGCGCGGCGGGGTCTTCATGTACCCCCGCGACGCCCGCGCTTCAGGACGCAAGGGCAAACTGCGCCTGATGTACGAAGCCAACCCCATGAGCTTCCTGGTCGAACAGGCGGGCGGCCGCGCCATCGACGGCGCCGGCCGCATCCTGGACGTCCAGCCAGACGCCTTGCACCAGCGCATCGGCGTCATCCTGGGGTCGCGCGAAGAAGTCGAGCGCCTGCAGCGCTACCACCAGGAGGCTTAATCCAGCGTCAGCACCGTCGCGCCCGTCGTGCCGCGCGAATTCAGGGCCTCGTGCGCCCGCGCGGCGTCGGCCAGCGGGAAACGCTGGCCGATGACGATGTCGATCTTGCCGGCCGTGACCAGTTCAAACAGTTCGTCCGCAGCGGCCTGCATGGTCTGGGCGGTGGGCACATAGGAGCCCACCGTCGGCCGGGTGACGTACAGCGACCCCTTGGCGGCCAGCACCCCCAGGTTCACGCCCTCGACCGGGCCGGACGCGTTGCCGAAGCTGACCATCAGGCCGCGCGGCTGCAGGCAGTCCAGCGAGATTTCCCAGGTGCTCTTGCCCACGCCGTCGTAGACCACCGGGACCTTGCCGCCCCCGGTCAGTTCCTTGACCCGGGCGACGATGTCCTCGCGCGAGGAATCGATCACTTCCCAGGCGCCATGACGGCGCGCCAATGCGGCCTTTTCCGGGGTGGACGCGGTGCCGATCAGGCGCACGCCCAGCGCCCGGGCCCACTGGCAGGCGATCAGGCCGACGCCGCCCGCAGCGGCATGGAACAGGATCGTCTCGTTGCCTTGCAGCCGGTAGGTCTGGCGGAACAGATACTGCACCGTCAGGCCCTTGAGCATCAGCGCGGCGGCTTGCTCGAAACTGACGCCGACAGGGATCCGCACCACCCGGTCAGCCGGCACATTGCGCAGGTCCGCATAGGCGCCGATCGGGCTTTGCCCATAGGCCACCCGGTCGCCCACATGCAGGTGGCGCACCTCGGCGCCCGCCGCTTCGACCACGCCGGCGGCCTCGAACCCCAGGCCGTGCGGCAGCGGGTTCGGATACAGCCCCGTGCGACAATAGATATCGATGAAATTCAGGCCGACGGCCTTCTGGCGAATGCGGACCTCGTGCGGCGCGGGCGGCGGGACGTCGATTTCCTCCAGTTGCATCAGTTCGGGGCCGCCATGCCCATGGATCCGGATGACCCGGGCCTTTTCCAGTTTTTCCACGATGGACTCCTATGGCCCCCGCCGGGCCTGACCGTTCGACACCAATTCAGACTAGCATGAATTCCCGCCAAGCCACGACGGCCATCCACATCACCGCCGTCCTGTTCGGGCTGACCGGCATTTTTGGCGAACTGATCCAGGCCGGTGCCGCCCTGATCACGGCGGGACGCGCTGCGTTCGCCTCGGCGACGCTGCTGCTGTTCATGGCCCGCGCCGGCCACCGGCCGGTGCGGCCCCGGCGACAGGCCCTGCCCGTGCTGCTGGCCGCCGGCATCCTGCTGGCCATCCACTGGACGACTTTCTTCGTCGCCGTGAAGGTCGGCGGCATCGCCATCGCCACCCTGGGCTTCGCCAGTTTCCCCGCCTTCATCACCCTGCTCGAGGGCTTTCTGTTCAAGGAGCGCACCCAGGCCTACGAATGGGTCGTGGTGGCGCTGGTCACCGCCGGCCTGGCGCTGGTCACGCCGTCCTTCGATTTCGGCGACCAGGCCACCGTCGGCCTGGCCTGGGGGCTCGCTTCGGGCCTGACCTTCGCCCTGTTCACCCTGGCCAACCGCACCGCCGTCGGCCTGCTGCCGGCACGCGAGCTGGCCTGCTGGGAAAACGGCATCGTCGCCCTGCTCACCCTGCCCTGGTGCCTGACGGAGTTCGCGGGGCTGCGGCCCCTGGACTGGATCTGGCTGTTCACGCTGGGCGTGTGCTGCACCGCCCTGCCTCACGCGCTGATGATGTCCAGCCTGGCGCATCTCAAGGCACGCACCGCCGGCATCGTGATCGCACTGGAGCCGGTCTACGCCATCCTGTTTGCGGCCCTCCTGTTCGCCCAATATCCATCGGCGCGCGCGCTGGCGGGCGGCGCCCTCATCATCGGGGCGATCGTCTGGGCGGGCCTGCGGCGCAGCGCCGCAGACTGATTCGGCCCAAGCGGTTAAAATCGAAGGTTCTTTGAACGCATCCTCTTTGAACTCGAACATCATGGCCGGACACAGCAAATGGGCAAACATCCAGCACCGCAAAGGGCGTCAGGACGCCAAGCGCGGCAAGCTCTGGACCAAGATCATCCGTGAAATCACCGTGGCCGCCCGTGCCGGCGGCCCCGACCCGGACGCCAACCCCGCCCTGCGCCTGGCCTGGGACAAGGCCATGGCCGCCAATATGCCCAAGGACAACGTCCTGCGCGCCATCCAGCGCGGGGCCGGCACGGACGACGGCGCCAACTACGAAGAAATCCGCTACGAAGGCTACGGCATCGGCGGCGCGGCCCTGATCATCGACTGCATGACCGACAACCGCCAGCGCACCGTGTCCGAAGTCCGCCACACGCTCTCCAAGCACGGCGGCAATCTGGGCCAGGACGGCAGCGTGGTCTTCATGTTCAAGCACTGCGGCCAGTTCATCTTCGCCCCGGGCACGTCCGAAGAACAGGTCATGGATCTTGCCCTGGACAACGGCGCCGACGACGTCCAGTCCGACGAAGAAGGCGTGATCGAAGTCACCTGCGAACCCGGCGACTACGCCGCCCTGAAACAGGCTTTCGACGCCGCCGGCCTGCAGGCCGAGATCCACGGCGTGGTCATGAAGGCCCTGTCCAAGGTCGAGCTCGCCGGCGAGGACGCCGAGCGGATGCAAAAGATCATCGATCTCCTGGAAGACCTGGACGATGTCCAGGAGGTCTACACCACCGCCGTCCTGGACGAGGCCGAATGAAACTGCTCGTCATCGGCTCCGGCGGCCGCGAACACGCCCTGGCCTGGCGCCTGTCCCAGTCGCCCCGGGTGCACAAGGTCTACGTGGCGCCGGGCAACGGCGGCACCGACTGCGCGCCGACCCTGGAAAACCTGCCGCTGCAGGACATCGACGCCCTGATCGAATTCGCGCGCCGGGAAAAGATCGCCTTCACCGTCGTCGGCCCCGAGGCGCCGCTGGCTGCGGGCATCGTGGATACCTTCCGCGCCGCCGGGCTGCGCATCTTCGGCCCCACCCGGGCCGCCGCCCAGCTCGAAAGCTCGAAGGACTACGCCAAAGCCTTCATGGTGCGCCACGCCATTCCCACCGCCGCCTACGGCACCTTCACCGACGCCGACGAGGCCCGCGCCTACATCCGCGCCCAGGGCGCGCCCATCGTCGTCAAAGCGGACGGCCTGGCCGCCGGCAAGGGCGTGGTCGTGGCTCAGGACCTGGACGAAGCCCTGGCCGCCATCGACCACATGCTGGGCGAACACGGCGCCTTCGGCGCAGCCGGCGCCCGCGTCGTGATCGAGGAGTTCCTCGACGGCGAAGAAGCCAGCTTCATCGTCATGTGCGACGGCCAGCACGTCCTGCCGCTGGCCACCAGCCAGGACCACAAGCGCCTGCTGGACGGCGACGCGGGTCCCAATACCGGCGGCATGGGCGCCTATTCGCCCGCGCCCATCGTCACTCCGGCCCTGCACAACCGCATCATGCGCGAAATCATCCAGCCGACGATGCAGGGCATGGCGCACGACGGCATCCCCTATACCGGCTTTCTGTATGCCGGCCTGATGATCGGTCCAGGCCCCGACGCCAGCCGCAGCCTGAAGGTCCTGGAATTCAATTGCCGCCTGGGCGATCCGGAAACCCAGCCCATCATGCTGCGCGTGAAAAGCGATTTTTCCGAAACGTTGGAACACGCCCTGGACGGCACGCTGGACCAGGCCGAGATCGATTGGGACCGGCGCACCGCCGTGGGCGTGGTGCTGGCCGCAGCCGGCTACCCCGACGCCCCCCACAAGGGCGACCCGATCACGGCGCTGGCCCCCGATACCGACAATTGCGTCACCTTCCACGCCGGCACCACGACCGACGGCGGTCCGCTGCGCACCAGCGGCGGGCGGGTGTTGTGCGTCACGGCGCTGGCCGACTCCATCCGCCGCGCCCAGCAGGCCGCCTACGACGCCGTCAACCAGACCCAGTTCGAAGGCCGCCAGTTCCGCCGCGACATCGGCTGGCGCGCCCTGGCCGCCGGCAAGCGGCACGATTGACCATTGCCCCGCATAGACCCTGACATGCACGTCCCCGTCTCCCTGGTCCACGACACCTTTTCCGATCTCCAGGACCGCATCGTCCGGTCCCTGGAAGACCTCGAAGGCGCCGCCTTCGGCCGCGATCCCTGGACGCGCCCGGAGGGCGGCGGCGGCTTGGCCCGGTATTGTGAAAACGGCACGGTCTTCGAACGCGCCGGCGTGCTGTTCAGCCACGTGCGCGGCGACACCCTGCCGCCCTCGGCCAGCGCCCACCGGCCTGAACTGGCCGGACGCGGCTGGGAAGCCATGGGCGTGTCCATGGTGCTGCATCCGCGCAATCCGCACGTGCCGACCACGCACATGAACGTGCGCCTGTTCGTTGCCCACGGCAAGGGCGGCGACACCGACGTCTTCTGGTTCGGCGGCGGCCTGGACCTGACCCCCTACTACCCGGTCGAATCCGATGCACGCCATTTCCATCAGGTATGCCACGATGCGGTCGCGCCCTTCGGCGACGACAAGTATCCCCGCTACAAAGCCTGGTGCGATGACTACTTCCTGCTGCGCCACCGCGGCGAAACCCGCGGCGTGGGCGGTCTGTTCTTCGACGACCTGAACACCCCGGACTTCGACGCCTGCTTCGCCCTGACCCGGGCGGTGGGCAACTGCTTCATCCCGGCCTACGCCCCCATCGTCCAGGCCCGGCGCGACACGCCCTACGGCGAGCGCGAACGCGCCTTCCAGGCCTACCGGCGCGGACGCTACGTGGAATTCAACCTGGTCTACGACCGGGGCACGCTGTTCGGCCTGCAATCGGGCGGGCGCACCGAATCCATTCTGTTGTCCATGCCGCCCGTCGCCCAATGGCGCTACGACTGGACGCCCGAACCCGGGTCGCCGGAATCGGCCCTGGCCGACTACCTGCGGCCGCGCGCATGGCTGTAACCCCCCAGGTCGGCCTGCTGGGCGGCAGTTTCGACCCGGTCCACCGGGCCCATATCGCCCTGGCGCAAGCCGCCCGGGATGCCCTGGGGCTGGAACACGTCGAATTGCTGCCTGCCGCGCGACCCTGGCAGCGCGGCCGCCTGGGGGCGGCGCCGGAACATCGGCTGCGCATGCTGGAACTGGCCTGCGCCGACGATCCCGGCCTGCGCGTCAACCCCATCGAACTGCACCGCGCCGGCGTCACCTACACCATCGATACGCTGGCCGCCCTGCCCGCCACCGCCCGCTACACCTGGATCCTGGGCTCGGACCAACTGGCCAATTTCTGCACCTGGCACCGTTGGCGCGAATTGCTGCAGCACGTCCGGCTGGCGGTGGCCGAACGCCCCGGCACGCCCGTCGCGCCGCCGCCCGAACTGGCGCAGGCCCTGACACCCGACGGACTGGTCGGGATCCCCTTCACCCCACAGCCGATTTCCGCCACCGCGATCCGGCAGGATCTGGCAGCCGGCCGTTCCGTCGACGCGGTGCTGCCCCCCCGCGTGCTGGACTACATCCACACCCATCGGCTCTACCTGGACCCCCACACCCCATGAATCTGCAAAAACAGCAACGCCTCGTCATCGACGCCCTGGAAGACGCCAAGGCCCAGGACATCAAGGTCTTCAACACCACCGGCCTGACCGGCCTGTTCGACCGCGTCATCATCGCCAGCGGCACCTCCAACCGCCAGACCCGTTCCATCGCCAGCCACGTCGCCGACCAGGCCAAAAAGAATGGACTGGAAGTCATCGCGTATGAAGGCGAAGATACCGGCGAATGGCTGCTGGTCGACCTGGGCGATATCGTGGTGCACTGCATGCAGCCGGCCATCCGCAGCTACTACAACCTGGAAGAGATCTGGGGAGCCAAGCCGGTGCGCGTCCGCTTGCTGCCCACCGGCCCCGCCCAGGCCAGCGAGCCGATGGACTTCGACGAAGACGAAGACTGAGCCCCGCTCCCCCGCATGAAACTCCTGGTCTATGCCGTCGGCACCCGCATGCCGGCCTGGGTCCAGACCGCCTGGCAGGATTTTGCCAAGCGCATGCCCCGCGACTGCGCCCTGGAACTGCACGAGATCCGTCCCGAGCCCCGCACCAGCGGCAAGACCGCGCAGCAATTGATGCACGCCGAGGCCCAGCGCATCGAGGCCGCCCTGCCTGCGCAGGCCTGGCGCGTCATCCTGGATGAGCACGGCCGCGACCTGACGACGCGGGATCTGGCCAACCACCTGGAAACCTGGCGGGGCGGCGGCAGCGACATCGCCCTCATCATCGGCGGCCCCGACGGGCTGGACCCGGCGCTGAAGCAAACGGCCCGCCAGACCTTGCGCCTGTCCTCGCTGACGCTGCCGCACCCCATGGTCCGCATCCTGCTGGCCGAACAGCTCTACCGCGCCTGGACCATTCTGACGGGCCACCCCTATCACCGCGACTGAAGGCGCGGACGGCGCGCGGCAGGCGGCGGTGGGGTATGCTTGGAATCCCTCGAACCCGCCCCGCCGTCCTTGCACCATGGACCGGGGCCTGACCGGAACCCGCCCTCATGACCGCCCGCCGCCGCACCAAGATCGTCGCCACCTTGGGACCCTCGACCTCCAGCCCGGAACGCATCGAAGCCCTGATCCTGGCCGGCCTGGACGTGGCCCGGCTGAATTTCTCCCATGGCAAACCCGACGACCACCGCGAGCGGGTCCGGCTGGTGCGCGAGATCGCCGCCCGGCACGACCGCCACATCGCGCTGATGGGCGATCTTCAGGGCCCCAAGATCCGCATTGGCCGCTTCAGCGCCGGTCCGATCACACTGCATCCGGGCGACGCCTTCACCCTGTCCATCGAACACCCCCTGGATGCCGGCACCGACCAGATCGTCGGCATCGAGTACCCGCCGCTGGTCCAGGATTGCATCCCCGGCGACGAGTTGCTGCTGGACGACGGCCGGGTCATCCTGCGTGTCGAGTCCGTCGACGCGGGCTCCGTCCACACCCGGGTCGAAGTCGGCGGCCCCTTGTCCAACAACAAAGGCATCAACCGGCGCGGCGGCGGCATCTCGGCCCCCAGCCTGACCGACAAGGACCGCCAGGACATTCTGCTGGCTGCAGAACTCGAACTGGACTATGTCGCGGTGTCTTTTCCCCGCGAAGGCGCCGACATCGAGGCGGCGCGCCGGCTCGTGCGCGAAGCCGGCAGCCCCGCCTGGATCATCGCCAAGATCGAGCGCGCCGAGGCCGTGGCCGACGACACGGCACTGGACGACCTGATCCGCGCCAGCGACGGCGTGATGGTGGCCCGGGGCGACCTGGGCGTGGAAATCGGCGACGCCCGCCTGGTCGGCATCCAGAAACGCATCATCCAGCACGCCCGCACCCTGAACAAGCTGGTGATCACCGCGACCCAGATGATGGAGTCCATGATCGCCAGCCCGATCCCGACCCGCGCTGAAGTGTCCGACGTCGCCAATGCGGTGCTCGACTACACCGACGCGGTCATGCTGTCGGCTGAATCGGCCTCTGGAGACTATCCCGTCGAAGCCGTCCAGGCCATGGCGCGGATCTGCCTGGGCGCGGAACAGGAACCCACCAGCATCCGCTCGGGCCACCGCCTGGGCGAGACCTTCACGCGCTGCGACGAGACCATCGCCCTGGCCAGCATGTACGCCGCCAATCACTTCCCCGGCATCAAGGCCATCATCAGCCTGACCGAAAGCGGCCACACCCCGCTCATCATGTCGCGCATCCGTTCCGGCGTGCCCATCTACTGCTACACCCGGCACCCCGCCACCCAGCGCCGCGCCGCCCTGTTCCGCGGCGTCTACACCGTGCCCTTCGATGCCGCCGCGCTGCCGCCCGCCGAGGTCAGCGAAGCCGCCATCGACATCCTGCGACAGCGCGGTCTGTTGCAGGCCGGCGACTGGATCATCCTGACCAAGGGCGACTTCTACAGCGACAGCGGCGGCACCAACGGCCTGAAGATCCTGCGGGTGAGCTGATATGCCGTCCTTCATCCTGCTGGCCTCGGCCAGCCCCCGCCGCCACGAGATCCTGGATCAGTTGGGCATTCCCCACGGCATCCTGCGCGTCCCCGCCCCGGAGGGCGAGGACGAACCCCAACTGCCGGGCGAAGCGGCCGCCGACTACGTCCGCCGCACCGCGCGGGACAAGGCCGAACGCGCAGTCGCCTGGCTGGCATCGGGCGGCCGCCCCGAGCCGCTGCCCGCCGACTGGCCCGCGACATGGCGGGATGCCCCCATCCTGTGCGCCGACACCACGGTGATCCTGGACGGCGACGTGCTGGGCAAACCGCGCGACGCGGCCGACGCCGCCGAAATGCTGCGCCGCCTGTCCGGCCGCGATCATGAAGTCCACACCGCCGTGGTCCTGGCGCACCAAGGCGCGTTCCACGAAGCCGTCAGCATCAGCACCGTGCGCTTCCAGCCGCTGACGCAGGCCGACATCGCCGCCTACGTCGCCAGCAGCGAGCCCTTCGGCAAGGCGGGCGGCTACGCCATCCAGGGTCGCGCGGCGGCCTTGATCGCCCATCAGGCAGGCAGCCACAGCGGCGTCATGGGCCTGCCGGCGCACGAGACCAGCCGGCTGCTGGCGCTGTGCCGGGGATGAACCCGGACACGAGCCAGTCCACGATGGACTGACTCGTGCCTGATCAATCCGATACAGGTTAACCCTTGGTTTCCCCATCACATCCTTGACCCTGCTCCCCCGGACCCATAGCATAAGCTGACGCCTTGCTGAACACAGCACAGGCGCGCGGTGGTGGCCATGGCTGCATCGCATGACCATCATGACCCTCCTTATTTCCAAGAGGTCCTGCATATGGTCGATCCAGCCGTCAGTCCTGCCTCCCCCTCTTCCCAGGTCGCCGACGAAATCCGCAGCCGGAACCTGCCCCCCGCCACGTACCGCGATCTGCCCGAACCCCTGCCGATGAAAAAGGTCATCGGCCCCAGCGTCCTGCTGCTGGCCGGTTCGATCGGATCAGGCGAATTCGTGCTGTGGCCCTATATCTCCACCCAAACAGGCCTGGCGCTGGTCTGGCTGGCCACCATCGGCATCCTGACCCAGTATTTCCTGAACATGGAAATCACGCGCTACACGCTGGCCACCGGAGAAACAGCCGTCACGGGCTTCACGCGGCTGTGGAAGCCCTGGAGCTGGCTGTTCATCATCATGGCCGTCGTCCCCTGGATGTGGCCCGGCTGGGCCACCGGCAGTTCCACGGCGCTGACCTACGCCTTCGGCCTGTCCGAAGGCGCCGTGATCCCCATCACCATCGCCTCGCTGGTGCTGATCGGCATCATCCTGACCATCTCGCCCGTGGTCTACCAGACAGTCGAAAAGATCCAGTTCTTCCTGGTCGCCCTGATCGTCCTGTTCATGATCTACATCGTCGTGGGGCTGCTCAACGGCCAGACCTGGGGCGCCCTGGTCTCAGGATTCACGACCGAGGTCCCGAAAATCCCCGAAGCCATCGGCAAGCTGCCTATCGCCCTGCTGCTGGGCGCCATCGCCTTCGCCGGGGCCGGCGGGGTCATGAACCTGGCGCAGTCCAACTGGGTGCGCGACAAAGGCCTGGGCATGGGCGCGCACCTGCCAAAAATCGTCTCGCCCATCACGGGCCAGGAAACCACCCAAGCCTCGATCGGCTATTTCTTTCGCCAGGATGACGCCAATATGCGGCGCTGGCGCGGCTGGTGGAAAGTCGCCGACCGCGAACAGTTCCTGACCTTCTTCGTATTGGGCCTGTTCGCCATCCTGCTGTTCATGATGCTGGCCTATCTCTATGTCGGCGTCGGCAGCACCGTGCAGAACTTCGATTTCGTGCGGCTGTTGGGTGAAACCCTGAACGAACGGGTCGGCAGCTGGGCCGGACCGGCCTTCTGGCTCACCGGCGTGGTCGTGCTGCTGTCGACCAACCTGACCGTGCTGGACATGATCGGCCGGATCGTGGCGGACATCGCCAAGACCAACTGGCTGCGCGATAGCGAGACCTGGACCGAGAGCCGCTTGTACTTCCTGGTGGTCTGGCTGATGGTGGCCTTCGGCTCCATCATTCTGCTCTCGGGCGTCAGCCAGCCGCTGCTGCTGCTGGTGATCGCCTCGGCGTTGAACGGCCTGGTGATGTTCGTGTATTCAGTGCTGCTGATCCAGCTGAACCGCTGCATGCTGCCGCGCGCCATCGGTCTGGGCGGCATCCGTTTTGCGGCAATTCTGTGGGCCGTGCTGTTCTACGGCGGCTTCTCGATCTACCTGCTGATCAATCAGTTCGGGAAACTGATCTAGTCCGGATCTTGGGGCGACGCGTCGCCCCAAAGACAAAGCCCCTGCAGACTGAGTCTGCAGGGGCTTTGCGGTATAAAAGCCTGACGATGACCTACTTTCACAGGTGTCCACCCACTATCATCGGCGCGAAGGCGTTTCACTGTCCTGTTCGGGATGGGAAGGAGTGGGTCCGCCTTGCTATGGTCGTCAAGCATAACTGGTTGCGTTCGAGTCTCGGGATTTGAGTCCTGAGTCTTGAGCGCCAATTTGGAAGAAGCACTGCGCATCGGTCTAGCAGGACCGTTACGCCTGGCGCACCTTGCGACGGGCTGCATTGTAGCAGATCCGTGGCTTGATGCACTTCATGTATTCGGGTTGCGTTGTACTGTTCAATTGTGTCGGCTACAAACACGATCACTAAGTGTGCCTTGCAGTACTCTACAAGGTTA